>JBBQWZ010000051.1:0-45660 GCA_038210135.1 Bryobacterales bacterium
CAGCAAGGCGCCGCGGATCGAAGATTTGCCGAGGATGAACGCCCGGCAACTGCAGGAGGTTCATCGAGAGTTGTTTGGGTCGGAGCATCCGATCTCGAACGGCCAGCACCTGCGACGGAAGATCGCCTGGCACCTGCAAGCAGCAGAGCATGGTGGCCTCCCCGGAGTCGGTGCGGCAATACGCCATCGGCATCGCACGCGGAACCGAATTGCGAAAACGTATCTCCGACAACGCATCGCGACGAAAAAGCTGGCGTTCCGCTGGATCAGACGGTGACCACGAGGGTGATTCAGGGACGAGACGCACGGCTTCCAATGCCTGGATGCCTGATCGTGAAGAACTACAACGGTCAGACCATCGTTGTAAAGGTTCTGAGCGAAGGATTCGAATACGCCGGTCGTCGATTCACATCGCTAAGCGGAATCGCCGGCGAGATTGCCGGGACGCGCTGGAACGGATTCGCGTTCTTCGGTCTGGAGAAGGAGGCACGTCGTGCGAGCTGAAAAGCGACCCAGGGAAGACGGACATGGCCTTCCGGCCCGAGCGGGAATTCGATGCGGAATTTACACGCGCAAGTCCACGCAGGAAGGCCTCGATCAGGTTTTCAATACCCTCTACGCGCCTAAGATCACGTCGATCGATATCGGTTCGATCGCGCACGAACTCTTGAGCGGACGGATTACCCAATCCTCGGAACGCATTCTGCACTGCGATTGCCCGAATCACAAGAGCCAGTCTAAACGGTCGCTGAATATCATGCTCGACAAGCAAGCCTGGTGCTGTTTAGGCGGTGGCACTGGTGGCGACGTTCTGCAGTTGGTCGAGTTTGTTCACGCGGGTGGCATCACACGTGGGCAGTCGGGGCGGATGCCGGAATCACACTGCGACTCGCGCGATTTTCTGGCCGACAGGTTGGATGCCTTCTCTTGCTCACGCCGGGCTGTCTCCCGAGGCCATCGAGGAGGGGGAGCGAGAGCGGCGGAAGAGCCTTCGCGTATTCGAGGTGATGACAGCACTTGCAGACTGTTACCACCGCACGAAAGAGTTCAAGCTGGCTTGTTGCACGTCGTTGCCGGTGGTCTTTCCAATTTGCATTTGCCGAATCGCCGATGGCAGGCGGCGTGTCGTCGGTGAACCGGGCGGTGAAGAAGTTTCCGCAGTTGGCGGACCTGGTTACGACGGAACCATTGCCAGCCAACATGGGCGCGCCCGCTGGAATGCTGGGTGGGCAGCAGACCATCAGCGGCGACGAGACGCTGCTTCCGTTCGCCACTGTCGCGGAAATGGCCGATGGCTTGCCGCGTTCATTCCCGTCTAACACGCTTCGCTGCGGGATTGGTGGGCTGGTGGGTGGACGGTCGCAAGCGCTTCCTGGCGGCCAACTTCGTCGTAGATCTTGTCCAAACCAACCATTGTTCCCGAGAAAGGTGGGAGGTATGATGAGCCTTCTAACGAACGTCATGCGCAATCATATTCCGTTGGTTCTGGCGGCCCTATCGCCCCTGTATGCGACACCGCCGATCCGCACTTCCGTGTCTGCGCCGCCAATTCTTTTTGAG
This sequence comes from Bryobacterales bacterium, assembly GCA_038210135.1. Classification (GTDB taxonomy): domain Bacteria; phylum Acidobacteriota; class Terriglobia; order Bryobacterales; family Bryobacteraceae; genus JBBQWZ01. Next base: position 1,561 of record JBBQWZ010000051.1, read on the forward strand.
CCCAACCTCGGCCAGGCACCCGCGTCCGCACTGTTCGCCGCCAAGACTCGCGGGTTCCTTTTGTTGCTCGAACAAAACGGCGTCGTCTTCGACCTCGGACACAGGGCAAGCGCGGCTTGAGTTTGGCCGCAAGTCCGGACCCGTTGGCGGCGAATCCCGCACATCCGCGGTTCGCAATTACCGGAGGGGGTCCGATCCGAAGTATTGGTTCGACGCGATTCCAACCTTCGAGAAGGTTCGCTACCAGGAAGCGTTCCCCGGCGTGGACGTGGTTTTCTACGCCAGCCCGGACTTGGAGTTCGATCTGGTGCTCGCTCCTGGCGCCGACCCAAAGTCGGTTGCATTGCGGTATTCCGGCTTCGACTCGATCGAAGTGGAACCCGACGGCGGCATCGCTCTCAAAACGCCGGAAGGCGTGCTTCGCCAGCATCCGCCCGCGATCGTTCAGAACGGTCGCCGCATCCGTAGTCGTTATGTCCGGCTTCCAAGCGGAGCAATCGGCTTCGAGATCGCGGAATATGACCGTGAACAAACGCTTGTGATCGATCCGAAGATCTCTTACGCTACCTATCTCGGCGGTTCCGGCAATGAGACTAAGCCGTCTCTTGGGGGCCTGTGGCAAACGGGCTTCGGATGGGCATGGTCGCGACGGCACCGTCAAGCGGAGGGAAATTGCGATTGGCCTTTCAGAATGTGGTGTAGCGGAAATGGAACAGACCTCGCTGCTTTCTCAAAAGGCTGATTAGGCACGGCTGCTAGCGGATGTGGATGTAAGATTAGGAAATCCCGACGAAATCAGATACAAAGCCGGATTCGGCTGAGACGGTTGAGAACCGCCTCGACGGATTCATCGACAAGTTCGACGCGACTGTGGCCAGCCAGATACGGGCTGCCCGCAAGGCTCTAAGAAAACGGCTCCCGGGCGCAGTCGAACTCGTCTATGACAACTACAATTTCTTTGTAATCGGCTACGGTCCTAACGAGCGGGCCTCTGAAGCGGTTCTCTCAATAGCAGCACAAGCTAAGGGCGTCTCGATCTGTTTTATTAATGGCGTCAAATTGAAGGATCCAGAGCGCTTACTGTCGGGCAGTGGAAACCAGACTCGCAACCTGCGCTTGGAAAATGCTGACACGCTAAGGAGGGTTGAAGTCGAAGCACTCATCCAAGGAGCGTTGGCGCTTGGAAAGACTCCGATGCCGACCAAGAATGGCTACACAGTAGTCAGGTCCGTCTCAGGGAAGCAACGGCCGCGGCGGCCGGCTGCCTGTCAAACCAAGAAAGGGAAATGACCATGTCAATTGCGATGACCTTGACTAGCGGGCTGTCCCTGAGATATTGCTACCACGCGGGAATGCGTGTACGAATCAGCTCGATAGGCTTGGTTGGTCGGCCCATGCTGACTGGTTCCCAAGCGTGCCAACTTGGCTTCTCTTATTATGGGAACTTCGGACTGAGGACACTAGCGGACTCCAAACAAAAAGGCCTCCGGCATTTGCCGGAGGCCCAAAGTACGAATCGAATCGCCTTCTCTCTAGAACGACACGCGGAGCGCAAACTGGAACTGACGCGCCGGGTAGGTCCCCGAGATGCGGCCGAACGTGCTGTTGCTGATGTTGCCGTCCGGAGCCTGGAAGTTCGAGCGGTTCGTCAGGTTAAACGACTCCGCGCGGAATTCCAAGTGGCTGCTTTCCGACCACAGCTGGAACTGCTTATGCAGACCGAGGTCGAGTTGCAGCAGGCCCGGACCGCGGGCTATGTTGCGTCCCGAGTTACCGAACGGATGGCTAACGTCGGTGGGAATCGTGACGTTCGCCTTATTGAAGTACACCAGAGGCGTCGGGTTATCCGCGATCACCGGTCCGGAAACATTCGGCCGGTATGTAGGCAGTCCGCTCACGCTGAACGCGGAAGAGGGGCTGTAGGTGAGGTTCACGGGCAACCCGCTCGCCGCGGTGTTGATGCCCGTCAACTTCCAACCACCGAGGAAGGCATCGACGACGCGCGGCATACCGCTGCCGTAGCGTTGGCCCTTGCCAAACGGTAGTCCGTAGACCAACGACGTCGTATTGTTCAACGTCTGATCGTAGCTCGAAACACCCTTGTCGGCGCCGACGTTCGCGAGGTTGACGCGCGAATTGTCTCCGTTGGCCGTTTCGAGGTGGCCCGAAGCGTTGTCGATTGCCTTCGACCAGGTGAACGCGTTGATGAAGAGCAGACCCTTCGAGAAGCGCTTCTCCACTTTCGTCTGCAAAGCGTTGTAGCTCGAGAAGCCAACTCCGTATGCCACCTCGATCGCGGCGAAATTGGTGATCGGGCGGCGGGACTGCAACGACAGGTTCTGGCCAACCGCGTTCGGACGAGCCTGGTTCCAATCGGCCAGATCCATCAAGTGCGTGCCCTTATTGCCGACGTAGCCGACATCCAACACCAGGTCCTTTGCGAGTTCCCGCTGGATCGTGAAATGCCACGACTGCACATAGCCCGTCGGATTGTTCTTCGGAATGTAGCGCGCTTGCGAAGCCAGCGGATTGAAGTTCGACGGAACCGCGAAGTTCGTCGGATACCCCTGCTGCGTTGTGCGGAAGCACGTCGTTGGCGGGTCGTTCGCGCCGCAAGCCTTCTGGATGTTCGGATCCTGCGTGATCTGCGCGTTGACGATGTACGGACCGTTGTAGGCCAGTAGGTTCTCTCCGCCTAAGCGGTTGAACTGCACCCAGCTGATGCCATACGCCGTACGGACGACGGTCTTTGAATTCAGCTGATACGCCAGGCCGAGACGGGGTGCGAAGTTGTTGTGCTTCGGATCCACAAGCGCACGATCCGACAAGCTACCATCCTTCGCCTGAAGCAGCGTATTAGTCGCAGGATCGAAGTTGGCGAGGTGGTTGTCCTTCTCATACTGCGGGCTCGCCAATTCGTAGCGGATTCCGTAGTTCACGGTCAGCTTGTTGTTGACCTTCCAATCGTCCTTCGCATAGAAGAAGTGCATCCGCTGACGATAGTCGACGATCACGAAGTTGTTCAGCTGATAGCCCGAACGCAGACCCATGTAGAAATCCGCGAGAGCGGCTCCGCTAAATCTGCTCGAGTAGTCGTCCTGCCCATACACCGGGTTGAAATCGTCGATCGCCGTATCAATCCGCTGATATTCGTAGCCGAATTTCAAGCTGTGCGACCGGATGACCTTCGAGTAGTTGATCTTCGGATTGATTACGAACGGGTTCTGGAACTGCGGATTGCTGGGCTGCGCACCGAATTGCGAATAGCCCGTAACGTTCTGCGCATTCACCGGGCGAATAACCGCGAGATCCGTCGGCAGGCCCGTGATGCCGGACGCGGCCAGAATGCCTGTCTGTCCGGCGCCGATCGGCGACTTGCCGCCTTCGGTCCACGCGACACCCAAACGGCCTTCAATGACCGAAGTCGGAGACAACGTATACGTCATCGCGGGTTCGAACTGCTTGTTCGCAACGCGCACGTTCCCGTTCGCGTTGCCACCCGCTGGTCCCGGGATGTTGGGTGGATCGAAAATGTTCATTTCTCGCTGGCTGTAGCGAAAAAACGCGGTCATTTTCGTGCCCGAATAATAGTCCGCGCGGAAGTTGCCCTTGTTGTCGTAAAGCTGCGCCCGCGGCAGCGAATCGAAGTTGTTCGCAGTGCCGGAAGTAGTCGGCAGCGGCAGCGCGTCCACAACCGCGCGGGCGAACTTGCTCTGTTCGGAAGCCGGCAGGATGCCGTTTGCGTACACGGCTCCGGTCAGCGGATTCTTGATCGAAATGGGGGCGCCGGCTGCGTTCAGAAAGATCCCGTTGCGTTCGTTCAATGTCGGAACGGTTGCAAAGGTCAAAGCCTTGGTAACGCGCCGCAGACCTTCGTAGTCGCCAAAGAAGAACAACTTGTCCTTCTTGATCGGCCCACCGAAAGCGGCGCCGAACTGGTTCTGCTGAAACACCGGCTTGAAGTTGTTGGTTGGCTTGAAGAAACCAACAGCGTTCAGGCTGGTGTTGCGCAGGTATTCCCAGACCGCGCCGTGGAACCCGTTGGTGCCGCTCTTGGTCGTCACGTTAATGACGCCGCCCGCCGCACGCCCGTATTCGGCGCTGTAGTTGTTGGTCTCGACGCGGAATTCGGAAACGGCGTCCGGCGAGAGCTGAATCACCTGATTGGAAAACCCCTGGTTGCTCGTTCCGTAGGCGTTGTTATCTACGCCGTCGATCAGGAAGTTGTTCAACGCGCTGCGTTGTCCATTGATGTTGTAGGACGCATCGCGATTCGAAGTCGTCTGATTTTCGAGAACCGACTTGCGAACACCCGGCGACAAGAGCGCCAGATCCGCGTAGGAGCGGCCATTCAGCGGAAGATTGACCACCGCCTGACCTGCGATCACCTGACCGCGCGAGCTCGAATCGGTTTCCAGTTGCTGGACCGCATCCTGCACAATCACGCTGTCCTTCGTATCACCAACCTGCATGGTGAGTTCAACGCGCTGGCGCGCGCCGACTGTGACTGAAAATTCATCCGAAGCCGACGCCTTGAAACCGGCAGCTTCCGACTTGAGCGTATAACGGCCCGGACGAACGTTGAAAAAGTGGAAGCTGCCGCTCTCATCCGTATTGGCAACCGTGGAAACACCCGTAGCGACACCAAGCAGCGTGACCCGGCTTCCGCGAAGAGTGCCGCCCGTGGTATCACGGATGACGCCGATCACTTCAGCGGTATCGAACTGCCCAAAAAGACTGGCTTGCGGCACGACAAGAGCAAGCACGCAGAGAATCTGACGGAGAAACCTCATTCTGGAAGTATGCCATACCAAGCTTCGCGAAGTGGTTGTAACAAGATGACGATTACAACAATTTGTGAGACTTCCATAAGCTCCCTACGCGACGAACCGGGTTGAACCGCGAGCGTAAGCGAGGGGCTCCTCGGCCACGCCAAAGAACGGCGAACGGAGGGAACGGGCTCTGATTTCTAGTAGCCCGTCCGTAAGGGCGAGGATCCCAACCTACAGATTCAGGAACCGGTTTTCAAGCAAACATATCTTTAGTCGAAATAGGCTCGTATCAGGCTACCTACATGACCTCTAATACAGTTGGTTGCTAGTCTGAAACGAGGCTAGCGTAGGTTTAACGTGAAGATGGCTAAAAAGACAACGCTTACGTAGTAAGTTTCTCGCAAAAGAGTTTCAAAACGTTTCATTTTGGATCCCAAAGCGTTGGCGACTGCCGCATTCGCGCCCCTGGCGTCGGCATAGGTAGCCTGAAACGACCTTCTCGTAGGCTTTATCTAGAACGCTTAGAACGCATTACTCACGGACTTAGCCCCTCCACGCCAAGCCCTAATCCGGTAAGCAAACGGAAGTAAACATTTTCGAACGATTCGCGTCCTGCGAACGAATGAATTCACGACTGCTTCTTATCGCGTTCCTCGCCGCAGCCGGAAGCCTGCTCGCTCAACCTCCCGCCGGCCGCGGCGACGGCATCTGGCTGCGAAACGCGTATTACGGCGAGACCCAGACTTTCGATTCCTGCGTCGGCCATCAACCCGGCTCCGGCCAATATCATCACCACGCGAATCCGGTGTGTCTGCGCGCGCAGTTGGGCGACAACTTCGAACTGGTTCAGGCCAGCCGCAACGGCTCCGCGTATCGCGAAAAGACCAGCGGCTGGAAGCATTCGCCGATCCTTGGCTGGGCTTATGACGGTTATCCGATCTACGGACCTTATAGCTTCGCCGATCCGCGGAATGCGGCCAGCGCCGTGCGGCGCATGAAGTCCAGCTTTCGCCTCCGGTCGATCGCCGCGCGGACCACGCTTCCCGATTGGACCTTGATAAATCACGCCGGGATTCCGCAGCAACTCGCGGCCAATCAATACGGTCCCGCGATCACAGTGGAGTTTCCGCTCGGCCGCTATATCGAGGACTTCGAATACGCCGCTGGGCTCGGCGATCTGGACGCGCAGAACGGTCGCTTCGGCATCACGCCCGAGTTTCCGAACGGCACCTACGCCTACTTCGTTACGGTGGACGATTCCGGCACGCCGGCGTTCCCCTACATCTTCGGCTTGCAGTATCAGGGTGTCGCGACCGGCGGCGTGGCGCGGACAATCGGCGCGGACGCGATCGACTACTTCGCCAACGGCGCGCCCACGGGAGCGGCTTCGACAGCTCCCATTCTGAATGCCTGGGCGACGAAGAATTCCTTGCAGGCTGCGACGGTCGTGTCGGGCTACAATCCGGCGGGCGGTCCGCAGACGACTTGGCCGTCGGACGTTCCCGCGGGTGTGACGGCACCTGCCGGCGTCACGTCGCCGACGCTCGCGGACGCACAGCGGATCCGCGCTTCGGCCACCACGATCTATCTCAACGCCAATGGATTGGCGAGCTACGCGATGGGCCCCTGGTTCGATCCATTGCAGCCGGGCGGCATCTTCGGTAATTTTCCAACGAATCAGAGCTCGCAGCTGCAGCTTCCGCGAACTCCCGCAGCCGCCAGTTCGAAGACTCTCATCGGTCTTGGACCCGTTGGCGTGTGGGTGAATGGCGTTGCCGTCTTTGATTTTCTCGACGGAGCAAGCTTCAGCAATGCCACGTCGGCCGACGTCGGCGGCGGACTCGTGAGTCCGACAGCGATTTTGGCTTCGTCGGCCTCCTTCGAGCGAGCGCCGACTTCGCCCGGAGCCTTCCTGACGGCCGCGCCGATTTTCGGCTCCGTGCTGTCGGACACGACCGAATCCGCGACCAACGCCACCCTTCCGCAGACGCTGGGCGGCACCACCATCAGCGTCCGCGATTCGGCCGGAGTCACGCGCCCTGCGACGCTGTCCTACGCATCCACTACACAGGTGAATTTCCGCCTCCCGGTTACGCTCGCCTCCGGCTTCGGCACCGTGTCCATCACCGCGCGCGGTAAGACGGTGAGCTCGGGAATCTATGTGGCCGTCACTTATCCGCACATCTTCATCAAAACCGCCGGAGGTTTGGCGCTGGGCTACCTGCAGCGCATTCGCGACGGCAACTCGACCTACGAGACGCTTCCGGTCAGCTCCGACGGATTGACCGGCACTCCGATCGATCTTGGAACCGAAAAGGACGCCGTCTACGCGACGCTGTTCCTTAGCGGAATCGCCGACGCTCCCACGGTGAAAGCGACCCTTGGAGGCATCGCTACCGACGTCGTCTACGCGGGTCCACAGGGAGAGTATCCGGGGCTCTCGCAAGTCAACATCCTGCTGCCGCGTTCTCTGGCGGGGCAGGGGAAAGTGGACATCGTCCTCCGTGTGGACGGCAAGATGGCGAACCCGGTGAACGTCACGGTTAAGTAGCTCCGCGCATCCACGAAGGCCGTGGCAAGGAAATTTAGGCAAAAGCATACGAGAGGCTCGCTGGGCATCATGCTCTTCTAAATCCGGGCGACCGACCCCTGGACCGTCGCGCTCGCGCGCACCGCGGTCCTTTCGGTTGCCGTGATTGCGTGCCTGGTCCCAGCGTGGCGAACTACGCGCATCGATCACTGGAATTCGCGCCGATTAGTTCATCAAGCAAGATCACCGGCCGCGTAAACGATATTCGATATCTTCACGCCTTTGTGCGCCGGATCCGCCCCGAACCTCCCCGGAGTCCAGCAGGTCAATCTGCAGATCGATCCGTTTTTCCCGACCTTCCAGACCTACATCTACGTCTGCGGCCAGGTCGGCGAAGGACCACGAATCTGCAGTCTTGCCGTCCCTATCTGGCTAAAGGCCACAGCGATAGCCCTGATCCGGGAGACTACCCGAAAAGGTGCCCAACCATAAAAGTCAATGCTTGCGCGACGGACAGGTAGTTGGAAACTATGGTTTTCGGGGAGCCGAGCTTCACAACGCCGCTAATGCTTTGGATGCCGGATGGAGTAGAGGTGATTCTCGGTGCGGAGAATCAGACGATCTCCAACCAGGGCCGGCGTTGCGAGGGCCATTTCATCCAGGTCGTTCGAATGCAGCAACTCGTATTTCTCGCCCGCGCGAATCACGAATGTCTTGCCCTGTTCGCTCAAACAAAAAACTTTGCCTTTGTAGCCCCAGGGTGACGAACTGAACTCACTGTCGTCGCCAATGCGCGCCTTGTAGGTTTGTTCGCCGGTTTTCGCATCGAGCCGCGTGAGGATTCCGTTGTTCGCCAGGATATACAACCCGCCATCGTACGCGAGTTCTGTTGGATAAGAGCTTCCGGATTTGGGACGGACCCAGGCGACAGAATCGTTCCGTTTCGCGCCGTCCGGTGTCGTCAGGTCGCCAACCGCGCCGGGCTTAATCGCGGTGATCGATGTCATCGCTCCGCCGTTGAGATACAGCAGGCCGCCGTAAGCGAATGGGCTCGGAGCAGGCATCGGCGACATCCCTCCGATGCGCCACAGTTCCTTGCCTTCAAGATCGTAGCTGATCGCGAGTCCAGGACCGATGGTCACGATTTCGGTACGCAGCGCGTTTTTCCAGACATAAGGGGTTGCCCAACCCGTCTGGCGATCCGAGCCTTTCACATGAATTGACCGGTTCGTCCGCCAAATTTGTTCGCCGCTGTTCCTATCGAAGGCAGCGATGAATTGTTGCTTCTCGTTGTCATTGACGACAACGACCATGTTGTTGATAACCGTGGGTGACGAAGCCGTGCCCATCTCCATGATTGTCGGGAAGGGTTCCATCGGCGTGCTCCACAACTGCTTGCCATCAAGATCGAAGGCGTACAGGCCCAGGTTGTTGATATATACATAGACCCGATTGCCGTCGGTCACTGGAGTCTCGGAACAGAAGCTGTTTTTGCGATGGCGGCCCCCGGGTGGGCGACCCGAATAGAATTCCCGTTTCCAGTTGACTTTGCCGGATTCAAGATCGATCGAGTAGAGAAGGTAATGAACCGAGATCTCATTCGGCAGCTCGAAGTCCCGCTCATTCAGCTTGTCGAGCAGTTCCTGCCCCTTGAAGCCCTGTTTTTGTAGTTCAGCGATGTAATCATTCGAATAGGTGCTGCCAATCTGAGGACGCTTCGCCTTCCCCTCCGGCGTCACAGTTGTCACAAAGACGTTTTTCCCGGCAACGATTGGAGAAGACCAGCCGAGACCCGGAAGGGTGGCGCTCCATTCGATGTTGGCGGTTTTAGACCACTTTTCAGGAAGGCTCGAATTTATGGACGAGGGATTCGACGCCGGTCCGCGGAAACCAGGCCATTCAGGATCCGCGCCGAAGACGCAAAAAGCCAGAAATAATGGTGCAAGGCCCCGGTTCATGCCTCTATTGGACTACAAATGCCTGAAAGTGTCACTCGAGATCATTTCCGAAGCGTCTCGCCGGTTGCCGGACGATCTCAAAGGTCGGCATACCGACATCGATTGCCAGCCCTGGCTACGGCAGGCAACGTCCGCCGGCACGAGCACGAAGTAGTCGATGATGCCGTGGCCTGGCACACCGTCACTCAAAGCTAGGTGGCTGACGAGACGCCTCCACCGCAGAGCTACAACCGGCCCGGTGCTGTCCGCTTCTTGGCGGCTTGTGGAGAAAGAGTTCGCCTTCCCCGATTTGTCCCAGCAGAACTCCCGTAGCACGTCACCCAACGAGGCAATAACGGCACGGCGGAACGGAGTCAACGGGCGCTACCGGACCCTACGCCCGACCTCTTGACTTCCAGTTGCGTCGCATTCCCGGGAAGAATTGAGGTACGATGATGTCCATTGCAGACGGCTGCCCGCCGGATTCAAGAGGACCCTTTATGCGGATCGTTTTATTATTAATTCCCGCCCTCGCGCTTGCGCAAGGGCCTCGCACGCCAGATGGCCGGCCCGACTTTTCGGGTATGTACGACATCACCACTCTGACCCCGGTATCGCGGCCGGCCGCTTACGGTACGCGCAAGTCGTTAAGCGAGCAAGAAGCACTCGCACAAACCAAAGCGCGGGAGGATAAGGCGGCCGAGTTCAACAAAGCCTCCGATCCGAATCGCCAAGCCCCACCCAAGGGCGGCGCCCGGCCTGCCGGCGTAACCGGAGCGCCCGAAGCATTTGAAGGAGCGGCCGGCAATGTTGGCGGCTACAACCAAGTCTGGGTGGATTTCGGCAACCAGGCTTTCAAGCTCGAGGGCCAATATCGGACCTCCATTATCGTCGACCCTCCCAATGGGAACATGCCACCCATGACGCCCGAGGCGATGAAGCGCTCGGCCGCGGCCAATCGGGCTCTGTATGCGGAGTTTGCCCGTCCCAATCGCGGCGACGCATGGTGGATCAAGGAAGGAATCTCGCCCGGCCCATATGACGATCCCGAACTACGCCCGCTGGCGGAGCGGTGTATTGTATCGTTCGGCCAAAGCCCCACGACTCCCGCGCTGCCGAATTATTTCTACAACAATCTGAAGCAGATCGTGCAGTCAAAAGATACGGTCGTGATCTTCAACGAAATGATCCACGACGCGCGCATCGTCCGCATGAACGCGAAACACGATCCGCCGGAAATTCGCCGCTGGGCGGGCGATTCAGTCGGTCATTGGGAAGGTGAGGTTCTGGTTGTGGACACTACTAATTTCAGGGATGAGTCTGTCCTCCAAGGCGCCGACCGCAACCTCCATGTGATTGAGAAATTCAGCCGGATCGATAGCAAAACCCTGCTCTACCAGTTCACCATCGACGACCCCACCGTCTGGACCAAGTCCTGGAGCGGTGAGATGCCCTGGGCAGCCACCGATGGCCGCATCTACGAGTACGCCTGCCACGAGGGCAACTACTCCTTCGGGAACATTCTGCGCGGCGCGCGCCAGCTTGAGGCCGAGGCGATGAAGCAATCCGCGACGAAGAAGTGAAGATTCGAACATCCGATTTGTGCCCGGATTGATTTCCGCGCTGACGCTTTCCGCCGAGCGGAACCGTGTCAGCGGGGTGATTGACGCGATTTTTAACTCACGATTCTTAACGCGACGCGATTCTTACGATTCTCAACTCCAGGTTGAACTTATCAACCTGGCTCGAAGGAATTTGCAAAGAAAGCGCGCCTTCGCGTTAAAACGACCCTCGTCGGCAAAGACAAGTTCCACGGCTTTAGAGAGCGGAAGATCGCCTCCAAGCACTCCAACCGGCTTGTATAATACCCAGGTCTTTCCTTAAGGAGGAAGCTATGCGCATGTTGTTGAAGGTGTCGATCCCGGTCGTGACCGGCAACGCAGCCGCCAAAGCCGGTACGCTCGGATCGACCATCGAACGGATCCTGTCCGACCTGAAACCCGAATCCGCTTATTTTGGGACCGACGACCAGGGCCGCCGCGCCGCTACGATCGTCTTCGATCTGAAAGACGCGACCCACATCCCGGCCGTAGCCGAGCCCTGGTTTCTCGCCTTCGAGGCGACTGTAGCTCTTCAGCCGGTGATGCTCCCGCAAGATCTCGCCCAGGCCGGTCCGTCTATCGGAGAAGCGGTAAAAAACTTCGCGAAGTAGGTCGCTCTCTATCGAGCAGGAAGCGAGCTACGCCGCGGCAGTGGATTGACCCTTGCACAAGGCGATCAGTTCCTGTGCCAGAGCCTCGCACTCCGTCAGGCTGGAGGGCTTGTTCCGGAAGTGAGCTCCAAGACTCTCGACCGCGTCCTTCTCGCTCGGCGTAGCCGCGCCCGTCACGACGACCACCTGAACGTGACTCAGCGTTGGAGTCGCCCGGATCGCTGTCAGAACCTCGAGTCCATCATAGCGGGGAAGATGAAGGTCAACCACGATGACACAGGGATGCGGAGAATCTCTGTGTGTATGCTGGACGTATTCGATGGCTTGTTCGCCGTCGGAAAGAACGAAAATCTCGACATCGTGGGCATGCTGCTCGAGGCAGCGTTTGAGGATAAAGACGTCTGCGCCATTATCCTCGATGAGAAGAACCTGCGGTTGTGACATTCGCGGCAAATCCTACGTCTGATGTTTCGGCCCGGCCAGATGACAGGTCACTGTAGCACACCAAACGCACGAGCGGTCAGCGCAGGAAACAGCCACTCAAAATGCCCTTCTCCGGTCGCCGGTGCCGTTCCAGAGGGTCCTTTGTGCCGCTCTCGGGTTGCTCGGCGGATCACCTAGAAAAACCGCTTCCTCCAACCGGTACTCCGTGATACCTTTCTGACTGCGACAGCGCAGCATTTCAGCAACTTCCAAGAAGCAAAGGGGTACCGAATGTTCAAGGGATCCTGCTATTTGTTCCTGGCTCTGGCGGCGCAAGCGGCCGACAAGCCGAAAGAAAGCTGGCCGCAATTCCGTGGACCCGGAGCCAGCGGAGTCGCCGACGATTCCTCCCAAGCCCCGGCGGTGTTCGGCCCCTCGAAAAATGTCCTCTGGAAAACGCCTCTGCCGGGCGGACAGGGCTCGCCCTGCATCTGGGGTGAGCATATCTTTATCACGTCCTTTGATACCGAAAAGAAGCAGCTCGAAGTCATCGCGCTGAACCGCAAAGACGGCAAGATCAAATGGCGTAGAGCCGTGGATGCGCCGCAAATCGAGAAGGTCCACGAGATAGGCAGCCCCGCCGCCTCGACCCCGGTCACCGACGGCGAGCGCGTCTACGTGTACCTGGGCTCCTTCGGAGTCCTGGCCTATGACTTCGCGGGCAACGTCGCCTGGACGCATCCTTTGCCGCTCTACACCGGACCTTATGGAAGCGCGACGTCTCCGGTGCTAGCCGGAAATGTACTGCTGATCTCCCGCGACTACCGCCCCGAGCCCGCGCTGATCGCCCTCAATAAGAAGGATGGAACCGACGCCTGGACCGCCAAGCTCACGCCGGTTCGGTTTGCCCATTCCGCGTCGCATTCGACGCCACTTGTCTTCAAGGATCAAATCATTCTCAATCGCCCGACGCGCGTTTCGGGCCACAGCATCACCGACGGTCACGAGCTTTGGAAGGTGCCGACCACCTCTACCGGCGAAGCGAGCCCGATTACCGATGGCGAAACCATCTACGCCGCCGCCTTCAACATGGGCGCCGACGAAGCTTCCAAAGCCGAAAAGACTCCCTGGTCCGTCGTGCTGGCGAAATACGATAAGAATGGCGACGGAAAGCTGAGCAAAGAAGAAACTCCGGACGACGATCTGTACATTCTGTACCGCGTCGGAGTGCCGAAGGATGTCCCCGGAGCTCACTTCACTTTGAAGTTGTTCTGGGGAAACATCGACGCGAACAAAGACGGCTTCATCGACGAAAAGGAATATGATGCCGCCTTCGTAAACTTCACCCGTCCGCCGGGCACCAACAATGGCCTGATGGCCATCCGCCCGGAAGGCGAAGGCGACATTTCCGCGAAGGGTGTTGTTTGGAAGGAACTCCGCAGCGTGCCCGAAGTTCCGGCTCCCTTGTTTTACCGCGGCCAAGTCTACATGGTGGCGAACGGCGGCATCCTTACCTCGCTAGACGCGAAAACCGGCAAGCTCCTGTTCCGTAGCCGCGTCGGCGCGCCCGGAGCCTACTTCTCGTCACCGGTCGCAGCAGCGGGTAAGGTGTTCGTCGCCTCCTCGGACGGCGTCGTCAGCGTCGTGAAGGCGGGTCCGGATTTCGAGATCCTGTCGCACAATGACCTGGGCGAACCCATCTTCGGCACCCCCGCGCTAGTCGGGTCCCGCATCTACCTGCGGACCTCGACCGCCCTTTGGGCATTCGGCGAAAAATAGGACGCACCGCGCCGATTGAACCCGGAGTGTAGGCGACGGGACTTCCGTTCTTCTAACGGTTCTTAGAAAGCGCGAGCTTATGAGCGTTTGGTGAAAATGCGGGTCCCGTCGCTTACGCTCGGGGTTCAAGCCGGGGTTGTTTGCTTTCATCGCTAGAGGTATCCGTATCCAGAGTCCCGTCGCTTACGCTTCGGGTTCAATCTGCGCGGGGTGGGTGAGTTGGAAAGCGCTAGCTTACGGTCTCGGCTCGGGGTTGAAATTCCGCCCTGGCGGGTGGGGTAATTCGCCACGCATCGCAAATAACTGGAAACGCTAGGGCTTAGAACGGCATCGAGACGAACCGTTCTAAGGCCCCCTTACGATTATTTATCGTCTTTAAGGTAGGAAACTATCTATCCGCGGCGGGGTTGATCAAGCATACTGGAGGAACGGGGATTCCGTCCGACGATATGCAGCACACCAAAAAGCCTTCTTTCAAAATCCGCCAATGGATAGCCGCCGCTTCGATCCCCGCCCTCATGGGCGGATTCTGGATCGCCAAAGGTCAGCAAATGACCAAAGCCTCGGACGAGCAGCAACTTACCGTAGACCATTCGAATTGCCTGTTCTTCGGCGCGGAACGCGATCGCATCGCCGCCAGGGAACGCAACAAGTTTGCTCTCAGTAAGATGACGGCGGACGTGAGCTCGCAGCTCACCCCGTTGGGCGTCTCGGCAAAGGCCACCCGCAAGGACGCCACGGCAGCCGATTCGACCAGCAAGAACCTGATCGACAAGTACATTTTCACCGCTCTGAAGGACGCGAACGTCACCCCCGCCGATAAGACCACCGATTGGGAATTTATCCGCCGCGCCACGCTCGACCTCACCGGTCGCGTGCCGCAGGTATCCCGGCTGTTGTCCTTTACCTCCGACGGCTCCGTCACCAAGCGCGACAAGCTGGTGGACGAACTCCTCGCCTCCCCGGAATTCGTGGACAAATGGACGGTCTACTACGGCGACCTCTTCAAGAACACCGTCGCGAACAATAACGTCAACCGCTACGCGGGCGGACGCGACGGCTTTTACAACTGGATCCACGATTCGCTCGCCGCCAACAAGCCCTATAACAAGATGGCGACCGAGCTCATCTCAGCCAACGGCATCGACAATTACACGCAAGGCGAACTGAATTGGCTGGTCGGTGCGAAGACCAGTGGCGGACCTGCCCAGGACGACCAGGACAGCATGGCCGCCACCACCGCCGAAACCTTCCTTGGAATTTCCCATCTCAATTGCCTGCTCTGCCACAACGGGCGCGGACACCTCGACGCCCTGAGCGTCTGGGGTGCTGGCACCAGCCGCAGCCAAGCCTGGGGCATGGCCGCCTTCTTCTCGCACACCACCCTGCAGCGCAAACTGGTCGATCCGGCCGTGCCGAACGTCAGCTATTGGTGGCCCGCCGATAACGTCAAGACCGACTACGTCCTAGGCTCCACCACGGGCAACCGCCCAGCCCGCACCATCACCGGCACTACCCGCACCGTCACGCCGACCTACATGTTTAATGGCGATAACGTGAAAGCCGGCGCCGATTATCGCACCGCTTTCGCCGCCGAAGTCACCGGCGACTTCCAGTTCGCCCGCGCGAGCGTCAACTACATCTGGAAAGAGTTTTTTGGCCGCGGAATCGTGGACCCGGTCAATCAGTTCGATCCGGCGCGACTCGATCCCAACAATCCGCCTCCCGATCCCTGGACCCTCCAGCCGTCGAATCCCCAATTACTCGACGCGCTGGCCAACTCCTTCGTCGACAGCGGCTACGACATCCGCGCGCTCATGAAGCTGATTGTCACCTCCGAGACCTACCAGCTTTCCTCGCGCTACAACGGGACTTGGAACCCGGCCTGGGAACCGCTTTTCGCCCGCAAAATGATCCGCCGCCTCTGGGGCGAGGAGCTGCTGGACGCCGTCGTGCAAACCTCCGGCGTGCCCAACACCCTCCGCCAGGACACCATCGTCACCGGCTTCGCCATGCAGATCCCGCAGCCGAATGCGTTGAATAACAACTTCATCAACTCGTTCCTCCCCGGCAACCGCGACGACGAACAACGGCGCACCGACGGAGCCACCCAACAGGCGCTCGCCCTGATGAACGATGCGAACATCATGGGCCGCGTCACTTCCACCATACCGGCGCAGCTTCTCTCGATCTCGCTGCTCCAGTCCGATCAGGCCGCGGTCGATACCATTTACCTCACCGTCCTGTCCCGCATGCCAACCGATAGCGAACGCGCGCTCGCCTACGCGGCCCTCAAAGCCGGTCCGCGGCGGCAAAAAGCCGAAAACCTGTTGTGGACGCTCTACAACAAAGTCGATTTCATCTTCAACTACTAAGCGAACCAAAGAGGATCCAGCCATGAGCGAACGCGACCGTTTCGAAAAGCTGATTGCCAAATACCCGCATCCGCACAAGAACTTCTTTCAGCGGCCGCACTTCACGCGCCGCCGGTTCTTCGAGGTGGCCGGAGCGGGAGTGGTCGGCTCCTACCTGGTCGGCAAAGCGCAGGCCGCGGATGAAACCGCCTGGCAGCCCAACGCCCAGACCATCAACAAAGCCAAGAACGTCATCTTCATCCTGCTCGCCGGTGCGCCCAGCCACACCGACACCTTCGACTTCAAGATGATCGACGGCGTCACGCCGGCAGCCGCCGCGCCCGACAGCTTCAACGGCGTCATCATGCCGACGGGTATCTTCCCGAATCTCACCAAGAACAACATGGGCGACATCGCCATCGTTCGCAGCGTGCGCAGCTGGGCTCTGGTCCATCAGCTCGCACAAACCTGGACGCAGATCGGCCGCAACCCGGCCGCCGCCCTCGGTAACATTGCACCGAACATCGGCAGCGTCGTCGCCATCGAGAAAGAAGGCGAGCGCCAGAAGGGACAAGTCTTCCCGACCTTCCTCGCTTTGAACTCGAACAACGCATCCGGACCCGGCTACTTCGAATCCAAGTACGCGCCCTTCAAATCCACGCCCGCGGCCGGCGGCCTGACCAACACCACCAACGCCGCCGGACAGACCCGCGCCAGCGACATGTACACCATGCTGCGGACCGAGGACGACGGCCTCCGCATCAACTCACCTCTCGGCAAGAGCGCCGAGGACATGGACGATTTCTACAACTCGGCGCGCGACCTGATGTACAACCCGACCGTCAACAAGGCGTTCGGCTTCACGCCGGCGGACAGCGCCCGCTACGGCTCCACCGGCTTCGGAAACGCCTGCCTGGTTGCCCGCCAGACGATCGCCGCTAATCAGGGGACCCGCTTCGTTCAAATTACTTTGGGTGGCTGGGACATGCACCAGAACATCTACGGCGCGAACGGCAACATCGCCGCGGGCAACAACATTTTCACCCTCGGCAAGCAGCTCGATGCCGGCCTGTCGGCCTTGCTCACCGATATGAAAGCCGACGGAACCCTGGCCGAAACGCTAGTGGTTGTCGTCGGCGAATTCGGACGCACGGTCGGCAAGATCACCGCCGCCTTCGGCCGCGACCACTATCCGCAGCAGTTCGCGGTCTTCGCGGGCGCCGGCGTGAAAGGTGGCCGCGCGCTCGGCTCCACCACAGCCAATGGGTCCGCGACGCTCGACCCCGGCTGGTCGCGCCAGCGCGACGTCAAGCCTGAAGATATCGAAGCGACCATCTACTCGGCCCTCGGCATCAACTGGACCACCGTCCGCTACGACGATCCGTTCGGTCGCGGCTTCGAGTACGTCCCCAGTTCGAAGGACGATCTATACGGTCCGATCAACGAACTCTGGAAATAGTACGAGACGGCGCCACCCACGTTACAGCCCGCCCGTAAGGGCGGGGTTACTAACTTCAACTGATCACCGAACCGCGACCATCTACAGCACCGAACCGCGACCATCTACATCACCGAACCGCGACCGTCAGGGAGCGGACCCCAACCGGCTAACCGTAATCTCCCGATCCTCGTCGCCGGTGCGCGTCAACCGGATCTCCCAGCGCGGAAGCGGCATCAGCCCCGGGAACCGCTCTCCCCATTCAATCAGGACGCACCGCGCCTGCGCGAAGATCTCATCCAGCCCCAGGGTCTCCACTTCGCGCGCTTCGTCGAGCCGGTACAAGTCGATGTGATACACGCCCGCTCCATACTCGTGGATCAGCGTGAACGTCGGACTCACGACCTCTTCGATCGGAGCCGCACCCAGGCCGCTGACAATGCCCTTCGCGAGGGTAGTCTTGCCCGCGCCGAGATTGCCGATCAACAGAATTACCGCTCCGTCCGCAAGCGATCGCGCAAACTCGCGACCTAGCGCGATCGTCTCCTCTTCGGACGCCGTAGCGTGCTTACCTTCGAAGCTCACCAATCGCCTCTCGAAGCTTGGTCAGCAGATCCGTCGCAATCAACGGAGCCGCACACAGCTCGCCGCATCGCCCATGCAGCCAAACCGCGGCCACGACGCACAAGTCCACCTGATCCGGATGCTGCGCGATCAGGCCCGTGATCAAACCCGTCAGAACATCTCCAGTGCCGGCGGTCGCCATCGAAGGAGCGCCCGTGGGATTGATCCAGGCGCTTCCATCCGGCATCGCAATCACGGTCCGATTACCTTTGAGCACCAGGATGACGCCGCGCTCGGACGCGAACCGCCGCGCCAGGCCGAGCCGGTCCGACTGCACCTCATCGATTGACTTGCCCGTCAGCCGCGACATCTCACCCGGATGCGGAGTCAGCACGCGCACCGCCCCGGCCTTCGGCCACACCGCGGACGCCGCCAACGCGTTCAGCCCGTCCGCATCGACCACCATCGGCAGCCGGCAATCCGCGAACCACGTTCGAACCTGCTCTTGCGTTACCGGATTCGACCCGATTCCAGGTCCCAGCGCCACCACGCTCTTCCGCTCGAAAGACGGCGGCGTCTCGGTCATCAATTCCGGAGTCCGCATCTCGCCGCTCGACGATACCGTCACCAGTCCGGCCCCGATCCGCAGCGCCGCCAAACCGGTCATCTCGGCTGCGCCCGTTTTACCCGGCGATCCGCCGATCACGAGCGCGTGTCCAAAGCTCCCCTTGTTCGATTCCTGCTTTCGCGGCGCAAAGAGCTTCCTGAAATCGGCGGGCTCGGACAGCTGAATGCGCGTCACGTCCTCGAGCCACGCGTCCGGGCATCCGATGTCGCCGACCACCAGCTTGCCGGTTCGCTCACTGTTCGGCCATTGCACCATGCCGATCTTCGGAGCGGTGAACGTCACCGTGTAATCCGCGGAGACCACGTCCCCTTGACTGGTACCGTTATCGGCGTTCATACCGGAAGGAATGTCGATCGCCACCTTGCGAGCGAACGGCCAGTCGCGGTTGATGCGCGCAATCCAATCGGCGGAAGCCGGATACGGAGGGCCGCTCAGACCGGTTCCCAGCAGCGCATCGAGCACGATCGTAGCCGTGTACATCTCAGGAGCGACAGCGGTGTGGACCGCATTGGTGCGGCACATTTCGAACATCTTGAGATTGGCCGCCGCATCTGCCGAAAGAGCGGAGCGGTCCGCTGTCAGCAAAACCCAAAGCCGCGCGGGCCCATGCCGCATCGTCAATTGACGCGCGACCGCAAGGCCATCGCCGCCGTTGTTGCCCTTGCCGCAAACCACCAGAATCTGCTGTTCGGCGAGCGGCGCGAATTCGCGCTCGAGAAACTCGACCACGCGGCAAGCCGCATTCTCCATCAGCAACAGCGACGGAACGCCGTGATGGATCATGGTCCGATCCGTCTCGCGCATCTCCTCCGCGGTCAGCAGCTTCACGCCCGTGCTCCGGTAAGCAGGCCTTCGAGCGTGCGAAGCTTCTCCGGCTCGCCCATCGCAATCAGGAAGTCTCCGCCGACCACCTCGGCGTCCGCCGGTGGATTGAAGATCATCGTTCCATCCGACCGTCGGATCGCGAGAACGATAACGCCCAAATCCTTACGGACCCGCATTTGGGCGAGCGACTGACGCGCGAACTCGCTGCCGGCCGACACCTGAACCTGCTCAATGCCGACATTCAGTCCCATGCCCTGCGTGGTGAAATCCAGAAACTCATGGACGTGCGGCCGTACCAACGCCTGCGCCATGCGATGACCGGTCATCGTATAGGGAGCGAAGATGAAATCCGCCCCAGCCCGCCGCATCTTCCGTTCGGCTTCTTCTTCCGCAACGCGCGCGGTCAGCTTGGCCGCGGGATTCAGGCTCTTCGCGGAAAGAATGACAAACAAGTTATCGGCGTCGGACGCGAGCGTGGCGATCAGGCCTTTCGCTCTGTCGATTCCAACAGCACGAAGGGTTTCGTCGCGAGTCGCGTCCGCGACTACGCCCAGCATGCTCTTCTTCATGGCCTGCTCCACGCGATCTTCGTTGCTATCGACGACGACGAAGGGAATGCCGGCCTGGTGCAGCTCATCAGCAGCTCCGCGGCCCACTCGCCCAAAACCGCAAATAATCACGTGGTCTTTCAGTTTCTCGATCATTTTTTGTGTGCGCCGCTTGCCGAAGAATTGATTGAGCTCAAGTTCGATGACTGTCTGTGTCACCGCTCCGACCGCCAGGAACAGCGTCGTCACGCCGAAGAAAATGACGAAGCAGTTGAAGATCCGCCCGGCCCGGCTGAGGGTGTGCACTTCGAAATAGCCAACCGTGGTGATGGTTGACAGCGTCATGTAGAACGCGTCGAACCAGTGCCAGCCTTCGATCCAGACGAAACCGATGGTGCCCAGCGTCAGGGTCGTGAATACAGCGATAAAGATCAGCGCGAGCCTGCGCGGAATATGATCCATGATTCGCCTTTCCTATGCTACACGCGGCGCGCGAGCAAGAGCGTCATGTCGTCCTGCAGTTCGGGGGAGCCGGTCCATTTCAAGACCGAGTCCATCACCGTCGAGACGATTTCGGCGTCTGTTTTATGGGCATTTCGCGTTACCAGCTCTACCAGCCGGTCCTCGCCGAACATCTCGCCGTATTCGTTTTCCGGCTCGGTGATTCCGTCGGTGAAGCTGACGAGGAGATCGCCGGGAAGCAGTTCGATACTGCTCTCGTCATAGTTCGAGAACGGGAATGCGCCGACCACGGTTCCGTTTACATCGAGCCGCGTGGCTTCGCCTTTGCGGACCAGAATCGGCGGCAGGTGCCCCGCATTCGTGTAGGTCAAAATGCTGGTCGTCTCATCATAAATCGCGAAGAAGAAGGTCGCGTACTTTTCCGGCGCGGTGTGATTGTAGAGTTGTACGTTCAGCCTGCCGACCAGCCCGGACGTGCACAGCGGAACCGTCCCGCTGGTGGCCCCGGGCGCCGACAGCGCCATGCCATCGACCACGCTCTGCAACTGCGCATGCAGCGAGCTTTGCAACGTGGCCATCAGAAGCGCGGCGGAAATTCCCTTGCCGGCAACGTCGCCGACCGCGATCGCAATCCTGGTTTCGCGGACCGTCTGATAGTCGTAGTAATCGCCGGACACCATGCGCGCCGGATGACAGACCGCGGTTAACCGCAGATTCTTCGAACCAGGAACGGCGCGCGGATAGAGCTGGCCCTGCACCTCGCGGGCGATTTCGATTTCCGATTGCAGGCGTTCCTTCTCTTTCGCGACCACCAGAAGCTGCTCCAGATTCTCGGTCATGCGATTGAAGGATCCGCTGAGCGCCGCCAACTGATCTTTCCCTTTCACCTCGATGCGGTGAGAGAAATTGCCTTCCATGATCTTCTGCGTTCCGTCGTACAGGTGGTGCACCGCGCCCGTAATGGCGCGCGTCATCGTCACGCCGATCAGCAGCGCGACCAGCTCGACAACCAGAAACAGCACGGCAAGTCCGGTAAGAACAATTGGCCAGAAGCCCTGCAGCGTATCGCCTTTGCTGGAGAAAAAAGCTCCATAGATCGCGGAAAAACGCGATTGCACCTGCACCAGCAGCGAGAGTCGCGCGTCCGGCTCGGGAGTGTCCCACGTGTGGACTGGCAGCGTTGCGAGCCAACTGACGTCGGTGTCGAAACGGTTCGCGGCAGGCGGAAGGTGGTCGATTCGCGAACCCGTTCGACGCCGTCGAGAGGGAGTATAGTTGCGATCGCCGGACCGGATCGTCACTCCGGAATTGGGCGCGGCGGTGGTGTCCACTAACTCACGCAGGTCGATATTGCCAAGATGCGGAGCGAGTGCCGCCAGATACTCCGGCGTCAGCGGAACGACGGCGGTGATGCTTCCTCCGTTGATCGGGCGGTGCGACCACATGAAGATTTCGTCCTTGATGTTGACGACGCCGCTGGCCTCTTTCCAGGTTTCGGAGGGAGGAGCCAGCGTCGAATCTTGGGGGTAGTGCGCCACCGCGCCGTTCTGCCGGAGGACCATCTGAATGCCCGGGAAGCGGTCCTTGTAAAACAGGTCCGTCATCCTCCGCATAACTTCGGCGCGCGCCGCAGGCTCGGTTCGCTCAATACTTTGCGTCGCCGAGCGCAGCGCATCAACGCGGCGTTCGAGTTCGGAGGTGACGAGGTAGACCGCCACTTGACTCGCTAGCGCCCAGGCGGAAATCGCGAACAGAGTTCCGATCAACAGCACCGGCACCAGCGCAATAAAGAGGTAAGCAACGAGAAGGCGGTTGCGGAGGCGCCAGATGGCGCGCCGCGTCAGATCGCGGAAGCCGCGCATCGCCAGCCAGAAACCGGTGGCGACGGTTGCCGCCCCGAAGAAGAGAACGAAACCGCTTCCCTGCGCGGCGAGGCGAAGTACGGCCCAAGCGACGAAGGCAACACCAAAGGCGATGCCCACCTTGCCGAACCACTTCAGAATGCCTCGGATACGCTCAGGCACGAAATCGATACCCTTTCCCTTATTACCCGCCGCGGCGGCCCCGCCGCATTAGAGCCTTGATTTGGCGACGGACGGCAAGTCGCGATCCGGTTCGAGGTAGTTGCGCGTCAATCCCTCTTGCAGCAAGCCTAGCGCCGTTTTGGGGTCGTCGACAAACTGGAACAGCTCCATGTCGAAGGGTGCGATCATTCCGTACTTCACCAGCGCATCGAAGTTGATGATCTCCTTCCAGTAGCTGGTGCCGTACAACAGGATCACCATATTCTTTTCGAGCTTTTGCGTCTGGATCAGGGTCAGAATTTCGAACAATTCATCCAGTGTCCCGAAGCCGCCCGGGAAAACGACCAGCGCCTTAGCAAGGTACGCAAACCAAAATTTGCGCATGAAGAAGTAGTGAAATTCGAACGACAGATCGGGCGTGATGAAGGGATTCGGCTGCTGTTCGAAAGGCAGGCCGATGTTCAGGCCGATGGTTTTTCCGCCCGCGTCTTGCGCGCCGCGATTGGCGGCCTCCATGATGCCGGGTCCGCCGCCCGAGCACACGACGAAGCGGCGCGTCGAGTGCGTGAGATTTTCGCTCCATTCCGTTACCAGGCGGGCGAGTTCGCGGGCCTCGCGATAGTAGCGTCCGAGGACGCCCATTTCCATAATCCGCGCGGAGCCGAAAAATACGACCGTGTCGCGGACCATCTGGTTGCGGAAGTGCGAGAGGGGCTCCAGGTATTCCGAAATAATGCGCAGCGGACGCGCATCCGGCGTCTCCAGGAACTCTTCGTTGCGGTAGGCGACGGGCCGTCGCAGCGGATCGTCGCTCGGATGGGGAGCGCTGCTCTTGGCGACATCCGGTACTTTAGGGTCGGTGGCTGAATCGCTCATTCTTGGGAATCACGCGGCTTTCCTTCCATCTCAGCCACGCGCTTTTCCAATTGTCGTACGGTCTTGAGCAACTCTGGCAGTTTCTGAAACGCGGTGATCGCGCGCAGCCATTCGCGCGCTTCGAACGCCGGCGATCCGCTCATCACGGAGCCGGCCGGAACGTCGCCGCCGATGCCGCTCTGGGCGTAGATGATGGCGTTGTCGTGAATGGTCAGATGGCCGGAAATACCCACTTGGCCGGCTAGCAAAACGCTCTTGCCGAGGATGCTCGATCCGGCGAGACCGGTCTGGGCGCAAATGATGTTGTCCTCGCCGACCACGCAGGCGTGGCCAATCTGTACGAGGCTGTCGATCTTCGCGCCGCGCTTCACCCGCGTCTCGCCCATCGTGGCGCGATCGATCGAAGTCAGCGACTGGATTTCGACGTCGTCTTCGATCACGGTCACGCCGCTTTGCACGATCTTATGATGCGAGCCGTCGGCGCGCTTGGCGAAGCCGTAACCATCGCCGCCCACGACCACGCCATTTTGAAGAATAACGCGGTGTCCCACGCAGCAGAATTCGCGAACACTCGAATGCGCGTGGCCCAGGAAGTCATCGCCGATCGACGCTCCTTCATAGATCACGACGTGCGGGTGCAGCGTGCAGCGGGCGCCGATGGTGACGCGCTCGCCGACCACAGCGAACGGGCCTATTGAAGCGCCTTCGCCAATGACGGCGCTTTTCGCGATGGAAGCCAGCGGATGAATTCCCGGTGCCGGACGCGGAGCCTGATAGAACAGCTCCAGCGCACGCGCAAAATCATGATACGGATTCTTCGAGACCAGCGTGGCGATGCCGGCGACGGGCTGGGTCGCCAGAATCGCGCCGGCACGGCTGTCCTTGACCTTGTGGGCGTACTTCGGATTCGCGAGAAAAGTAAGTTGACCCGCGTCCGCACGCTCCATCGGAGCTACGCCGTGGATCTCGCGATCTTCGCCCGCGAGCGCGCAGCCGAGCCGTTCGGCGATTTCAGAAATTTTCATCTGGGTTTCGCGCGAAAAGCGCGATCAGACGCGGAAGTAATCAGGACGCCAATGTTTGATGGCTTCCTTAATCTCTTTTCGCTTCCAGTTATTTGCCAAAGTCTTCGTTACCAGCTCCGGCAGTTCCGCGTCGGAGGCGAAGCGCAGGCCCACGAATTGGTCTTCCGTCAGTTCGTCAATCCGCGGGCGCAACGCTTCCGGCAGCAGACGATGGAGCCGCAACTGCTCTTCGAGCCGGATCAGCCGGTCCTGCACTTTCAGCGCATAGATGCGCGCCTTGAATCCAGCCAATGCAACTGCGATTATCAACACGATGAACATGGCGCTGGCCAGGCCGGGGGCCATGATCGCGTTGTAAATCGAATAAATCAGCAGCACCAACACCGCCGGCACAAACATGTAGTGGAACGGCGGATCGAACATCGTGTGGTTGGCGGCACTCTGAGGCGGTTTGTTTTCAGGCATAGGTGTTTCATTTAGAGTACGCCACCGGGGCGCAGGATTCTCAAAAGAAAAAGGACACGCCGTTTTGGCGCATCCTCTTCTCACAACCCAATCGCGACCGTAAGGAAGCGGACCCTCGCCGCTTAGTCGTCGGCGCGAACCCAGCCGTACGCGCCGTTCGAGCGCATGCCGCCACGATCCTCATACTCCGCCTTGAGTTTATCGAGGCGATCCATCGTGTCGGCGGGCAGCGGATTCCGCTTCGCCTTCACGTCGATGCCATAAATCTTAGCGGCATTCAGGCCCAGAATCTTCGCCTTGTCTTCCTTCGTGATCTTCTTGTAGCCGAACTTGTCGCACATGTCATCCGAAATCTGGAAGCGGCGGAAGGCGTCGATGCACCAGCCGGGCGAGCCCCACCACAGGCAGTCGGTGCCCCAAATCACGTGGTCGGAGCCGTAGTACTTGATGTTCTTTCCGAGCCCGTGCATGCACATGATGGGATTCGCAATCGTCAGCACGTTGAAGAAGCTGCCGATCTCGACGTTCACGTTATTCATCTTCGGATTGCGCTTCTTGATATCCATGAGGATGCTGTGCCAGCTGAAATCGCCGGTGGTCGGATCGTAGAACTTCGGATCCTTGAACTCCGGCTCGCTCGGGCCATGCTCCAGCGCCGAGTGATAAATGATGAACGTCATGTCCGGGTTGTTTAACGCGGCTTTCTCGACGTCTTTCGGATTCGCCAAGTGGCCGAGCGTGCGCGACTGATACGAGAATCCCTTGTGGCAGGAGATGGTCTTCATGCCGCGCTTCTTCGATTCGTCATAGAACCACTGCGCGTTCTCGTCGTCCAGCTGGAAGCCGCCGCCGGACTGGCCAGGATCGGTGTGACAGTACCACTTCCAGCTCTTGATCCCGTACATCTTCATTTCGCGTTCCATCTGTTCGAGGGTCGCGGCTTTGTCCATCTTGTTGTTGACCTTGTCCCAATAATGATTGGGCGCGAGGTTGCCCTGGCAAACCGCGCGGACCGAACCCGAAAGATCGTTGATCTGCTTTGCCGATTGCGACATCAGCCAGCTCGGCAGAATGCCGCCGCCGCGCGATCGCCCTTCGAGAACGTTGCCCGCCGCGTCCTTATTCCGCTCGCGGCCTGGTACGCCCGAGATCACCACCATGTCGGTGTCGGAATCGAAGTACATTTCTTTGACGAAGTTCTTAAACCCATACGAATCCGCATCGTTCCTGAGGTTGAAGCCCATGTTCTTGATGAACTCGTCGTTGCGGAAATTCAGCGCGAAGCCGTTGGTGAAGTGCGCCTGAACGTCCATCACGAAGTACTCGCTCTTGGGGTACTTTTCGGCGGTCGCTTCCGGCTCGTACATCTCGATTTCATCGACATCGAACGCCTGCCCGTACACTTTGTTGGCCGCGAGAAACGCGGTCGCGAGGCCCATCGAAGAAGCCATGAACTTACGGCGGTCCCAGCCGACCTTCTTCGCGGCTTCCGTGCCCATCTCGCCAATCAGGTGCTCGACCTTTTTCTGGTCCGCGGTCTGACGGCGCGGAATCAGTTCTTCGTTCGAAACCAGTTGCGTCGGGATGGGCGAATCCACGCCCTTACGGAAGTCGCGATCGCCTTTTTTGATCCACATGGTCTTATTCCGGCCTCTCTTCGGCTGTGCGGCCTCCCACATCGGATGGTGCGAGGGCCGAGTCTCTAACGCATAGCAATCATAGAACGGCTTGCGCCGCCTCACAACGTGGCGTCAGTAACATGTCGCTGGTACGTGATCTGTCCGGTTCTAATCACGGGCTTTTTGAGCCCAGCAGACCACGGTCCTGCGGAACGTTTTGGTCGAATGCGCACCGCTCGCGGTAGCCGTTGTCGCGAGCAGAATGCCGGCCGCGATCGGGATCACGCTTCTGCTGATCGCCTGTTAGCCGGAAGTATTCCAGCGCGGCGCGCGCTGCAGGTAGATCCGCTGATCGCGCTCCGACAACTGGCTTAGAACTTCACTTTCGGCGGAGTGCGCGCGGCGGTTTCCGCCTTGAAGTACGCGTCGTTACGCTGGAATCCAAACATCGACGCCGCAATGTTCTTTGGGAACAGGTCGATGTCGGTATTGTATTTCTGCACGGTCTGATTGTACTTCCGCCGTTCCTGCGCGATCTTGTTTTCGGTGTTAGCCAGCTCGTCCTGCAGGCGAATGAAGTTCGCATCGCTCTTGAGTTGCGGATAATTTTCGACGATTACGAGCAGGCGGCTAAGCGCGCCATCCAGCTTGCCGTTGGCGTCAATTTTTTCTTGAGGAGACCGTGCGCCACCGAGCTGCGCGCGCGCATCGGTCACCGCTTTCATCACGTCGAGTTCCTGTTTGGCGAAACCCTTGACGGTTTCGACCAAGTTCGGAATTAGATCCGAGCGGCGCTGTAAGACGACGTCCACTTGCGACCATGCGCCAGTGATCGCTTCGCGCTCCTGCACCAGTTCATTCCGGTTCCCCATCAACTGGAAACCGAAAATCAGGGCGACGACTACCAAGATTCCGGCGACAATCAATCCGCTCTTCATGTTCTTCCCTCAGGCTTTCTTCTTGACCAGGATGCTACGCCGCGTCACTCAAAAACAAGCGGCGTTCGCGCCGGCCGGATTTCGTTCAAAGCTGATCGGCGTGGCGAACCATCGCCTCGATCGTTTTCAAATACTCGGCAAACAGAGTTTGCGCATCGACGCCGGAAGCCGCTTTCGTTTCCCGAACGTCCAGCAACCGGCTCAACGGTTCGGTGTCGATTTTCAACCGGGTATGCAACTGCGCAACGACTTCACGTCGCCGGTATTCGACCGTCGCTCCGCTCGCCAGCAGCAAGTGCCTGCCGAGCACGCAAAACGTCGTCACGGACTCCGCACAGAGGTGCAGCAGCTTCGCCGGGTCGGACAGGATCGCCGCCGCTTTCTGCCGCAGCCGCAATAAATTCACGCGCAGTTCGCGCTCGAGAATCGTGCGATGGTGGGTGTGCTCGATCTTGAGATCCGCGATCAGATCCGGGCCATACAAAACCTTTCGCCGCTCGCTCATATCGCGAAATTCGAGCGGAAAGCTATCCGCGGAGTGATGGACTTCTTCTTCCGAAAGCAGCAGCGGAGCGGGATGCCCCAGCGCGCTCCACCAGCTCCAGACCGGCTCCGCCTGGCTCAGTTCAACGGGCGTAATCTGCTTCAGTACGCACACCACGTTCAAGTCGGAAAAGCCCGCGTCGCGTTCGCCGGTCGCGCCGGAGCCATACAAAATGACGCTGACGAGCGAGGTGTGGAACGCACCCTGGAGACGTTCGAGAAGATCTGTGAGTTGCTGTTGCATGAGTGCCTACCAGTCCGAGGAAGCGCCGCCGCCGCCGGAGTCGCCTCCGCCGAAGCCGCCAAATCCGCCGCCCGAACCGCCACCGCCGCCACCAAATCCGCCGCCCGACCACCCGCCGCCACCACCGCCCCCGCGTGACAACAGGTTACCGAGAATCAGGCCAGGGAGAAATCCGCCGCCGCCTCGTCCGCTGCCTCCGCCGCGCGACATCAGAAAGAAGATGACGGCGAAAATGATGATCGGCCAGATCGGGAGTCCGCCCGGCTGACTTCGCGAGCGCGTCCGCGGGCGGACCACTTCCGGAACGTCGATCGCAACACCCTTCGCCTCCGCGATCTTTGCGGCCAGCTGTTGCGCGACCGACAGGACCGCCGCGCCATAGCTGCCTTGCTGCAAGGTCGGCCGCACGCTGCGCTGGACTTCGCCGGCAAAACTGGCGCTGATCAGCGGTTCGACGCCGTAGCCGAGTTCGACCCGCTGCTTGCGTTCCTTGATCGCCAGCAGGTACAGCAGGCCTTCGTCTTTGCCTTTTTTGCCGACGCCCCATTGGCGAAACAGATCGCCGGAGATGTTGTCGATGCTGTCGTCTTCGAGCGACGGGATGGTGACGATCGCGATCTGGACGCCGGTCGATTGCTCCAGTTGTGCCGCGAACAATTCGATCTTCTGCGCAGACGCCGCGTCGAGCACGTTCGCGAAATCGTTGACGTAGCCGCGCGTTTTTAGGGTTTTGACGTCCAGGCCCAAGAGGGCCGGAACCAGCAGAAGTCCGCTGAGTAGGATTTTCGCTATCACCGACGCATCAGATCGCCGCGCGTCAATTTGAAGCCGTCCAGTTTTCCGAGCATCGCGAGCGCCATGTTCTTCGGATCGAAGAAGCGCTGCGCCATGCCCTGGACTTCCTCGGCCGTGACACGTTCGACGCCATCCAGCATTTCATCGATCGAGAAGAAGCGGCCAAAGAACAATTCCTGGCGCGCCAGGTTGCCCATCCGGCTCGAAGTGGATTCGAGCCCGAGCACGAGCGAACCCTTCATATTGTCCTTCGCGCGGCGCAGTTCCTCGGCGGGAACCGGCGTTTCCTGCATCGCGCGGAGTTCAACGAGAATGCAGTCGATCACCTTGTTCGCCGACTTCAGCGACGTACCCGCGTACACCGCCATGCAGCCGCAATCGCGGTACATGCTAAGTTCCGACATCACCGAATACGCCAGACCCTGACGCTCGCGGATGTTCTGGAACAGCCGCGAACTCATGCCGCCACCCAGAATCGTATTCAGCAGGTAGCAGGCGAAGCGCGACGTATCCGAAATCGGGACCGCCGGAACCGCCATGTACAAATGGACCTGCTCGAGCGATTGCTTATCGCGGAACAGCAGCGGAGCATGCGGCGTCGGAACGACATCCTTGCGCTTTGAAGTCCGCTTTTTCAACTTGTCGAAATGCTCGCCGGTTAGATCGACGAGTTGCTTGTGCCGCAGATTGCCCGCCGCCGTCACCAGCACGTTCGAGGGCGCGTAGGTTTCGCGGTAATAGCGCATCACGGAATCGCGCGAGAAGCTGTTGATCGATTCCTTCGTTCCGAGGATCGACCGCCCCAGCGCGTGACCGCGCCAGAAATTCCGCGTGAACATTTCGTGCAGAACGTATTCCGGAGTGTCGTGCTCCATCTTCAGTTCTTCGAGGATGACGCCCTTTTCCTTTCGGATATCGTCGGCGGCGAACTTCGGATTCAGCACCAGGTCGGCAAGAATATCGACTGCCTTGGGCAGATGCTCGTCGAGCACCTTCACGTTGTAGCTGACCAATTCTTTCGACGTGAACGCGTCGAGACCGCCGCCGATCGAATCGGCTTCTTTGGCGATCTGCTCGGCGGTCCGCCGCTTCGAACCTTTGAATAGCATGTGCTCGATGAAATGGGACAGGCCATTTTCCTCGAGCGTTTCGCTGCGGGACCCGCTCCCGATCCAGACGCCGACCGAGGTGCTGCGGACGTGCGGCATATATTCGGAGATGATGCGCACGCCGTTCGGAAGGTGCGTCGTTTCGATCTCGCGAGGCTTACGAATAGACTTCATCAATATCTTCATTGTATCGCGGACGTCCAGTTGAGCCGCTTCTTGCAAACCGAATCGGTCGGGCACCCCGGTGTTAACCTAATATGGATGCCGCAAGTGCTAGTAGGTATGGAACTTGCCGAGATCCAAGAAGCATTGGGGGCTTCCTGGCCGGCTTTCCGCGCACGGCAACTCTACGACGCCGTCTACCGGCGTAAGGCTTCCGAATTTGCGGACCTGACCGAGTTTCCGAAGCCCTTACGCGCCGAACTCGCGGACCGCCTTCCGTTCGGTCTGCCTGAATCCAAGACCGTTTATGATTCCGTGGACGGCACGCGCCGCTACCTATTAACGCTAGGCGACGGCAAGACCGTCGAGACCGTTCTGATGCCCGAAGACAAGCGGAATACGTTCTGCATTTCGAGCCAGGTCGGATGTCCAGTGGACTGCCAATTCTGTTTGACAGCGAAGATGGGCCTCGAACGGAATCTGACCGCGGGCGAGATCGTCGGCCAGATCCTGTACGTCGGCCGCGTCAACGGACTCCTCCACGAACTCGATCGTATCAACGTCGTCATGATGGGCCAGGGCGAGCCGCTGCTGAATCTTCCCCAAGTCCTGAAAGCGACGCGCATCCTGCTCGACAAGAACGGTGTCGGCCTTTCGCCGCGCCGCGTGACGTTGTCCACCTCGGGGATAATTCCGAAAATTTACGAACTCGCGCAAGCGGAAATTCGTCCGAAGCTGGCCATTTCGCTGAATGCATCGACTGAAGAGCAGCGGCAGCAGCTGATGCCGATCACGCGCAAGTATCATTTGAAGGACTTGATCGAAGCCTGCCGCGTGTATCCGCTGCGGTCCTGGGAGAGGTTGACCTTTGAATACGTCCTACTCGGCGGAGTGAACGATTCCGACGCCGACGCAAAGCGCGTGGTCCGCCTGCTCGCGCCAATCAACTGCAAAGTGAACCTGATCGCGTTGAATCCCGGGCCAGGGATTCCATATGAAACTCCGTCGCCCGAACGCGTCGCCAGCTTTCAAGAGATCGTGCGGCATTCCATGCCGTGCTTCCTCCGCAAGCCGCGCGGACTCGATATCTACGCCGCTTGCGGTCAACTGCAGCGCATGACGGCGGAAGAGGATCTGGTCCAGATTCCGACGTAACGGAAAGATCTACGTGACGCCCGTGAGAATGGTCTTCTCGCGGATCGCATTGTACTCGCATCCCATGAAAGCGATGATGGCGAGCACATACTGCCAAACCAACAAAGCGATGACCGCGCCGATGCTTCCGTACATGACGTTGTAATTCGCGATGTTCCGCACGTACCACGCGAAGATGATCGTCGCGGCCAACCATAGGATCGTGGACAGCACCGCGCCCGGCCACACGCGCGCAAGCGACTGCCTGCGATTGGGTCCGAAATAATAGGTAATGATCGACGCCGTCACGATCGCCGCGAACGCCAGCACGTAGCGCAAAATAATCGCAATCGACGCTACTGGACCTGTCCATGACGCGCCTTCCGGGATGAGCTTCAGCCACAACAGGGCATTTTGCTCGACACGCTGGCCGAGAAGGATCAGCGTCGAGGCGCCGATTACGGGGATGGCTGCTGAGAACACGATCAGCAAGGCGACGCCGCGAGCCTTGAGAAACGAACGTCCGGTAGGAATTCTGTAGACCGCTTGAAACCCTTCCATCAGGCTCAGGACGGCGCCGGAGGCCGCCCATGCCGAAAGGATGACGGCGACCACGATCAGCCATTTCGGCTGTTTTCCTTGCGCGACGAAATGCGAGAGGACAAGATTTTCAGTGCCCGGCGGAAGCGCTTCGGTCAACAATTTCGAGATGATCGGCGACACGTCCACCAGTTGCGCTTGGACCAGAACGGTTGCCAGCGAGGTCAACACCGGGAAGAACGACAACAGCGCCGAGTAGGCCACGCCCTTTGCGATTCCCAAGCAGCCGTCGTCGAAGAGCGCGACCGCGGCCGTCTGGAGTTGCCACCACACCCGGCCCCAATAGCCCGGTTGCATGATGTAAATACGCGGTCCGGTGTACGCCATTCGGTTCTTATATGAGGTTAGCTGACTGTATCCCGTTATGACTTTCTGAACGATCGTTAAGTTACGGTAATTGCCCGGCAGCGTGGCTCGCTCATGCTATCCTGATTCTTCTGATAGAGGCGCGGAGGCCATCAGTAGCGGCGTTGCAGTCCCGGCGGAATCCGGAAACGCGGTGAAAGGGGCAAGCAGTATCCTCCGCCGAAACTGGCATCGTGGGCCCGCCGCGGCGCTGGTTGGTGACGCCGGCTAATACCGGCCCATTGTCGTTCGAAGCATGGCTTCGAATGGAGAGCTATTGGGCGGCACGGCACTTCCAGTCTTCGCTTCCCGCACTGTCTCTCCCTCGCTCTTGGGCTGTTTTGGCGTTGACGAGACACAAATGAACGCATTTGAACTTACGCGCGCGCTGATCGACATCGAATCGATCACGCTCAACGAAGAGAAGGTCGGCGATTACCTTTTCGACTACCTGTCGCGCCTCGCTGCGCGCTATCAGGGCTTCGTCGAGCGCATGCCGGTTGAGCCCGGGCGCTTCAACGTATTTGCCCGCTTCGGCGACACGCCGATCGTTACGCTCTCTACGCATCTCGACACGGTTCCGCCCTTTTTCGCGTCTTCCGAAGACGACGAATACATCCACGGACGGGGCGCCTGCGACGTGAAAGGCATCATTTCGGCGATGATCTTTGCAGCAGAAGCGCTGCTCGAACAAGGCGTGCGGAATTTCGGACTTCTGTTCGTCGTCGGAGAAGAACGCAACAGCGTCGGAGCTTATCACGCCGCGAAAACTCCCCGCGGCTCGCGCTTTCTGATTAACGGCGAGCCAACAGAGAACAAGCTGGCGCTGGGCTCGAAGGGCGCGCTACGCTTCGAGCTCGAAGCCCATGGGCGGATGGCGCACTCGGCATATCCGGAATTGGGTGAATCAGCGATCGAGAAATTGCTCGACGTTTTGGAGGAATTGCGGAAGGCACCGCTCCCGCACGATCCAATCCTCGGCGCGAGCACGATCAACATTGGAACGATCACAGGCGGCCGCGCGCCGAACGTGATCCCCGATTACGCCAAAGCGGAGCTCTTCATCCGGCTGGTTGACGATGGTTCCGCGACCAGGGCAAAGGTCACCAGCCTGGTTGGCGATCGTGTAGACCTCAAAGAAGTGCTGTGCATTCCGGCGTTGCACATGAAAGCCCTCCCCGGTTTCGAAACCATGATTGCCGCTTACACTACCGACATTCCCGCGTTCGGCGGAGCTTGGGGCGCGCCGTTACTGATCGGACCCGGCTCCATTCACGTCGCTCACACCTCCGCGGAACGCATTCCGAAGGCCCAACTTGTGGAGGCGATCCGCATTTATGAAAACCTGGTGAAGCAGCTTTTGCATTCATGACAACTTTGTTGTCGCAGCGTTTCCAGCATCCCTCGAACTGACATCACGCAAATGAACAAGATCATCGACATCGGAATCTTAGGCGCGACCGGAACGGTTGGCCAACATTTTATTCGCTTTTTGCAAGGGCATCCGTGGTTTCGCATCGCTTGGCTCGGCGCGAGCGACCGCTCCGCCGGCAAGCCGTACAGCGAGGCCACCACCTGGCGTCTCGAAGGC
Source organism: Bryobacterales bacterium (assembly GCA_038210135.1). Lineage (GTDB taxonomy): Bacteria > Acidobacteriota > Terriglobia > Bryobacterales > Bryobacteraceae > JBBQWZ01. Next base: position 35,503 of record JBBQWZ010000051.1, read on the forward strand.
GACATGCCGGAGAACGTCCGCAGTCTGGTGGTCCAGGAATGCAAGCCCTCCGGCAGCGCGCCGAAATTGATGTTCTCGTCCATGGACGCTGGCGTCGCCACGGAAATCGAACAGGCCTTCGCTGCCGCCGGTCATTTCGTGGTTTCGAATTCGAAAAATCACCGCATGGAGTCCGACGTACCGCTGCTGATTCCAGAAGTCAATCCGGATCACCTGCAACTGCTTCCTCTGCAAGCCAAGCGCGGATGGTCAGGCCGCATCGTCACGAATCCGAATTGCGCCACCATGGTGATCGCTGTCGCGCTCGCTCCGTTGAAGCCGTGGGGCATTCGCAAAATTGTCACGACCACCATGCAGGCCGTCTCCGGAGCCGGATATCCCGGCGTGCCGTCGCTCGACATTCTGGGCAACGTCATCCCCCACATCGGTGGCGAAGAAGAGAAGATGCAGCAGGAAACGCATAAGATCCTGGGCAGGTTCGCGAAGGATCATATTGAGCCGCTAGCTGCTCCTCTGTCCGCGCACTGCAATCGTGTCGCGGTCGTTGACGGGCACATGGCGACGGTGTCGGTTGAGTTGGAAAAACAAGCGTCGCCCGAGGATTTGATCGCCGCCATGCGCGCCTTCCGTGGCCTTCCGCAGGAACGCAAGCTGCCCAGCGCTCCCGAACATCCGCTCATCTATATGGACCAGATCGACCGCCCGCAGCCCCGTCGGGACGCGGAACGCGGACGCGGAATGCTGACTTTCGCAGGCCGCCTCCGGACCTGCCCCGTGCTTGGCTACAAGTTCGTTGCGCTCAGCCACAACACCATCCGAGGGGCCGCCGGCGCCGCGGTGCTCAATGGCGAACTGCTTGCATCGGAAGGACTGCTCGGATGATTGTGATGAAGTTCGGCGGCTCCTCCGTCGAATCCGCCAGCGCCATTCACCGGGTGGCCGACATTGTCGCCGCGCGCCTCGACCGCCATCCCGTCGTTGTTGTGTCTGCCATGGGCAAAACGACGAACGCGCTGCTCAGCATCGCGTCGGCCGCCGTTCGGGGTCAGCGGGAGCGCGCTCTCGGCGAACTTGCCGTGTTGCAAGCGTTTCATCGTAATGAAACCGATGGTTTGGCACTTGACAATTTTCTTGACACTCAGTTTCAAGAACTCGCGGAGCTCGTAAAAGGCCTCGCCGTGATGGGTGAATTGACGCCGCGCGCGACGGATGCGATTTCCAGTTATGGCGAAAGGCTGTCGAGTGTCATCGTGAATGCCGTATTCGCGCAGCAAGGTTTGCCGTCGGCGCATATCGACGCCCGGACGTTGGTCGTTACCGATTCGCGCCACACCCAAGCCGCGCCCGTGTTCGCCGAAACCTACGCGCGTTGCGCTCGCGCGCTAACGCCGGAGCGGCTTTGGGTTATGGGCGGCTTCATCGGCGCCACCGAAGAAGGCGTAACGACGACGCTTGGACGCGGCGGCTCAGATTATACGGCGTCCATCGTGGGAGCCGGAATCCGCGCGGAAGAAATTCAGATCTGGACCGACGTGGATGGTATGCTGACTTGCGATCCCCGCATCCTGCCCGGCGGTCGCCGCATTAAGTTTTGCTCCTTCGCCGAAGCCGCCGAACTTGCTTATTTCGGAGCAAAAGTGCTCCATCCCGCCACCGTGGTACCGGCGATTGAGCGTAATATTCCCGTACTGATTTTGAATTCGCGCCGGCCTAACGTCGAAGGCACGCGAATCGTCGCGGACTCGATTCCCTGCCGCAACGTTGCCAAAGCGATCGCCTGCAAGCGGGGAATTACGCTCGTCAACATCGTATCGACCCGTATGCTGATGGCGCACGGATTCCTGCGGCGCATCTTCGAAGTGTTCGATCGCTTCGAGACGGCCGTCGATATGGTCGCAACAACCGAAGTCAGCGTCTCGCTCACCATCGACAACACGACGGTTCTCGAAAAGATTCTGCCTGAACTCAGCGAGATTGCGGACGTTACCGTTGAGGACAATCAGGCGATCATCTCGCTGGTTGGGGATAATCTACGCCATACGCCGGGCGTCGCCGGACGTGTCTTTGGCGCGTTGACGCCATTTCGCATTCGTATGGTTTCGCAGGGCGCTTCTCTGCTGAACATCAGCTTCGTGGTCGCTGGTGACGATTTGGTGCCCGTAGTGAGCGCGTTGCACTCAGAATTCTTCAGCGATCCGGATCCGTCCGTATTTGCCTCGGAGGCCGCATGAAACTTGGCTTAGTCGGTTACGGAAAGATGGGCCGGATGATCGATTCGCTTGCGGCCGAGTTTGATTTCGAAGTTTCCGCCAAAGTTGATGCGGGAGATTCTCTGGCCTCAGTCCGCGATTGCGATGCGGTTATTGAATTTTCGATGCCGCATGTTGCGGTTGACAATTTAGTTGCACTTGCCTCGCTCGGAGTTCCGGTAGTTTGCGGAACCACCGGCTGGATGAACGACTTGCCGCGAGTGCGCAAAGCAGTAGAAGAGGCGGGAACGGCGCTGGTCTATAGCTCGAATTTCTCCGTCGGCGTAAACGTGTTTCTGCGGATCGCCGCGGAGGCTGCCGCTCTCATGAAAGACGAGGCGGGCTATTCCGCATGGGGCTGGGAAATCCATCATTCAGCCAAGAAAGACGCGCCGTCGGGTACCTTGCTGACTATCGTTGAAACGATGCGCGCGGCCGGCTACAGCCGGAACATCGACGTCAGCTCGAACCGTGCGGGGATGATTCCCGGAACGCACGAGATCGGATTTGATTCGGCGGCGGACACCATCACGCTCCGTCATACGGCTAGAAACCGCGAAGGGTTTGCACGCGGGGCGTTGAAGGCGGCACAATGGCTGACTGCCAATGCGGACAAGCGCGGCGTATTCGAATTTCGCGACATTCTGTTCAAGGGGTAATTGACATGTTTCAAGGATGCGGAACCGCAATCGTTACGCCCTTTGCGGCGGACGGTTCGCTGGACGAAGTAACATTGCGCAAACTGGTGCGCCGCCAAATCGACCACGGAATTCATTTCCTGGTACCGTGCGGCACGACCGGCGAGAGCCCGACGCTGACCCGCGACGAGCACCTCCGGGTCGTCGCGATCACGATCGAAGAGGCCAAGGGAAAAGTTCCGGTCGTCGCGGGAGCCGGCGGCTACAATACGCACGATGTCATCGAGCTCGCGCGCGAAGTCGAAAAACTGGGCGCCCAAGGCCTGCTTTCCGTCACGCCGTACTACAACCGGCCCACGCAGGAAGGGCTGTACCGCCACTTCAAAGCCATCGCGGACGCGGTGCCTTTGCCGATGATCGTGTATAGTGTGCAAGGCCGGACCGCAGTCAATGTGGAGCCGGCCACGCTCGCGCGTCTCGCCGAAATCGATAGCATCGTGGCCGTGAAAGAGGCGTCCGGCAACATCTCGCAGATGGCTGCCGTCATTCACCAGGTGCCCGCCCGCTTTGCTGTTCTGTCGGGTGATGACGCGATCACGATTCCCTTAATCGCACTGGGCGGACGCGGAATTATTTCGGTCGTGTCGAATGAAATTCCCGGCGAGATGGCGAAACTCGCGCAGGCCGCGCTTGATGGAGACTACGCCACGGCGCGGGTTCTGCAGCGCCAATGGCTGCCGTTGATGGAAATCAATTTCGTCGAAGCGAATCCGCAGCCCGTGAAATGGGCGATGGCGAAAATGGGCCTGCTCGAGCCTGTCTGGCGCCTTCCGATGTGCGAGCCCAGCGATGCGAGCATGGGAAAGATCGAGGCAGTGCTCCGCAGGACGGGACTCCTCTAAACACAATGCAAGCAGATATCGAGCGACTCTTCGACAGCAAACCGGCGCAGTATCAGGAGGCGGATTTCGCCCTCTTCGGGCGCTTCAAAGACGCCCTGAATCGCGGAGCCATTCGCGCGGCGGAACCGGACGCCGGTGCCAGAAGCGGATGGCGGGTGAACGCCTGGGTCAAGAAGGGGATTCTGCTCGGCTTCCGCATGGGGGTCGTCGTTGACATGTCGCCCGACCGTTCTCGGCTCCCGTTCACGGACAAAGCGACATGGCCTGTAAAGCGGGTCACGCCGGAAGATGGAATCCGCATCGTGCCCGGTGGATCGAGCATTCGTGATGGCTGCTACGTGGGCCGCGGCGTCACCTGCATGCCGCCGATGTTCATCAACGCGGGCAGCTACGTCGGCGACGGAACGATGGTGGATTCGCACGCGCTGATCGGCAGTTGTGCGCAGATCGGAAGCAATTGCCATATCTCGGCGGCATCGCAGATCGGCGGCGTGCTCGAACCCATTGGAGCGCTTCCGGTGATCGTTGAAGATGATGTTCTCGTCGGCGGAAACTGCGGCGTCTACGAGGGCACCGTCGTCAAGAAGCGCGCGGTGTTGGGCACCGGTACGATCCTAAACCGTTCGACGCCGGTGTACGATCTGGTGCGCGGAAAAGTTTACACGGCGACGGACGAAGAGCCGCTCGTGATTCCGGAAGAGGCTGTCGTTGTAGCTGGTTCTCGCGCGGTTACAAGCGGAGCCGGCAAGGACTGGGGGATTTCGCTGTACACGCCGGTCATCGTCAAATATCGCGATTCGAAAACGGACACGAAGATACAGCTCGAAGATTTGTTGCGTTAGGGTGATTTCCGTTTGGCGTGCGCGCGCTCTAATGCGGCAAGCGTCAGGCGCGCGGCCAGATCCCAACTGAAGCCGGCCGCGCGGGCCGGACCCTCGCGCATCAACCGGGCACGCTCCGGCTCATCAAATGCGATTCTCTCGAGCGCGTCGAGCATCAACTCTTCGTCGTCGGGAGGGAAATACACCGCGCAGTCGCCCCCGACTTCTTTGAGCGGAGGGATATCGGAACATGCCAGCGGAAGCCCTGCGGCGATGGCTTCGAGCACCGGCATGCCGAACCCCTCGAAGCGCGAAGGATACACGAACGCATCGGCCTTGCGGTACAGATCGTATACCTCTTGTCGCGGAATCCAGCCGGTCAGCCGAACGCAATTTGTGAGGTCCGCCCGTTCGATCGCGCGCTCCAGCTTCTCGGCGAAGAAGCCGCGCATTCCGGCGATCACCAGTTCGTAATCCGGATGCCGCGCGTGGAAGCGCTGGAATGCGCGCACCAGCCGGCCGAGATTCTTGTGCGGATGCAGCGTCGATACACACAACAGCATTTTGCTTTGAGACGGCCGCAGCGCACGTTCTTCCGCAATCGCGCGAAATTCCAGTTCCACGCCGTGCGGAACCACGTGGATAGATTCTTCGTCCAGGCGATAGTAATGCAGCAAATCTTTTCGCGTCGCTTCGGACGGCGCAATCACCTGATGCGAGGCGTGGGCCGAAAGCCAGAGGAGCATCTGCCAGAACGGCAGGTCGAACCAGCGAAAGTATTCCGGGTGCCGTTTGTGCTGCAGGTCGTGAAATGTGGTCACTCTTCGTGCGCGCGTAAAGAACGGAGTCGTAAACCCGGGATTGAACAGCACGTCGATCTGCAAGCGCCGCAGCGAAGCCGGCAGAATCAGTTGCTCGAACAGGATTCGCGCGGGCCGCGAGGTGGCGGACAGGTCCTGCGGCGAATGGGTAAAGTTGTCGCGCGCAGGGACGATAGCGGACTCGGTTTCGCGGTTGGTGAAAACGAAATACTCGTTCTTGGAATCGATGCGGGCGAAGGCCGCCAGCAGTTCGCGTAGATAAATCTCGGTGCCGCCAACGCCTCCCGGGATCAGGTACAGCGCATTGATTCCGATCCGCATACTAGCGGCGGCTGGCACCGATGCCGTAGTTCGCACGCGTCAGGCCATCGCGCGCCGCCGTGTTATTCGGATTCAGGCTGAGCGCTTTTTGGAACTGTACCGCCGCATTGGCCCAATCCCCGCGGCTCTCAAAGATGCCACCGCGATACAGGTAGATGTACTCGAATTGCGGATCGATTCTTTCGGCGGCGTCGAGCGCGACCGCTGCTTCCTGCAGCCGGGAATATTTCGCCAGGATCCTGGCTTTTTCAGCAAGTGGGTGCGCGGAGCGTTCGAGGGCCGCTGCTTGATCCAGCTTGTCGAGCGCCTCTTGCGTACGGCCCGCGCAATCAAGGGCGATGCCCCAGTCGAGCGCTAGCTCATAGGTGATCGGCTGCATTTTCGCCGTACGCGAGTATCCTTCTATTGCGAGATCACACCGTCCACTCTCGTATTGCGCGTACGCGAGCTGGAAATGCGGACGCGCTTTCGCGGGAGACTTCTCGGCGGCGTCGGCCCAGAAAGACAGCGGGCTGCTCCACACTTGCGCCCGTTGATAGGTTCCGACGAGGCAAATCAAAAGGATCACGCCGAGTGAGACGACGAGCGCGGACGTCGCGGCCTTCACCCTCCGGATCGCTTCGACCGCAACGAGGATCAGGCCGAGAAACGGCAGGTAGAGACGGCGTTCGGCGATCGGGTCGCGGATCGGAATGATCGAGGACGTGGGCGCAATCAGAATCGCAAAGATGAAGATGCCGAAGGCGGCCATCGGAAACTTCTTCCGCAGCAACCAGGCGCCAATCAGGAGTCCGGCAAACGCCGCCAGGCCGAAGATGGCTCCGTATTCGAAGGGGGAATGCGAGATCGGGAAATCATAATCGGCATTCAAACCGATCGGAAGAACGGCCAGGCGCAGATAGGTCCAAAGCGCGCGACCTTGCGTGAACAGGTAGTCGCTCCAGGTCAGGTCCTTCATACCGAAACCCGCCGTGTCGGCGGAAAAGACGACACGGCCGACGTAGATTACACCCAGCAAGCCGCCGATGCCGAGTGGCACATAGAGCTTCCAATTCCGGCGAATGCCTTCGAGCGAAAAGCTGGCTTCCGCAGGATTGAAGAAGTAGTCGGCGAGAAGGAAGACCAGCGGAAGGACGGCGATGTGTTCCTTGGTCAGAACGCCCGCGCCGAACAGAACCAGGACAGACGCGGCGACCGCGATGGTTGTCGCGGAGTTTTTTCGGTAGAGGAACACGGTCAGCGCGGCGTAGGCGAATAGGACGCTGAGCACTTCTGAGCGCGACGCAACGTACGCGACGCTTTCGGTGAGTGCGGGGTGCAACAGGAAGAGCAGGCCCGCGAAACCTGCGTAGATATTGCGGCGCGCGGTCGGCACGCCATTCAGCAGGCGGCGCACGATCAGCAACACCAGGAGGCTGTTCGCGAAGTGCAACAGCACATTGACGGCGTGGTAGCCGTACGGCTCGGTGCCGCCGATCTGGTAATTCACCCAGTACGACAGTGTGAGAAACGGGCGCATGCCGGCGAGCCATCCGGAGATGGGCGTGGACGCGGCCGTCGGACTCAGGAAAAGCAGATAGCGGTCGTCGAAGAGGAAGGGTCCGTTGAGCGCGGGTCCATAGGCTTCAAACACCAGGAACAGCGCGGCTGCCAGGCCGAGCGCGTACTTCCACCAGTTCGATCCTGCCGGTGCGTCTAACGGATTTGGACGCGGCTTCGCTTCGGTAGTGGGGGGCTTTGACGCATCCGCATCAGGCTTCGGCGTCTTTGGACTCGATCGACTCAAGCCGGAACTCCAGAATCGCGCAGCGCTGAGCGAGCGCGGTATTCGCATCTTTCAAATGGGACAGAATCATCGAGAACCGATAGAAGACGGCCAGGAAGACGCCAGCTATGATCATAGCCAACGCGAGCGCCGGATCGGCGACGCCGATGGCTTGGCCGAGCCAGGCGAGACCGCCGTGCCAGCGGGAGAGGATGAACATTGCGATCGCGGCCGCCAGCCAACTCACCGAATATTCGACACGGATATGCTTGCGGCGCAGCGAGAACAGGACGAAGGCGGCAAGCGTCAGGCTAAGAAGTGAGACGACGTTGAGTAGGCGTTCCATAGCGATGGTTATTAGCTGCGGCGGGTGCGGCCGTCGTACTTCAGCACGTTAACAAACACGCCCAGCAGGACGTGGACGATGTAATAGAAACTTCGGAGCGGCGTGATGGTCGATGTACCCGTGCGGCGCGGACGGAACGTGCACGGCACTTCGGTAAAGCGGAAGGCTTTGCGCTGGAGCACGACCAGCGCCTCAATCTCCGGATACTCGAGGGGAAAGCTGCGGCTGAAGACGTTGAGCGCGGCGCGATTCACGCCGACGAATCCGGAGGTCGGGTCGTGAACCGGCTTTCCCAAAATCGGCCGGAGGATGGCGCGGAACAGAGCGATTCCGATTCCGCGGGGCAGGCTGGTGGCCTGATTTGCGTGGCCGCCGACGAAGCGGGAGCCGATTGCCATTTCGCAGCCGGTGGTTTTCAGCGCCTCGAGCACGCGCGGGATGTCGGCCGGATCGTGCTGTCCATCGCCGTCGACGCGGATCACAAAATCGTACCCGAGTTCATAGGCAAGCCGATACCCGGCTTGCAGGCATCCGCCCAATCCAAGGTGATGCGGCACGGTGAGGACGCGCGCGCCGGCTAGTGTCGCGAGGAACCGGGTGGAGTCCGCTGAGCAGTCATCGACCACCAGTACGAATGCGCCTGGAACGGCCTTTTGGACCTCCTCGATCACATTGGTAATGGCGCCTTCCTCGTTGAACGCGGGAATGAGAACCAGCAACTCCTTCAAGTACGCGCGACCTCGTGAGTCCTTATTGTGACAGGGACTTGTGTCACAAGGAGGCTACCTTGCGCACCGAAATCCGGAAGTGCGAGCACAGCTTGGCGAACTGTTTCGAGGATAGGCGGCGCTTCTTCGCTTTGCGCTCTCTGAGCAAGCGCGGTAATGCGCGGAAGGCCGCGACGTGCGCGCGAACGACGATCCAGGGAAGCGCGGCGGCGGATCCGCCTTCGGCGCGGTACTCGGCTGTCTTTCCTTTGCCGGAGAACATGGCGGCGAGATGCCAGAAGTAGCGGGCGACGGCGAGGAGGGAAGCGGCCATCAGCATCGACGGCGGGAAGTTTTTGACGACGGTGAACAGACGATTCCGTTCGACGTAATAGGCCTTCAACTTCGAGGCTCGCCCGGCGGAGTGGGAGTAGCGATGCTCCACTTGCGCGTCGGGGACGTAGGCGCATTCCCATGCGGCCCAGCGGGCGCGGAGGCCGAGATCGGTGTCCTCGCAGTAGAGGAAATAAGCTTCGTCGAACAAGCCGATTTCGTCGAGCATGTCGCGCCGGTAGAGGCAGGCGCAGCCGCTGGGAAAAAGAATTTCGCCTTTGGTTGCGAAGCTTGTGATCGGGTCGCCGTGACCCCGCTGTTTGCTGGATCCGTCGCGGGCCAGCAGCATGCCGGTGGAGTCGATCTGGTCGCGTCCGGCGAGGACGATTTTTGGGGCAGCCATGCCGATCTCGTAGCGCTTTTCGGCGGCACTGACGAGGCGCTCCAGGAAGTCGGGGGCCGGGACGGTGTCGTCGTTGAGTACGACGACGTATTTTCCGGCTGATTCCCGAATGGCCTGGTTCACGGCGTAGCCGAAGCCGAGGTTGGCGGAGTTTGAGATCACCTTTACGCTGGGGCAGTATTTCGCCGTTGCTTCGCCGCCGGAATTGTCGATCACGATGGTTTCGAAATCGGTAAGCGTTTGGTTTTGAAGCGCAGCCAGGCATTCGGCGAGGGCATCGTCGGCGGCCAGGGTCGGGATGGCTACAGTGCAAAGCATTCTCAGAGCTCAGGCGTGCCGAAGTGAAAAGGACGAATTCGCACGCAAGAAGTTCTATGGATTGTGGTCCGTACGAAACGAAGCCAATCTCTATTTTGCGATGCGGCCGCGCATTTTACGAAACGAAGCCAAAGTCGGTGTGGCTCGGAATTACGAAACGAAGCCAATCTGGTGCTTTGCTCCTGAGTCCCCTCCCTTACGGTCGGGGTTCAATCCAGAAAGTGGGACACCGGCTCTTGGAATTACGAAACGAAGCCAAAGTCGGTCTGGCTCGGAATTACGAAACGAAGCCAAGCTGGTGTTTTGCCCCCGCGTCTCCTCCGTTACGGTCGGGGTTCAAAAGTGGGACACCGGCTCTCGGTGGATAGTAGCATGCCGGTCCGCGAAAGCGGCCCGGCACTCTTGTCTCACGCAAGATGAGCCTGAAGGTGGGGATGGATTCTCACGCAAGATGAGCCTGGAGAGGGGATGGATCGGGATGCTGGGGATTGGTCATCAGCATGGACGATACGGAAGCGGGGAGCCTGGAGCAGA
>JBBQWZ010000052.1:0-44850 GCA_038210135.1 Bryobacterales bacterium
AATCTGCTCCAGGCTCCCCGCTTCCGTATCGTCCATGCTGATGACCAATCCCCAGCATCCCGATCCATCCCCTCTCCAGGCTCATCTTGCGTGAGAATCCATCCCCACCTTCAGGCTCATCTTGCGTGAGACAAGAGTCTCGGACCACACGCGGCGTTCGCACGCGATATAATTTGCACCTGGGTATGGAAGACTCCGGTCACGAGGTAACGCGGCTGCTGGCGCAGTTCGGGCGCGGCGAGAAGGACGCGATCAATCAGCTGTTGCCGCTGGTTTACGACGAGCTGCATCGCCTTGCCCGATCGTACTTCCGCAGGGAGCGGGGCGAGCACACGCTGCAACCGACGGCGCTGGTGCACGAGGCGTACATCCGGCTGGTGGATCAGCGGGCGCCGATGGACAGCCGCGGGCATTTTCTCGCAGTGGCGGCGACGCAGATGCGGCGGATCCTGATGGATTACGCGCGCAAGCATTCGGCGGCGCGGCGGGGCGGATCGGCGCAGAAGGTTTTGCTCGAGGACACGATGGTGATCTCGGAGCAGCGGCCGCTCGACATGATTGCTCTCGATTCGGCGTTGACGCGGCTGTCGGTGCTCGATCCGCAACAGGCGCGGATGGTGGAACTGCGATTCTTCGGTGGATTGTCGGTAGAGGAAACCGCGGAGGTTCTGGGTTGCTCGTCCGCTACTGTGAAGCGAAGCTGGCATTCGGCGCGGGCGTGGCTCCATCGCGAACTGACGCAAGGAGAATCCGGTGACGCCGCAGCGCTGGACGCAGGTCCGGCAGATATTTGAAGAAGCGGTCGAGCGGACTCCGCCAGAGCGCGAGGCGTATCTGCGCGTGGTCTGCACAGGCGACGAGGCGCTGCGCCACGAAGTAGACAGCCTGCTGGCGTCGCATGAAGATTCGGGCGGCGACTTCCTGGAGACTCCGGCGGCGAATCTGCCGCGCACGCTGCTGTTCGGTCCGACGATCGGTGGCGGCACGCAACCGAATCCCGACATTCCGACGCTGCCTTACAGCGATTCCGACCCGGGGGATTATCCGGAAGGCTATCGGGTCGGCCATTATCAATTGATTCGTTGTTTGGGTCGCGGCGGGATGGGCGCGGTGTGGGCGGCGACGCGCACCGACAACGAATACGACAAGACGGTGGCGGTGAAGCTGGTGCGGCGCGGTCTCGATTCGCACGAGATTCTGCGGCGTTTCCGCAATGAGCGGCAGATGCTGGCGGCGCTCGATCATCCCAATGTCGCGCGGCTGCTGGATGGCGGTTCGACGCCGGACGGCTTGCCGTTCCTGGTGATGGAGTATGTCGAGGGGACGCGCATCGACCACTACTGCGATCAGAATAAGCTGAGCATTTCCGACCGGCTGCGGCTATTTCGCGATTTGTGCGCGGCGGTGCAGTATGCGCACCAGAACCTGATTATCCATCGCGACATCAAGCCGGGCAACATTCTGGTGACGAAGCAAAAGCAGGTGAAGCTGCTGGATTTCGGGATCGCGAAACTGGTGCGGCAAAATCTGGCAACGTCGCAATTTCCGTCGAATCGATTCGCGTCGCTCGACATGCAGCAGACGCAGCCGAATCAGCAGCCGATGACGCTGGATTATGCGAGTCCGGAACAGGTGCGCGGCGAAGTGGTGTCGACGGCGTCGGATGTGTACGCGCTGGGCGTGCTGTTGTACAAGCTGTTCACGGGGCGGTCGCCGTATGCGGGGGTTGGGCGGACAACGCTCGCACTACAGAATGCCGTGTGCGAGATGGAGCCTCCAAGGCCGAGCGGGGTGGTATTGACGGACGACCGGATGCAGGTTCCGGACGTGACGCTGAATTTGCAGGCGGTTCCGCTGCCGGGATCGTCGGGGCAACAGGCGGTGGTCGAGGAATCGCGGGCGACGAGCCGGCGGCGATTGAAGAAGAAGCTGTCGGGCGATCTGGATTCGATTGTGATGAAGGCTCTGCGCAAGGAGCCGGCGGCGCGGTATGCGTCGGTGGAGCAATTTTCCGAAGACATCCGGCGCTATCTCGACGGGCGTCCGGTGCATGCGCGCAGCGGGAGTTTCGGCTACCGGGCGGGAAAATATTTGCGCCGCAACAAGGCGATGGTCGCGGTCACTGTATTGGTAGTGATGGGGCTGGGAGCGGGAATCTGGTCGGCGGTGGCGGTAGTCAGGAACGAGCGGGACCGGGCGGAGCGGAAGTTGGGGGAGGCGCGCAACGCGGCGCATAACGTATTGGCGGGGGGTGTTCCGGCGGCGCAGGCGCTGGCGCTGGCGAAGGCGATCTACGGGGAGAATCCGCAGGATGCGACCGGACGCGCAGACTTGGCGGCGGCGCAGGCGCGGACGGCGGACGAGATGGTGGCTTCAGGCGATCGCGCAGGTGCGCTGCCGTTGTACCGTTCCGCGATCGGGTTTGTGAATGCGGAAGCGGATCCTCTGATGGCGGCTTCGATTCACCAGCGGATCGGGAACGCGCAATTCCAGTTGGGCGATTTGCTGGGCGCGATGGCGAGTTTCACAAAGTCTTCGCAAGCGGCTTCGGGCGCGTTGCAGAAGGAATCGGCGAATGGCGTTCCGCGGGCGGCCACGCGGTTGGCGGCGGCGCAGAGTTTTGAGCGGATGGGTTTAGTGCTGTTCAAGAATGGCGCGCGCGGGGAGGCGGTGGCGGCGCTCCGAAAGGCGCTGGCGTATTACGAGGAGATCGTAGCGGAGCAGCCGGGGGATGCGGCGGCGCAAAGCAATCTGGCGTTAGCGCAGGCGCAGTTGGGTGTTTTGCTGGCGGATTCCGAGCAGTATGCGGAGGCGATTGATGCGCAGCGCAAGGCGGTCCAGCGGTTAGAGGCGCTGACGAAGAGCGATCCGCAGAATCGGAAGTGGCAGCGGGCGCGGGCGGAAGGATTGGGGCGGCTGACACGGACGCTGTTGAAGGCCGGCCGGCAGCAGGATGCGCGTCCGGTGACGGTGGAAGCGATTGCGGCGTTGAAGCCGTTGGTGGATTTGCCGGATGCTACGGCGGAGGATTTGACGCGGTACTGCGAGCTGCTGATTTCGACGCCGTTCACGGATTTGCGGCAGCCCGCGGTGGCGCTGCGGTATGCGCAGAAGGCGGTGGCGGTGACGCGGGATTCGGATCCCGAGGTTTTGAATGCGCTGGCGGCGGCGCTGGATGCGAATGGCGATCCGGCACGGGCGCGCGAGGCACGGGAGAAGGCTTCGGCTCTGATTGCTAGCTTCCGGCGGTAGTTTTGTTGTGCGGATCGGAGGGTTGGTTGTGCACAGGTCGGAGACCTATGCCACTGGGCGGGGATTTTTGTTGTGCACAGGTCGGAGACCTATGCCACGGGCGGGCTGGAAATTTTAGTTTTCACAGGCCGGAGGCCTATGGTACTGATATGAATTCGGTCGAGTGGTTGGAGGGTTGGTACCGGGCGCAGTGCAACGACGAATGGGAGCATCATCACGGGATCGCGATTGAGACATTAGACAATCCGGGCTGGCATGTGCGGGTGGATCTGGTGGGCACGGCGATGGAGGGCGTACCGATGGAGGTGGTCGGGCGTTTGGAGGATATCAATCACGACGGAGTGGGGGGCAAGCAGGATTGGCTGTGCTGCAGCGTCGAGGAGAATTCGTTTGTGGGTGCGGGCGGATCCGGGTCATTGTTCGCGATTTGCGATTTGTTTCGGGCTTGGGTAGAGGGGAAGGGTTGAAATCGCCGCACTGACGGGCGGTGTGATCAGTCCGCTCACTTCGTTGGCGGGTCTGACGGAGAGGAGAGATGGTCCCGTCGCTTACGCTCCGGGTTCAATCTACTGGCAAGAGGGTCCGCTCCCTTACGGTTGCGGTTCGATGGTAGTGGAAAAGAGCCGCCGGAACAGTTGACGCAATACCAGTGGGGACGAAAGAATTCCGCTCCGTGTCTCCCGGGAGTTGCATCCCCTGTTCTGATGGCTCTTTACGACGTCCAGAATCGAAGCCAGCGGGGCGTCCTCCGAGAGCGCCCCGCACGTCGCCAAGATCAATTTGTCGCTGTTCGGGAGCCGGTGGCGAATCGACCCGTGAAGTGGATCCGCCCCGGCCGGACAGGCATCATTTCGTGCACCTGTTCTCCTCCGACATTGTTATCCGCGCGATGGCGGGAAAAAGGGGATCAGGAATTCGGAAGGCGGGCGAAAATTCTTTCAAATCTGAACAAACCTTTACTCTTCTTGCGTTTCCAGAGCGTCCGAGGCATGTTAGAATTTCCGATAAGACCCACCTTGAGGTAATTTTCCCAAATGAAGACACGATTTTTGACGATGACGGCTTTGCTCGCCCTTTCGGCGTTCGCAATGGCGGCGAAGCCGAACCTTTCCGGCGACTGGAAACTGAACCCGGCGAAGAGCGATTTTGGCCCGATGCCGGCGCCCGAAAAAATGACGCGGAAGATCGAGCATAGCGATCCAATTCTCAAGTCCACGTCGGTGCAGTCCGGCCAGCAGGGCGAAGTAAAGTCCGAGTTGGTTTACACGACGGATGGCAAAGAAAGCGTCAACAAGACGCCGCGCGGCGACGTCAAAGGGACAGCGAAGTGGGATGGCGAAACACTGGTGATCGACAGCAAGCGCGAAGTACAGGGCATGGAGATCACGCAGCACGAGATGTGGACGCTGAGCGCCGACGGTAAGACGCTGACGGTGGTCAACAAGCTGGGCACGCCGCAGGGCGATTTCGAGATCAAGACAGTTCTCGAGAAGCAGTAGCTGCGCGGACAATAAAAGCACGAAAGTTATTATGAGAAATCCTGTCGTTCGATCCCGCCGCTTGCTGGGCCTTGCCTTATTGGCGGCGGCCAGCGCCTTTGCGGCCACTGATTTTTCGGGCACCTGGAAGCTGGATGGCGCGAAAAGCGACTTCGGCCCGGTTCCCCCGCCCGAAACGATGACCCGCGTGGTGACACAGGACAGCAAATCCATCACGCTTGAGACCACGCAGAAGAATGCGCAGGGCGAGGTGAAGACGAAGATCTCGTTCCAACTGGATGGGACGCCGTCGGTGAATCAGACCGCGCTCGGGGAAGTAAAGGGCTCCGCGAAGTGGGAAGGCGCGTTGTTGCGGATTAAGACAACCCGTGAAACCCAGGGCATGGAAATTACGTTTGATGAACTATGGACTCTTGCGGCGGATGGCAAGACCATGACAGTGGCCAACAAAGTCGGAACGCCGCAGGGCGAATTCGATCTGAAGCTCGCGCTCGTGAAGCAGTAAGGCAATTGAAAGTAGATTAAGGAGTCAAAACAATGCGTAATCGCCGGATTTTTATCGTCGCGCTGCTCACGTTGGCACTTGCGACCCTCGCCGCGGCTCAGAAGCCGAACTTTTCTGGAAGCTGGAAGCTGGATGGAGCGAAAAGTGATTTCGGTCCGCAACCGGTGCCGGACAGCATGACGATGAAGGTCGCGCATGACGACCCGAAGTTGAAGGTGGCGCAGTCGGGTCCGCAAGGCGAATCAGAAATGAACTTCACGACCGATGGCAAAGAAGTCACCAACCAGATGCAGGGCATGGACGTGAAGGGTGTTGCGAAGTGGGAAGGCGAGACGATCGTCGTGAGCAACAAGCTGGACCTAGGCGGCACGGAAGTTTCGTTCAAGCAGGTGTATGCGTTATCCGACGGCGGAAAAGTAATGACCAGCAGCGTTCATATTGTTTCTCCGCAGGGAGAGTTTGATATGAAAATGGTGTTCAATAAACAATAGGAGACGCGCAGGCGTTTCAAGGGGCCTCACATTCACTCCACCCGCAATGTGAGGCCCCTATCGTTTTTCTGCGGGCTGGTCCGTCCCTTTGGTCGCGGCAATTTTGCCGCGATTTCCTTTTTTGTTGTGTTGCATACGGAGGAGCGGTGCAATCGCGTGGTCGGTTGCAGGCGCTTCGTGCGCGATGCGACGGTCTCGTGAGTGGCGGTGCGCGTGGTTGACTTTTGCCCGGCTTGGATTGGTTGCTCACGTCAAACTTATGTTCCGGTGCATGCGGCTGCGCCATGGACGAAATAGTGGATGGTTATTCGGGGGCCGGTTGCGCGGCTCGGATGGGCTTCTTGTTGCCCCGGGCTCGGATCGCGATGGCGGAGAGCATGCCGGTGAGCGCGGTGAAGGGGAGACCGGAGGCGACGGCCGTGAGCCAGTTAATCTTGTTTTCCTGATCGATCAACAGGCCTGTTCCGGCGATTAAGGCGACTCCCGCGGTTATGGTTCCGAGCCAAGAGAGGTTGGTTCGCATGACGGTCCATAGGAAGAGCGACGCCGATAGGGTAAGGAGCGCGAGTCCCGCGGGGTTGAGGGGGAGCGACGAGAGGCTTGCGATGCCCAGCAGCGTGAGCATTCCGCCGGCAACACCCGGCGCGACCATGCCTGGGCGGATGAACTCGCAATAGATCCCGAGGATTCCGGCCAGAATGGCCAGCCAGGCGATATTGGGATCGCGGAATGCCTCGCGGACGGTATCCGGCGAAAGGGCTGCGGCGGCGTAAAAGAAGCCCATCGTTTAAGATTACACGCGCACGAATGCGTGGAGGTTAGTCGGAGCGCCGGGCGGCCCAACCTGCTGTGGCCTGCATACCGATGGCGAGTGCGAGCCAGACCTGCCAGTGCGAAAGAAGGCCTTGTTCGATGGGGAAGGCGCGCGTCCAGGCGATGTCCACGCCAAAACGCCAGAAGGCGAGTACGAAGGCCATCAACGCGAGTGGAGCGAGAAGGGAAACTCCGACTTGCGCGGAGACGCGAGCCCTTTCTTCCACATGAATTTCTTTGAGTAGATCAGCGGGCCGGAGCTTGATTCGAACCTGCATCGCAACCCCTTACTACTGGAATAGATGCGGCAGCGGGCGAAAAAGTATCGTCAGGCGCGGCTGCGCACGCCGGGGATGCGGAGAATGCCGTCGCGTCCGTAGCGATTGAGGGCGGAGGCGGCCATGCTGAGTCCGACGGCCATAGGGAGCCAGACCTGCCAATGGGAGAAGAATCCGTCTTCGATGGCGAATTGCCCGGCGAGGCGCATGTCGGCGCCGAGGCGCCAGAAGGCGAGGACGTAGGCCATTAGAGCAGCCGGCGTCATGAGGGCGGCCAGCATTTGCGCGAGCGCTCTGTTTTTGCCGGAGCGGTTTCGAAATTGGGGGCCTTTCGAAAGCCGTATGCGAACAATCATAGTCGTTCCTGTTTTGGCGAAGCTTCGCCGTCTCTTCCATAGTACTATCGGTTGTTTCGTTTTGTTCCTGCATTCTCACGCGCGAAATACGGGACGAAATCCGATCGTTGTTGGATAGCTTACTATTTGGTTGGCGTAGGCGATTTTTGAAATTAGAGCTTTTTCATACTTTTTTTTGCAGTGGATGGAACCAGATTGGTGAGCGCGATCTGGCGTTCCATCCTCGATTTGGATGAGGTCCGCTCCCTTACGGTCGCGGTTCGGTGCTTGGGATGGCGGTCCCCTCATTGACGTTCGGGGGTTGAGACCGGTGTCGGATTCGGAGGCGACTTTATCTCGCTTGCTTGCTGATTGGTAGAGGCGACTTTTCTGATCCGGCTATTTTACTGTCGGAACGAATTCGACTAAATATTTTCCAGTGGGCTGACGGCCTACGGCGCGCAGGGTGAGGCCTGCTTCGGAACCGAGGGCACGGAGTTCTTCGATCGAGCGGTCTTTGCCGCCGACGAGGACGAGCATGAGTAGATCGGGCGAAGCGGGCTGCCCGGGGCCGGAGTTGGTGAAAACGACGACGCGGGCCGCGGGCCTCAAACGCGCGGCTTCGGCGCAGCGGGCGAGGATCGCGCGGGCTTCGGCGTCGGGCCAATCGACGAGAACGCTCTTGAGGACATACAAGTCGGCGGGCGGGAGAGGATCAAAGAAACTCTGCCCGCTGGTTTTGGCGCGATCGGCGACTCCGGCGGCGGCGAACACTTCGGGCGCACCCTGAACCGTGTGGGGGAGGTCCACCAGAATGCCGGTGATGGCGGGCTGGGCGCGGAGAATTTCCGCGAGCAAAGCGCCGGTGCCTCCGCCGATGTCGACGACGATTTTGATTTCGCTCCAGGCTTGGGGATCGACCAGGACGTGGGGGTCGGGGGTGCCGTGCCCCTGATGCATCAACTGGTCGAAGCTGGCGGAGATGTTGGGATGAGCTTCGAGGTCCTGCCAGAAGGGACGCCCGAAGGCTTCCTGATAGGCGGGCTTGCCGGTGCGGACGGCGCGGAGCAGAGTGGGCCAGGCGTTCGCCATGCGGCCGCCGAAGCCGTCGAGATCGAAGCCGCTGACGTCGCCGAGCAGTTCGCGAGACAGGGCATTGAGGGCGAAGTGGCTGGGCCGCGGCTCTTCGAACATTCCTTTGCCGACGAGCTGACGAAGGACGCGGCCCAGGTATTCGGGGTCGGCTCCGGCGGCGGCGGCGAGGTCGGCGATGGCGGTATGGCCGGCGTCGATGTGATTCGCGACGCGCAGTGTCGCGGCGACGTGCACACACCAGGGAGTCGCGAGATCGCTGATCGTCCAAAGATCCATGGGGCCAGGATAGCGTGG
The DNA here is from genome assembly GCA_038210135.1 of Bryobacterales bacterium. Classification (GTDB taxonomy): domain Bacteria; phylum Acidobacteriota; class Terriglobia; order Bryobacterales; family Bryobacteraceae; genus JBBQWZ01. The sequence goes on from JBBQWZ010000052.1 coordinate 8,563, forward strand.
CGAGTCGAGCTTATTTCGGCGTGAGCTCATACAAATAATATTCCGCGCCGGGAGCCTGAATGCCGGAGGTGCGATAGCGGGGATCTTCAAAGGTACCGGAGCTCAGCGCCTGGTGCATGGGCTTCTGAATAGAGGCGTTTCCGAAGTTCATCCAGGACCGGTAGAAGAGCAATTTCCCGGTGCTGCCGGCATCTGGAATTTCGACAGCCGGGCGGGAATCGGGGCAACTTGGACATCTCGGGCGGGCAAGCAGTAGCAGATTCGGCGGGGTCTGGGTGCTGAGCGAGAGCAGGGCGCCGACATAGTCGTCGGTGGCGATGGTCGAGCCGATTACGTTATTCAGATAGTCTGCAACGTAGCCGAAATCTGTCGGCCGTTTCTGGAAGCTGCTCTGCGTCGAGTGTTCCCAATAGGCGGAGTAGCCGGATACGGCGAGGGCGATTCCGACGATGGCGAACGAGAGCGATTTCCATCGGACGCCCGAGGAGATCAGACAGCCGAACAAAAATGTGAGGATTAATTCCCAGCCGAGTACGGTGGGCGCGGCGTAGCGCCAGACCGCTCCAAGGACTCCGCCGGTCACAAAATCGCTGACGAACGCGGGGAGCGAGATGACCATGAGGAGAGCTGCGAAAAAGGCGACGACGTAGCCATTCAATCGGCGGCCGAAGAAGTATACGGCGGCTGCCACTAGAATCGGGAAGGCCATAACAGCGAGCGTGGTGAAGCGCTTTTGCGGTTCTACTTCGACGGACGTATAGAGATCGAGAAACGAGAGATCCGCGACGCGAAAAGCGGGAAACAAGGATGTGTAGAAGTGGAAGTGAGTGGGGCTCGCGAGGGTTTTCGCCCAGGCGAGATCCTGCTGGATGGCGCTCCGATTCTGAATGACGATCCAGGCCCAGGGCAGGAACAGCACGCCGGCGGCGATCGAGGCGAGGGCGAAGGCGCGGACGCGGGTAGTGAGCAGGGAGCGTTCGCGCACGAGGATGGTGATCGCGAGGACTGCCCAGAACGCCCAGGAGAGCAAGTGCGTGTAGGAGGCGAGGATCAGTGCGGCGGAGAAGGCGATCCAACTCGCGCGCGTATCGAGGCGCAGGGCGCGGAAGAACGCGGCCGAGGTCAGGATCATGGCGAACATCCACATCGAATATTCGCGGTGTTCGCGCGCAAAGGCTACGTGAAAGGGCGACAGGGCTAGAACAAAGACACCGATCCAGCAGATCCACTCCGATTCAAACGCACCGGTACGAACGAACAATTCGCGGCACAGCCAGTAAAACGCGGGCAAAGAAAGCATCGAGAAGAAGACGGCGAGCAGGCGGGTGTTGTACGGCTCGGGGCCCGTCCACTTGGTCCAGTAGTGCGCCAGCACGTAGTAAGCGGGCGTGTGCTGGGCGTCTTCGCGGATAAGGCTTTGGAGAGTATCGCCGAGTCCTTTGGCGGGATCCGGCTGCATGAAGCGGTGCAGGTCAGAAATCGGAATCACGCCTTTGGAGCCGACGAAATCCACCACTTCCTTTTCGGTGTGGCCGGTGCTTCTGAGGGCGGTGATCGACTCGTCGTACCAGGTGACGGGTTCACCGAGCGCATCGAGACGCAGGAAGAGAGCGACGGCGGCGATCGCGCCGATCGCCAGCCAACGAAGCCACCATTCGCGGGTCATCAAAAGTGTTTAGGCCTGGACCCAGGCTTGGGCGTTGGAGCTTTCGAGGACTTTTTCGAGAAGGTGCATGCCCCAGGCTCCGTCGGCGAAAGTGGGGTATTCAACGGGCGCGTTGGCGTCGGCGACCTTGCGATAGAAGCGGCGGAAGAGCTGTTTGTGCGAATCGTCGTAGCCCTCGCTGTGGCCTCCGGGGAGATCGGCGAAGGGGGAGGCTTCGGGATCCATGAGGGAGCCGTCCTTAATAAGGATCTGGTTCGGGTCGTTGCGATGGCCGATCCAGAGCTCGTCGGGGCGTTCCTGATTCCAGGAGACGCCGGATTTGGCGCCGTAGATTTCGAACTGAAACCGGTTCTTGCAGCCGGCGGACATTTGGCTGACGGCGAAATTGCCTTTGGCGCGCGCGCCAAGTTTCAGGAGCACGGAGCCGAAGTCGTCGGTGGTGATGGCGACGTCGGTGGTGTTGGCGGCGCCGGCGGTTTTTCCGGTGAAGGTTTCGACGGAGCCGGTGGGTTTCTTACGCGTCTTATGGAAGGTTTCGAGATCGGCACAGACGGCGCTGATTTTCAAGCCGGTCAGATGCTGGATCATATCCATCCAGTGCGATCCGATGTCGCCCATGGCGCGGAGGCTTCCGTTGGCTTCGGCTTCGATACGCCAGTTGTAATCGGTGTCGTAGAGCAACCAATCCTGGAAGTAGGTTCCGTTGACGATGAGGATTTCGCCGAGGTCGCCGCGCGCGATCATGCGGCGGATGTGCTGGACCAGCGGGTAATAGCGGAGGTTGTGGTTGACGGCGTTGGCGACGCCTTTGGCTTCGGCGAGCGAAATCAATTCGTCGGCTTCGGCGGCGGTCATGGTCAGGGGCTTTTCGCAGAGCACGTGTTTGCCGGCGTGGATGGCGGCCTTGGCCATCGGGAAGTGGAGGGCGTTGGGCGTCAGGATGTGGACCGCGTCGATGGTGGGGTCGGCGAGGATGGTGTTCCAATCGCCGGTCGCGACCGGAATCGAATTCGCATCGGCGAAGGCCTGGGCGGTGGCTGCGGAGGATCCGGCTACGGCGGCGACTTCGACATTTCCAAGGCGGCGGACAGCTTCGGTATGGACCTTGCCCATGAAGCCGGTTCCGAACATCGCGGTTCTCAATTTGCGCATCAGTAGATAGGGTATCGCAGGAGTGCTGGTCTGGCGGCATCGAAAAAGCGCGACCTGGCGAGTGTGTGGGAGAAGAGAGTCCGCTCCCGGACGGTCGCGGTTCGGTCCGGAGGTTAGTGAGCGTGGGCGGGGTGGTCGCGCCTCGGGTGCCGGTCCCATCGCTTACGCTCAGGGTTCAAACCAGAATCGACGCGCGAAGGTGTGGGAGCGTGGCCTGACGGCCACGCCTCGGTGGTGACGGGTTGTTATGCCAGGTCGAACTTTTCGTGGTGGAGCGTGGGATCGCTCTTGACGAGAACCGGACGGCGGAGGACTTCTTCGAGTTCCTCGAGGTACTTGTTCGAGTGCGACTTCATGACCTTCGCGACATCCGGATGGATACGCAGCATGACGTCTTTGCCTTCGACGCTCGAGGCCATCTTGCGGGCTTCGGTGAGGATCTCGCCGACGATGGTCTGGACGCTCTTCACGTAGCCGGCGCCTTCGCAATGCGGGCAGGGCGAACAGAGGGTCCGCTCGAGAGATTGCTTGACGCGCTTGCGGGTGATGGCGACCAAACCGAAATCGTTGAACTGGAGAATTTTGTAGGGAGCGCGATCGACGCGCATGGCCTCTTCGAGCGTCTGCATCACCTTTTGGCGATTCTTGCGCTCGTCCATGTCGATGAAGTCGATCACAATGATGCCGCCGAGGTCGCGCAGGCGGACCTGGCGCACGATCTCTTTGATGGCTTCGGTGTTGGTTTTGACGATGGTGTCTTCGAGGCGATTCGACTTGCCGACGTACTTGCCGGTGTTGACGTCTATGGCGACGAGAGCTTCGGTCTGATTGATGACGATGTAGCCACCGGACTTCAGCCAGACTTTCGGGCGCAGGGCCTTATCGAGTTCCTGGGTGATGTTGAAGGCGTCGAAGATCGGCGCCTCGCGCGTGTAGAGTTTGATGCGCGTGACGAGCGAAGGCTGGAAGCGCTGCACGAAGCCGATAATGCTTTCGTACATTTCTTCGTTGTCGACCCAGATGGCTTTGAAGTTATCGGTGAGCTGGTCGCGCAGGATGCGCTGCACGATGTCGAGGTCGTGATGAAGCAGCAGCGGGGCAGGCTTCTTTTCGGCTTTGGTCTTGATGCCGACCCACAGGGTGTGGAGGAAGTCCATGTCGGCGGCGATTTCGTCTTCGGTGCGGCCTTCGGCGGCGGTGCGGGTAATGAAGCCGCCGGAGCCGGCGGGCTTGCGGCTGGTGAGCACGCGCTTCAGGCGCTGACGTTCCTCGTCGCTGCCGATTTTGCGCGAGACGCCCATGTGCTCGAGCGTCGGCATGTAGACGACGTAGCGGCCGGGCAACGCGATGTGCGAAGTGATGCGCGCCCCCTTTTGGCCGAGCGGTTCTTTGGCGATCTGGACGATGATTTCCTGGCCTTCTTTTAGAAGGTCGGTGATCAAGGGCATGGGTCCGCGATCGGGGCGCGCGGCCTGGCGTTCGGAGCGTTCTCCCCTGCCCTCGGTTCTGCTCTCGCTTCTGCCTTCTCCCCTGCCTTCGCCGCGCGATTCGGTGCGTTCGGTACGGGGCTCGGAGCGGCCTTCGATGCGGGTACGCGGTTCGGTTTCGGTTTCGGTTTTGGTTTCGACGGCGGCATCTTCGCCGGCGGGACGCTCGGTGCGTTCCGGACGATCGCCTCCGCGTTCCCCGCCGCGGCCGCGACGGCGCATGCGGCGGGAAGTGCGATGCGGATAGCGTCCGCCCTGTTCGCGCACGGCGGCGGAAAGCGGCGCGCCTTCGGCACCCGGTTCGGAGCCAACTTCGCCGTCGGCGAGACCGGCGCCTTCGGCTTCGGCCTGGAGAGCCTCTTCGGCTTCGGCCTGGGCGATGTCGGCTTCGTCCATCTCTTCTTCGTCCTCGCCGACCTGGTCGAGGATCATGGATTGAATTTCGAGGTCCTCGTCGTCGTCGAGCGGGTCGACGCCAGCGAGGGCTTCGGGAATGTCGTCCGAATGCGGATGGTGCGGAGGCAGTTCAGGTGGTTGGACGGCGGACTTGCTTTCGGTTTCGGCGTGGGCCGGATGATGGGGAGGCGCGGCGGAGACTTCGGGCTCCACGCAGTCGCGTTCGGGGACGATCAGCGGCTCGGCGCCGGCGTGATGCACGGGCGCGTCCGGCTCGGCGTTTTCCGGCGGGAAGATTTCGGCGGCATTGAACAGGCTGGGCGTCTCTACGGTCTCGACCGCCTCGACGGCTTCGAACGTTTCGACGTTGTCATGCGTTTCCGTGGCGACTAGCGGTTCCGGAGCGACGGCCGGGCGATTGCGATATTTTGCGAGCGACTCGCCGGGGAGCACGATGATGTCGGCGGCGGGACCGGCAGGAGACTCGGATTCCACGGGGCGGGATTCCGCCATGGGAGCGGGGCGATCGGAACGGGAATCAGGGCGCGCGTCGTTTCTGAAGTCAGATCTTGAATCAGATCTGGAATCAGATCTGGAGTCCGGTCTGGATTCGGGTCTCGCGTCCGGGCGAGCGTCGGAGCGGGCTTCGGGGCGGCCCTCTTCCCGCGCACCGGCATATTTCGAGTCAGGGAATCCGCCGCGTCCACCGCGTCCTCGACGACGGCCTCCACGGCCTCCGCGATTGCGGTCTGCTGCGCCCCGATCTCCACCCCTGTCGCCGGCGCGTTCGCCGCGCGGTTGCCGGTCGGAGGCGGGTGGCACTGCGCCTTCCGCGGAAGTGGATACGACTTCGATGCCCTCGGTTGCGGCTTCGTCTTCAAGGTCCGGCGCAGTGACGGCGTCGGCGGAAGGCGGCGCGACCATGGTGGCGGCTTCGGCGTTGGTCGGAGCGGCGGCGACGGGCGCACGTTCGCGATCGCCACGGTCTCCTCGATCCCGATTCCGGTCGCGGCCTTCGCGAGGCTCACGGCTTTCGCGCGGTTCGCGACTGCGCTCGGTACGGACGGGGCGGTCTTCGACCTTGTCGATGTCGTCGTGTTCCTCAAGGAAATCGGAGACGTAGAGGAATGTGTCGCGCTCGAGGCCGAGATCGACGAAGGCGGACTGCATTCCGGGCAGGACGCGGGTCACGCGGCCTTTGTGAATGCTGCCGGCGAGCGAATACTCGTTGGCGCGCTGGAAGTAAACTTCAGTTAACTGATCGTCCTCAAGAAGGGCGACTTTGATTTCGTGGCGATTGGATGAAATCACCAGTTCTTTGCTCATGGCTCATCTCCTTAATTGCGGGAGGGGCCGAGGAACCTGAGTCCGTTGAGGATCGAGCTAGCGGATCCTTCGCATTCCCAGATCCGGCGGACCGGACCGCAAGTGGCCCGGGTTGACCGGACCGCGCGCCATCGCCTACGCCGCGAGCGGCAAGGAGTGAGAGAAAGCCAGGACTGGTTTGGCAAGTGCGAACTCCAGTGAGCTCCGGCAGTCCCGAAGGACTCGGCCCGTTACCTGGATCCACACGATACGCGGCGGCCGCGACCGGGAAGGCCAATTGTCAGCGCCCATTTAACGACTTGGACGCATTCATTCCCGAACTCACGGCAGCAGGCGCGCTAAAAACTGTTGTACTGCGCCAATCCCTGCAAGCCCGAACCCTCGTGATTCGCACGAAGACGCGGGGCGCGCTCTCATTACATATGACCAACGGGGCGAACCCGCCGGTTAGTTGACAAATCTCCGGAGCCGGACGTTGTTGACCAGCCCTAACATTAAGAATACAGATAAAAGGTTCGATCCGCCGGAACTCATGAGCGGGAGCGGAATGCCGGTGACCGGCATCCTACCTACCGCCATACCGACGTTCACCAATAAATGGAACAGTAGCAGCGTGGCTACACCCATGCAAATGTACATTCCCGCCCGGTCTGGAGCCGTTTGCGCGTTCTGTACAATCTGCATCAACAATAGAAAGAACAAGCCTAACATTACAACCACGCCGACGAAACCGTGCTCCTCGGCGAAGGCGGAAACGATGAAGTCAGTGTGTGGAACCGGCAAAAACTGCAATTGCGTTTGCGTTCCGTGGGTGACGCCTCGCCCCCACATGCCGCCCGAGCCGACGGCGATTTTCGACTGAATCACCTGGTAGCCGCGCCCCTTGGGGTCGCGATCGGGATCGAGGAATGTGACGAGGCGATCGCGCTGGTAGTCCTTGAGTACGTACCAACCAGCGGGAAGGATGACGACCGCGAGCAGGGCGACAACGAGGAGATGACGCCAGCGGATGCCAGCGATTAGAGCTCCGGAAATGGCGATGGGGATGTAGGTGAGGGCGGTGCCGAGGTCGGGCTGAAACATGACGAGCAGGACGGGGAGACCGACCAGGCCGCCGAGCTTTAACAGATCACGGCCTTCGAGCGCTTCGCCTTTGAGTTCCGCGAGGAACCTGGCGACGACGAGGACGAGGATGGGCTTGACGAACTCCGAGATTTGGAGTTTGAAGCCGAGGATGGGGATCCAGCGCTTGCCTCCGAAAACGGTAGCTCCGATGACAACGGTGACCAGCAGCATGATGACGCCGACCGAATAGAGGATGGGCACCTGGCCGAGCAGGGTGTGATAGTCGATCGAAGTGATGACCCACATCAGGCCGATGGCGAACGCCAGCCAGAGAAGCTGCTTCCACCAGGCGTTATGCCACTTGGTGCCGTGGGTGGCGGAAAAAATCTGCAGGACTCCGAGGGCGCAGATGGAGAGGGTGATGATCAGCATGGGCCAGTCGAAGTCGCGGATGGAGCGGTAGTGAGCCATGTAGGGAGTTATTGCGGGCTTGAGAATTGCCGCGAGGTCCGCTTCCTTACGGTCGCGGTTCGGTGCTGAAGATTGTAATTATTCAAGGGTCGAGGTCGCATATTGGATGATTTTCTTTTTGGCGACTGGCGTGGGAGGTTCCGAGCCGGGCATGGAGAGCAGTCCGGCGGCTGAGCGCAATTGCGTGGGAGCCTGCAGGCGCGCCTTCTTGTCAAAGTACGATTTCAAAACATCGCGCACGATGGGCGCGGCGAAATTACCGTGCACGCCGGCCTCGAACAGGGCGACAACAACGATCTCCGGATTCTCGCGGGGGGCGAAGCCCACGAACCAGGCGTTGTCGATCAGTTCTTCGCCGGGCTTGATGCCGCCGGCCTTCATCGCCTTGATGAGGTCGTTCGAGGCGCGCTGAGCGGTTCCGGTTTTGCCGCACACATCCACGTTGGGAAGGCGAGCGCTGGTTCCGGTGCCGCCTTCGTTGACGACGCCATACATTCCGTAGATGACCTTCTCCAGGTTGGCGTGGTTAAATGCCGCGCGGCGAGTGGGCTCGGTCTTAGCGGCCTCCTTTACGAGGTGGGGCCGATACCAGGCACCGCCGATAGAGATTCCGCCGATAGCGGAGGCGAGTTGCAAAGGCGAGACGGTCACGGCGCCCTGGCCGATAGAGACCGAGATGGTTTCGCCGGCGTACCACTTTTCGCGTTGGGTGCGAAGTTTCCATTTGGTCGAGGGCATGGTGCCTTCGGCTTCATGCGGTAGATCAATTCCGGTGCGGCGGCCGATTCCGGCGAGTTGGGCGGTTTCGGCGATGCGGTCGATTCCGATGCGATCGCCGACGTTATAGAAGTAGACGTCGCAGGATCCGGTGATGGCGCGGTGCAAGCTGACGCCGGCGCCGTGTCCGCCTTTCGAGAAGAGGTGGCACTTGTGAAAGTGTCCGTAGAAGGTGGCGCCGCCGGAGCAGTTCACGGCAAAATTCTCGTCGATGATTCCGCTTTCAAGGGCGGCGAGGGCAACGATCGGCTTGAAGGTGGAGCCGGGGGCCAATTGCGATTGCAGCGCGCGATTGAAGAGCGGCGTAAAGGGATTGGAGTTGATTTCCTTCCAGTCGGCGGCGCGGATGCGGCCTTGGAACATGTTCGGATCGAAGGCCGGACGGCTGACCATGGCGAGGACTTCGCCCGAGCGCGGGTCGAGCGCGACGACGGCTCCGCGGCGGCCTTCCATTGCGAGTTCGGCGACGGCCTGGAGATCGAGGTCGAGGGTGAGTTGGAGGTTTCGGCCGGGCGTCGCTTCTTTATTTTCGAGCAACTCGCGCTCGCGACCGAGATTATCGACGACGACGCGGCGCTGTCCATCGACGCCGATCAGGACTTCGTTGTATTGCTTTTCGAGGCCGGCTTTGCCGACGACGTCGCCTTGCGAATACTTCGCGAATTCCGCGCTGTTGAGTTCCGTTTCGCTGACTTCGCCGACGTACCCGATGACGTGGGCGGCGAGGCCGTCTTTGGGGTACAAGCGGCTTTGCGAATGGATGAGCTCGAGTTCCGGGAAGGTTTCGGCATCGCGATGCGAAGCGACGAAGGCGAGTTCGCCCGGCGTCAATTCGCTCTTGATGACCATCGGCTCATACTTCGGCCGTGAAGCGAATTTGCGCAGGCGGGCCTGGAGATCCTCGGGATCGATATTGAGGCCTTCGGCGATGGGTTTGATGTGTTCCGGCTTGAGGTTTTCGCGTGTGAGGATGACTTTGAACGAGGAATGGTTATCGACGATGATGCGTCCGTCGCGATCGAGAATTTTGCCGCGCGGGGCGAGCAGGGGGATGGAACGGATGCGATTCCGCTCGGCGCGATCGACGCTGGATTCGTAGTTGGCGACCTGCAGGTCCCAAAAGCCGGTAAGGAGGACGAGGAAGATGGCGACGGTGAGGTATTGGAACCAGGCGATTTTCGCGGTAGCGAACTGGGTTTCGTCGCGAAGCAAGGGGCTATTAGCCAGTTCCTGCTCGCGTTCGCGTTCGGTATCCGGACGAAGGGGGGTCGCCATGAAAGATCAAACCGCTACTTTCAGTTTATCGAGAACGTGGAATAGCGGCACCGCGACCGCGGCGTTCAGCACGGCGAGGACGAGAGTTTGTTGCAGATCGAAGTTGATGCTGAGGCCGAGCAACGCGCGGGCGAGCACCCAGTAGAAGAATTGGTGGAAGAAGAAAAAGAAGAAGCCGAGCAGGAAACGCAGGGTCGAGTTGTCCACGTCGAAGCGCATGCTGACGGAGGCGGCGAAGTAGCCGACCAGCGTGTTGACGATGCCGAACATACCGAGGGGCTGGCTCGAAAGCGAGTCCTGCGCGAGACCGACGGCGGCTCCGAAAAAGACCGCGGGGACGGTAGAGCGCTTCATCAATGCGAAGTAAACGGTGACAAGGAGTGGCAGTTCGAGATAGCCGAGGTAGGGGAAGAACCTCGGCACATAAACCTGGAACAGGATGGCGGCGAGCGGGATCGCGATTAACGAAACAGGACGCAATTTCGCGGCCCGATCGCGGCGCGGCCGGGTAAGCAGTGAATCGTTGTACTCCATCATGGACGAGGCGATGGGGAGCCTCCCTGTGGGTCGCCGGGCTTCGATGGATCGTGCTTGCGATCGGATTTTGTTTCGGGCTTGGCTTCCGGTTTGGCTTCCGGTTTACCTGGGGGCGCGTTGAAGTTCGGTAATTTGCCCGAATTCTGGCCGTACTTGACGCCCTGCGTTTCGCCGAGCTTTTTATAGCGATCGAGCAGGTGATCAGCGTCGGTGGACAGCGCGGAACGCACGACTCCGCTGGGAGTCGGCGTGGTTTGCGAAGGCTGGCCGTCGGGCGCGACGGCGCCGGGTTCAGGGGGAGGCGGCGGCATGGACTTGATAGGCTGCATCGTCCCGGGCGCGTCCGGCAAAGGCTGGTGGACGCCCTCGAGGACAATCAGGACTTCCTCGATGCCATTGGCCAGACCGCTCGGCACAACATAAATTTCTTTGAACGTTTTGCCCTGGCGCACGACGGTGGCCTGGCCGACGGGCAGTCCTTTCGGAAACACGCGATCGTCTCCGGAGGTAAAGAACCACTCGCCGATTTCGACTTTCTGCTCGTTCTGCACGTAATCCACGAGACCGGTGGAATGACCTAGTCCCCTCAGTGTGCCGTGCACGCGATTGGTCTGTGAGAGGACACCGGCGGCGAAGGTCTGATCAGTGATCAATAGAACCTGGGACGCGAACTGATAGACGGAAATTACCTTGCCGACAATTCCGTCGGGGGTGATGACGGCCATGCCGCGCTCCACGCCGCTGGTCGAACCGCGATCGAGGATGATCACTTTGGAAGTGGCGCCCGGGGCGTTGCCGATGACGCGCGCGGCGACGGTTTTCGATTGGGCGCGGGTTTGGAAGGCGGCGAGGGCGCGCGCGCGGTCGGCGGTGGAGAGCTCGGTTTTGAGGAACTGGTTTTCCATTTTCAGCCGGTTCATCTCCGACTTGAGACTCTTATTCTCCTCGCGTACATCGAGGAGCACGAAGTAATCGGAAAAGAAATGAGCGGTCGTACTGCGCGTGGCTTCGATCACCCGCGCAAGCGGCGTGACCGCGGTCATGGCCCAGATACGAATCAGGCGCACTTCCTGCTTGGTTTTGACCTGATAAGCGAGCAGCAGGAGTTGCGCGACGATGACGGCGAGAAGGACCGTGAGGCTGCGATAGCGATTGAGAATCGTTTCCATTGCGACGTTGAAACTACTCGATGGCGATTCTCCGGAGGAGCTTAAAGTCGGTGAGCATGCGGCCGGTTCCGAGAACGACGGAGGCGAGAGGGTCTTCCGCAATGGAGACGGGCAGGCCGGTTTCGTCACGGATGCGCTTGTCGAGATTCTTCAACAGCGCGCCGCCGCCGGTGAGCACGATGCCGCGGTCGCTGATGTCTGCGGAGAGTTCGGGCGGTGTGCGTTCGAGCGCGACGCGGATGGCGTTCATGATGGTCGCAGTGCATTCGGCGAGCGATTCGCGGATTTCCGAATCATTGATGGTGATGGTTTTCGGTACGCCTTCGATCAGGTTGCGGCCCTTGATTTCCATGGTCAGCGGCTTGTCGAGCGGAAAGGCGGATCCGATCTGAATCTTGATTTGCTCCGCGGTGCGTTCGCCGATCAACAGGTTGTACTTGCGCTTGAGGTACTGCATGATGGCGTCGTCCATTTCGTTTCCAGCGACGCGAACGGAGCGCGAATGGACGATACCTGAAAGCGAGATAACGGCGACGTCGGTGGTTCCGCCACCGATGTCCACGACCATGTTGCCGGAAGGTTCGGTGATGGGGAGTCCGGCGCCGATGGCGGCGACCATGGCTTGTTCGACGAGGTGGACTTCGCTGGCTTTCGCGCGGTAGGCGGAATCGATGACGGCGCGCTTTTCCACTTGCGTGATTTCGCCGGGCACTCCGATGACGATGCGCGGATGCACGAGCATTTTGCGTCCGTGCGCTTTCTGAATAAAGTAACCGAGCATGCGTTCGGTGACTTTGAAGTCGGCGATGACGCCGTCCTTCATGGGCCGGATGGCGACGATATTTCCGGGCGTGCGGCCGAGCATCTCCTTGGCCTCTTTGCCAACCGCTTCGACTTCGCCATTGGTTTTGTTGATCGCGACTATGGACGGCTCGTTCACGACGATCCCTTTGCCCTTGGCGTAGACGAGGGTGTTCGCAGTTCCTAGATCGATGGCTAGGTCCGAAGAAAATAGGCTAAACAGCGAGCGTATGTTCATGGACGAGAAATTTCGAACTCCTTCAAAGTGGACCTGCACCCACAAAGGTGCCGCCCGGAAACGGAGCAGTTCCGTCAGTTCCTATTTATTTTCAACCATTTGCTAACAAGACGCAAAGGGGTAACTTGCTTTTTGTTGGAAGAATGCGCGGTGCCGGTACACTAAGAGACAATGCTGAGCCGTCGAGCGTTTCTGAGTACTCCTGTCGTAAGTACCGCCGCTGTCGTATTTTCCGGGTGTTCGCGGAAGCCGGGGACAGGATTTCCGGGGTACGCGTTTGTGGCGAATAGCGGCGGGCAGACGGTGGCGGCGGTGGACCTGAACGCGTTCGCGGTGAAGAAGCACATCGGGCTGGCCGCGAGTCCGACGCAGATTGCGGCTCCACTGAGCCGGCAGGCGGTGTACGCGCTGACGCCCGAGACCGGTTCGATCCACGAGATCCTGACGGGCACGCTGGCGGTTTCGCGGAAGGTTTCGGTGGGAGGCAAGGCACACGCCATGCAGTTGGCGTTCGATGAGCGGTCGTTGTGGGTCCTGCTGCCGGGGGCGAAGAAGCTGGTTCGGGTGGTGCTGGATTCCTTCAAGGTGGACGTACAGATTGCGCTGCCGGCGACTCCGACCGGCTTTGATGCGGCGGCGAACGGGCTGTCGGCGGCGGTCAGCTTTGGCGCGGAAGGATTCGCGCTGGTGGATCTGGCGGGGCGACGCTGCGGCGACTTGATCCGCGCGGACGGAACGATTGGGCTGGTCCGTTTTCAACTAGGAAGCCGGGCGTTGGTGGCGGCGAATCTGGATCGACGGCTGGTGTCGCTGTACGAAGCTCCGACGGGGCGCTTGATTGTGCATCTGCCGTTGACGGTGCGGCCGGACCGCTTTTGCTTCAAGCCGGATGGCGGTCAATTATTCGTGACGGGCGAAGGTTCGGACGCGGTGGTGGTGGTGTATCCGTTTCAGACTGAGGTGGCGGGGACGCTGCTGGTGGGGCGGGCTCCGGGGGCGATGGCGGCGACGACGACGCCATCCTACTTGTTTGTGGCGAGTCCGAAATCCGGGGACGTGAGCGTGCTCAACGTGGACACGCAGCGGCTGGTGGCGGCGATTTCCGTGGGTACGGAGCCGTGCTATATCGCGATCACGCCGGGCGACGAACTGGCCTTGGTATTGAACAAGACATCGGGCGACATGGCGGTGCTGCGGGTGGGTGCGATTGCGGCGAAACGGGGTAGAAATACGCCGCCGCCGCTGTTCACGATGATTCCGGTGGGGTCGGCTCCGACGTGCGCGGTGGTCCGGGCGACGGCCTGATTACGGGCGGGGCGGATCGATGACGGAGATGCGCTCGGCCGGGACCTCATAGGCCTTCTCTTCGCGGTCGATTTCGGCGGCGAGCGCATTGAGGTCCGGCGGGCGATAGCCGCTTTCGACTTCCTCGCGTTGGGCGGCGTACGAACCGGCTGGAGTGGTGTTCCGGCGGATTTCCCGCAGCACGTCTTTCAGTTCATTGAGCTCAGTGCTGAGCGAAAAGACTTTGTAGACGACGGCGAAGAACAGGCAGTACATCACTCCGGTGAGCAGACTACTTACGAACATTGCAAAACCGGGCACAGGGAATACTCCTCATGGGAAGGTTCGGCTGGGGAAAGAGAAAGCTTTAGGCTGATGCCAGCTGACCCTAATGGGTCAGCGAGTAAATGGCGTAATTTACGCCGACGCGAATGCCCAGGGCGGAGTATTTCTCCGGGTAGCGAGGGTCGTCGGCCCATTCCCAGGAGTCGCCGACATCGGAATTGAAGGTCATGGCGACCATCAGGCGAGCGTGGTCGTCGTAGATGCCGCGCCAGTGGGGCACGGTATTTTGCGCGCGCCGGCTCATGCCGCCGCCGCGCAGTGCCCACTGACCGGGTATCTGATAGCGATCCGAGAGGTCGTAGAGGACGTGGAAAATGGGGTCGCTGTCTTCGATCTCGACGATGGGCCGATCGGGGAAAACGCGCTTCATACTTTGCATAAAGCGGTCCCACTCGTCGTCGTTCCAAAAATCGTCGAGGAAGAGGAAGCCGCCGCGAAGTAAATAGTCGCGAAGACGCGAGGCCTGCGAATCGGTGAGGAGCCAATCGCCCATTTCACCGGCGGCGAGATAGGGCCAGTTGTAGACGTCGTCGCCGTCATCGAGATTCACGGGCTGCTCGACGGAACGGGTGTGGACACGGGTCAGGCGGCGCATGGCCTGGGCGAAGTTGCGGTCGGCGCGGGGATAATCCTGGGTCCAACTGGTGCCTCCGATATGCCAGTCGGGCGGTGGTCCGCCGAAGCGATTAAAGCGGGTAAAGCGCGCCTCGGGATGCTGCGGATACATCAGGCGAGCGAAGATCCACTCCGTTTTTTCGTTGTGATCCTTGGGAAGCTGGACGTCGTCGTAGGGTTCCATGCTCTGGTACAGGCGCCATTCCTTTTGAAAGGCAAAGCTCACCGCGACCGCCGCGAGAGCAGGGACCAAACGCCAGAGATCCTTGCGCCCAATCATGGCATCCGCAGAATAGCATTGGCCGACAAGACGCGGGAGCGGTTATGCGGCGTCTGGCTGAGTCGACGGAGCGAGCCCGAATTCGGCGTTCCATGCGTTCGCGACGACAGCGAGTGCGGCCATTGCGGCGGTTTCCGCGCGCAGGATCAGGGGTCCGGCCTGCGCGCTGATCCAGCCGGCGGGTTCGAAGCGGGCGCGCTCTTCTTCGGTCCAGCCACCTTCGGGCCCCACGAGGATGGCGATCGATGCGTTGCGTTCTTTGACTTTGGGCAAGGCGGAAAAAAGTGGCAAGCCGGTGCGGGATTCATCGAGTACGAGCCGGATGCCGGTTTCGCGTTCGAGTGCGAGGCGCAGGGGCGTGGCGGGGGCTAGCTCCGGCAGACGATCGCGGCGGGACTGCTGACTGGCTTCGACCAGAATGCGATTCCAGCGTTCGCTGCGCTTTGGCGCGGCGCGGTCGAGACCGTGCTCGCAGCGCGTCGCGATGACGGGCACGATGCGGGTGACGCCGAGTTCGGTGGCCTTTTCGAGCATCCATTCGAAATGATCGAACTTGATCAGCGCCGCGCAGAGGGTCACCGAAACAACTTCGGGCTGGAGCTCGACGGGCTCCAGAATGCGGAAGGTCACATTTTCTTTGTGGGCGGTTTCGACTTCGGCTAGCCAGACTCGCTGGTTGTCGGAGATTTCATGCCGTTGACCGGGCTCGACGCGCAGAACGCGAGTGAGGTGTTTGGCGTCTTCACCGGTGAGCTCGGCTTGACCGCGGTGAACCGATTCGACGAAAAAGCGCCGCCGTGACATCGTGATTCCTACTTGGGCCTTTCTTCTTGAACTGCTAGCCTATCTTTCAAAACATGATCGCGCATCTCCGTGGGATCCTTCTTGAAAAACATCCGAACCAGGCCATCGTCGAAGCGCAGGGCGTGGGGTACGACGTCACGATTCCGGTTTCGACATTTTCGGCACTGCCGGATGTAGGCCAGGAAGCGAAGCTGCGGATCCACACGCACGTCCGCGAGGATGCGATCGCGTTGTTCGGGTTTACGACCGCGGACGAGAAGGCGCTTTTCGAAAAGCTGATCGGCGTGAGCGGCATTGGGCCGAAGCTGGCGATCACGGCGCTCTCCGGGCTGGCGACGGCGGAACTGGTGGGCGCGATCCGGTCCGGCGCGATCGAGGTGCTGGTGCGGATTCCGGGTGTGGGCAAGAAGACCGCGGAGCGCATCGTGCTCGAGTTGCGCGACAAGCTGGAGCTGCTGGGCATCGGCGCGAAAGCGACGTCGGCGGCAAGCGGGAAGCCGGTGCGCGATCCGATCGACGACGACGTGGTCAGCGCCTTGATCAATTTCGGGACGACGCGCGCGCAGGCCGAAGAGGCGGTGCGGAAGGCGAAGAAGGATTCCGAGGACAATGGCTTCGAGCCGCTGTTCCGGCGTGCATTGAAACTGGTTCGCTAGGCGGCGTTGCGCTGCCGTCGCCGAATTGATACACATGAAGCCGTGCGGCGGGTGCCGCTTTCATCCTCGATCTCTTCGTCTCTGAGCAATGAAGAATCCGAACCACGATCGCTATCTGGTGAAGAGCCTGGTGCACGCCACTCGCGTGCTCGAAGCGTTCCAATCGGTGGGCGATGTTCTTCGTTTGCGCGACGTGGTGGCACGAACGGGCTTCAACAAGGGGATGTGCTTCCGGCTGTTGTACTCGCTGCACCATTGCGGGTTTTTGAACAAGGTGGACGAGAATCATTACCAGCTGGCTTCTGAAGTCCGGCGGCAGCGGTTGTACCGGATCGGGTACGCGGAGCAGGGTCAGGATTCGTCGTTCGATCGCGAGGTCCGGCAAGGGTTGACGCGGGCGGCGGAGCGGGCGCATGTCGAGATCGTGTTCGCGGACAACCGCTATCAGCCCAAGATCGCGTTGCGAAGCGCGGATTACCTGATTCGCGAGCAGGTGGATCTGGTGATCGAGTTCCAGGCCGACGAGCTGATCGCTCCGGCGATTGCGGCGAAATATATGGAGGCGAACATCCCGATCATCGCCATCGATATTCCGCATCCGGGGGCAACGTATTTCGGCGCGAACAACTATCAGGCTGGCCTGATTGCCGGGCATTCGCTGGGCCGGTGGGCCAAGAAATACTGGAACTCCGACGTCGAGGAGATTCTGCTGATTGAGCTGTCGCGCGCGGGCTCGCTGCCCAAGGCCCGCATACGCGGCATCCTTACCGGCATCGGCGAAGTGATGCGTATTCCGGAGACGTGCCGCACGGTTTCGATCGATGGCGATGGGCAGTTCCAGACGACGCTCGACCGGGTCCGCAAGCATTTGCGCGAAGTGAAGGGCAAGCGGGTGCTGGTTGGCGCGGCGAACGATTCGAGCGCGCTAGGCGCATTGCGCGCGTTCCAGGAAGCCGGGCGAGCGAACGATTGCGCGATCGCGGGCCAGAACGGCGAGCCGGAAGCGCGGTCCGAATTGCGGGTGGAGCGGACGCGGCTGATTGCTTCAGTGGCCTATTTCCCAGAGCGGTATGGCGACGGGCTAATTCGGCTGGCGCTGGATATTCTGGCGCGCAAGGCAGTTCCGCCGGCGGTGTTCACGCGGCACCAGATTTTAACGCCGGAGAATGTCGATCATTTGTATCCGAACGACTCGCTGTTGACGGCGTAGGCGGAGACGCTTCGCGTCTGCGAGAGACGATATGATGGCGGCTGCATGCTAATCCGTCTTTCGCTGCTCGCTGCCTGTCTTTCTTCCTTCGCATTTGCGGACCTCGCCTCCGACGTCACCATCCGGCGCGACACGTTCGGCGTGCCGCACATCCTGGGGAAAACCGAGGAGGCCGCTGGTTTCGGGATGGGATTCGCGCAGGCGGAAGACCACTGCGTCGAGATGGGACGTCGTTTTCTAGCGGCGCGCGGAGAGAGCGCCAAATATCTCGGTGGCAGTGTCGAAGGCGATTTCACAACCAAGCGATACGGCACCCCGGAATTCGCGCGGGAGAAGTTTCCCAAGCTATCGCCGCTGTTTCAGAAGATCATGAACGCGTATGCGGCGGGCTTCAATTTGTACGTCCGCAAGCATCGCGCGGAACTGCCGGCGTGGATGCCGGAGTTGACCGGGATCGATGTGCTGGCGCAGGGGCGCGCGGAGATCATGCGTTTTGCGTTCCACGATCCGACGAAACAGTTGCAGGAGAAGTACCCGAATCCGAAAGCGGCCGTGGCGGCGAATGACGATGAGGATCTGGCACCGGCGGATGGTTCCAATATGTGGGGCATCACGGGATCGCGTACGAAGTCGGGCAAGCCGATTCTGCTGGGCAATCCGCATCAGGCCTGGAACGCGCTGTATTGGGAAGCGCAGATCACGGTGCCGGGCAAGCTGAATTTCTTTGGCGGCACGTTCATCGGGCGTCCGATGCTGACGACCGGGTTCAACGAGCATCTGGGCTGGACGCACACGGTGAATTATCCGGATCTCGAAGACGCGTACGCGCTGGTGGCGGATCCGAAAGATGAGAATCGCTACGTCTTTGACGGGAAGTCGATGCCGCTGACGCGGCGCGAGGTCACGGTTGAAGTGAAGGGCGGCAAGACGGAACGCCGCACGTACTGGGATTCACACCTGGGTCCAGTGATCCATCGCGCGGGCAACAAGATCTTCGCATTGAAATCCGCCGCGCTGCAGGAATATCGCTATTACGAGGAATGGTATGAGCTGAGTAAAGCGAAAAACCTGAAGGAATTTCAGGAAACGCTGAAGATGAATGCGATTCCGATGTTCAACCTCACGTACGCG
Organism: Bryobacterales bacterium; assembly: GCA_038210135.1. GTDB lineage: Bacteria > Acidobacteriota > Terriglobia > Bryobacterales > Bryobacteraceae > JBBQWZ01. The sequence continues at coordinate 27,248 of JBBQWZ010000052.1, forward strand.
GACGTGGACGGCAACGTTCTGTACCTGTGGAATGGAACGGTGCCGAAGCGGATCGACGATGGCACGGATTACCGTTTAGATGTTCCGGGCGATACGTCCAAATACGTCTGGCAGGATTATCACGGCATGTCGCAACTGCCGCAGTTGTTGAATCCGAGTGGCGGGTATGTGCAGAACTGCAACGATGCTCCGTGGTGGACGTCGCTGCGCAATCCGCTTGATCCGAAAAACTATCCGAGTTATTTTGAGCCAGGCCGCATTCTGGGATTGCGCACGCAGATGTCGCTGTCGATTCTTGAGGGTCAGGAGAAGTTTTCGCTTGAGGATATCAAGCGGCTGAAGTTCAGCACGAACATGCTGCTGGCCGATCGCGTGAAGCCGGACTTGCTGCGCGCGTTGAAAGCGGTCGCGAATCCTTCAGGGGATCTGCGCAGTGGGATTCAGGTGATGGAGGCGTGGGACAACCACGCGTCGGCCGACAGCCGCGGGGCGGTTCTGTTTGAGAGGTTCTGGCAGTTGTACACGAATAGCGTAGGGCGAGTGCGGGTGGCGTTCGAGCAGAAATTTTATGCGACGCAGTGGGATTCGGCGCGGCCGGCGAAGACTCCGTCGGGGATAGCGGATGGCGCAGCCGCGGTCCGCAACTTTGAAGAGGCGGTGAAGTGGACGCGCGAGACGTATGGGTCCGCGGATGTGAAGTGGGGCGACGTGAACCGGTTCCGCTTTGGCGATTTGGATTTGCCGGGTTCAGGCGCGGGCGGCGAATGGGGCATGTTCCGCGTGCTGTACTTCGATCCGGTGAAAGATGGCAAAGGGCGGATGGCAGGCAAGCTGACGAACGACGCGCCGAATTCAGGGTATGGGGATGCTTGGATCACGACGGTGGAGTTTTCGAAGCCCATTCAGGCGTACTCGATTTTGGCGTACGGCGAGACCGGGAATTTGGCGTCGAAGCATTCGAGGGATCAGGCGGTGCTGTTTGCGAAGCACGAGTTGAAGAAGGTGTGGTTTACGGAGAAGGAGATTCTGGCGAATCTTGAGCGGGCTTATCATCCGGGGGAATAGGGCTGTTTGTGTGGGAGGAGGTCCGCTCCCTCACGGTCGCGGTTCGATGGGGGATTGCGGATCCCCGCCCTTACGGGCGGGGCTATATGGCCGTTTCATCCGGCAACAGGAACAGGTTGTCGGTGAAAAGAGGCTAGCTGGCTTTGGCTTTCTTGATCTCTTCGATCAAGGCCGGAACGACTTCGAAAAGGTCGCCTACGATCCCGTAATCGGCGATCTCGAACATCGGGGCGTTCGCATCCTTATTGATGGCGACGATAATTTTCGCGCCCTTCATGCCGACCTGGTGCTGGATGGCGCCGGAGATGCCGACGGCCATATAGACCTTGGGCGAAACGGTTTGGCCGGAGCTTCCGACCTGGCGTTCCATGGGGAGCCAGCCGTTGTCGCAGATGGGGCGCGATGCGGCGAGTTCGGCTCCAAGGGCTTCGGCGAGGGCGGCGACGATCGGGATGTTTTCCTTTTCCTTGATGCCGCGGCCGACGCTGACGATGATTTCAGCGGCGGTGAGGTCAACGGCGCGAGCGGATTCGCGGAAGGGCGCTTCGGGCTTCTGGCGGATCGAGGCGGTGTCGAGCGTCGGAGTGAAGGCTTCAACGGGCGCTGTGCCGGCTTCGAGCGCGTCGGCGCGATAGGCACCGGCCTGCATGGAGGCGAAGTAGGGTCCGGTTCCCGAGACGCGGACGTCGCCATTGAGCTTGCCCTGAAACAGCAGGCGGACAAAGACGGGCTTGCCTTCTTCGACACGGATCGCGATGACGTCGGAGACGAGCATCTGGCCGAAGCGAGTGGCCAGCTTGGGCGCGAAATCGCGGACTTGATAGGTGTGCGGGAAAAAGACGTAGGTGGCACCGGAGGCTTTGACGAGCTGTTCGACGGCGGAAGTGAAGCCGTCGGCGGTGTAGTCGGCGAGCAGGTCGTGCTCGACTGAGTAGACCTTGCTGAGCTTTTTGGCGGCGAGTTCCTGGGCGAGTGCTCCGACGCCTTTGCCGACTACGGCGGCGGCGACGGGGAGTCCGAGCGCGGCGCCGATCTGTTGACCGGCGGCCAGGGTTTCCCAACTCATGCGGTTCCAGGCGGAGCCGCGGTTTTCCATGACGACGAGGATGCTCATTGTGTAACTCCGGTGGGGAGGAAGTCGTGAGAAGAGTCCCCGCACTTACGTGCGGGGCTACAGGCTGAATGCTCGCTGTACGAGAGGTCCGCTCCCTTACGGTCGCGGTTCTGTACTGAGTCGGGGTTCGGTGCGGAAGAGGCGGTCATATGACGCGAACCTCGAATTTCAGCTTCTCTACCAGTTTGGCGCAGGCGATTTTTACATCGCCCTCGAAGATCTGGGCCTGCTTGGTGCGGTGCGGCACGTAGATTTTGTCGATCGACGCGACCGGCGCGGGCGAGCCGCCGAGGCTCGCGACATCGACCGGTTTGATTTCTTTCGACTTGGCCTTCTTGATTCCCATCAAGGTCGCGTAGCGAAGCTTGTTGATGCCGCTCTGGATGGTCAGCACGGCGGGCAGCGGCATGGTGATGTGCTGGAACCAGCCGTCTTCGAGCTCGCGCTTGACGCGGATGTTTGCGCCATCGACTTCGACCTGCATGATGATGGTCGCGGACGCGATACCCAGGAGTTCGGCGAGGACGGGGCCGGTTTGGCCGTAGCCGAGATCGTCGGACTGGAGCCCGGTGAGGATGAGGTCGGGTTTCTCTTCCTTCAGCGCGGCGGCGAGGAGCTTGGCAACGCCGAGCGTGTCGAGCGAATTGAGATCGTCGGCCTCGATGTGGAGCGCGCGGTCGGCGCCTTTGGCGAGAGCTTCGCGAATAGTCTGCTGGGCCCGGGCGGGGCCGGCGCACAGAGCGATGACCTCGCCGCCATGTTTCTCTTTCAGTTGGAGGGCTTCTTCGAGCGCGTAGGCGTCCGGCTCATTGATCTCGAAGTTGAGATCGCCTTCCTGAATCCAGCGGCCGTTCGCGTCGACGCGCAATTGCGAGTCACGAACAGGAACTTGTTTAATTGCGACAACGATTTTCATTGATCGTTCCTTAATAAAATTGGCGTCCGCTTCCGGCGGGCTCCTTGGGAGCCCTCTGGTCGCGGCTCGGATTGCGCGCTGGGTGCGCGCCTCTCATACAGAGTCCCCTCCCTCACGGTCGGGGTTCAAGCAAAGTCCCCTGCCTCACTGCCGGGGTTCAAGCCCCGAGAGGATCATTTTCATTTTAGCGAGGAGCTCCCGTGGGCGCACATCACCACCAGGGTGCCTGCGCCGCATGGCGACTTACTGTTCAAACTTCTTGAAGATCAGAGCGCCGTTCGTTCCGCCGAAGCCGAACGAATTCGACAGGGCGCAATTGATCTCCAAGGGGCGTGCGTGATTCGGCACATAATCCAGGTCGCAGCCCACACCGGGAGTTTCGTGGTTGATGGTCGGCGGGGCGATCTGATCGCGGATGGCGAGGACGGTGATACCGGCTTCGAGTCCGCCGGCACCGCCGAGAAGGTGACCGGTCATCGACTTGGTCGAGCTGACGGACAGCTTATACGCGTGATCGCCGAAAGCGCGTTTGATGGCGTGGGTCTCGATGCGATCGCCAATTTCGGTAGACGTTCCGTGGGCGTTGATGTAGTCCACTTCGGTGGGGTCGATTTTCGCATCGCGCATGGCGTTGCGCATGACGCGATAGGCTCCGTCGCCGTCTTCTGAAGGCGAAGTCATATGATACGCGTCGGCTGACATTCCGTAGCCGACGATTTCGGCGAGAATTGGCGCTCCGCGCTTCTTCGCATGTTCGAGCTCTTCGAGGATCACGATGCCGGCGCCTTCGCCGCAGACGAATCCATCGCGATCCTTATCCCAGGGACGAGAGGCGCGTTCGGGTTCTTTGTTGCGATGGGTGAGCGCGCGCATGGCGGCGAATCCGCCGATGCTCATGGGCGTGACCGCGGCTTCCGCGCCTCCGCAGATCATCACGTCGGCATCGCCGTGCTGGATGATGCGGAACGAATCGCCGATCGAGTGCGCGCTGGTTGTGCAAGCGGTGGCGGTAGCGGAATTCGGACCTTTCGCGCCGGTGCGTATGGAGACAAAACCGGAAGCGAGGTTGACAATGGTGGCGGGGATGAAGAAGGGCGAGATGCGGCTGGGACCCTTTTCGAGCAGGATCTTGTGTTCGCGCTCGATGACTTCAAAGCCACCGATGCCGGAGCCGATATAGACTCCGACCATTTCAGGATCCTCGGCCTTCATATCCAGCTTCGCCATTTGAATGGCGAATTCGGAAGCCGCGATGCCGAAGTGCATGAAGCGACCCATCTTCTTAATTTCTTTTTTCTCAATCCAGACGGCGGGGTCGAAATTCTTGACTTCGCCGGCAATCTGGCACGAGTATTCTGTTGGATCGAACGCTGTGATGCGCGCGATCCCGCTGTGGCCTTCGCGCACAGCCTGCCAGACCTGTTCGGTACCGTTGCCGACGGAAGCCAACAGGCCGACACCGGTAACGACGACTCTGCGTGACAAGTGGGAACCTCTTGGGAATTGCCGCTTCTTTGGACTCTTTCAACGGGCCCGGGGATTCAGGAAGCTTGGGGGCCAGGAGTCCGGCGGCGGATGGCTACTTCTTCTGTTTCGCTTCGATGTACTCGACCGCGTCTTTCACGGTCGTAATCTTTTCCGCGTCTTCATCCGGAATATCGAGATCGAAGGCTTCTTCAAAAGCCATTACGAGTTCCACGATGTCGAGAGAATCCGCGCCCAGATCATCAACGAACGAGGCGGTTTTATCCACCTGGTTTTCATCAACGCCTAGCTGTTCGACGATAATCTGCTTAACCTTCTGCTCAACGGACATGCATCCTCCACACTGAGTGCAAACCTTTTGATTCTAGCGGCAGGCCTTCGGATTCGCAAGCGCAAAGACCGCAAACGGCCTAGTGTAACAGACGCACCGGGAACTTTTATAGGATGATAGGCGTCACAAAGGACCAAGATGCAGCATCGGTTGCGTTTAAGAATTGTGAATTTAGTGATTTTGGGGCTCGCGATAGGCGCGCTTGGGCAGGCGCAAGAGCTGGCGGTACCGGGAGAACTGATGGAGTCGGCGCAAAAATCGTTCGACCAGCGCCGCTTTGCCGAAGCCGAGCGAGTGGTTCGGAAGGCGCTCGAAGCGTTGGCGGCGGACGACACCAGACGTGCCGGGGCCCTGCGGCTGCTTGGGATAGCGCTGCGGACGCAGGGTCGCTTCGCGGACGCGGCGGTCGTCTTTGAGGAACGGTTGAAACTGGAGCCGGATTCCGATGCCGCGCTCGACGATCTGGCGATCTCGCGCATGGGCTCGGGCGAAGTGGTGAAGGCAATTCCGCTGTACGAGCAACTGCTGGCGCAGAAGACAAAGCAACTCGAAGAGCGGTCGGGGTTGTTGAAGCGGGGCGGGGTGGACGAGACTCCGCTGATTCCGTCGTTGCAGAAACTGGCGAAGGCGCAGGAGTTCGCGATGCAGCCGAAGAAGGCGCTGGAGCTTTCGAATCGGGTGATGACGATCCGGTCGAAGGCGCAAGGGTCCGACCATCCAGATCTGGCTCCGGATTGGATCAACCTGGGGCGGCTGTATCTGGTGGTGAAGAACGAGGATATGGCAGCGGCTTCGTTTCAATTTGCTTTGGAGATTTTAGAGAAAGCGTACGGCCTGGAGGATTCGCGATTGCTTCCGGCGATGGACCGGCTGGCGTCAGCCTGGAAGAATGCCAAGCGTGTGGCGGATGCGGAAGGGCTCTACCGGCGCGCATTGGCGATCCGCGAGGCGACGTTCGGGGGGCTGCATCCGGATATCGCGCAGACGCTGGATCTGTTGGCGAAGATGATGTTCGATCAGGCGCGATTCGACGAAGCGGAACCAATGTACCGCCGGTCGCTGGCGATCTGGATGATGGGGCTGGGTCCGAAGCATGTGCTGCTGGCGATGAGCCTCGACAACCTGGCGGTGACGTGCGCGGCGCTGAAGAAGTACGACGAGTCGGATGAGTTGTACAAGATGGCGCTGGCGATTCGGGATGCGGATGACGTGGGAAGCCTGCGGAATCTGGCGTTCGTTGCGCAGGCGCGGGTCAAGCCGAAGGAAACGGAAGCGTATCTGCGGCGGGCGCTGGCGACGATCGACGCGTCGCCGGAGAAGTCGGAGTATTTGATTCCCGTATTGAAGGACTTGAGCGAGAATCTGCGGGCGCAGAACAAGAATTTCGAGGCGTCGAAGTTAGATGCCCGGCGGAAGGAATTGGAGGCGGCGGCGACTGCGGCGGCGAAGGTTAAGCCGGAGACTTCGGCTAAATAGCGCCGGGATGCAGGCTCTTAGCGAAACGTAATTAGCTCTGGCGGCAGATGCTCGATGGCGTTAAAGCCATCGAGAGTAAATCGATCTCGAGAATAGACCCAGCGCGAGATCGAGCAGTTTTTCACTCTCCAATTCACATCCAAAAACGCACGGTCCGGGGCGCGAAGCGCGCGCTGAACGCATAAGCCGATCGGCCCGCCGGAACTGAACAGCGCGACTTTCTTGTTGCCGCTGTCGGCCATGAGAGTTTTGACTCCGCGGCTGACGCGCCCTTGGAAGGTACGGAAGGGCTCCACGCCTTCGATCTCGGTGGCGCCCTCGAGCCAGGAGTTCATCAGCACCTCAAACATGCGCTGGAAATAGCGATTGTGTTCGGGGGTGCCCTTGTACTTTTGCGCATCGGCGAGGAGCGCGCGGAAGGCTTCGTCGGACTTCTCGAGATGCGGGAGGAGACCGCGGTTCACTCCTTCGGCGTCGTACTCGTTCCAGTCGGGATTCTGAATCACTGCCGGCCAGGGTTTGCCGGCGTTGGCGAACGCTTCGGCGACGGTCTGCTCGGTCTGGCGATGGCGGCGCAGGGTTCCGCAGTGGACTTCGTCGAAAGTGATTCCGGCGGCGGCCCATACTTCGCCGAGACGGCAGGCTTGCGCGAAGCCGGTGTCAGTGAGGTGGTCGGGATCGGCTTGGAAGGCGCGGGCCTGGCCGTGACGGACGATAGTGAGTTCGCTCATTTGGACGCTAGTGCTTTACAAGTCCCCTCCCTTACGGTCGGGTTCAATCCGGGGGACTACGAAGTCCGCTCCCTTATGGTCGCGGTTCGGTGCTGAATGTTGCTCGGTGCTGAATGTTGCTCGGTGCTGAAGTGGTCTAATGCTGCATCCCCGCCCTCGCGGGCGGGGCTATCGCGGAATCGTTCACGATGCCGAACCACCGACTTGTTTTAGGCTGTTCCGGCGGCTTGGGCGGCTTTATATTTGTTGAGTTCGAACTTGGCGACGGACTCGATGTGGACTTCGTCGGGGCCGTCCGCTAGACGCAGGGTCCGAGAGTTGGCCCAGGAAGACGCGAGGCGGAAGTCCTGGCAGACGCCAGCTCCGCCATGGGCTTGCAGAGCGCGATCGACGACGCGGAGGGTCATGTTCGGAACGATGACCTTAATCATCGCGATTTCGGATTTCGCGATCTTATTGCCGACGGTGTCCATCATGTAAGCCGCCTTCAATACGAGAAGGCGAGCCTGTTCGATTTCCATGCGCGAGAGGGCGATGTCGTGGCGGACGGTTCCCTGCTCCGCGATGGTTTTTCCGAAGGCGACGCGCTTGGTGACGCGGTTGCACATGTCTTCAAGAGCGCGTTCGGCGACACCGATGAGGCGCATGCAGTGATGGATGCGACCGGGTCCGAGGCGGCCCTGCGCGATTTCAAAGCCGCGTCCTTCGCCTAGCAGAAGGTTATCGACCGGTACGCGAACGTCGGTGAAGGTGACCTCTCCATGACCGTGCGGCGCGTGGTCGTAGCCGAAGACGGTGAGCATGCGCTCGATCTTTACGCCCTTGGTATCCATGGGCACGACGATCATCGTCTGCTGCTTGTGCTTGGGCGCGTGGGGATCCGTTTTGCCCATGAAAATGGCCACTTTGCAACGCGGATCGCCGGCACCGGAGGACCACCACTTGCGACCATTGACGACATATTCATTGCCGTCACGAACGATGCTGGCCTGGATGTTAGTGGCGTCGGAGGAGGCGACGGCGGGTTCCGTCATGGCGAAGACCGAGCGGATTTCGCCAGCGAGAAGCGGAGTCAGCCATTTGTCCCTGATGGCGTCGGATCCGTAGCGCACGAGGACTTCCATGTTGCCGGTATCGGGCGCGGAGCAATTGAAGACTTCGGCGGCAAAGACGCTGCGGCCCATGATTTCGCACAGCGGCGCGTACTCGAGGTTAGTGAGTCCGGCTCCGCGATCGCTCTCGGGGAGAAAGAGGTTCCAGAGGCCGGCTTCACGGGCTTTCGGCTTCAGTTCCTCGATGATCGGGATCACCTTCCAGCGATCTCCGGTGTTGACCTGCTGCTCGAAGAGCTTTTCGTTGGGATAGATGTGCTCATCCATGAAGGCAGTGAGCCGCTTCTGCAGGTCTTTAATTTTGGGCGAAAAATCGAATTGCATACGTTGTGGATCCATACTATACAAACCGAAATATGCAAGGGGGAGTTGTTTAGCGGGTTGTGGACTTTTGGGGCGGACTGCAAGCCGAGAAACGTAACCGAACGGATTGGGGGTGGTATTCGTCTCAAGTAGATACTCGCCATGCAGACTTTTTTTCAGGATGTTCGTTATGGATTCCGGACGCTGGCGGCCAGCCCGGGGTTTACGATTGCCGCGCTGCTGTGCCTAGCTCTTGGAATCGGCGCAACGACCGCAATTTTCAGCGTCGTGAACGCGGTTGTGCTGCGTCCGCTTCTCTATAAAAATCCTGATGGGCTGGCGCGGCTGTACACGGAATTCCCCAAATTCGGAACGCATCCACTATTGAAGTTCTGGACGTCGCCGCCGGAATTCGCGGACCTTCAGCGCGACTTGCAGTCGTGGGAGACGATCGAAGCGTTTGCGTTGAACGGAGCCAACATCTCGGGCGCAAACGAGCCGGTGCGCGTCACGGTGAGCCAGGTTACGGGCGGATTGATGAACATGCTCGGCATACAACCGGCGCAGGGACGATTGCTGCAGCCGGCGGATGATGTACAAGGGGCAAGGCGGAGCGTCGTAATTTCGAACGGCCTTTGGAAGCGGGTTTTCGGCGGAGATGCCGGGATTGTCGGTCGCGAGATCCGCTACAACGGACAGGCGTGCACGGTGATCGGCGTGATGGGAGAAGGCTTCAGCTTTCCACCCGGCGAAACGGAACCGCCTGAGGCGTGGCTCGCAATGCAGCTTGGTCCTCCGAACCCGCAGCGGCGAGGGAATCATTTCCTGAGCATGATCGGACGGCTGAAGCCGGGGGTTCCGTTGACCCGGGCGCGGGAAGAACTGACGCGGTACATGCAGGATTCGGGCGCGAAAGCGACGCGGGGCGTGCATTCGTTCTCGCTCGATTTCCATACCTTGGTCGCGTATGACTTGCAGGAAGAAGTGATCGGAAATGTGCGCCGGGCGGTGCTGATGCTGATGGGCGCGGTCGCGTTTGTGCTGCTCATCGCGTGCGTGAACGTGGCGAATCTGCTGCTGGCTCGGGCGGAGGCGCGGCAGCGCGAAATCGCGATCCGGAAAGCGCTGGGGGCGGGCTATGGTCGGCTCGCGGCGCAGTTCGTGACGGAGGGCATCCTGCTGGCGCTCGGCGGCGCCGCACTTGGGTTGCTATTGGCGTATGGCGGACTCCGGCTGTTGGTGGCGGCGGGATCGGAGAGCATTCCGCGGTCGGCTGAGATCAGCATTGATGGGCGAGTGCTGATCGTCACCTTGCTGGTTTCGATTGTGACGGGGATCGCCTTCGGGCTGGCTCCGATTGCGCAAATCGTAGCCGGAAATCTGCACGACGCGCTGAAGGCGGCGGCCGGCCGTACGACGGCTTCGGTCGCGGCGAACCGGTTCCGCAGCGTGTTGGTGATCAGCGAACTGGCGCTGGCGCTGGTGCTGTTAATAGGCACGGGCCTGATGGTGAGGGCGTTCTGGAAGCTGCAGGAAGTCAGCGCGGGGCTGCGCGCGGATGGACTGCTGACCATGCGGGTGGCGCTGCCGCCGTCGGTCTATCAATCGCCCGAAAGCCGGGTCTCGTTCTGGAATCGTTTGGACGAAAAGCTGCAATCGACTCCGGGCGTGCAGAACGTAACGCTCGCAACGGGTCTTCCGCCGATCCGGTATCTGAATGCGAACGACACGATGATCGAGGGTTTCGTTCCGCGCGAAGGCGGTCCGGTGCAGAACATCGATTATTACCAACTGGTCGGAAAGAGATTCTTCGAAACGATGGGGATTCGGCTGGTCGAAGGCCGGTTCTTCGACGGCCGCGACGGAATGAATTCGCCGGGCGTGTTGATTGTGAATCAGACGCTGGCGCAGACCTATTGGCCCGGCGAGAGCGCGATCGGGCATCGTATGAAGCCCGGCGGTGCGACCGATTGGTTGACGGTGGTCGGCGTGGTGGGCGATGTGAAGAACGCGGGCCTGGATAAGCCGATCGGCAACGAGCTGTTCATTGCGAATTCGCAAGTCCCATTGCCGATTACGCAGGACGCGGCGTACGTGGTGATCCGCACGGCGGGCGATCCGTATTCGATGGTTCCGCTGGCGCGCAAGATTGTGCAGGATCTGGATCCGGCGCTGCCGATTTCGAGCGTTAGGTCGATGGAGGATGTGATCGCCAGTACGCGTTCACGACCGCGCTTCCTGGCTATGCTATTGACACTGTTTGCGGGGGTCGCGTTGGCGCTGGCGGCGGTGGGGATTTACGGAGTGATTTCGTATTCCGTGGCGCAGCGGACCAATGAATTCGGTATCCGCATGGCGCTTGGGGCGGGATCGTCGGACGTGCTGAGCCTGGTAATCCGGCAAGGCATGGTCATCGCCGGCGTGGGCGTGGTGCTCGGCTTGATCGGAGCGTTGAGCCTGGCGAAATCGCTCGAAAGCATGCTCTTCGGGGTTAGTTCGTTCGACATGGGAACGTTCGGGGCGATGGCGCTTCTACTGAGCGGCGTGACGTTGATCGCCTGTTACATTCCGGCGCGGCGAGCGACGCGGGTGGATCCGATGGTCGCGCTGCGGTACGAATAGCTGGATTCAGTAGACGGCTAGGTCACGGGCGGAAACCACTTGGCTTTTGTAGGTCAGGCGAATTTCGGCGAGCAGGTCGTCATCGGTCGCGCCCCAATACAACTGGTGATAGAGGACCAGCAGCTTCGGCATGGCTTTGGCGGCGATCTCCGCGAGCTGCATCGTCGAGGTGTGATAGCGGGAGTGATACCTCTGCCAATCCGGCGGGCGATTTGCAAATTTGGCGGTGGAGTAAGTTTCGTGCACCAGGACGTCGCAGCCGTTGCAAGCCTTCACGATGGCGTCGGTGGGCGACGTGTCTCCTGAAATGACAATGCGGCGATCTTTCGTTTGAAACACGTAACCGTAAGCATGTTTCCATTCGCCGTGCGCAACGGCGAAGGCGGTTACGGTGACTTTGGCGTCCTTATAGATGACACCGGGCTGCACTTCGTGCGGGATGGCGTTCCAGCCTTTTTCGTTCGACGGTTCGCCGCCGTGGAGCCGGATCTCGATGTCCTCTTTGTAGGCTGCGAGAAGATGATGCGTCATGGACGCGAGACCGGGCGGGCCGTAGATCTCGAGAGGTTCGGTGCGTTCGAGGACCCAAGGGCTGAACATAAGATCCGCGAGGCCGGCGGTGTGGTCGGAGTGAAGGTGGGTGGCGAAGGCGATGCGGAGATTTTTGGCAGCGAGTGCCGGTTCTCCGGCTCGCGCGGCGGCCGCGGCGCGGCGCACGACGCCAGGGCCGAAGTCGACGAGATACGCGGAGCCATCTACGACGACGGCGACCGAGGGTCCGGAGCGATCCGGGTCGGCGTTGGGCGTGCCGGTACCGAGCATGACGACTTTGGTGTCGGCGGGTGCACTCACGGTAAATAGAAAGAAAATCGCAAGGGAAAGAGCGCGCACGTGGCAAGCATAGCGTTATCCTGTGTGCAGTGTCCTCCCGCCTGGCCACACAACTTTGCGGAATCGCCCTGAAAACGCCTATTTTGACAGCGTCCGGGACGTTTGCCTATGGCGTCGAGTTCGAAAAGCTGGTGGATTTGAATCAGCTTGGCGGCATTGTGGTGAAGGGGCTTTCGCGCGAGCCGATGGACGGGAATCCGCCGCCGCGCGTATGGGAAGCCGAAGCGGGGATGATCAATTCGATCGGCCTGCAGAACATCGGAGTCCGCGCGTTTGTCGCGGATAAGTTGCCGGGACTGCGGAAGTTCGACGTTCCGGTAATTGCGAATGTTTTCGGGTACGCGCCGGAGGATTATCTGGAAGTGGTCCGCGTGTTGAACGACGCGGAAGGCATTGCCGCCTACGAGCTGAACGTTTCGTGCCCGAATACGAAGCACGGCGGAATTGTTTTTTCGAGCGATCCCATTTGTCTCGCCGACTTGCTCGTTGCGATCCGGAACGCCACGCGGCGTCCGATGATTGTGAAGCTGTCGCCGAACGTCGCCAAGATCGAGCCGCTCGCACGCGCGGCTGAAGATTCGGGCGCGGATGCGATTTCGCTGGTGAATACGTTCATTTCGCTGGCGATCGACGCGAAGACGCGGACGCCGCGGATCGGGGCTGGCTTCGGCGGGCTGTCGGGTCCGGCCATCAAGCCGATCGCTCTACGATTGGTTTATGAGACTGCGCAGGCGGTGCGAATTCCGGTGGTCGGCTTGGGCGGAATTGCGTCGGGCGTCGATGCGGCGGAGTTCTTGATCGCGGGCGCGACGGCGGTCGAGGTGGGCACGGCGACATTTTGGGATCCGCAAGCGCCCGTGCGGATCGCGTGCGAATTGGAAGCGTTTTGTGTGGAACAGAACATCAACAGGTCCAGCCAGCTAACTGGCACACTAAAGCTGAAGCAGTCAAAATCAACGGGCTCCGCGGCGGTCGAGCGGAGCGAGGAACAAACTACTCAATCATGAAGAAAATCATTGCAACAGATCACGCTCCGAAAGCGATCGGCCCGTATTCGCAGGCGGTCGTGTACAACGGACTCGCTTTCTTGAGTGGCCAGATTCCGCTGGATCCGGCGACGAACACGATGGTCGAGGGCGGCATTGAAGTCCAGACGGAACGCGTCATGGAGAATCTGAAGGGTCTGCTTGAGGCCTGCGGATCGTCGCTCGAGAACGTGGTGAAGACCACCGTTTTCATTAAAGATATGGGCGAATTCGCAAAGATGAACGAAGTCTACGCACGGTACTTTACGGCGAATCCGCCGGCTCGGGCCACAGTGGAGGCGGCTCGGCTTCCGCGCGACGTGAAGGTCGAGATTGAGTGCATCGCGATTGTGGCGTAAGCGTGAAGTGATCCCCGCCCTCACGGGCGGGGCTGCATGGACGGGCCATTGTGAGTTAGTGAGCGCGAGCTTACAGGTCGCGCCTCGGGTCGCCCGAACGGTCTCGCTAGAAGGTGAAGCGGGTTTGAATTTCCAGGCGGCGATTGTTTGCTGCTTCGGAGAATCCGCCTCCGGAAGCGGCGGGCTGATTCGCTCGGCCGAAGAGCGGTGAGGTGATGTTGCCGACGATGGGACCGGGGTTGTTGTGGTTGAAGGCGTTGCGGATCGATAGCGAAATCGTCAGGTTGTAGCGCTTGCTGGATGCGGGCGCGCCGCCTGCGCCGCCGGTCGAGAACGGATTGCCTCCGCCGCCACGACGCGCGTCCTGACCGCCGGACATGGCGGGGCCGGATCCGGCGGCGGTTGCTCCTTCGCGCGGTCCGCCGAAGCCGAACACTTTCCCGATTCTGAAATTCACGAGAACCTGACCGGGCCCGCGGCCGAAATTGCGCGGCAGAATCTGCTCGCCGGGAATCGGATTCGGATCGAGCAAGCCGTACGGAGTCTCGACCAGCCCGGGGCGGGTTAGTTCGGAGGCGATTCCAGGGCGGCCGTTATAAAGAGTAGTCCCGTAGATGTCGCGTCCGGCCGTGATGTCAAACGGCGGACCGGATTCGACGATCACCAGTGGGCTGATACGGAGGTCCCAGCGCGAGTTCAGCGTGCCGCCGAATTGGGCGCGGTTGTGGACGTCGGTGGAGGCGGGTCCGTATTCGCCCTGATCGCTCGACGGATTCGCGGGGAACGTTCCAAGGCCGTCGGTGTTGCTGCGGGCGCGATTCAACGTGTATCCGGTGAAGACGGAGACGTTTCGATTCACCTTGGTGTTCAAGTTGAAGATCAGTTGATTCTGATCGTAGACGCCGGAGGATTCGGACTGAAAGATGGGTCCAACGCTGCTCGAAAGGCTGGCCGCGTTGCTCACGCGCGAGCGATAGATATCGATGCCGTGGGACTTCGCGAACGTGACGGCAAGCGTGGAATGCCAGGGCAATTGGCGCTCGATGCCGATGGCGCCTTGCAGGATGGATGGCGATTTCAGGGCGGGCGAGACGCGCTGGATCGTTTGCGTGGTCAGCGTTCCGCCGAGCGAAGTCGCGGGAGGCACGACGGGGAAGAAATCCGGATTGGTGACGACGTACTGCTGCTCGACGATTCCGTTGGCGCGCGCCGCTCTCAGTGTGTTCGAAAGCGCGAAGCGTTCGTAGAAGATTCCGAATCCCCCACGGACAACAAACAGCGCGGGTTTCTTATTCGTAGCGCCAACGCCCCAAGCGATGCCGGCGCGCGGAGCGAGGGCGCGCCAGTCGGAGAGGTTCGTCTGTACTTCGTAACGAAGTCCGTAGCTGACCGTCAGGTTGGGGCGGACCCGCCAGTCGTCGCCTGCAAAGATACCGGCGTCCCACTGATTTCCGGCAATCGACGGGTTGCCTGCGTTGATGGTGAATTGCGTCGCGCCGCCGCCGAGGGCGCGGATCTGCGCAGGCGTGAAGCCGAGCTTTTGAAACAAAACGGTCCGGCGATAGCGTTCGATGGAGGTGATATCGGTGAGCCGAGGCTGGCCGGTTGCATCGACGACGGCGCGATTATTGGGGTCGAGGACGGGGGCGGTTCCGCCGCCGAAAATGAATGAACCACCGAAATTTTGCGGAAAGGTTTCGGCCGTGTTGTAGCCGCGAAGCCGCATTCCGAAGCGGAGCGTGTGCGAGCCATGCGCAATCGACGTGTTGTTCTGAAGCTCGTAATCTTTCTCGTGAGTGATCCAATTTCCGATCTGGGCTCCCCCGCCGTTGAAGGCGCTGAGGACGATGAGCGCGGGGTCGCTGCTGTCGGCGATGTAGTTGAAGAGAAGCCGGGTGAACTGAAAGCGGGTTTCGTTGATTACGGTGGGACTCAAGACGGCGGTCTCGGTCATTTGGAGCGAGTTCAGATTAATGATGTTTCGCTGGGCGCGCGAGGGCAGATTGAAGCTGCCGACGCCGGATCCGTCGATGTCGGTGTGGACGCCGCTATAGCGAACCGTCAGGGTGTTGTTGGCGTTGAGTTGGAAATCGACGCGCGGCGTGATGACGAAGCGGCGCTGCGGTTTGACAAAAACGCTGGTGAAGGGATCGACGACGCCCAGGGTGACGGGGTCGAGAGTGATTCCGTTGATGATGGCTCCGTCGTTGACGGAGTCGTAGCGTCCGTCGAGGGTGAAGGATGCGCGCTTGCCGAGTGGACCGCTGACGTTGCCGCCGGTTTCGTTGAGAAGGAACGGCGACTTTTTCGCCGCGTACGGATTGCGCGAATTCCAGAAGTCGTCGGCGAAGTTGTAATACACGGAACCGCGAAACTTGTCGGCTCCGGGCTTGGTGAAAATTTCGATGCGGCCATAGCCGATGGTGTCGTATTCGGGCGAGAACGGATTCTGGTTGATGCGGATTTCACGAATGGATTCCTTGGGAGGAAGTTCGCCGCCGGAGAAGCCATCGACGAAGATCTGGCCGCCATTCGGACCGGCTGAAGGTCCGGCGAGCGCGAGGAGATCGGCTTGCAGGTCCTCTGGATTATCAGCGAGCGCGAGCAGGTCGTCGCCGCGCATGACCAACGCTCCGGCATTGTTGGTCGGGTCCGTCGTAACGGTCGGTGCAGCGGAATCCTGGACGGTCACCTGTTGCGACGTGGCGGCAACTTTCAGAATCAGGTTCAGGGTCTCGCTGGTGGCTTTCAGGCTGATGGTGGTTGGCTTCGCGAGCGCAAGATCGGGTGCCGCGACTTCCACTTTGTAGGTGCCGGTCGGAAGGCCCTGGAAGACGTACGCGCCGTCGCGGCTGGTCTGCGCGACGCGGGCGGGGCCGGGACCTTTAAGGGTCACAGTGGCGCCGGGTACGGATGCTCCGGATTCGTCGGTGATCAATCCGCGCAGCGTGATCGATTGGGCCGCGGCGATTGCGGTGAAAATGAAAAAAGCTAGAAGCATGCTGAGCCGATGCATCGAAAAACGATTCCTGAAGTAGATTGACGAAGTCCAGCTCTGCGGCGCGCAAGGGACGAATTCAACTGGACGAGCAATGCGGGCTGTAAGTTACCTGCTTGCAGGTGGACATGTTTGCGGCGGACACAGGCCGGAGGCCTATGCCACTTGAGGCCTATGCCACTTAGTGGGCGGAATACTGGGGCTGGGGCGGCTTGAGCTTTACTTCGATGGTTTTCTGCTCTTCGTTGACATCTACGGTTTCGCCATAGGTCTGATAACCCTTGGCGGTGACCTGAACGAGCATCTTGCCCTGCGGGAGTTCCGGAATTTTGGCGACACCGTCCTGATTGGTTCGCAGCTCCCAGCTCTTGATAATCTTCTTGCCAAGCTTCACGACGGAGCGACCTTCGACGAACTGGATGCGGACGCTGGCACGATCGATTGGTTTGCCGCCGAGCGTGCGGACTTCGACGCGAATCTTGGTCATGTCGCCGGCGGCAGCCGGCAGCACAGCAAGACCGGCCAGAAGGATTCCCGTGACAAGACTACGCATCTCGGTATTATCCCACCGTTACGGAATCCGCTCGGTTGGCGGACGTTGCGGAAGAGCGCAGGTGGAGCCGGCAATGCGCATTCGGTTCCGCGCGATCCAGGCGTAGACGGGGTCGCCGATAAAATTGGCGAGCGGGGATAAGCCGATGGCGATCGCGAGAGCGGACCACGGAGTCAGCCAAACCAGTCCGGCGCAGACGATCCAGAAAAGCGGGAATCGAATCGCCATGCGTTTCAGAGCGCGCCAGCCGGAATAGACGTTGGTTCCTGCAACCATTTGAATCGCGCGTTCGGAGGATTCGAGTGGGACTCCGAGCTTTTGCGCCTCGTCGCTGAAGCGCGGTAGCCAGCGAAGGGTTTTGAGCCAGTCGAGCCGTTGGCCAAAGCGGACCGACCGTGTGCAGAAACCGCAGTCGCCGTCAAAAATGATGCTGGCCATATCTAATCCCAGGGTAGCGTGTATGTGTGCTTCAGACGGGCGTAGACTCTTGTCTCACGCAAGATGAGCCTGAAGGTGGGGATGGATTCTCACGCAAGATGAGCCTGGAGAGGGGATGGATCGGGATGCTGGGGATTGGTCATCAGCATGGACGATACGGAAGCGGGGAGCCTGGAGCAGATTC
>JBBQWZ010000053.1:0-40316 GCA_038210135.1 Bryobacterales bacterium
TGCTCAAACAACTCCACTTTGCCTCTCCAGTCCAACGAGGTTCCTCCACTTCGGGCTTCGCCCGAATCAGAGTACCCGTTCGTCTATGAGGTGGGCCAAAACAAAATGCCGAACTGGGCCAAATCAGATTACCGAAATCACTGCCATCTGTTCCGCCACACCATGGCGACGTTGATGCTCGAAAACGGAGCCGACATCCGCGTCATTCAGGAAATGCTCGGCCACGCGAATCTCTCGACCACGGAAATCTACACCCGAGTGTCGATCAACCTACTG
Source organism: Bryobacterales bacterium (assembly GCA_038210135.1). GTDB lineage: Bacteria > Acidobacteriota > Terriglobia > Bryobacterales > Bryobacteraceae > JBBQWZ01. The sequence continues at coordinate 277 of JBBQWZ010000053.1, forward strand.
AGGCAGGTTTACTCCGCCACGCATCCAGCCGCGCACCTTCACCGGCCAGACGCATCGGCGAGCACACCGAACACCACCGCCGAGGCTGAACTGTTCGCTTCTTTAGCCGCCGAAGCCGCTGAAGAAATCGACTGATCGCGCTGCTAGAGAACCAAGCCAACGGCCCACTCCGGGCCACGTACAATAACAGCAATGCAGCTCCGCAAGGAAAGCACCGCCGAGCGCGCTCCCTTCGCTGCCCCTCCGCAACGTAATCCAAAACTCGCGTCTGGGCCTCCGGCCCCAACCGGCACACCCGCACCCGGCCTCCTAGCCGCTCAAGTCCTGAAATCGCTATCGGCTACAGCCCATGCTTACGCCGAAACCGCGTCAGCAAGACTAGTTGGCAAATACTATCCGTATGGCCAAGAAGAAGGATCAGGGAATCCAGCAAACGGGCAAGAGAAGTTCGCGACGTATACTCGGGATGCGGAGACGGGGCTCGATTACGCGGACCAGAGGTACTACGCAGGGGGAACGGGGAACTTCACGACACCTGATCCCACTCTGGATAACGTAGATTATTCTGATCCCCTTACCTGGAACGCTTACGCTTACACGAACGGGGATCCAATAAACTTCAACGATCCGGATGGCTTAACTGCGTGCGGTGACTTTATCAATGTGGCCAACGGACGCTCAATTCGCAGCATGATAACGACTTACGACGATCTTGGGTACCTAGCGCAGACGATTTGGCATGAAGCAGGACCAGTGTACGTGCCAGGCGATTTAGCGAATATCAACAATTTCATTACCGAGCAAGCCTGGATCGCTACAGCACTTGAGAACCGTTACGATATCGCTCACGGGCGGCTGACTGCCTACACCGGATCGGGTGGGACTGTGAATCCCGCAGTGTTTGGAGGCTCCAGTGCTTCACTGTCCAGCGTCGTTTTGCAAGCTGCTGGGAACAACCAAAGCTGGGGAATTTACACCAACGGCCAGGCGGATTTTATGGACGACCTCAAAACTGCACTTGGTCACGATGCCTCTGTGGGTCCACAAGTGAGCCTACCCGGTGGCGGCTCCGTAAGCTCTGAATGTTTTTCGATTCTTTCGGCGGTGACGGAGGCTCTCACTGCGCAGAGTGGGGCGCGGTACGAACCGAACGGCGTGATATTGACGTATTGGAACAAGGCCAGTAATGATTCGCCCGATCCCACCAACACTCAGACGGTGGCGAAGATTCGAGCGCTGGGAAATACCTACTACGGTTATTACGCGACCAGTCAGCCGCGCATAAGACGTCCTCCCGCGAAGCTCCCCGGGAAAAGGCGCCCACGTATCCAATGAGAAGCTGGAGAGCACGGTGGTTCCGATGAAGTATGCCTTGTGTTTGTTGATCGCGTTGCCCTGGAATGCGGCTGCATTCCAGGATCAATGCGGGCGAAGTGGAGACGAGACCTTTGGTGAACTGATCGAAAGGTGGTCATGGGAGACCTTCTGGAAAGGACACACCGGCGGCTTTCACTATCAGCCAAAATCTAAGGCTAGCGCCGAAGTGTTCTGGAACGCTGAGTTGGTCGGGATGTGTTCGTTAGAACTTAGCGCGTGCGTTGCGTACGAACGCGAACGGTCTACGATTGGGCAACTCGCGTTGGCGGTCGATAAAGTGTCGGGAACCAGGCTAGGTCAGGCGACGGAGGCTTTTCTTCTCGAGCTTGGCAAACCTCGGGTTGTCGGAGTAGCTGGCAAGAGTGCTAAGGAGCCGCGAAAGTATGAGGGGGGCGGCAAGGTCCTAGCGATTCCCAATCCCGACAGGGAAGTTATCGTTCCACGCAATGTTAGGCCACTTCAGCGGTGTATCGTTTCGCAAAGGACTTTTCCTCCTCTTGATTCCCCGAAAGCCATTCGAGGAGAGATCAAGCCAGTTACCTTAGAGCGATTTGAGGTTTGGTTAAGGGCACGCCTTCATCCTGGCCCTCCTGGGTCCAAGAACGAATATGTGATTCCATACTACTCTCCGAGTGATCCGATGGTTTATGTGTTGGTCCGGGTCAATGGGGTTACCGAATCGGTGATTTTCGCGATTTCCGAGCCGAGTGGTGAGAATTGGACCATAGGCGGTCACTTCGACGTCAAAGAGTCTCCAGCTGAGACGAGCAGATTGAGCTCACGAATCTTAGCCGCAAGAATGACAACAGTCGGACGCTAGAGTTTCTTTTGCGCTCGCCTGTTCCGCTTAACCGGGGCGGCGCAGGCGCGGCGGAGTTTTTGGGCTTGGTAGGATTTTTCGTAGGGCGGGAGATCGTCGAAGCCATGGATGACGGCGCGGTAGGTATCGGGCCAGGTGGCGTTTTCTGAGCGCATGCGGACGGCGGTGAGAACCGGGCGGGTGGGCTTCCTACCGGGAGGACGGCGCGGGACGAGAGCGGCTTTGGGAACGAAACCGGGGGGCGGAAACCGCGTCCAAGCTTCATTGGCACAATCCCTAGGCAAAGGAAAGAGAAACCAGAAGGACAGCAAAATCGACGGAGTCACTTTCGCCTCGACCCGGGACGGAGCGACCCTGGCATGTTCGCAGTTTTTCACGCCAGCATGCCATTTTCTATGGCCTTTTTGAAACTCCATCGCCTCCAGCAGCGTTGTCAGATTTCAACGAGGTTCGCAACGAACGACTCTTCCCCGAAAGGACAGCCGGCGTACGTGTTTTGGAGCGATGAGCAGGGACGTGCGGAAGTATGTACGGAAGCCACAACGCGACGAGGAAAGCAGTACGGTGTCAACGGGTGATTGACGCGATTGTTTTCATGGTGGGCGACACGGTGTCGATGGGAGATTGACACGTCGTTTTCCAGATGAATAAATAAGGTACAGCTCACGGAAGCGAGGACGCACATCCCTCGCCCCGAAGCTTCGGCTTACCCGACGAATTGGTGTTTCCCATCATGCAACCGACCCGTTCACGCGGCCACCAAAAATAATCCGCCTCACGCCATCAACCACATCCAGCCGATCCGCAACCCACCCCACACCCGCCACCAGAACCCGTCATGTACCCTCAGGCCGGATGCAATTCCCATCCAGAAAGAGGACCTTCAAATGACCCCCACAGCGACCCGCACCGAAATCAACAAAGCCAACGCCCAGCACTCCACCGGACCCCGCTCCACGGAAAATACCCGCTTCAACGCCCGCCGCCACAACCTGACCGGCCACACGCTCATCATGACCAGCCACGAACTCGCGGCCTACACCAAGTCCAGTCGAGCCCTCAAATACGACCTCGACCCGCAAGGCGAATCCGAAGAACGCCTGGTCCAATCCATCGCCGACGCCCAATGGCAACTCGACCGAGCGAGAGCCATCGAGCAGAATCTCTTCTTCGAACTCACCACCCAAAACCTGCCAGCCGAAGAACCCGCCCCCGGAGAAGCCGGACTCGATTGGGCCCAAGCCCAAGCCAAAGCCTTCCTCGAAAACGCCAAGCAATTCGACCTCCTAGCCCGCTACGCCACCCGCTTCCAACACCAAATCCTCCAACTCCACGCGACCCTGTCCAAAGCGCAACAAGACCGCCGAGCTCTTGAAAACGAGCGCGCCGAAAACCAACTCCGCATCGGCTCGGACTCGCTCCACGAATACGTAAACGGCAATCGCCACAACAAAAAACACCGCACTGGCTTCGTTTCGCACAACCAGCACAACACCGACAGAGGAGGCCCAGTAACCCCGGAAGAACTCCGCGCCGCCATGCCCAACCAAGCGAAAAACAGCGCCGCCTAAAACAAATCCGACTCGCGATCCAAAAAAATCCGAACTCCCCCGCAAAAAATCCGAGCCGCGCCCAAAGTGCTCCGAAGGAGCACGTCGGAAGCGGACTAGAGCTAGCGACCAAATCCGAGCCGCGCCGAAAATACTCCGAACGAGAGTCCCAGGGCGGTCTCGCACCGCGCCTTGCTAAACTGTGAGCTTATGTTCACTGGGTTAGAACACACGGCGATCGCTTCGCCCAATCCGAAGAATCTTGCCAACTGGTATGTCGAGAAGCTTGGCTTCCTCATCAACTTCGAGTACGACGGCAACTACTTCGTCAAGGCTCCCAATGGCGCGATGCTCGAGATCATTCCCTCCGAGGGGGATCGCGGGTCTAATAAGATGAAGGACGTCGGCATCCGCCATCTCGCCGTGATGGTCGAAGATTTCGATTCCGGCTATGCCGCGCTTCAGGGCAAGAATGTGCAATTCCTCGGCGAGCCGTACGTGAACCAGGGAAACCGCTTGGTGTTCTTTAGCGATGCCGACGGCAACATTTTGCATCTGATCAAGCGGGACAAGCCGCTACCGTAAACGTCAATGGAAGTACCGCTGCCTGGATCTGGCCGGAGGCGGAGTTTGATCGACGCCGACGGCCTGGATAGAGACTCCAACTTTTGCTGAAACGAACTTTCCGAGCATTCCAGCACCACGACTTCCGCGTGATGTGGATTGGTGCCTGCACCTCGAGCATCGGTTCGGCCATGCAGCAACTCGCGCAAAGTTGGCTCGTCTACACCCTGTCCGGATCTTCGTTTTATCTCGGCCTGGACGTATTTCTCGGCCAGGTTCCTATCTTTCTTTTATCGCTCGTAGGCGGCGTCTACGCGGACCGGCGTGATCGCCGCACGATGCTCCTCCTGTCGCAATACGTGCAGATGAGCTGCGCATTCCTATTGGCGCTGCTCTTCTTCATGGATGTGGTCCACGTCTGGATGATCCTCTGCCTGTCGTTCGTGGTCGGCATGGCGCAAGCATTCGGCGGACCCGCCTATCAGGCGTTGATTCCAACTCTGGTCGGGCCTGAAGACCTGCCCAACGCCATCGCCATGAACTCGATTCAGTTCAACTTGGCGCGCATCATCGGACCGGTGCTCGGCGGCTTGGCCCTCAAGGAATTGGGCGCTGTGTGGTGCTTCGGCCTGAACGGACTGTCGTTCCTCGCCGTCATTCTGTCGCTGTATACAATCCAGGTGAAGTTCATTCCAGCGAGAACTACCGAGAGCGTCCTCACCAGCATGAAGCAGGGGATCTCGTTCATTCGCGGCAAACCCGGAATGGACGCGCTGATCGTTCTCGCGTTCGTGATGACGGTTCTGGGACTGCCCGTGCTGACCTTCCTGCCGGTGTTTGCGAAGGAAGTGCTGAAAGGCAACGAATCGACATTTACGATTTTGCTGAGCCTTTCCGGTGCCGGGTCGATCACCGGCGCGCTCGTCGTTGCCGCTCTCCAAGGGACCAAGGAACAAGGGCGGCGCGCACTCATGCTGCTCATCGTCCTGGGCTTCCTCATTGCCGGATTCGCCTCCTCGAAGTCGCTGCCGCTCAGCGCCGTGCTATTGTTCTTCGCCGGCGGAGTCATGATGCCGGTCTTCGCGCTAGTCAGTTCACTCGTGCAAGCCATCACCGCCGACAGCATGCGCGGCCGCGTGATGAGCGTCTACAACGTCGCGTTCCGCGGTGGAATGCCGATCGGCAGCCTGATCCTCGGCGCGTTGATTCCGATTTTTGGCGCGCCCTACGTGCTCGCCACCACCGGAGTTCTGCTGGCAATCTGCGGGATGTACTTCCTCTTCGTCCATCGCAAAGTCGCGGAGCTCTAACCTCCGGTGTACGGCTCGACGAATGACCTCCTGGCTTGAATCGCGACCTACGCGCGCTGCAGAACCGCCGCAGGAATGACGGTTTTTCCCGGTCCGGCTGTTTGCTCAAGACGAAATTCGAGATGCGAAATTAGCGAATCTGAAATTGAAAAGGGCCGCTCCGGAGAGCAGCCCTTTGTCGATAAAACTAGAAAAGAAAGTTAGTCGCCGAAGCTGCCGACTTCTTCTTTCTTCTCGACCTTCTTGGCAACCGGAGCCGCCGGCGTGATAGAGCCGATGGACACGATGTTGGCCGGGGCGGGCGTTTCCTTGAGGACCACTTCGCGATACAGTTTCGCCATCCGCTCGTTCTCGGCGTTGGTCTTCATCTTTTCATCACGCGCCCGGACCTTCTCTTCGCGAGCGGTCTTGGCGACACCCAGCTTGTCGAGATCCTGCTGCTTGGCGTGGTTCACGTCGGCTTCGATCAGAACCAGCGAGTGGGTCTTATCGGCCATCGTCAGGCTCTTGCCGCCGGCGATGATCTCATGACGGCCGTGCTCTTCATACCACTTGGTAAGCGTGGCGGTCATGTGCATCTTTTCAATAATGTTGCGCCAGCCGACGCCGGTGTTATACGCGCAGAAGCTGATTTCGCCTTCCTGCGTGGCGTACGGAATGATGCACTGTTCGGTGCGGCGGAAGTCGTAGTTGAACAGATCCTGGAACCACATTCCCGCGATGAACAGGAAGTTCCAGCGATCGCCGCGGCGCTGTTCGATGTCGGCCAGCGTGCGGTCGCCCGTCACTTTGCCGTAGCCGCCGGTCTGCGACTTCTTCGACATGCCGAAGCACTTGTCGAACTTCGCTACCAGATCCGTGATCTTGAAATGCGTGGGCGCGTTGAAGGGATTATAGTTGCGAAGCAGCGCCAGGCTCACGCCAATCACGTTGAGTGTCCGGCTGCGGCGGGCGGCATCATTGATGCGCGCGATGTCTTTCGCCAGGCGATCGGCCTTCAGGAACGCGGTCACCGGAACGGCTTCCTTGGTTTCCTTGTCGCACATCACGGCCATGCCGATTCCGCAATTCGGGTGGCAGCCGCAGGACAGCTGGCCCCAATCCGCTTCCGGTCCGTGGACCAGATCGGCGAAGTCGGAGAACGTGCTCATGAACGAAATCGGGAACCAGTCGCGCGTCGGAACGCCCAAGCCAACCTGATCCTTCACGTCGTGCGCGAGGTGCGAAAGCGTGTAGCGCTGGGCTTGTCTACGTTCATCCGTAACCGCCTCGTCGCGGCCCGTGAACGAAACCGGCTGGAAGCTCAAGAACGGAATTTTCTTCGGATTGTCGAGCGCGAAGCGGACCACCGCTCCCACCTGCTCGTTGTTGATGCCGTTGATGATGGTGATAACCGGGACGATGTCCACGCCGTTCGACCACAGATTCTCGATCGCGCGCAGCTTCACGTCGAACAGGTTGCCCACCGCGCGGTGCGAGTTGGCTTCGTTGCCAATGCCGTCGAACTGCAGGTAGGCGTATCGCAGACCGGCTTCAGCGGCCTGTTTGCAAAATTCCGGGCTCTTTGCGAATTCGATTCCGTTGGTCGCTGCCTGCACGCTGTTGTACCCAACCTTGCGCGCGTAACGGACGGCGTCGAGGAAGTACGGCGAAAGCGTCGGCTCGCCACCGGAGAATTGCACCGACATCTGGCGGCGCGGCTTGATCGAAATGGCGTTGTCGAGCAGCGTCTTGATGTCTTCCCACGTCAGTTCATGCACGAAACCGACTTGGTTCGCGTCCATGAAGCACGGGTCGCACATCATGTTGCAGCGGTTCGTCAGATCGACGGTCAGGACCGATCCGCGGCCGTGGGTGATGGTCGAAGTGCCGTGGTTGTGGAGCTTCTCGTCGGCGTGGGCGCGGATGTCGCGGCCCGGAAAGACGTCTTCGAGATGCTTGAAGAACTCCGGATCGATCGACATGGTGTCTTCAAAATGACCGTGAATTTCACAGTCCTTCATCATGACAATTTTGCCGTCCTTCTCAACGATGGTGGCTTTGATTTCGCCGACCTTTTCGTTTAGCAGGATCTGGTGCGGCAGCTTGCCATCGACGATCTGTTGGCGGATTTCCGGAATGCACTTCGGGCAGAGCGAATCGGTTTCGCGCGGCCAGCCCAGCGTGGGCTTCATTTTCTCGTACGACTTGAGCAACGGCTTTTCCGACCACTTCGGCGTAAACGACGGATTCTGGCTGATCTGATTCAGGCTGTCGAATACGTGCCACGCGGCGTTCGCGGCAACCGTGACTACTTTCTCGACGTACTTAATGGGTTTGTGCATATCGGGTTCCGAGTTGATCTCCCTGCAAAATGTTCGGCTTGGGTTTTTCCCAGCCAATACCGAATGTACGAGTATAGTCATTGGCGATCCGGACCACGAAGCAAAAACAGGCAAACGGGTGGGAATCAGGCCTATACGGTAAGATACGGCATCGAACGGGGAGCGCCGAAAAGGGGGAGAAGCCCTTCTGTCAAAAGCACTTACGCCTTTGGGACCGGCTCGGCGGCTCCGGCGATCATCTCGCCGCTGACGGCATCGAGCAGTGCCGCCCACGCCTCGCGGGTTTCCCGATCAAACTGGGCTTCGAGAGCTTGCGCCAGCGACCATTGCAGGGCGATGTTGACGGTCGAATACTGCTCCGCTTTCACGCCATACGCAACATGCCGGTAGCCCAATTCGCGCAGCACCGGAATCAGCCTATCGAACCGGTCCAGCGAATCGACGACGACTGCGATCATCGCCATCAACTTGGCTCCTTGATCGCGGATGTCGTTCTTGAACAGCAGTCTTGTCGCTGGGTCGAGGGAGAAGAGCCGCCCGTAAAAAAGGCTCGCCAGGGGCGCCGAAATCTCTCGCACCTGCTCGAAGCTCTCGCGAATCCGGCGCTTCTGGAATTCGGTAAAATTCATCTGCTTGTCTTTCAGGGCGTCAACCATCGGCGATTCCGATCACCGCGCTTTCGCCGAGGTTGTCCCTTGCGATTTACTAACATCGACTAACGCCGCCTGCACCTCGTCGAGCGCTTTCTGATGCCGGGGCGCGAAACCCGGTTGATTCTTGGCCTCAAACCAGAGTCCGGCGCTTTTATGCAGCCACTCGGAAGCTCGCTCGACGTCATCCCTGGCCGCGGCCGGGCCCTTCGACAAAGCCAAATAAATGAATCCCATCGCGCCGGCCCGCCTCGGCAGAATATGCGTCCAGACCATCTTCGATCCCGCCTTCGGTTCCCCGCCCGCATGCAGCGCAATCTCCGCATGCCCAAGCGCCTGATCGCGCCGCCCCAGGCTGGCCGCCAGCTCGCCGCGCTTGCGGTTCGAACTGATCATCGTAATCAGAATCGACGGCAGCCCATGGTTGGCGAATTTTCCGGCATACTGACCCGCCATCTGCCACGCCTTGTCCGCACCCGCCAAATCCCGGCTCGCCTTCAGCAGATCACCCATTTCCTCGTAGACGACGGCCAAATAGAGCGCGAAAATGTTGTTGCCTGGATTGATGGCCGCGCCTTCCGAAAGTACCGCGATCGCCTGTTTCTGGATTGCAAGCTTCCGCGCACGCTCGCTATCCGGGATCAAGGCAGCTAAGCGGCTCAACGCAATTCCGTAATCCGTGGTCGCCCGCTGATCCGCCGGATCCGCATCGCGAATCGATTTGCCGATCTCGACCACTTTTTCGTATTCCGCAATGGCGCCCTTGGTATCGCCCAGGTTGAGAACCTGCGATCCTCCGAGCGTATCCGCCACATGCCCGCGCGCTAGCATCAGGCCGCGCCGGAGGTTCGCGTTGTTCGGATCCCGCTCGGTCAGGGCTTCGATGGTTCGCACCGCGAGGCGGAATTCCGCCAGCGATTCCGGCAAATGGCCTAGGCCGCTTTCCGCCATGCCGACCGCCGAATGGGCCGAAACCACGGTCTGTTGGATCGCCAGATCGTTGGGCGCAAGCGCCGCCACCTCAAGCGCCAGCGCGAGCCCCTTGGCGGCGTGATCCCGCGAAATCTGACGCTGCTCCAAAAGCCGGTACGCCCGCGCCGCGTCCAGTTGAACATTCGAAGCCTGCCTCCGGATGGAACCATCCGGATCGTTACGAAGCAGCGGCTCGCTCTGCTGCAAAGACTGTTCGTAGTAAACAATCGCCTCGTTCATCGAACGCGATTCTTCCGCGATGTTGCCGAGCTTCTGAGCCGCCCTTGCTCGACCCAGCGCAATTTTCCGGTCGGACGGCCGTTTCTTCCCCGCCTCATCCAGCAAACTCTTGGCTTTTTGATAACTGGCCAGCGCGCCTTTCGCGTTCCCCAGATTTGAATTGTTGGTGTTCCCCTGCACGTCGCCGATTCGCGTGTAGGCGTCGGCCAGTTCCTTTTCGAGATCGGGATCGCCCTGCGCACCCGCTGCCAGGGCGTCCAGATATTGCAAACCGGTTTGCACGATCAACTCGCGCGCCTTGGTCGAACCCGGCAGCGGCCGGACCGCGTCATGCACTTCGAACACGAACTTGTTGGCCAGTCCGCGGACCAGTTGCAGCCGCGCTTCCGCCAGCCGTGCCTGGCGTACCGACACGACCGTTCCGGCAATGAGTGAAAGCGCAACCGCCGCGACCCCGATCAGCGGACCGCGATGCCGCTGCATAAATCGGACCGCCCGGTAGCGAATCGTCTGCGGCCGCGCCGTCACCGGAACGTGATCGAGGTAGCGCTGCAGATCCGCGGCAAACGCCTCGGCCGTCGGATACCGGGCGGCCGGTTCCTTCTCGAGCGCGCGCAGCAGAATATTGTCGAGGTCGCCCGCCAGCTGCCGCGCAATCGCCGGCGAACGCGCCACCGAACTCGGCTGCGCCGTGTCGTCAATGCAAATCGCCCGTTCGATCTCCATCGGTGTGAACCGTTCGATCCGGTGCGGCCGCGTCCCGGTCAGCAACTCATACAGCACCGCGCCCAGCGAATACACGTCCGAAGCAATGGTGACCGGATCGCCGCGGATCTGCTCCGGACTGGCGTAATCCGGCGTTAGCATCGCGGCCATGGTTTCGCTCCCCGCCATCGGATCGGCGTGCAGCAGCTTGCAAATTCCAAAGTCGAGCAGCTTCGGAACGCCATTTGAATCCACCAGAATGTTTCCCGGCTTCAAATCGCGATGCACCACGAAGTTACGGTGCGCGTGCTCGACCGCCGAACAAACATCGATAAACAGCCTCAGCCGCTGCTCGATTCCCAGGTCGTACAGCTTGGCGTAATCCGTGATCCAGGAGCCTTCGATGTACTCCATCACGATGTACGGCATGCCGTCCTCGGACGTGCCGCCATCGAGCAGCCGCGGAATATTCGGATGCTTCATGTGCGCGAGAATCTGCCGCTCGCGCTTGAACCTGGCCAGGATGAAATCGGTATCGAACCCGGGCCGGATCAGCTTGATCGCGACACTCGATTGATAGTGCTCGTCATCCCGTTCGGCAAGGTAAACCGTTCCCATGCCGCCGCGTCCGAGTTCGCGAATTAAGCGGTACGGCCCGATCCGGCGTTCGGCGTCCGCTGCGGAACTGCCTTCGAACAACGCCACCACCGCGCCCTTCACCTGCGCTTCCAAGAAGCCGGATTGCACCTGCAAGTGGCTCGCCAGCAGCGACGCCACTTCGCTCTCCAATTCCGGATCCGCCGCGCAACGCTCATCCAGCCAAGCCTGGCGCATCGCGTCCGGCACTTCGAGCGCCTGCTCGAACAGGTCGCTTGCGACGCGCCAGCGTTCCGGCGTCATTTTGCGTTCTTGCCTGGATTGGTTGAGGTCGTCATCTCGCGATGCAGCCACGCTTCCGCCATGCGCTGTTCGCGTCCCACGGTGGCCACGGAAATTTCCAGCGCTTTCGCGGTTTCCTCGACGCTCAACCCACCGAAAAAGCGCAGCTCCACCACCTTGCATTTGCGCGGATCGAATTCCTCGAGCAGCTTCAGCGCGTCGTCGAGGGCGATCACGTCGCTGCTCTTTGCCGGCGCAAACCCGACCGCTTCGTCGAGTTGGACCTTGGCCGCCCCGCCGCCGCGTTTGGCGCTGCGATGCTTGCGCGCGTTGTCCACCAGAATCTGCCGCATCAAGTGAGCGGCCACGCCGAAGAAGTGCGACCGGCTCTCCCAATCCGGCATGTTCTGCGCTACCAGCCGCAAGTACGCCTCATGCACCAGGGCCGTCGGCTGCAGCGTCGCCGCCATGCGTTCGTCGCGGAGATAGCCTTCCGCCAGACGGCGCAGTTCGTCGTAGACCAACGGCGTCAATAGGTCGAGCGCCTGCTTGTTGCCGTTCTTCCAGTCAACGAGAAGCTGAGTAACCTGTTCCTGAGGAGTCATCGGGCGAACTTTATTCTACCGCTCGCGGTCGCCATACAAACACGCTTCGCATCCAATTTCCGTGAATTGCGATACATTGCAGAAGTGGCATAGGTCTCTGACCTGTGCGCTTTTTCTTACATCTCCGGAGACCCATGCCACCCGCACAGGTCGGAGACCTATGCCACTTGCACAGGTCGGAGACCCATGCCACCCGCACAGGTCGGGGACCTATGCCACTTGCACAAAACGTGCTGGATAGCCGGACTAAATGGAAACCCCGATTGCGTCCGGGTGGAGAATCAGCGAGAATAAAGTCTCATATCGTTCGTACCGGGCGATATGGTACCCGTCCAATCTATGCGCGCAACTTGCCCCAAATGCGGAACCAGACGGATTCGAACCTCCAAGAAAATCGGTTTCAAGGAGAAATTCACAAGCCTGTTTGGATTCTTTCATATGCGGTGCAAGATCTGCAAAACCCGCTTTGGCACCTCGATGTGGGAAGGCCAGACCTGGAAGTATGCCCGTTGCCCCAAGTGCCTGCGGTTTGAATTGAGTACCTGGAGCGAGCAATACTACAATCCGCCCACCTTGATCGTCTTCCTTCTACGCATGGGCGCCACGCCGTATCGCTGCGACACCTGCCGTTGTAACTTCGCCAGCTTCCGCGCGTGCAAGGAGCGGCTCCCGGCGCGGGGTACTCCGAACGAGCGCGCTACGCCGGTCACCGCAACGGATAGCGACTTATCCACCGCTAACGTCCACCAGGACTAACTCCGCCCGCGCCGCTTATTTTCCCCGTGCTTGAAATTTAAGCGAAACCGAATTCATGCAATAGCGCAACCCGGTCGGAGCCGGACCGTCGTCGAACACATGCCCCAGGTGCGCATCGCAGCGCGCGCAAACCACTTCCGTCCGCTGCGCTCCATAGGATTTGTCCACGTGGTTGTGAACATTCTCGCCGGCGATCGGCTGATAGAAACTCGGCCACCCTGTCCCCGATTCAAACTTCGTCGCGGAATCGAATAACGGCGTCCCGCAGCAGATGCATTGGTAGATTCCGTCGTCGTGCGACTTCGCGTAGCGGCCGGTGAAGGGCCGCTCGGTTCCCTTCTCCCTGGTCACCGCATATTCGGCGGAGTCCAATTGCTTCTTCCATTCCGAGTCGGATTTTACAATCTTCTCCACTTCCATCACTCCTTGCGGGCGGCCCGCGGAATCGAAGGCCGCGATCTTGATTTTCTTGGCCGACGCAGCCATTTGCGGTGGCGGCCCGGCGTCGTCTTTGGCTACATACCGTACCCGGTCGCAGGCGGCGAGAGCCGCGCTGGTCGCGCCAATCGCAAACAGGTTGCGGCGGGTGAAAATGCGCTCCTGCTGCGGTTCGGCAAGCGCTGTCCAGAGGCGTTTCGATTTCAAAAGCAATCCCCTTCCGAATTGTAGATCAGCGCAGCCCGCACGGTTATTCCCGGTAGCGAATCTAGATGGGCGGCCAGAGCCTGCGCCGCGCTATAGTCATTCGAGCAGCGGCAGGGCGGCGTGGATCTGGCTCCCGGCCTGGTCCGAAAGCCAAACGGCTAAGCCTTTTCGACCAACACCGCCGTGCCGTAGCAGAGCACTTCCGTAACGCCCTGCATCACTTCATCCGCGTCATATCGAACCGAGACGATGCCATTGGCGCCCATCGCGTCGGCGTGCGCGACCATGCGGTCGTACGCCTGTTGCCGCGTCTTTTCGCAGAGATCGGTGAGCAGCGTAATCTCGCCGCCGACCATGGTCTGGAGCCCCGCTCCGATGGTGCCGAAAATGGAGCGCGAACGGACAATGATTCCGCGGACGATGCCGAGGCTCCGCGTAATCCGGAAGCCGTCGAGCACAAGAGCAGTGGTGACAAGCGAGTGGTCCATGCCGCTATGCTACGCCCTTTTTTGACGGTGATCGAAGCGCCTACCGCTCGCCGAAATACCCGTCGCGAGTCTGCACCACGTAGTCCTTCTTGTTGGTCGCCAGATGAATCCGCCGGTAACCCGTCGCGTTGGTCTGATTCGACGTGTAACCGATGCTGTACTGATTGCGCAGTTCTTCTTCGATTCGATCGAAGACGTTGTCGAGCGGCATCTTCTTGGTGACCTCGAAAAAGCTGCCGCCGGTTTCCTTGGCCAACCGCTCGAGCACCCGCTTGCCGCTGCCGTGATCCTGCTGCTGCGGACGCGGAGAATTTCCGCCTCCCCGTCCGCCGCGTCCACCGCCACCCAACCCGGGAATGCCGCCGATTCCGACGCTCGGACGGCCGCCGCCGCCACCGCCGGGGAGGCCGAACCCGCCGCCTGCCTTGTCTTCAAACAGGATTGAGTACACCATCGTATCGGCGCGCTGCGCGGCGGAGATGGATTCCTCGAGCGTCACTTTGCTGCCGTGATCGACGCCATCCGACAACATGATCAGCGCCTTGCGGCCTTTCTGCTTCTTCATCAGGTCGTCAGACGCCAACAGTACGGAGTCATTGAGAATCGTTCCGCCGGCGCCCCCGCCTTGTCGTCCGCCGCCACCGCCGCGACGTCCGCCACCTGGATATCCGCCACCCTGGCCACCTTGTCCACCCTGACCACCTTGTCCGCCCCATTGGGGACGCGCGCTGGCCTCCACCTTATCGAGCGCGTCTTCGAGTTTCAATTTCGACGTGGTCAGATCCTGCATCAACTCGCATTCGAAGTCGAAGTGCAGCAGGAACGCGGAGTCCTTGCCTTCGCGAAGGACCTTCATGATGAAGGTGCGCGTGGCGCGCTTTTCATCGCCGATCAGACGCCGCTGACTGCCGCTGGTATCGATCAGCAGCCCAAGCGTCAAAGCCAAATCGCTTTCGCGCGAGAAGTGCTTGATCACTTGCGCTTTGCCGTCCTCTTCGAGCGCGAAATCGTCCCTGGCGAGATCCTTGACGATCGCATTCTTCCTGTCATGAACAGTGGCGAAAATGTTGACCAGATTGACGTCCGCCGTAAACGTAGCGTCCTTATCGACCTGCAGCCTCTCCTGCGCGCGCAGAAGCTGCAATGCCGGAATTCCGGCAGCCAGTGCGGCGAAGAACGCGCGGCGGGACGTATCGCCGCGCACCAGCGCGTTGAAGCCCGTCGGCTGGATCGTCTCCGAGAGATTGGCCCGGTTGGTTTTCAAAGTCATTAGGAAGTTTGCTCTCGCTTCAGGAAGAATAGCCTTTCACTCTGGGATGTCCGCCCGCTGAAACGGGTTTCAAATCCCTTTGTTGCGCAGTTACGAAGCAAGACGAGGCAAAGCCCATTGGGGCTTACGGGAAATCGAATTTTGGTTCTCCACGTGTGGCGGAGCCGACGTTCCTCTCAGTCGTGATGCGTGGTGACCCACCAGGTCAGCCCGAACGGGTCGTTCATGCCGCCGGACCGGCCATAGGGCTGCTCCTTGATGGAGCCGATTTCCGTGCAGCCGGCGGCGATTCCGCGCGCGATGAACGCGTCGACGTCATCGACGTACAGAAAGAAATTGACCGGCGAGCCGCCCATAGCCTGGACGCTCTTGAGTTCCGGATACTCAGGCACCTCCTCGTGCAGCATGATGTGCGAATCGCCAATGCGAATTTCCGCATGCCGTACGACGCCCGCCGGATCGGTATGCCGCATGATCTCTTCGGCGCCGAACGCCTTCTTGAAGAACTCAATCGCCGCCGCCGAGCCGCGGATGCTCAGGTACGGAGTGATGGTGTGAAAGCCGGGTCGCATGTTGTAACTCCTTGCGCGGACGCCGTTCCGCAAAATCAGAAAGCCGAGGCTGGGGGATCCGATGGGCGATCAGCATGGTGGAGCCGGCGGTCTAACTAGATACCGGTCTTTGCGGTCTGCTTGTCGCTGCCTTTGTTGACCCGAACTCCGGTATCGAGTCGCGGAAGATTTGTCGTCGCGACGGTTTCGCCATCGGCGACTCCTTCGACGATTTCGATCTCTTCGGGGAAGCGGTCTCCGATTTTGACCTCGCGCGCATCGATCTTTCCGTCATTCACGACAAACGCCTTGTTGGTGCCGTACACGTACGCCACCGCGCGCGTCGGCACCACGTGGATGCGCTCGATCTTGTCGGTTGGAATCCGCGCCCGCGCATAAGAGCCGGGCTTCAAGGCGGCACCCGGATTCTCGATCAGCACTTCGACCACGAAGGTACGTTTGGCCTGCTCGACGGTCGGCGAAATGCGCCAGATCTTGCCACGGAACTTCTTATTCTGATACGCCTCGACCGTCACTTCCGCGATCTGCCCCACCTTCACCCAGGGCGCCATGCGCTCCGGCACCTCCAGCTTCAAGCGGATCGGATCGATCTTCACGAGCGTGATCAAGGGCGTGTTCACGCGAACAAACTGGCCCGGGGTCACGGTGCGTTCCTTGACGAACCCGGCGAAAGGCGCGCGGACGTTGGTGTCGCGCAGCTTCTTGCGCTGGAAATCCAACTGCGCGCGATATTGTTCGATCGCTTGAATCATGTTGCGCGCCTGATTCAGCGACGAATCGTAAGCGGCTTGGGCGGACTTGTAACGAGCCTGCGCGCCATCGAGATCGGCCATCGGAGCGATCCCTTGATCGACCATCGACTTCACGCGGTCCAGGCGCTGCTTGGCGTCGGTGAAATCGGCTTGCGCGCGCCGCACATCCGGCGCATCGCGAACGTCCTTGATGCGATCGGCTTCATTCTTCAAGCCCAGCCGTTCGAGCGATTGGAACAGGATGGCCTCGTTCTGCGTGACGACCAGCTTCTGTTCTTCATCATTAATATGAATGAGAACCTGCCCGGCCGAAACGGAGTCGCCGAGGTCCACCTTAATGTCATCCGCGCGGCCATCGATCTCGGCGCTGATCACGCTCTCGTCGAACGGATACATGGTGCCGACACTCTCGACCACACGCTGGACTTCACGCGACGTGACGAGCGCGGTGTTGACGGGGACGGGGCCGGTATCCTGCTTGGCTTGGACGGGCTGCTGCTTGGTACAGCTCGCGCTGATCAACAGCAATCCCGATACGGCGATCCAGCAAAGAGTCCGCAAACGATTATTGTAACAACGCCGCGAACGGGTCACGGGATGACCAGGAATCCGGTCTCGATGCCGTTGCCCAAAACCCGGTTCCACATCACCCGCGCGCGCCCCGCTCCAGCCGAATGTGAGAACTCGACGATCGCGCCGCTTTCGAGCGACGGGCAATCGTGCAGAATCCGAAATCCGCCCAGGCTCAAGTCGATTAACGAGCCCTCGAACTCCATCGGTTGGGGATTGTGAAAGCGCACGCGAACGCCGCCGGAGGCTTTTCGACGCGGCTCTCTGCGCTTCTCGCCGATGGCGGCGCCGGTCTTCATGCGATTTGCGCCACCGCTTCGACGGGCGTGTCCATTCCGTAGATTTTCAATTTGCGGCTCAGCGTTCGCCGGGAGATTCCCAGTTGATCGGCCGCGCGCTGCTGATGGCCGCCGGTACGTTCGAGCGTCTCGAAGATCAACCGCTTCTCCATCACATCGAGAGTGACCGGCCCTTGATGCATCGCACTCGTACTGACATAGCCGGGCTGTCGAAGCTCCAGCGGCAGATGCGAAGCGCGGATCTCCGGCTCGCGGCTCATCACCGAAGCCCGCACAATCGTGTTGCGCAATTCCCGGATGTTGCCCGGCCAGTGATATCGAACCAGGGCGTCCATGGCGCAAGGCGAAAGGAACAGCCCCGGATTTTGCAGTTGGAGGAAGTGCCTGGCGAGAGGAATGATGTCGTCGTAACGCTGCCGCAGCGGAGGAACTTTGATGGCGATCTGGCTCAAGCGGTGAAAGAGATCGCTGCGGAACTGCCCACTGGCGACCGCCTTTTCGAGGTCCTGATTGGTGGCCGCAACCACCCGGACATCCACCGACACCTTGCGCGTGCCACCCAACCGGTAATAGGATGCGCCATCGAGAACGCGCAGAAGCTTCACCTGCATGCGCGGCTCGAGCTCGCCGATTTCATCCAGGAACAAGGTGCCCTGATGGGCCAGTTCAAACAAGCCCGGCTTGGCGGTGTCCGCTCCGCTGAAGGCTCCCTTTTCGTAGCCGAACAGCTCGCTCTCCATCAGGTGTTCGGGCAGGGCCGCGCAACTGACGTCCACCCAGGCACGGGAGGCGCGCATGGAGTGATGATGGACCGCGCGGGCGACGATTTCCTTGCCGCATCCGCTTTCGCCGGTGATCAGGACCGTCGCCGTGGTCAGCGCAACGCGCTCGGCGGTTAGGAACAATTGTCGCATCAGCTCGCTAGCCACGATCGCCGACATCCCGAGATAGTTACGCGCCGTAGAGGTTTCTGCCATAGGACCGTTGTTTGAGGGGCTACATCCCTATTTCGTCATTTATAGAGGGAGTACACCCTAGACGTTTCGCCGTAGGTAACGACAAAAAGCCACGTAGCCCGACCATCGTCAGTACTGGATGGGACAAAACGTCGCAGCGTACTATCCGACGTAGATTGTTGGAGATACGGCGGGCGGTGAAGAATGCTCTGGCGATCGATGAGCCAATATGGCACCTCGTCGAGCCTGCTATTTATGCGAAATTGTGCTCTTAAGTCCTTACTCTATATAGGCCTACGGGGATAGACAGAGATTGGCCGCCGGGGTGCAAAGCAGTTGGTTTCCATGCCTGCCCCCGAGACCAATACGGATCCGCTGCCACAACGTGCGCAAGTCTACATTGCGATCGTGTCGGCATTCGGCTTGGCGGTGCTGGCGACCGGATTGGCGAAGTGGGATTCGCCGGATCTGGTCAAGTATGGATGCTACCTGTTCGTCGCGCTCGCTGCATCCGGCCTGAAGATCTCGTTCCCGACCATGGCCGGGACCCTTTCCGTCAACTTCCTGTTCATCCTTTTCGGCATCATCGAGCTGACCATTTCTGAAACGCTGTTGCTCAGCGTCCTGACTACGGTCTTGCAGTGCCTGATCCACACCCAGCGCAAGCCGCGGCCGGTTCAGATTCTGTTCAACGTCGCGAGCGTGGCGAACGCCGTCTGGGTTACGAACCTGGTCTATCACTCTTCCGTGATGAGCCAGCCGAGCCTGGACATCTCGGTCCGCCTGGTCTTCGCGACCGTCGCCTTCTTCCTGATGAACACCTTCCCGGTTTCGGTGGTCATCTCGCTGACCGAAACCAAATCCCTCGGCCAGATCTGGAAGGAATGCTACTTCTGGTCGCTGCCGTATTACCTGGTCGGCGCCGGAATCGCTTATCTCTCGAGCCTCGCCAACCACTACGTCGGCTGGCAGACCGCCCTGCTGATTGTCCCCGTGGTCTACCTGATCTATCGTTCTTACTGCCTCTACCTCGCTCGCCTCGAAGACGAAAAGCAGCACGCCGAAGAGATGTCGTCGCTCCACTTGCGGACCATCGAAGCGCTGGCGCTCGCCATCGAAGCCAAGGATCATACGACCCACGATCACTTGCAGCGCGTGCAGGTTTACGCCATGGAATTGGGCAAGGAGCTGGGCCTTTCGGCTCACGATCTCGAAGCCTTGCAGGCGGCTTCCCTGCTCCACGATATCGGCAAGCTGGCGGTTCCGGAGCACATCATTTCGAAGCCTGGCCGTCTCACTCCCGAAGAATTCGAGAAGATGAAGATCCACCCGGTGGTCGGCGCGGAGATTCTGGAGCGCGTTCAGTTTCCTTATCCCGTCGTCCCCATCGTCCGGTCGCACCATGAGAAGTGGGACGGCACCGGCTATCCGAGCGGCCTGCGCGGCGAAGAGATTCCCCTCGGCGCGCGCATCTTATCGGCCGTCGATTGTCTCGACGCGCTCGCCACCGATCGCCAATATCGACGGGCCCTGCCGCTCGACGAAGCGATGAAGGTGGTCCTCGGCGAAGCGGGCCGCCAGTTCGATCCGAAAGTGGTCGAGCTTCTGGCAAAACGCTACGTCGCACTCGAGAAGAAGGCGCTCGCCAAGAACCCGCATCCGATCAAGCTCTCAGTCGACGTCAAAATCGCGAATGGAGCAGCTCCCGCGGTGGGCTTCGAGAGCACCGCGGCGAATCAAGCGGGAACGTCGGCGAACGGCGAACGGTCCATGGACTTCCTCGTTTCGATCGCCGCCGCCCGGCAGGAAGTGCAGGCGCTGTTCGAACTCGCGCAGGACCTTGGCAATTCGTTGAGCCTCGACGAAACGCTTTCGGTTTTGGCGGTCCGGCTGCGCCGCATGATTCCCCATCATTCGATGGCGATGTACATTAAACGCGAGCAAAAGCTGATTCCCGAATACGTCAACGGCGACGACTTCCGTCTGTTCTCCTCTCTCGAAATTCCGGTAGGACAGGGCCTGTCGGGCTGGGTCGCGGACAATCGCAAGCCGATCGTGAACGGCAATCCGTCGGTCGAACCCGGCTACTTGAACGATCCGTCGAAGTTTTCGACGTTGCGTTCCGCGCTGGCGGTTCCGCTCGAAGGAGTCAACGGCGTGGTTGGCGTGATGACGCTCTATCATGTGGACAAAGACGCGTTCAGCAAGGATCATTTGCGGATCCTGCTGGCGATCAGCTCCAAGGTTTCGCTGTCGATTGAGAACGCGTTGAAATACCGGCAGGCGGAGAGTTCGGCGACGACGGATTACCTCACCGGTCTACCGAATGCGCGCAGCTTATTCCTCCACCTCGATTCCGAATTGTCTCGTTGCCGCCGGATGAATACGCCGCTCGCCGTTCTGGTGTGCGATCTGAATGGCTTCAAACAGGTCAACGATCGCTTCGGCCACCTCGAAGGCAACAAGGTTTTGAAAGAAGTCGCACGCAGCTTGAAAGACAGCTGCCGTGAATATGACTACACGGCTCGCATGGGCGGAGACGAGTTCGTTATCATTCTGCCTGGCCTGAAGCCGGAAGATATCGAGCCGAAGATCGCCAGAATGCGCGGCCTGGTCGCGCAGGCCGGTCGCGCCGTCTGCAACAGCGACGTCCTCTCACTGGCGATCGGCCGCGCCCAATATCCGGAAGACGGAACCGACGCCGAGCAGTTGCTGGCCGAAGCCGATAAGCGGATGTACAAAGAGAAGCAGACGCAAAAGCTAGCGGTTCCGCCGAATGTCGCGACCGATTGGGCGACGCGCTGGTCCGCGCCAGTCACTACCATCCAATAAGATTTCTACCCCCGAGGCGCGAGTCCGATCGCGCTCACTCATTTCCCCGCTTGAACCCGGAGCGTGAGCGACGGGACCTCGGGCCGATAAGCACTCCGTCGAAAATCAAAATTAGTATCCGCTCCCGACGCCCTCCTTCGGAGGACTGTGGTCGCGGCTCGGAGTCAGAGTCGTGTTCATGTCCGGTCTCGGATTCATAGGTCGATTCGGCGGCGAACTCCATTAGTGGCTGTCCGCGATCGACCTTTACCGTGGTTGACTGACGAAGAGTCCCCGCCCTTACGGGCGGGCTAAACGTGAGAGATCCGCGTACTAAAGGGATTTCGCGGACATCCCCCTAGGCGGCTTGGGCAGATTTCTCATCGCTGACGCTCAGGGTTCAAGCCTAATTGGGATCATTAGTGAGGCCTCGTTGGTTCCAATGCCAGTCGTCGTGGATCTCCCCCGGGCTACTTTGCCACCCAGGAATAAATTGCTACGGCGAAGCCGATGAAGATTACGAACAGGCGGACGTATTCGGGCTTGGTGCGGCGGGCGACCCTAGCTCCAGCGTAGCCTCCGGCGACGGTCATGACAGCCATGATGGCGGCGTACTTCCAAACGATGACGCCTGAATACGCGAAGATGATCAGCGTCATGCTGTTGATTCCGCCGGCGAGGATGTTCTTGACGGCGTTGATTTCGTGGATGCCGCCGATGCCCATGAAGGCGAGCGAACTGAGCATGAGAATTCCGATGCCGGCTCCGAAATAGCCACCGTAGATTCCGACTAGAAATTGAAAGAAGATGATGGCGATGACGGTTCCGCGAGTGGGTGTAGCGGCGGAATGCGTTCCGAGCCAGCGCTGCACGGGACGCTGGATCAGCATCAACGTGGACGCCAGAATCAGCAGCCACGGAATCATGTTGGCGAATACTTTTTCGGGTAGACGGATGACGAGCAGCGAACCGATGATGCCGCCGAGAAGGCTGGGGGGCAGCAGGCGGATCAAGTGTTGGCGGCTGGCGGCGAGTTCCCGGCGGAATCCCCAGGCGGCGGCGAGCGATCCGGGAAAAAGCGCCATAGTGCTGGTGGCGTTAGCGGCGATCGGTCCGAGGACGGTGAGAAGGCTGGGGAAGGTGAGCAGCGTTCCGCCGCCGGCTACGGAGTTGACGGCTCCGGCGGCGAAGGCGGATCCGAGCAGGAGCGCGATGCTTCCGGGCGAATCCGTCATGTCGCGGCGGTCCGTGAATTTATCGAGGCTGAACGCATTCTGTAATAGTGTCGCCTGCCTTTGTGGTTTCGCGCAGGGCGGCGAATCTGATTTGAATGCACAGGCCGGAGGCCTATGCCACCTTCCGTGGTCCGCTCCCTAACGGTCGCGGTTCGGTGCTGAACAGTCGCGGTTCGGTGCTGAGTGTGGGAGGTTGCCGCGCGCTTGAACTTCCCGCGGAATGGCTATCGGTTTCCCATTTGTTTGCGCGGTATGGTACTCTACGGTTGATACAAAACGATTAAGAACTAGACGAGGAGTATTTACTTTCGAATGGCACTGGCGGCAGAAGTCAAATCAACGGTCATTTCCAAGTACCGGGTCCACACGACCGATACTGGATCGCCAGAGGTGCAAGTAGCTATCCTCAGTAAGCGTCTCTTAGAGCTTCAGGATCACTTCAAGGCTAACAAGAAGGATCACCACTCTCGGAGAGGTCTGCTGATGATGGTTCAGCGCCGCCGACGGCTGCTCGATTATCTGCGCAGCCACAGCCCGGATCGGTACAAGGCTCTCATCACGAGTCTTGGCATCCGCCGCTAGGTAAAATGTCAGCTGGATGGTTCCAGCACCCGAAACCGTAAATTCTCGAGAGTAGAGACAGTCCTTCCCGCGTTTACTCCCAGTCTCCTCTTAATCGAACGAAGAGCCGTCTAGCGGCGCGTCTAACCACGCGCATTCGTTGCGGCCGCGATTGATTAAGGACCTAGTACATGACCCACACCGTTGAGATCCAGTTCGGTGATGCAACCCTCACAATTGAAACCGGAAAGATGGCCAAGCAGGCCAACGGCTCCGTCGTCGTTCGTCAGGGCGATAACGTAGTTTTCGTTTCCGCCTGCACGTCGCCCGATCCGAAGCCGAACGCTTCGTTCTTTCCCCTGACTTGCGATTACCGCGAATACACCTATGCCGCCGGACGTTTCCCGGGCGGATTTATTAAGCGTGAAGGCCGCCCCTCCGAGAAGGAAACCCTCACCAGCCGTTTGCTGGACCGTCCGGTCCGCCCGCTGTTCCCTGAAGGCTACACGCACGAGACGCAGATCATCGCGATGGTGATGTCGGCGGATCCGATCCGTGATCCCGCGCCGCTCGCCCTGGTAGGCGAAGCCGCAGCGCTGGCGATTTCCGATATTCCCTTCCACCACGTTCTGGCCGGCCTCCGCGTTGGCATCGTCGGCGGCAAGTGCGTCGCGAATCCGACCTACGAGCAGACCCGCGAAGCCACCGTGTCGATCATCGTTTCCGGTACCGAGAGCGGCATCGTGATGGTCGAAGCCGGAGCCAAGCAGGCGAGCGAAGCAGACGTCCTGAAGGCGATCGCGTTCGGCCACGATTGCTGCAAGCAACTGATTGCCGGAATCAAAGATCTGGCCGCGAAATGCGGCAAGGCGAAGTTTGAATTCAAGTCGCCGGAGATCAATAAGGATCTCTACGCGAAGATCGAAAAAGAGATCCGCGCGGAACTGACCGACGCGATGGACACGAAGAAGTATCCGAAGCTCGACAGCTACGCCCGCGTGGCCGCCGCCAAGAAGAAGGCGAAAGCGCTTGCGACGACGGACGAGGAAACGGCCTCTGTCGGCGGTCTCTACGATCGCTTGAAGGAATCCATCTTCCGCGTGGAGATGCTGAAGAACAAGCGCCGCCCGGACGCGCGCGCGTTCGACGAAATCCGCAAGATCGACATCGAGATTTCGGTTCTGCCGCGCACCCACGGCTCCGCGCTGTTCACGCGCGGTGAGACGCAGGCGCTGGTGACGGCGACGCTTGGAACGAAGGACGACGAGCAGCGCATTGAGCCGCTCGACACGTTTGAAACCTCCAAGCGCTTCATGCTGCATTACAACTTCCCGCCATTCTCGGTCGGCGAAGTGGGCTTCATGCGCGGTCCCGGTAGACGCGAAATCGGACACGGCGCACTGGCCGAGCGCGCACTGCTGGCCGTGGTACCGGACGACAAAGCGTTCCCGTACACGATGAAGATCGTCAGCGACATCCTGGAGTCGAACGGCTCCTCGTCGATGGCTTCGGTGTGCGGCGGATCGCTCGCCCTGATGGACGCTGGTGTGCCGCTGCCGACGCATGTCGCGGGCATCGCAATGGGCCTGGTCAAAGAAGGCGACGCCTACGCGATTCTCACCGACATTGCCGGCGCCGAAGATCACTACGGCGATATGGACTTCAAGGTCACCGGAACCAAGGACGGCATCACCGCCCTCCAGATGGATATCAAAGTTCCGAACGTGACGTCCGCGATTCTGACCGAGGCGCTTGAGCAGGCTCGCAAGGGCCGCCTGTTCCTGCTGGATAAGATGAACGCGGCGATCTCGGAGCCGCGCGAGAAGATGTCGCCGTACGCTCCGCGCATCTACACGCTGCATATTCCGGTGGACAAGATCCGCGAGTTGATCGGACCGGGCGGCAAGATGATCCGCTCGATCGTCGAACAGACCGGCTGCAAGATCGACGTCGAGGATGATGGCACGGTGAAGGTGTTCGCGTCCGAGGGTCCGGCGGCGGACAGGGCCATCCAGATGATCACCGACATCGGCGCGGTCGCCGAAATCGGCAAGACCTACCTGGGCAAAGTGGTTCGCATTGTGGACTTCGGCGCCTTCGTCGAAATCTTCCCCGGCACCGACGGCTTGCTGCACATTTCCGAAATCTCGGAGAACCGCATCAAGCAGGTCCGCGATGAGTTGAACGAGGGCGATCAGATCCTGGTCAAGGTCCTCGGCATCGAAGGCAACAAGGTGAAGCTGAGCCGCAAAGCGATTCTCAAAGAACAACGGGACAAGCTGAAGGTCGGCGCCGCTCCGACGGCGTAGCTTCGCGATCAACGATTCGACAACGGCCGGGCTGAAATCAGTCCGGCCCTTCTTGCGTTCACGCGGTGATTCATTCTCGCGATCGCTATAATTAGACCAGCAATGCGCTACACCGTCATCCTCGAACAGGAAGCCGATGGAGGTTATGTTGCCATCGTTCCGGCGCTACCGGGCTGTGTTTCGCAAGGTGAGACGCGCGCGACTGCCCTCGCGAATATCCAGGAGGCGATCGACCTCTACGTGGAGGACTGCATCGCCGACGGCGATCCAATTCCCACTGAAGCCGGCAAGGAATTTGTAGAATTGACTACGTCGATACGCCCGTGAGGCTACCGACAGACCTTTCCGGGCGCGAGATGATTGCCATTCTGGAGCGAATTGGCTTTCAGGTCAAACGCCGTAAGGGCAGTCACGTCATTATGAAACGGTCTGATCCTTTAGCTAGGGTCGTAATTCCGGATCACAAGACTCTACGCCCGGGCACGCTGAGTCAAATCTTATCTGAAGCTGGCTTGTCGATCGACGAGTTGATCCGGCGGCGCTAGCAAGAGGATCTATCGACTACGAGGTTAGTTCGCGGGCTTGAAGAAAAGCACCATTCCAGCGCCGGCGAAGGCCATGATCATTCCGACCCACAGGAGCGGGTTTACGGCGTCTTTTGGCGGATGCTGGTACATCGTAAATAAGACGTTCACGACGGGCGCTCCTGAGAAGACCAGCGGCATGACGTAGTTCGGAACGCCTCCGTTGCGGAACGCGAGGATGATGAAGACGGCTCCGGCTGCGCCAAGCGTGCCGCCGATGGTGGCGGGAATCCAGCCGGTCTGGCTGAAGGTGGCGAGTCCGGCGGACGGCCCGAGGTTGATCACCGGCACGAGGACAGCGACGAGGAAGTACGCGACGCCGACGCACAGAAGGGCCTTGAAGGGGTTCTGCAACAGGCTCTGTCCTTTGTGGAGCGTCGGGCCGTAGAAGCCCCACGAGAGAGCGGCACAGAGAGCGAAGACTACCCAAAGCATAGATTTATTCCTTGCGGTTGGAGTGGACGTGGATGTGTTCACGAAAGTTTGCGTGGCCATGTCGTATGACTTTCTAGTGTACTTCGAGTTCGCCAGTCGCGGTCTGGGTGGATTTTATTCGGAGACCAGGCCGCGGAGATTCCAGCCGCAGATCTTGCTGGCCTCCATCTTATTGCCGCCGGGGCCGGGCCAATGCGTTTCGAGATGGATGTAGCCTTTGTAGCCGCCCGCTTTGAGGGCTGCGATCTGCCCCTTCCAATCCACGTGGCGCGTTCCAAGAGGACCCCATTCGGCGACATGCGATCCGTCTTCGGCGGTGATCATGCGGCCGTCCTTGGCGTGGACGTGGGCGATGCGATCGAAGGGCAAAAGGGCGAAGCCGGCGGGAAACGGATCCTCGCCGCCGACTAATGCATTCGCGGGATCCCAGACGAGTTTCAGATTCGGGTGCGGGACGGCGGCCAGCACGCGCGCGCTTTCGGCGGCGGTGCCGATGTTGCAGGCGTGCTCGTTTTCGAGGCCGATCTGGACGTTATGGGTGGCGGCCTGCGTGGCAAGATCGTCGAGCGCGGAGCAGATGCGGTCGAAGCATTGGTCGGGATCGACAGTGCGCCAGTAGGAGAAGACGCGAATGATCGACGCGCCGAAATACCCGGCGAGGGCGAGGGCGCGATCCGTCAAGCGGGGTTGGTCTTCGAAGGTATGCTTCGAGTTAAAGATGTCCTGTTGAAAGCGCGGATCGACAGCCGGGGCGTTCGGAAGAACGCATTTGAGCAGCGGCGAGGCGATCGAGATCACCTTCATTCCCTGCTCCGCGATGAGGTCGCGCGCGATGCGGCACTCCTCGTCGTTCAGGTCCATCACATTCTTTGCACTGGTGCCGATGTTGACGACGCGAAGCTCAACGCCGGTCATACCAATCGCGGCCATGGCGGGCAGCGCGATGGGCAAGTTCGCGGAGAATTCGTCAGTGACCGCGCCGATCGGAATCAAAGGAGTCATGCGTTCTTTATAGGTAGCACAGGCCTACGCGGTCTTGATCTGCGCGGCGGCTTCGAGGCCGAGCGCCTTCACCTCGAATTCGCGGATCTGGAATTTTTGAATCTTGCCGGTGATGGTCATTGGAAATGCTTCGACGAAGCGGATGTGCGCGGGTATTTTGAAGTGCGCGATTTTGCCTTTGCAGAAGTCGCGGATTTCGTCCTCGCCGCACTGCTCGCCGGTTTTTATTTTGATCCACGCGGCGACGCTTTCGCCGAGTTTCTCGTCGGGAAGCCCAACCACTTGCACATCTGAAATCTTGGGGTGCGTGTACAGGAATTCTTCCACTTCGCGCGGATAGATATTCTCGCCGCCGCGAATGATGAGGTCCTTCATGCGGCCGGTAATGCGGAAGTAGCCGTCGGGACGCATGATGCTGAGGTCGCCGGTGTGCAGCCAGCCTTCCTTGTCTACGGCGCGCGCGGTGGCCTCGGGCTCATGATCATAGCCCTGCATTACGAGATAGCCGCGGGTACACAGCTCGCCCTGTTCGCCCACCGGAAGCGGTTCGCCGCTGACGGCTGCAATCTTCACTTCGGTGTTGGCGCAGGCGGCTCCGACGGTGGAGACGCGGCGGTCGAGGTCGTCATCGACGGTGGCCATAGTGATCACGGGCGAGGATTCGGTTTGGCCGTACATGATGGTCATCTGCGGACAGTGCATGTCGTGGACGACGCGCTTCATAATTTCGATGGGACAGGGCGCGCCGGCCATGACGCCGGTCCGCAAGGAAGTGAAATCGAACGTGGCGAAATCGGGGTGACTCAGCTGCGCGATGAACATCGTGGGAACGCCGTACACGCTGGTGCAACGCTCGTCGTGGATGGCTTGCATCGTCGCCAAGGGATCGAAGCTGGGGGCCGGAATCACCATCGTGCAGCCCTTGCCGACCATCACCATGGTTCCGCCGACGCAGCCAAAGCAGTGATACATCGGCACGGGAACGCACATCACATCTTGCTCGGTGATCCGCAGGCCGGTGGCGATGACGTCGCCGTTGTTGATCAGATTGCGATGCGTGAGCAGAACGCCTTTGGGCGAACCGGTGGTTCCGGAAGTGTATTGGATGTTGACGACGTCGTGCGCGGACTGCGGGAATTCGCCGACTTCGCGTCCGTTCGCAAGAAAGCGAAGCCAGGAGTCTTCGTTGAGATAGACGATATTGCGAAGCGTCTCGACCGGTTCGGCTGTTGCCTCTTCGAGGATGGCCTTGTAATCCGAGCGAGCGTCGCGCGCCAGGAGAAACAGGGCTTTCATGCCGGATTTCCGCAGTACGTAGCGCAATTCATGCGCCCGGTAGGCAGGATTCACGTTGACTTGGATGAGGCCCGCGTGGGCGGCGCCGAGTTGGAGAAAAATCCATTCGACGCTGTTAGTCGCCCAGACACCGAAGCGATCGCCGGGAGCGAGGCCGAGGCCACGGAGTCCTTTGGCGGCGCGGTCCACTTCGGCGTCGAGTTCGCTCCAGGTGAGGCGGCGGTTTTGATGGCGCGAGACCAACGCCAGGCGGTTAGGAAAGCGGGCTGCGGTTTTCCGCAAAACGACGTTGATAGGTTCTTCGATGAGCGGCGTTTCAGGGCCGCGAACGTAGCTGATTTGCATGATTCTCGAGTGGCTGGTCGAGTTTATCGCATTCAGGAAGATCGAGCGCAGGCTTGCGCGTTAGAATCGAACCTATGCGAATCGCAACCTTGGCTCTGGCTCTTACGGCGTCGGTTTATGCGCAGCCTTCTTACGCGCAGCCTTCTTACGCGCAGCCGTCGCTCGAGCAATTCTTGAGCGCTCCCTTTGTGCAGGACCTGGTGGTCGAAGGGAATCGCGTGGCCTGGGTGGAGATCAACCGCGGCGTCCGCAACGTGTGGACCGCCGAGGCGCCGGATTGGAAGGGCCGCCGGGTCACCGGATATAAAGAGGACGACGGCCAGGAAATTGGTCAACTGGCGATCACGCCGGCCGGCATTGTGTTCACGCGCGGGGGCGATATCGAAACGTTCCGCGAGATTCCAAATCCGAAGTCGCTGCCGCTGGCTCCGGATCAGTCGGTCTGGCTGGTTCCGTTCGCCGGGGGCGAGCCGAAGAAAATCGCGGAAGGATATGGAGCGGTGATCTCGCCCAAAGGCGATCGCGTGCTGGTGGCGAAAGGGGGCCAGATTTTCTCGACAACGCTCGATGGCGCCAAGCCCGAATTGCTGCTGTACAACAAGGCGCGCGCTGGAAATCTGAAGTTCTCGCCGGACGGATCGCAAGTGGCGTTCGTATCGAACCGCGGGGATCACGCATTCATTGGCGTCTACACGTTTTCTACGAAGAACCTGGCGTATCTCGATCCGAGCGCGGACCGCGACACCGAGCCGGTTTGGTCTCCGGACGGAAAGCAGATCGCCTATATCCGCAGTGCGGCGAACACCAGTGTATTCATGTTCGCCGCCATTCGCGACGCCGAGCCGTGGTCGATTCGCGTGGCGAATACGGATACGGGAACGGGCCGTGAAGTTTGGCGCGCGGATGCGGGTAAGGGCAGCGCGTACTCGCCGGCAGTGGGAAATTCGCTGGTTTGGACGAATGCTGGGAGCTTGATTTTTCCGTGGGAGAAGACCGGCTGGCGGCATCTATACGCGGTGGCCGTTTCGTCGAAGGTTCCGGCACGCGAGCTGACTCCGGGAAACTTTGAGGTGGAACACGTCGCGCGTATGAGCAATGGCAACGGCGTGGTATTTTCCTCGAATCAAAGCGATATCAACCGGCGGCATGCGTGGTCGGTGGGCGCGTCCGGAGATCCGAAACCGTTGACCAGCGGAACGGGAATCGAATGGGCTCCCGTCCAGGCCGCGGATGGAACGGTTCTCGTTTTGCGATCGGGCGCGAAAATGCCGGGTCGTCCGGCGGCCGTCGCCGCGTCCGGCTTGCAGGATCTGGTTTCGCCGATCTACGCGGCGGAGGCCGCGACGATCGAGCCTAAACAGGTGATTCTGCCGTCGGCGGACGGATTAGCGATTCACGCGCAGTTGTTCCTGCCGGCTGGTTACCAGGCGGGTAAGAAGTATCCGGCGATCGCGTTCTACCACGGTGGATCGCGGCGGCAGATGATGCCCGGCTTCCACTACATGTATTACTACGCGAACACCTACGCGATGAATCAATACCTGGCGAGCAAGGGATACATCGTCCTCAGCGTGAACTACCGCAGCGGAATCGGGTATGGCATGGAGTTCCGCGAAGCGCTGAATTACGGGGCTACGGGCGCATCGGAATACCAGGACGTGCAGGGTGCTGGCATTTATCTTCGGGGGCGCGAGGACGTGGACGGAAAACGGATCGGCGTGTATGGCGGATCCTATGGCGGGTTTCTGACGGCGATGGCGCTTTCGCGCTCAAGCGACCTGTACGCCGCCGGAGTGGATATTCACGGCGTCCACGACTGGAATTCCGGGATCAAGAATTTTGTGCCGAATTACAACCCGCAATCGCAAGCCGATGCGGCGCGTCTGGCCTTTGAATCTTCGCCGCTGGCAAGCGTCAAAACATGGAAATCCCCGGTGCTGCTGATCCACGGCGACGACGACCGCAACGTCAATTTCAACGAGACCGTGCGGCTGGTCGAGGCGTTGCGCAAGCAAGGCGTCGAGGCGGAGCAGTTGGTATTCCCGGACGAAGTGCACGACTTCCTGACGTTCAGCGCGTGGGTGAAAGCGATGCAAGCGACCGAGGGCTTTTTCGCTCGAAAGCTGAAATAAACGGCGGCGCCTCGGAGGGAAAGCTCGCGATTCCGGCTGCGCTGCCACACGCTAAACTGAAATCACCGATGCAAAGTAAGAACTCTTTTGGTGCCCAGGGCACACTGACCGTGGGCGACCGTTCCTACGAAATCTTCCGCCTATCCGCATTGACGCGAGCGGGTTTCGACCTCGCGCGGCTTCCCTTTTCGATCAAGGTCGTTCTCGAAAACTTGCTTCGGTTCGAAGACGATAAAACGGTGAGCTCGGAACATATTCGCTACGTCGCCAAATGGGACACGAGCGTGGAACCGCGGGAAATCGCGATGCGTCCGGCGCGCGTTCTGCTGCAGGATTTCACGGGCGTACCTTGCGTGGTCGATCTGGCGGCGATGCGCGACGCGCTGGAATTGATGGGCGCCGATCCCAAGAAAGCGAATCCGCTGATCCCGGCGGATTTGGTGATTGATCACTCGGTGCAGGTGGATCAATTCGGAACGAAAGACGCGTTCGCGTTCAACGCCATGCTCGAATTTCAACGCAATCAGGAACGCTATGCGTTCCTGCGCTGGGGTCAGAGTAGCTTCAAGAATTTCCGCGTGGTGCCGCCGGATACGGGCATCGTCCACCAGGTGAATCTTGAGTATCTCGCGCCGGTGGTGGTCGCGCGCGACGGACAAGCGTTTCCGGATTCCGTGGTGGGAACGGATTCGCATACGACGATGGTGAACGGGCTCGGCGTGGTCGGTTGGGGCGTCGGCGGAATTGAAGCGGAGGCCTGCATGCTGGGCCAGCCGATCTCGATGCTGCTGCCTCCGGTGGTCGGCTTCAAGCTGAAGGGCAAGCTGCCTGAAGGCGCGACCGCGACGGACCTGGTATTGACGGCGACGCAGATGCTGCGCAAGAAGGGCGTGGTCGGAAAGTTCGTGGAGTTCTTCGGACCCGGCCTCGGAACACTGACGCTGGCGGATCGCGCAACGATCGCGAACATGGCGCCCGAATACGGAGCGACGATTGGCGTGTTCCCGATCGATGCGAAGACGCTCGAATATTTGCGGTTGACCAATCGGCCTGAAGAGGACGTGCGATTGGTCGAAGCGTACGCGCGCGAGCAGGGTTTGTTCCACACGGCCGAGTCGCCGGAGCCTGTATTCACGGACACTTTAGAACTCGATTTGGGCACGGTGGTTCCGTCGCTCGCGGGTCCGAAGCGGCCGCAGGATCGCATCAATCTTCCGGACGTCAAGAAGAATTTCCTCGATTTTCTGGTCAATCCGCCGCGCTCGGCCGCCTACGGAACGAACGGGCATTCGGAGACGCTGCACGACGGTTCGGTCGTCATCGCAGCCATCACCAGTTGCACGAACACATCGAATCCCAGCGTCCTGATCGCGGCCGGCTTGGTGGCCCAGAAGGCTGTGGCCAAGGGCCTGAAGCGGAAGCCCTGGGTGAAGACTTCACTCGCACCCGGTTCCAAAGTGGTTTTCGATTACCTCACAGAAGCCGGTCTGATGGAGGCGCTTGAGGCGCTCGAATTCCACATCGTCGGCTACGGCTGCACGACGTGTATCGGAAACTCGGGGCCGCTTCCGGAAGAGATCGGCAATGTGGTGCAGAAGCAGGATCTGGTGGTGGCCAGCGTCCTGAGCGGCAATCGCAATTTTGAGGGCCGCGTGAATCCGCTGGTCCGCGCGAATTACCTGGCTTCGCCGCCCCTCGTTGTCGCTTACGCGCTGGCTGGCCGCGTCGATATGGATCTCGTCAACGAGCCGTTAGGCGAGGGCACGGACGGGCCCGTGTATCTGCGCGACATCTGGCCCACTGATGAAGAAGTGCAGGCTTCGGTGCTCAAGAATGTGCAGCGCTCGATGTTCGCCAAGGAATACGCGGAAGTATTTACGGGCGACGCGCAGTGGTCGGCGATCAAGGTTCCGCTCGGCGATCGCTACGCGTGGGACGACACGTCCACCTACATCAAGAAGGCGCCGTATTTCGAAAATATGGTGGATCCGGAAACCTTCGTGAAGGATCTGGGTGGTCTGCGCGTGCTGGCGATGCTCGGGGATTCGGTCACCACGGATCACATTTCGCCGGCCGGCAACATTGCCAAGAACAGCCCCGCTGGATTGTACCTGCAGTCGCTCGGCGTTGGGCCGGTGGATTTCAATAGCTATGGCGCGCGCCGCGGAAATCATGAAGTGATGGTGCGCGGAACGCTCGCGAACATTCGCCTGAAAAACGAAATGGTTCCTGGAATCGAAGGCGGCGTGACGATTCACGTGCCTTCGAAAGAGCAGATGTTTATTTACGAAGCGTCTGTGAAATATCAGAAGGCGGGCACCGGATTGGTGATCGTGGCGGGCAAGGAATACGGTTCCGGATCGTCGCGCGATTGGGCGGCGAAGGGCGTGCTGTTGCTCGGCGTCAAGGCGGTGATCGCCGAAAGCTTCGAGCGCATCCACCGTTCGAACCTGGTGGGAATGGGGGTGCTGCCCTGCGAATTCCTGCCCGGTCAATCGCGGCAATCGTTGGGGCTGACGGGCTTCGAAACATTCTCGATCGAGGGAATTCCGGCGGCGGTGATTTCGTCCGGGATCGCCAAGGTGACGGCGGTTGGAGTCGATGGCGCACTTATCAAGTTCGACGTAAAGGTTCGCGTGGATACGCCGCAGGAGGCGGAATACTACCGCAACGGCGGCATCTTGCCGTACGTTCTGCGCCAGCTGGTCAACTAGGAGCGCGGCCACAGCCGCCGCGGTTTACGTGGCAAGATAACTTCATGGCGGAGTTCCCTTCGACCCATCGCTCCGCCCTGTTTGCCGCGCGCAGCAAGGATTCGGATGAGCGGCGGCTGGGCTACGAGCGTTTGATCGGCAACTACTGGAAGCCCGTCTATAAGTACGTCCGCATCAAGTGGCGTGCGAACGAAGACGAGGCGCAGGACCTCACGCAGGCCTTCTTCGCCCGGGCGATGGAGAAGAGTTTCTTTGATTCCTTCGATCCGTCGAAGGCCGCCTTTCGCACGTTTCTCCGAACCTGTCTCGATGGCTTTGTACAGAATCAGCGGAAGGCGGCCGGACGTTTGAAGCGCGGCGGCGGCATGGCCGCGGCGTCGCTCGACTTCCATGGGGCTGAAGGCGAATTGCAGATCCAGCCGGTTTCTCCCGACGACGATCCGGAGCAGTTCTTCCACAAAGAATGGCTGCGCGGCGTGATGGCGGCAGCGGTCGAGGAACTCCGGGCATTGTGTGCGGAGCGCGCGAAGCCGAATCACTTTGCGCTGTTCTCGCGCTACGACCTGGATCCGGAGGATGGCGTCAGCTATGAAGGCCTGGCGCGGGAATTCGGACTCACCGCGGTAACGGTCACGAATCATCTAGCTTGGGTACGACGCGAATTCCGGCGCATCGTGCGGGAGCGAACCGCCGAATAGCCGATGTCGTACCTCAATGACAAAGCGCTCGACCGCCTGCGCGTCGTCTGCGACACGCCGGACCTTGCGGGAACTCGCTATGAACTTATCGCGCTGCTGGGACGCGGCGGCATGGGGGCGGTGTTTCAGGTTCACGACGGGCAACTGGACCGCGACGTCGCCTTGAAAGTGCTCGATGATTTGCCGGCGGCGTTCGCCGTCGATGAGGCGCGACTGCTAGCCCGGCTGGAACATCCGGGAATCGTTCCGGTGCATGATTCCGGCGTGCTTTCCGATGGACGGGTCTATTTCGTGATGAAGCTGGTTCGCGGGTCGCGGCTCGACGCGTGGGCCCGGAGCGCCACACTCGCGGAACTGTTGCGCGCCTTCGAAAAGATCTGCGACGCGGTCGCGTTCGCGCACAATCAGCAGATCGTCCATCGGGATCTGAAGCCATCGAACGTGATGGTGGGAGAGTTCGGTGAGGTTTTGACGCTCGATTGGGGTGTGGCGCAGATGGATTCGGTTGGCGCCAGTGTTGCCGCCGGCACGCCCAGGTACATGGCTCCTGAGCAGATTCGCGGCGAGGCGGATGCGAGGTCCGATGTGTACTCGTTAGGCGCGATGTTGAAGGACGTGCTTCCGCCGACGGCGCCCGCGCCTCTGCGTTCAGTGTGCTCGAAGGCAATGGCGTTAGAGCCTGCGCTTCGATACGCAACCGCGCTCGATTTCCGCGCCGACCTTACGCGCTTCCTCGACCATGAGCGAGTCGCGGCGCATCCCGAGAATCTGTATGAGAAGTCCGTGCGGCTGGCGAGCAATCACCGCGTACTGCTCGGCCTGGTGTTAGCCTATCTGGTCATGAGAACTGTGCTGATCCTTTGGAAGCTGCGTTGAGTTTTTGCGAAGTGCGCTAAACGAAATTCCGGACGCGCGTAACAGAAAGGCAGGAGAAAACATCAACATGAAAAAGATATGGATCGGACTCGCCCTGGGCGCGATTCTCGGAATTCTCGACGGTTCGACGGCGTGGTTCGAGCCGGCGGAACGCGAATTCGGAAAGATGATGGGAATCATTGGCGGATCCGTTTTCAAAGGCGTTTTGACGGGCCTGGCGGCCGGCCTGTTTGCTCGCAAAGTTCATTCGGAAATGAAGGGGCTTTTCTTCGGCCTGGTCATTAGCTCTGTGCTGAGCTGGGGGGCGGCGTACATGATCTGGACCAACGAGGGCAAGAATTACTTCGTCAATCTTCTGCTGCCGGGCGCGATCGTCGGAGCAATCGTCGGCTACGCCACCCAGAAGCTCCCGAAGCAGCAGCAAGCGTAGCGGACCGCCTGGTCACAAAAGAAAACGGGATCCCGCCGCTGTTCGAGGAGGCTGAATCTCCGGAACGCGTGATGCTGGATCCCGTCTTATTTTTTCCGGATTCGAATTATTGGACTTTGAAATTCACGGACGCCGCGGAATTCTCCCATTCGACCATTAGCTTGCCACCGCTGGCTCCCGCGGCAGACAAGGTGATCTTCATGGTTTCGACTAAGCTTGCCGGTTTGCTCATCGTCATTTTCACGCGGCCGAGGTCCATGTCTTTTTTGTAAACGGTGCCCCACTGGCCGGTCTGCTTACTGATAATCAGTTGCCACGGCTGCGAATCGACCTGGGCGTAGAGAGTGTAATCGCCGGCCGGAACCTTCAGGCCTTCGATGTCGAGATTGGCGTCTGTATGGAACTTCGTGGCGGAATTGGCGCCAAAACGCCACACGGGATAGGTGCCGTCCTGGCTGACGCGTCCGCCGTCACCGAAAATTTTACGGCCGCGCACGGAAGGAGCGCCGTAGTTGATCGTGAGCGTCTTTCCGCCGACAGCCACGGTCGTCGTCGATGCCGGACTCTGCTGGGAACAAGCGATTCCGGCCAAGCTGAATGCTGCTACGGCCAAACGCAATGCGTGTTTCATACTGGGAAAACTCTCCTTAGATAGATGCCAAAAGTCTCTCGAATCATAGCATCGGTGGCCACCCGCGTCTGAAATCGGGAGTGCCTCTTACCCCGCGTGGCCGGAGTGCATTCGCGGGCCGGGCTTTTGCTCGGCAAGAATCTCTGCCTCGTGATCGAGCAGGGTTTGCCAGCGCGCATCGACGACGCTGGGATCCGCGATCTTCTTCGCCAGCTTGAGGAATGCTTTATAGTGCCCGAGTTCCGAGGAAAACAAGGCGTTGTACATCGCGGCCAGTTCCTCATCTTGCGCGGTCGCGGCCAGGATTCCGAATCGCTCGCAGGATCGCGCTTCGATCAAGCCTGACACAAACAGGCGATCGAGGATCTCCGGATCGCCGCCCCTCCGGACCAGCAACCGCAATGATTTCGCGTACGGATTTGAATGACCGCGCCCGAGCCGTCCGCCCCGGCGGATGAGCAGGCGAGTCACTTGTGCGAGGTGGTTGCCTTCATCGCGGGCGACGCCGGTCATGGTTTCGACCCAGCCGGGAAGCCATTCGCCGGGCCAGCGCGTCATGAGATCCATCGCGTTGTTGGCGGCTTTCATTTCGAGAAAAGCGTGGTCGGCGA
Organism: Bryobacterales bacterium; assembly: GCA_038210135.1. Lineage (GTDB taxonomy): Bacteria > Acidobacteriota > Terriglobia > Bryobacterales > Bryobacteraceae > JBBQWZ01. The sequence continues at coordinate 37,251 of JBBQWZ010000053.1, forward strand.
GCAAGCTGACGGGGTCCGCGAGGACGGCCGCGCCCCAAGCGAGCGGCGTCCGCGTGCGCAGAGGGAGCGTGTCGATGCGTTCGAGCGAAACCGCGTTCATCACTCTCAACGGTACCGCAGCCGACGACGCGGTTCCGCACATGCGTTCGCGATTTGGGCAGCGCGCGCTGACGAGTTCATGTGAGCTCGAGCGGAATCCCGGCCCTCAATGGCGGGTTTGTTTAGAACGGGAAGTCCCGTCGCTTACGCTCCGGGTTCAATTCGCGGTGGGGCTGTTTGGCGGAAGGGATGATCGAACCTGGGCGGATCTAGTGGCAGCGGCAAGCAACGGGGCGGAGAACGCGAACGCCTTCCGCCCTGCCCGGTCGCAAGGGAGTTATGCGAGGTCGAACAACAGGAACTCGGCAGGTGATTCGGCGGTGATCGCCAAAGCCTGTTCATTGCTGACGGCGGCTCCGTCGCCTGCGCTGAGGGCCTGACCGTTCAGAGCGACGCTGCCGCGGGCTACCTGCAGCCAGGCATAGCGGCCGGGCTTCAAGTCGAGCTTCACTTCATCACCCTGCTTCAGCGTGGACGCGTAGAGGGTGGCGTCCTGATGGATCTTGAGCGATCCGTCGCGACCGTCCCGCGTGACTACGGGAACAAGCTTGCCTTCACGCTCGGCCTCCGGAAACTCCTTCTGCGCGTACGCTGGAGTCAGACCGGCCTTCTCGGGCACGATCCAGATCTGGTACAGATGGAGCCTGTCTTTGTCCGACGCGTTGAACTCGCTGTGGAACAGACCCTTCCCCGCCGTCATCGTCTGGACTTCGCCCGGCTTCAGAATGCCTTCGCCGCCGGTGGTGTCCTTGTGCGCGATCGCCCCTTCAAGGACGTAGGTGATGATCTCCATGTCTTTGTGCGGGTGCATGCCAAAGCCCTGCCCGCCGTCAACCCAGTCCTCGTTGATCACTCGCAGGGAGCGGAACCCCATCTGCTTCGGATCGTAGTAACTGGCGAACGAAAAGGTGTGGTTGGTGTTCAGCCATCCGTGGTCGAAATGCCCACGTTCCCCTGCTTTGCGAATCTGAATCATCTTGCTTCCTCCTATTGCCGTTGTCACGACTTTTGATGCAACAAGTATCCAAAAGGATTCACACCGCCCGGAACCCTTGACCACAAAAGGGTTGCGTCGCGAGCAACGCGACTCGCGCGGCGCATTTCCGCGTCAAGGTCCAGGGCAACGGTGAGGTCCCGTCCCTTACGGTCCGGGTTCAATTCAATGGAGGCCGATCTCGACGCGCGTCGCTCTGCCGCTGAGGATCAGGATTGAGGTCCCGTCCCTTACGGTCCGGGTTCAAGCCGGTGAGGGCCAATCTTCACTCGTTGGGTGCGGAGATGAGTTCGCCGGCCAGCACTGGACCGGCGGGGCGCAACCGCATTGGCTGCTTTTTCCAGTAGGTCAGGGAGCGCCAGCACCATTCGAGCGGACCGAAGCGGAAGTGGCGCAGCCAGATCGGACTGATGATCAGCTGGAAGATCCAGATGGCGGCGACGACGTAGTACAACTGATAGCGTTCCATGGTGCCCATCCAGCGGCCTCCGACATGCGGAGCGTAGCCGTAGAACAACAGGCTGCACACGACGGAATGCGTGATGTAGTTGGTGAACGCCATCTGTCCGACAGCGGCCAGGCGCGTTGTCAAAGCGCGGAACAGTCCGGCTTTGCAGATCATCACGATCACCGAGACGTGTCCCAAGGTCATCAGCAGGCGGCCGGGTTCGTAGGTGCTTGCCCAAAGCTGCGCGACGACAATGTCGAAGTTCCAGTGCATATTCGCCCAGACGAAGCCGCACAGCATGGGGATTCCGAGGCCGTAGCCGATCACCGCCATCCAGGCGTAAAACTTGTAGCTCCGGTCGCCTTGGAGCACGCCCATTTTGACGAAGGCGATGCCGATGAGCATGAACGACAGCATGTCCCAAAGGAACGGGAAATAAATCGGCAGCGAGTGGAAGCGGAAGACCTCGCCGCCGCGCTGCTTCATCTGCGTGCCGTAGTTGGTGGTGTAGTCCTTATAGAACTTGTCCACGTCTTCCTTCGGCGGTGTCCAGCTTTTTTCGTTTTTCTGCCAGCCTTTGAGTTTGTTTTCCTGCTCTTCGGTCAACTTGGTGCCGGCCTTCTGGTCGGCGTAGAGTTTCATCGCTTCTTCGCGATTGGATCGCGAACCGAAACCCTGGCCGCCCATCGCCAGACCCAGCAGCGCGATCTGCACGCCGGCAGTGATCAGCAGCGCTTTCGACGACATCTTGCGCATGGGGTATAGGAGCAGCGCGAGGAATCCGTACGGAAACAGGATGTCGCCGAACCAGATCAGATAGCCATGGATCATGCCGAACAGCATCATCCACATGTTGCGGCGGTAGAAGATATCGGCGATGCCAGTCGCTGCTTCGCCGCCGCGCTTTTCGCCGCGGGTGATCAGCAGGTAGGCTCCGGCGCCGAACATCATCGAGAAGATGGCGCGCATCTTGCCATCCCAGAAGATCATTTGGACGGCCCAGAAAATCAGGTTGATGCCCTGGTCGCCGCCGGCCGCCTTGGGATTGTTGGAGGCCGATTCGGGCAGACCCCAACTGAGGATGTTCATCAGCAGGATGCCAAGAAGGGCGAAGCCGCGAAGTACATCCATGTTGCGGATGCGGTCGAGGGCGGATACGGGCGCGTTTTCGTTGGCCGAGGCGACGTTTTCGAGCGGCGCCGCATCCGCTTCGACGTGGCGAACCGGCGTATCGATGGTGGCCGTCGGCGCACCGGGCAGCATGCTGGCGGCTTCCTGATGTGTAATTCCTTCGCTGGGAGTCATGCTTGCTTTCCTTTCGGGCGCGTTGGTCAGCGCGGACCCGCCCCGTCATTATATAGCGGCGATACACTACGTACGTATGCAACTCTTGTCTCACGCAAGATGAGCCTGAAGGTGGGGATGGATTCTCACGCAAGATGAGCCTGGAGAGGGGATGGATCGGGATGCTGGGGATTGGTCATCAGCATGGACGATACGGAAGCGGGGAGCCTGGAGCAGATTC
>JBBQWZ010000054.1:0-38710 GCA_038210135.1 Bryobacterales bacterium
GAGATGGTGATGCCGGGCGATAACGTCCAGCTCGAAGTGGAGCTGATCACGCCCATCGCGATGACCAAAGGTCTGCGCTTCGCCATTCGCGAAGGCGGCCGCACGGTCGGCGCCGGTACGGTGTCGGAGATTATTGCATAAGTAGTTCATCGGCCCAGCAGGGGCTTCTTCCAGACGAGGAAGCTCCGGGGGCCTTTAGAGTGTTTGCCGGTTTTGGTGAGAATTCATGAGCAGCTTGAGAGAACGCATTCGCATCCGCTTGAAGGCCTACGATCACCGGATCCTCGATCAGTCGACGACCGAAATCGTGGACACCGCGAAGAAGACCGGAGCACAAGTGGCGGGACCCATTCCGCTGCCGACAGTCCGGAACATGTACACGGTATTGCGCTCGCCGCACGTCGACAAGAAGTCGCGCGAGCAATTTGAGATCCGGACGCATAAGCGATTGCTGGACATCCTCGAACCGACGCAGGACACGGTGGACGCGCTGATGAAGCTCGATCTGCCCGCCGGCGTGGATGTCGAAATCAAGGCGTTTGGGAAGGGAAAGTAATCACGATTGCGAATTGAGTAGCTGACGTTGAAAGCTCGGGCCGCTGTGTAAGCGCCTGCTTCCGAAGTCAAACACTCCCGCAATCCTCTGAGGTGTTTTTATGAGCCCAGGAATACTAGGCAAGAAAATCGGAATGACGCAGGTTTTCCGCGCGGACGGGCAAGTGGTGCCCGTAACGCTCGTGAAGGCTGGTCCGTGTGTCGTCGTCCAGCGCAAGACGCCGGCGTCGGATGGCTATGATGCCGTGCAGCTCGGCCTGGTCGAGTTTGCGAAAGCGTCGAAGCAGACCAAGGCATTGCAGGGCCATTTCAAGAAGGCCGGAGCCGACGGCGTGAAGTTCATGCGTGAACTTCGCCTCGAACCGGGCAACGGCGACTTGAAGGTTGGCGACCGCATCCTGGCGGACGAATTCAAGCCGAACGACAAGGTGGACGTCATCGGAATCAGCAAAGGTAAGGGCTTCGCCGGCGTCGTCCGCCGCTACCACTTCCGTGGTGGCGACTCGACCCACGGTTCGATGTTCCACCGCGCGCCGGGTTCGATCGGCTCTTCCAGCTTTCCCTCGCGCGTTTTCCCTGGAACCCGCATGGGCGGCCACATGGGTAGCGATCGCGTGACCGTGCGCAACCTCGAAATCGTCGAAGTGGACTCCGAGGACAACGTGCTGATGGTGAAGGGCGCGGTCCCCGGGCCGAATGGCGCCTACGTTATCTTGCGGAGGGCCAAAAGGTAACCCGCCATGCCACAGGTAAACATCATCAATTTAGAGAACGCGACGGTCGGCTCGATCGAGCTGTCCGACGCCGTGTTCAACGCGCCCATCAATAAAGCGCTGATTTACGAAGCCGTCCGCAACTATCGCGCGAATCTTCGCCGCGGCACCGCTTCGACCAAGACCCGCCACGAAGTCTCCGGTTCGGGCAAAAAGCTCTGGAAGCAGAAGGGAACCGGCCGCGCCCGTATGGGTTCGATCCGCAGTCCTCTCTGGCGTCATGGCGGCACGACCCACGGTCCGCAGCCGCATAACTATTCCTACAAGCTTCCGAAAAAAATGCTGATCGGCGCGCTCCGCAGCGCGTTGACCGCGAAGCTGAAGGACGGCGAATTGAAGGTGGTCAACGGCTTTACGCTCGCCGACCACAAGACGCAGAACTTCCGCAAGGTCCTCGATACGCTCGAAGTCAACAAGACTGTGCTGCTCGTCGATCTCGGGGAAAACAAGAATCTGACGCTGAGCTCGCGCAATCTCGAAGGCGTAAAGCTGGTGGCGACCAAGGACGTAAGCGTTTACGACCTGCTGCTCCACAAGCTGGTGCTGGTGAGTGAGAACGCGGCGAAGCGCCTGTCGGAGGGCCTCGCCTAATGACTCTCTATGAAGTAATCAAGCGCCCGATCGTGACCGAAAAAGGCGTCACGCGCAAGGATTCCGAGCGTACGCTCTGTTTTGAAGTCGCGCCGCTCGCGAACAAGACCGAGATCCGTAAGGCCGTCGAGATGCTGTTCAAGGTGAAGGTGGACGAGGTCCGCACGGTGAACAATCTCGGCAAGCTCCGCCGCCGCGGCCGCTTCTCCGGATACCGCTCGGATTGGAAAAAGGCGTACGTCAAGTTGAAGTCGGGCGAGAAGATGCCCGAGTACGCGGAGATCTAACGATGCCGATCAAGAGTTACAGACCGATTACCCCTTCGCGCCGCGAGATGACCACGGTCACGCGCGAAGACATCACCAAGCAGACTCCGGAAAAGAGCCTGGTGAAAGGCAAGCAGCGCACCGGCGGACGTACGTCGAACGGACGCATTTCGAGCCGCTTCATCGGCGGAGGCGCCAAGAAGTCCTACCGCCTGATCGATTTCAAGCGCGACAAGACCGGCGTTTCGGCTGTCGTCGCCACGATCGAGTACGATCCGAATCGTTCGGCGCGCATCGCGCTGTTGCATTACGTGGATGGCGAGAAGCGTTACATCATCGCTCCGGTGGGTCTTGAAGTGGGACGCAAGGTGGTCTCCGGACCCGAGGCCGACATCCTCGTTGGCAACGCGCTTCCGCTCAAGAATATCCCCGCCGGTACCGTGATTCACAACATCGAATTGAAACCCGGCAAGGGTGCGCAGATGGCGCGTTCGGCGGGTTGCCAGGCTCAATTGGTTTCGCGCGAAGGCACCTACGCGTTGTTGAAACTGCCGTCGGGCGAGACGCGCCGCGTTCCAGTCGAATGCATGGCGACGGTGGGCCAGGTCGGCAACGTCGATCACGAAAATCAGAATTCCGGAAAAGCGGGGCGTACCCGCTGGCTGGGCAAGACTCCGCACAACCGCGGAGTGGTCATGAACCCGGTCGATCATCCGCACGGTGGTGGTGAAGGTAAATCCTCGGGCGGCCGTCACCCGGTCACTCCGTGGGGCCAGCCGACGCGCGGTTACAAGACCAGAAACAACAAGCGGACCGACAAGTGGATTGTCAGCCGCAAGAGCAAAAAGCGGTAGGCGAGAGAGATTTAGAGGACAAGCGAAGACATGGGACGTTCACTCAGTAAAGGCCCGTTTGTCGACGATCACCTGCAAGCCAAGGTGACGGCGTTGATCGAGAAGAACGAAAAGAAAGTCATCCGGACGTGGTCTCGCCGCTCCACGATTCTGCCGGAGATGATCGGACACACGTTCGGCGTGCACAACGGCAAGAAGTTTATCCCGGTGTATGTGTCCGAGAACATGGTCGGGCACAAGCTCGGCGAATTCTCGCCCACCCGGACGTTTAAGGGTCACGCGGCGAAGTCGTCGGACAAGTCGGCGAAGTCGTAACTGGATTCGGGAAAGAAGCGGAGATTCGAAATGGAAGCGAGAGCAGAAGCTAGGTACATCAAGGTCTCGGCGCAGAAAGCGCGGCTCGTGATCGATATGATCCGCGGGCAGAAGGCCGGCGACGCGATCAACATTCTGCGAGCGGTGAACAAGCGGATTGCACCCTCGGTCGAGAAGGTTCTGCGTTCCGCCATTGCGAACGCCGAGCAGAAATCGACCGATGTGGACGTCGATAAGCTGATCGTGACCGAAGCGTATGTCAACGAAGGGCCGCGCATGAAGCGCATCCGCCCCGCACCGATGGGACGCGCTTACCGCTATCAGCGGCGGATGTCGCACATCGTGGTTTCGGTGGGCGAAAAAGTAGTGGCCGTGTCCGGAAAGAAACCCACGGTTTCGGCGGGCGGCGAGAAGAAATCGTTGGCGAAGTAAGCGAAAAGGAACAACGAATGGGTCAAAAAGTACATCCTTACGGTTTCCGGCTGGGCGTCACGAAGACGTGGCGGTCGCGCTGGTTTGCCAAGCAGGACTACGCCAAGCTGCTGCGCGAAGATCTCGAGTTGAAAGACTCTCTTCGTGAGCGCCTGAAGGCCGCCGGTGTCAGCTCGGTCGAAGTCGATCGCCCCGGCAACAAGCTCCGCATTACGATCCGCACGTCGCGTCCGGGTATCATCATCGGCCGCAAAGGCGCCGAGATCGAAAAGCTCAAGACCGACCTGGCGAAATCGACCAAGCGCGAAGTCTTCATCGACATTCAGGAAGTGCACAAGCCGGAGCTCGACGCCCAACTGGTGTCGGAATCGATCGCTCTGCAGCTTGAAAAGCGCGTGGCTTTCCGCCGCGCGATGCGAAAGGCCGTCGATAGCGCGCTGCGTTTCGGCTGCAAGGGAATCAAGGTTCGCGTGTCGGGCCGCTTGAACGGCGCCGAAATCGCCCGCACGGAATGGTATCTGCAGGGCCAGTTGCCGCTGCACACTCTGCGCGCCGATATCGACTACGGTTTCTCGCAGGCTTACACCACCTACGGCGTCATCGGCGTCAAGTGCTGGGTTTATAAAGGCGAGATTCTCGAAGGCGGACGTCCGAATTTCAAGAACGATCCCGAACCGCGCCGCGCACCGCGTCGTGACAGCCGCGATCGGGATGGCCGCGACAACCGCGGTGGCGACAACCGTGGCGGAGATCGTGGTCCGGATATGCGCGACCGCCGTCCGCCGTTCCATCAGGAAGCCGCCGGATCGCCGGTGCAGCAGGCTCCGGTCGAGCCTCGCGCCGCCGCTCCGATTCTGCCGCCGCTGGCTGCGCCGGTGCAGCCTTCGTGGAAAGAAGAAGCACGGTCCGAGCCTAAGCCCGAGGCCGCCAAGCCAGAAGTTAACAAGCCCGACGCCGTCAAGCCGGAAGGAAACGAAACGAAGTCCGAATAGCGGGATTGGCCTTAAATCGCCAGACGCGCTAGGAAAGACTAAGGAGACATTAACGCTATGTTGATGCCAAAGAAAGTAAAATACCGCAAGCAACAACGCGGACGCATGACCGGGAAGGCCTGGCGTGGCTCGTCGATTTCATTCGGCGATTTCGGGTTGAAAGCGATGCGCTGCGGGTGGATCACCTCCCGCCAGATCGAAGCGGCTCGTGTCGCCATGACGCGTTTCATCAAGCGCGGCGGCAAAGTCTGGATCCGGGTTTTCCCCGACAAGCCGATCACCAAGAAGCCGGCTGAAACCCGAATGGGTAAAGGTAAGGGCGCTCCGGAAGAGTGGGTTTGCGTCATCCGTCCGGGCAAGATCCTGTTCGAGATGGAAGGCGTTTCAAAGGAAATCGCGACCGAAGCCATGCGGCTGGCGGCACAGAAGCTGCCGCTGCCGACCAAGCTGGTCTCGCGCGACACCGAGCTCTAGGGCGTTTCGGGCTAACGAGGAAATAGGGAAATGAAGGCAGATAAAGTTCGCGAGCTGGATGCGGCCGAGCTCCAAAAGCAGATGGGCGATGCGAAAGAGCAGAGCTTCCGAATCCGGTTTCAAATGTCGATGGGCCAGGCGGAAGGCATTAACAAGCTGCGCACGATGCGCAAGGACCGGGCGCGCATGCTGACCATTCTTCGGGAGCGCGCGCTGAACCCGGAAAAGAATCCTGAGCCGGTGGCGGCGAAGAAGGCAACCAAGGCGAAGAAGAAGTAGCTTCGGCCAGCGGCCGCGAGTCACGCGAAAGCGAGCCGCGGTTTTTGCGCCGGACAAGGAAACGAGTTGAGCATGGCAGAAGAAACGAAAAAGCCGAATAAGCAGGAAAAGCTAGGCCACGTGGTCTCGGCCAAGATGGAAAAGACCATCATCGTCGAGGTGACGCGCAAGGTTCCGCATCCGCTGTATAAGCGCGTTGTGACCAAGCGCAAGAAGTTCTACGCCCACGATGAACAGGGTCTCGCCAAGCTCGGCGACGTTGTCCGAATTATCGAATGCCGTCCGATGAGCCGCCTGAAGCGGTGGTCGCTCGGCGAAGTGATTCGCAAAGCGGTGGTCGTGAACGCCGATCAGGCGCCGGGTATCGCCGGAGCCGACACGCGCGTGGTGCAGACCAACAAGCAAGCGAAAAAGAAAAAGAAGAAGTAGTTTCGAGCGTGCGGCCCCGAAGCGGGGCCCAGCCGGACTCCAAGGGTTTTAGGGAGAAGCGATCATGATCGGAATGCGTTCCATCCTCGAGGTGGCCGACAACAGCGGGGCGCGCAAGTTGATGTGCATCCTGCCGCGCGGCGGCGATCTCGGACTGCGCGCGGGCTTGGGCGATGTCATCACGGCGAGCGTCAAAGAAGCGGCGCCGGATTCGGCCATCAAAAAGGGCAAGGTTGTCCGTTGCGTTATCGTGCGGATGCGGAAGGAAGCCCGCCGCAAGGACGGCACCTACATCCGGTTCGATACCAACGCCGCCGTGCTGATCAATGATGTCGGCGAGCCGGTCGGAACCCGCGTGTTCGGCCCGGTGGCGCGCGAACTCCGCGACAAGAAGTACATGAAGATCGTTTCGCTCGCTCCGGAGGTTATCTAAACCTATGCGTAAAGTAACTCCGCGCCGGCACCAGAACAAGCCGAAGGTGCTGTTCAAAATCAATCTCCGCAAGGATGACACCGTAAAAGTCATCTCCGGAAAGTACAAGGGCAAGACCGGCCGCGTGCTCGAAGTCGATCGCGCCAAGGGCCGCGTGCTGGTCGAAGGCGTCATGCTGATCAAACGGCACACGCGTCCGAATCCGGCTAAGCAGATCAAGGGCGGTATCGCCGAGCGGGAAGCGTCGATCGCGGTTTCTAACGTGATGATCGTAACCTCCGGCGGCATCCCGACCCGCATCGGTTTCAAGACCGAAGGCGCCGGCGCCGGCGAACGCCGCATCCGGATCGCAAAAAAGACCGGTGAGACATTGGATAAGAAAGGCGCCAAATAGGCGCGCGGACGGGCGAATCGTATGAAAGCCAGACTGAAAGAGCACTACAACAATACCGTCGTACCGGCCTTGAAAAAGGATTTCGGGTACACGAACGCAATGGCCGTGCCCAAGCTCGAAAAGGTTTCACTCAACATGGGTATGGGCGAAGCCACCGGCAACGCCAAGATCCTCGACGGAGCCGTCGCCGAGCTCACCTCCATCGCCGGCCAGAAGCCGGTGGTGACCAAGGCGCGCAAATCGATCGCCGCCTTCAAGCTTCGTGAAGGCATGTCGATCGGCTGCATGGTCACCCTGCGCGGCGACCGCATGTACGAATTTCTCGATCGCCTGATGAACGTCGCTCTCCCGCGCGTCCGCGATTTCCGCGGCGTCTCGTCGAAGAGCTTCGATGGCCGCGGCAACTTCACGCTGGGCCTCAAAGAACAGTTGTTGTTTCCTGAAATCTCGTACGACAAAGTCGACAAGATCAAGGGCATGAATATTTCGATAACGACCACGGCGAAGACGGACGCCGAAGGTTTGGCGCTGTTGAAGCACCTGGGAATGCCGTTCCGGCAGTAGGAGAACTTAAGACACATGGCAACCACCGCAAAAATCGCCCGGGATGTAAAGCTCGCCAAGGCCGCCGCCGCCAAAACGCCAAAGCTGGGCGTTCGGCATCGCAACCGCTGCTTCCGCTGCGGACGCCCCCGCGGGTTTCTCCGCAAGTTCCAGCTGTGCCGTATTTGTTTCCGTAATCTCGCGCTCGCCGGTGAAATCCCAGGCGTCGTGAAGGCTAGCTGGTAGCTCGGATAGAAGAGCCGGGAAAGAGAAAAAGTAGGAGTCACGATGGTCACGGATCCGATTTCTGACATGCTCACGCGCATTCGCAACGGGCTGCAAGCACGCCACCTGAAGGTGGACGTGCCGGCCTCGAAGCTCAAGACCGATCTCGCGCGGATCCTGAAGGAAGAAGGCTTCATCGCGAATTACAAGCTCACCGAAGACGGCGCGAAGAAGTCCATTCGAATTTATTTGAAGTACACCCCGGGCAACGTGCCGGTGATCTCGCGCATCGAGCGCGTATCGAAGCCGGGCTGCCGCGTCTACGTCGGTTCGCGCGAAGTGCCGCGCGTGCTCGGCGGCCTGGGTATCAACATTTTGACGACGCCGAAAGGCGTAATGACCGGCTGGACCGCCCGCAAGGAAAACGTCGGCGGCGAAGTTCTTTGCCAGGTCTGGTAACGCGGCCAAAGGCGTAAACGAGGAAATCATGTCGAGAGTAGGAAACAAGCCAATTCCGGTGCCCAAAGGGGTTAAGATCCAGCTGGGCGACCAGATTCTGGTTGAAGGCCCCAAGGGCAAGCAGATCGTTCCGGTGCCCGCGGGCGTGACGCTCAAGCAGGAGAACGGCGTCATCACGCTGCTACGCGAAACCGACAAGCACGCCGCTCTGCATGGGCTGACGCGGGCCCTGTTGAGTAACGCCGTGGTCGGCGTCTCGGCCGGCTTCACGCGGGAGCTCGACATCGTCGGCATCGGCTACAACGCCGAGCTCAAGGGCCGCGTAGCGATCTTCAAGCTAGGCTACTCGCACCCCATCGAAATGTATCTGCCGGATGGCGTCGAGCTGAAAATCGACAAGCAAACCCATCTGGTGTTGACGGGCTACGACCGCCAGTTGGTTGGCCAAGTGGCGGCCAACATGCGCTCGCTGCGTCCGCCGGATCCCTACAAAAATAAGGGCGTCCGCTACACCGGCGAAGTGCTGCGTAAAAAGGTCGGCAAGACCGGCGCGACCGGTAAGAAGTAAGGCGACGGAGACAGAGAATGTCCAACGATTCCAAAAATATTATCCGGCTCCGGGTGCATCGGCGCATTCGCAAACGCCTCACCGGCGCGAGCGAACGTCCGCGGCTCGCGGTGTACCGCAGCCTGACGCACATCTACGCGCAGGTCATCGACGACTCGGCCGGGCACACCATCGCCGCCGCGTCCTCGGTTGAAAAGAATTCCGCCAAAAGCGGCGGCAATGTCGAAGGCGCGAAGGCCATCGGCAAGCTGGTCGCGCAGCGCGCGAAAGAAAAAGGCGTCACCAAGGTCGTCTTTGATCGCGGTGGCTATCAATATCACGGGCGCGTCAAGGCGCTCGCCGATGCAGCTCGTGAAGCCGGACTGGAGTTTTAATGGCAACCCCCACGCAGAAGCGTATCGACGCAAGCAACCTCAAGTTGTCTGAGCAAGTGGTCTCGATCAACCGCGTGACGAAGGTCGTCAAGGGCGGTAAGAACATGAGCTTCTCGGCGCTGGTCGTGGTCGGCGATCCGGCCGCGCGCATTGTCGGTTACGGAACCGGCAAGGCGAAGGAAGTTCCCTCGGCCATCAAGAAGGGCATCGAAGCCGCCAAGAAGAATCTGAAGAAGATCAACGTCCTCGAATCGACCATCCTGCACCCGGTGCTGGGTAAGTTCGGCGCGGGCGTCGTACTGCTGAAGCCCGCGAAAGTCGGTACCGGCGTCATCGCCGGCGGTCCGGTGCGCGCGGTGGTGCAGGCGGTCGGGATCCCGAACGTGCTCACCAAGTCGATCGGCTGCCACAACCCGCACAACGTGGTGAAGGCGACGATCAACGCGCTCGAACAGCTGCGCGACAAAGCCGCTGTCGCCGACATGCGCGGAATCGCAATCGACAAGCTGGGCTAGGCCCCCGGGGTATTACGAAGGACACGTTTTATGGCAGCGACCATCAAGATTAAACTGATTGGCAGCCCGATCTGCACGCCGGAAAAGCACAAAAAGATCGTGCGGGCGCTCGGGTTGAAGAAGATGAACCGCATCGTGGTGCGGCCCGATACGCCGGGCTTCCGCGGTATGGTGAAGAAAGTACCGCACTTGCTCGCGGTCGTCGAATAAGGGAGACCGGCGCAAAATGGACCTCAGTAATCTCAAACCCCCCAAGGGACAAAAACACAAGCAACAGCGCGTCGGCCACGGTATGGGCTCCGGCCGCGGTAAGTATTCGGGCCGCGGCGCCAAGGGCGCCAAGTCCGTCTCCGGCTATTCGATGATGCGTGGATTTGAAGGCGGCCAGATGCCGCTCCACCGTCGTTTGCCGAAGCGCGGCTTCACCAATATCTTCCGCGTCGAGTATGCGATCGTCAACGTCGCGACCCTCGAAGCGCTCGATGGAAACAGCTTCGATCCGGGCAATCTGCTCGAAATCGGAGCCATCAAGAAATTGAAGGCCGGCCTCAAAGTGCTCGGCGCCGGAGACCTCACGAAGAAGCTCCACGTGAAGGCTCACATGTTTTCCGCCGCCGCCAAAGAGAAAATCGAGAAGGCTGGCGGTACGGCTGAAGTCCTTGCTTAAAAGCCGCCTAATTTTTGAGAGGCAGAAGCCGCAATGAAGTTTTTTGAAGCAGTCGCCAACGTCTTCCGGGTCCCGGATCTGCGGACCCGTCTGCTGTTTGCACTCGGGCTTTTAGCGGTCTATCGTCTGGGCGGGCACATCCCCACGCCGGGCATCGATACGCACAAGCTCGAGGAATTTTTCAAGCAGAACTCCGGAACACTGTTTGGCTTCATCGATCTGTTCAGCGGCGGCATGTTCCGCCGGTTGACGATTTTTGCGTTGGGCATCATGCCCTACATCACATCGTCGATCATTTTGCAGTTGCTGACGGTCGTTGTACCGACGCTTGAGAAGTTGCAGAAGGAAGGCGAACTGGGCCGTCGCAAGATCACCCAGTGGACCCGCTACCTCACCGTAGCCCTGGCCCTGATGCAGAGCTTCGGCATTGCGCTTACGCTCCAGAATTCGCAGGGCGGCTTCGTGCTGAATCCGGGCATCGGCTTCATCCTGATGACCATGCTGTCGCTGACCACCGGAACCGCCTTCATCATGTGGCTGGGTGAGCAGATTACCGAGCGCGGCATCGGTAATGGCATGTCGCTGATCATCTTTTGCGGCATCGTCGTCGGACTCCCCAACGCGATTAACGAAATCTACACCAACGTCTTCATCACCAAGACCTGGAATCCGCTGCAGTTGATCATCATCATTGCGATGATGGTCGCCGTCGTCGGCTTCATCGTCCTGGTTGAGCGTGGCGAGCGCCGCATTCCGGTGCAATATGCCAAGCGCGTCATCGGACGCCGCATGATGGGCGGACAGTCCACGCACCTTCCTTTGAAGGTCAACGCCGGCGGCGTCATCCCGGTCATCTTCGCCAGCTCGCTGCTTGCCTTCCCGCAAACCCTGATGCAAGTCGAATGGGTCCGCAGCTCGACCGTTCTGTCGGGCATGCTCGGCGCCATCGGCGGCTCGCAGCCGCTCTACTATCTTCTCTACACCGTCCTGATCATCTTCTTCTGCTTCTTCTACGTTTCGATTATTTTCAACCCGAACGAAGCGGCGGATAACATGCGCAAGTACGGCGGCTTCATCCCCGGCATTCGGCCCGGCAAGAACACCGCCGAGTACATGAATAAGATTCTGACCAGGATCACCGTGGTCGGCGGCCTGTACCTGGCGATCCTGTCGCTGCTGCCGCAGATCATGATCTCGGGCATCAAGCTACAGCGCATGCCGCTGGTCGGCAACTGGATCGACGGGCATTTCCCGCGCTGGCTGCTCGACGGCCTGGGAGTCAACTTTTACTTTGGCGGCACGTCGCTGCTGATCGTCGTCGGTGTCGCGATGGATACCGTGAACCAGATTGAGGCGCAGCTCATTATGCGCCACTACGAGGGCTTTACGCCTCGCGCCGGCCGCATACGTGGCCGCCGTAGCAGCGTTTGAAAAGTGAACCGTTGGGTGACGGAGTCATTGGCGATCGCAGGTAGGGGTTGGGGTGAGCGGGTCGTCCCTGTGGAATTTGTTCTTTAAGTTCACACGACCCGAAGAATGAATGGCGCGATTGTGCTTAATTTTGTTCGGGCCGCCCGGTTCCGGGAAGGGTACGCAAGCCAAGCTGCTGCGGACCTGCATGAGCGGAGCCCACATTTCGACCGGAGACATGCTCCGCGAACGGGTGGCGTCGGGCGACGAGTTGGGAACGCAGGTTTCGAGTTTGATGTCGTCCGGGCAGTTGGTGCCCGACGAATTAGTGAATCGGCTGGTCGAAGACCGGATTGAGCAGCCCGATTCGGCGAGTGGATTTATCCTCGATGGCTATCCGCGGACGGTACCGCAAGCGGAGATCCTGAACGGGATGTTGAAGGCGAAGCAGATCGGCTCGATGGTGGTTCACCTGAAAGTCGATTACAATAAGATTATTGCCCGCCTCTCTGGCCGGCGGCAGTGCCCGCAGTGCGGGTCGCTGTATAGCTTGGCCGCGAATGCGCCGACGATCTCAGAAGCCTGCGATTATTGCGGCGCCAAGTTGGTGATCCGCGAAGACGACCGGGAAGATGTGATTCGCGGAAGGCTCGATGCGTACGACCGGCAAACGATACCGGTACTGGATTTTTTTAGGCAGGCCAATGTGGACTGCCAGGATGTGGATGCGAATGGAGGGTCGCCGCAAATGATTTCGCAATCGATTTGCGCGCTGATCAGCCAACGCAAAGCAGCAGGGGTCTGATCGTATGATGACCTCTTCAGGATTGTTAGAGCAGAGCCGGATGATTGTCCGTAAAAGCCCCTCGGAGCTCGAGAAAATGCGACGCAGCGGGCTGCTCGTCTATGAAATCCTGCACAAGCTGGCGGAGATGGTGGAAGAGGGCGTCTCGACCAACGACCTTGAGAACGCCGCCGCAAAAATGATTTCGGACGCGGGCGCGAAGCCGGCGTTCAAGGGCTATTACACGCCGAGCGCGGGAACCAAGTACCCGTTCGTGCTGTGCGCATCGGTGAACGAGGAAGTGGTTCACGGGATGCCGTCGGTGAAGCGGGTGCTGCGGAAGGGCGATATTATTTCGCTCGATACCGGCGTCCTGCTGAATGGATTTTTTGGCGATTCGGCGCTCACGGTCGGCGTCGGCGAGATTTCGGATTCGGTGAAGCGCCTGCTCAAAGTGACCGAAGAGTCGCTCGAGTTGGCGATCGACCAGGTCCGGCCGGGCAACCGGCTATTTGACGTGTGTGGGACCGTAGAGAAGCACGTGGTTTCGAATGGCTTCTCGATCGTGCGGGAATTTGTCGGCCATGGCATCGGATCGCAGCTCCATGAGGAGCCGCAGATTCCCAACTACGTCGACCGCAAGAATGAGAACCCGCGGTTGAAAGAAGGCATGGTGCTCGCGATCGAGCCCATGGTCAATTCCGGAAAGCCGGATACAAAAGTTTTGGCCGATCGCTGGACCGCCGTTACCAAGGATGGTTCGCTGTCGGCCCATTTTGAGCATATGGTCGCGGTCACGGCCGACGGCCCCTGGGTTCTTTCGCGGCCGTAACGCGCGTGGATCCCAAAGAGCCCAAGCCGAAAGCGGCACACCTGGTCGAAGCGGAAGTCACCGAGCTTCTGCCGAACGCGACGGTGCGGGTGAAAGCCGGCGGGCGGTTGATCCTGGCGCATCTCGCTGGAGCCGCGGCCGGAGCGAATTTTGTCCGGCTACGGCCGGGCGACCGGGTGAAGGTGGCGGTTTCGCCGCATGACCCGGGGCGGGGAAGAGTAGTCGAACTGTTGGGCGTTTGAAAAAGCGCCGAGCGCCTGGGAAGGCGGTCCAGTTCGAAACGAGATTGAAGGAAAAGGCGGCGAAATGAAAGTACGGGCGTCAGTCAAAAAGATGTGCGACAAATGCAAGGTCATCCACCGCGAGGGCGTTGTGCGCGTGATCTGCTCGAATCCGAAACACAAGCAGCGGCAGGGATAAGGAACCAGGAACATGGCACGTATCGCAGGCGTTGATCTACCAGCCAAGAAGCGCGCGGAAATTGGGCTGACCTACATTTA
Organism: Bryobacterales bacterium; assembly: GCA_038210135.1. Classification (GTDB taxonomy): domain Bacteria; phylum Acidobacteriota; class Terriglobia; order Bryobacterales; family Bryobacteraceae; genus JBBQWZ01. The sequence continues at coordinate 13,665 of JBBQWZ010000054.1, forward strand.
TGGCATCGGCCGCACCCGTGCGAAGTCGCTGCTCTACCGCGCCGGGATCGACTTCAACAAGAAGATCGCCGACCTCACCGAAGAAGAAGTCAACGGCATCCGCCAACTCATCGAAGCCGAAGGCGCCGTCGAAGGCGACCTGCGCAAAGAAGTTTCGATGAACATCAAGCGCCTGATCGAAATGCAGGCTTACCGCGGAGTCCGTCACCGCCGCGGTCTTCCGGTGCGCGGCCAGCGCTCGCACACCAACGCCCGCACCCGCAAGGGTCCGCGTCGCGGCACCGTCGCCAATAAGAAGAAAGCGTCCGCCAAGACCTAGGTCGCGCGCGTACTCCCCAAGGACTCCACACATGGCAAAAACAGCAGCCAAGGCTGGCAAAAAGAAAACCTTCAAAAAGAAGGAAAAGAAAAACATTCCCAGCGGCCTCGTGCACGTGCAGGCGTCGTTCAACAATACGATCGTCACGTTCACCGACCCGATTGGGAATGTGCTTTCCTGGTCGAGCTCCGGCTCGCTCGGCTTCCGCGGCTCCCGCAAAGGCACCCCCTTCGCCGCGCAGCAAGCCTCGCTGACCGCCGCCCAGAAAGCCAAGGAATACGGCCTCCGCGTCGTCGAAGTTCGCGTCAGCGGACCCGGCGCCGGCCGTGAATCCGCGGTCCGCGCGCTCGCCACCGTCGGTATCGAAGTGCGTTCGATCAAAGACGTCACGCCGATTCCGCACAACGGCTGCCGTCCGCCGAAGCGCCGTCGCGTCTGATGTGAAAGTGGCATAGGCCTCCGGCCCGTGCAAAGTGGCATAGGCCTCCGGCCTGTGCAAAGTGACATAGGCCTCCGGCCTGTGCAAACTAATTAACCCGCAACCGCAAGGAAGCGGCAAGCAATAACCGCCAAAAGCGGAAGCAGTAAGAGTCAGTCAAAAGCAGGACGAAGGCATCCAAGCCGTAAACTGCACCTGATCTCGAATCAAGGAGAAGAGAAGGTTCATGGCACGTTATATTGGTCCCGTTTGCCGGCTATGCCGGCGTGAAGGGACAAAGCTGTTCCTCAAAGGTGAGCGCTGTCACACCGAGAAGTGCGCTATCGAAAAGCGTAATTTCGTTCCCGGCCAGCACGGCAAAGATCGCAAGCAAAAGATCGTAGGCTACGGCTTGCAGCTTCGCGAAAAGCAGAAGGCTCGCCGTTACTATCAACTGCTCGAAGGCCAGTTCCGGAACCTCTTCGAAAAAGCTTCCGCGATGAAGGGCGTCACCGGCGACAACCTTCTCGGCATGCTCGAAAAGCGCTTAGACAACACCGTCTATCGCATGGGCTTCGGAACCTCCCGCGCCCAGGCCCGCCAGGTGGTCCGCCACGGCCACATCGACGTCAACGGCCACAAAGTCAATATCCCTTCGTTCCAGGTCAAACCCGGCGACGTGATCTCCGTCCGCGAGAAGTCCAAAAAGAATGTCACCATTCTCTCGGCTCGCGACGCCACGGCACACGCGCCTTCGCCGAACTGGCTCGAGGTGGATCGTGAAAATCTCTCAGCCAGAGTCTCGCAACAGCCGAAACGCGAAGAGCTGGTCCAGATCCAGCTCAACGAACAGCTGATCGTCGAGTTGTACTCGAAGTAAACACTTCGAGCCCGCAGCGGACCGGAAGCATTCGAAAAGAAGCTAGATTTAAGGTTATCGGAGCAGACGAGGTTCATTATGTTCAAAGGTTTCCAGAAACCCAAACGCCTGGTCGCGAATACGGAAACGCTCACCGACCGTTATGGCATGTTCACCGCCCAGCCGTTTGAGCGCGGCTTCGGGTCCACCATCGGCACCGGCCTGCGCCGTGTGCTGCTGAGTTCTATCGAAGGCGCGGCGATTACCGCCGTCCGTATCGAAGGCGTATCGCACGAATTCAGCCCCATTCCCGGCGTCGTCGAAGACGCCACCGACATCATCCTCAACCTCAAACAGGTCCCCTTTAAAATGACCGGCGAGGGAACCCGCATCGCTCGCCTCCGCATCGACGGCAACGGCGAAGTGATGTCCGGCCAGATTGAAACCGATCACGACGTCGAAGTGCTCGATCGCAACATGCACATCGCGACCGTGGCCGAAGGCGGCAAACTGAATATCGAAATGCGCCTGAAGTCGGGTCGCGGATACGTCGCCGCCGACCGCAACTTCGACGAAGACCTTCCGCTCGGTTACATTCCGATCGATTCGGTCCATTCGCCCGTGCGTAAAGTGAACTTCTCGGTCGAAGCAGCCCGCCTCGGCCAGAACACCGACTACGACAAGCTGACCATCGAAGTGTGGACCAACGGAGCCATCTCGCCCGCCGACGCCATCGGCCAGGCCTCGAAGCTCCTCAAAGATCACATGTCGATCTTCATCAACTTCGAAGAAGTGGCGGAAGTCACCGAAGAGCCGGCAGAGCGCGCGATGAACCAGATGAACGAGGTTCTCAACCGCTCGGTCGAAGAGCTGGAACTCAGCGTCCGCTCCTACAACTGCCTGAAGAACGCGAACATTCAAACCATCGCCGACCTCGTGCAAAAGACCGAAGCCGAGATGCTCCGCACCAAGAACTTCGGCCGCAAGTCGCTCAACGAAATTAAAGAAATTCTCGGTGGCCTCGGACTGGGCTTCGGTATGAAGTTCGATTCCCAGGGCCGCCTGGTCGCCCCCGCCGGCGGTTCTATGCCGATGGTGATTTCCGACACCGACGATATCGAAGACGAAGGAGACGAGGCCGTCGAATAGCCTCGCGGCGAGCCGCAATCGACAGATTCGGCACGCAGGAAAACCAACATGCGCCATCTCAAATCAGGCAACAAACTCAAGCGCGACATGAGCGCGCGCCGCGCTCTTTTGCGCAACCTCGTCACCAGCGTCATCGACAACGAACGCATCGTCACGACGGTCCCCAAGGCGAAGGCCGCCAAGCCGCTCGTCGAGAAAATGATCACCCTCGCCAAGCGCGACACCTTGCACGCACGCCGTCAGGCGGCCGCGTTCCTGATGACGCCCGCCGCGGTGCAGAAGCTGTTCGCAAAGCTCGGCACCCGCTTCGGTCAGCGCAACGGTGGATACACCCGCATCGTTCGCCTCGGACCCCGCAAGGGTGACGGAGCCGAACAGTGCATGCTCGAGCTCGTCGGTTCCGAGCTGGTCAAGCGCGCCGCCGATCGTGCCAAGCGCCGCGAAGCCCGCCTCGAAGCCATGCGCAAGGGCGAAGAAGATCCCGGCCCAGTCGAATAACGAAACGTCCGCAAGGTCGATGTCCAAAGAAGCGGCCGCAGCCGTCTCTCCCAAAAAGAGAACGCTGCGGCCGTTTTCTCTTCCGATTTCAGCCTGCCTTGAATAGCCCCGGCCGTGAGGCCGGGGATTCCGATCCCTTCCACTCCCCCACATGCCGCAAAGAACCGCGACCGTAAGGGAGCGTCCACTCAGCTACCCTGGAATCTCACCTTTCATGCGAACCTTCATCCTTCTCGCAGCCCTGGCCGCCCAGGCGTCCGCCGCCACCGTCATCCGCTGCGGCAAGCTCCTCGACGTCAAATCCGGCGATCTCAAATCCAACATCTCGATCACCGTAGATAACGGCAAAATCACCGCCATCGGATCCGCCGCTCCCGCAGGCGCGCAAACCATCGACCTCACCGCCGCCACCTGCATGCCCGGCCTCATCGACGTCCACGATCACTTAACCTCAGATCCCAAAAACAGCGGCTACTCGTCCCTCGGTATCTCCGTGCCCCGCTCCGCCCTCACCGGCGCAAAGAACGCCCGCCTCACCTTGCTCGCCGGTTTCACCACCGTCCGCAACGTCGGCGCCGACGGCTATGCCGATGTCGCCCTTCGCGACGCGATCAACGACGGCGATATCGACGGACCCCACATGCTCGTCTCCGGACCCGCTCTAGGCATCACCGGCGGACACTGCGACAACAACCTGCTCGCTCCCGAATTTAGGTTTAAAGCCGAAGCCGTCGCCGACGGCCCCTGGGCCGCCCGCGCGAAGGTTCGCGAAGTCATCAAGTACGGCGCCGACCTCATCAAGATCTGCGCCTCCGGCGGCGTCCTCTCGAAAGGCGATTCACCCGGCGCGCCTCAGTACACGCTCGAAGAGATCAAAGCCATCGTCGAAGAGGCGCACAAGTTAGGCCGTAAAGTCGCGGCGCACGCCCACGGAACGCAGTCGATTAAGGACGCCATCAACGCCGGCATCGATTCCGTCGAGCACGTCAGCCTGATCGACGACGAAGGTATCCGCCTCGCGAAACGGCAGGGCACGTTCCTGGTGTTCGACATCTACAACGACGACTTCATCCTGCAAGAGGGCGCGAAAAACGGCATGCTGCCCGAGTCCATCGAAAAGGAAAGGAAGATCGGCAAAGTCCAGCGCGAGAACTTCCGCAAGGCGTACCTCGGCGGAACCCGCATGGCCTTCGGCACCGATGGCGGAGTCTACCCGCACGGTGACAATTGGCGTCAGTTCCCCTACATGGTCGAGTTCGGAATGAAGCCCATCGAAGCCATCCGCACCGCGACCCTAAACGCAGCCGAGCTCATGGGCCTGTCCGATTCCGCCGGCGTCATCGAACTTCAGCACAATGCCGACATCATCGCCGTCGAAGGCAATCCGCTAACCGACATCCGAGCCATGCAAAACGTAAAGTTCGTGATGAAGGAAGGAAAAGTCTACCGCAACGACTTCGTCAAGTAGCACATAGGTCGGACCTGGAGGTCCTAACTACGAACCCCGACTGTAAGGGCGGGGATTGCAATAATGACCAATCACAGACTCGACCCGCGCGTCCATGCACGCCGGATCAATCCACCGAATCTCCAAATGGCTTCATGCCCTTTTCTAAGACTGTCTTCGGGAACTTACCAGTGCCGCAGAGGATGAAGGAACCGAAGTCTTTGTACCAATCTCCCTCCGGAGCTTCAGGCCCGGTACGCACCCAGGCCTGAAGCCGCTGGAGGTCGTTTATCGTGATCCGGCGTTCGTCAACACGCGCCAGAATGTGCTGCCAAAGCGGGCGAGGAAGATCAGCGAACTGAATCTTCGGCAATGGAATCCGTCCCGAAGATGGAGCGTATCAGATCGAGGCCGGCCTCATTCTTCCCGGTCGGGTCGGTCTCCTCAATGAAGCGGCGGTACGAGGCTTTGAGTTGCGCCTTCGCCTCGGCCTCGGCGCGCACGCCGCGCTCGGCAAGCACCACGAGAGCCCGGCTCATCGTAACGTGGCGCTCTTTTGCTACCCGCTTAACTTCTGAGGCCAGCGCAGCAGGCATCGTAACGCTCTGTCGAACGGAGCGCGCTACAGTCGCTTTTCGCCTCGAAATCATGCTCAAAGAATAACAAAGTGCACCACGGTGGTGCACCGAGGACCTCTGTCAAGTTCGCGATGTGTCGCGCACCATCCGCGAGAACGATCCCCCATGCCGCGGAGTCTTTCCAATTCGTGGGTCGCAAAGAGCAAACGAGTTGTCCATTGGCGACCCATGCGCGCATCGCCTCTCTCGATGCCTCGTCGCTCTCGACTTCGGAGCGAACCGGGAGATTGTCCATCGTTCCCCTACTGCGGAACCGGACGTCCCATCTGCTTGTAGATTCCCTCGATCGTCGCGATATTCTGCTTCGCCGCCTTGTTGTCCTTGTCGTACTCGAGCACTTTGCGATACTCCTTCAACGCACCCGGATACTTCTTGAACGGCGGCATGCCCGCGTTATTCATATAAAAATCGCCATACGCCAGATGACCGTCGGCCAACGCCTTCGTCACTTCCCCGTCCTTCGGCTTCGCGGTATGCGCCTTATCGAGCGCCACAATCGCATCCTCGTACTTGCCGTCTTTGATCTTCTTCTTCGCATCCTCGACAATAGGATTTGCGGCTAGCAACAACCCGGTTGCCATCAGCCCAATAAGAAATCGTTTCATGCTTTCGATTCTAACAGCGAGCCTTCTCCCGCATGGCTAAACGTGTCATCCTCGCCATCGACGGACCCGCCGGAGCCGGCAAAAGCACCATCGCGCGCGCCGTCGCCGGACGCCTCAACTTCGTCTACATCGACACCGGAGCCATGTATCGCGCCGTCGCCCTGTGGGCCTCGCGACTCGGCGTCGCCCTCGACGACATGCATCGTCTCGAACGCCTCGCTCTCGAAGCCAACATCGAATTCGCCGCCGGAGCCACGGCAGTTCTCCTCAACGGCGAGGACGTCACCGAAGCCATTCGCACGCCGGAAATCTCCGACGCCGCATCCAAAGTTTCCGCCGTGCCCGCCGTCCGCCGCGCCCTCGTCAACGCGCAACGCCGCATGGCCGCTGAATCGTCCGTCGTCATGGAAGGCCGCGACATCGGCACCGTCGTCTTCCCCGACGCCACCGTCAAAGTCTTTCTCGACGCCGCCCACGAAGTCCGCGCCGCTCGCCGGATCGGCGACCTGACCACCCGCGGCGAAAATATCGAAGGCGTCGCCAATCAAATCGCCGAACGCGACCAGCGCGACCGCACCCGCGCCGAAGCGCCTCTGGTGCAGGCGCCCGACGCCGTGTATCTCGATTCGAGCGCCCTCGCGCCCGATGCCGTCGTCGAAGCCATTCTGAAACTGGTGCGCGAACGCACGTCCAACGGAGGACTCCATTGACCCCTGGCTCCCCGGCCGCCAACGGCCTGCTGGTTATGAAATTCGGCGGCACCAGCATGGGCTCGGCCGAACGCATTCGCGTCGCCGCGCAAATCTCCGCCACCCAGCGCGCCCAGCGTCCCACCATCACCGTCGTCTCCGCGATGTCGAAGGTCACCGACCTCCTCGTGGACTCCTTGCGCAAAGCCGAAGCCGGCGATCAGGCCGACCTCGACGTCAATATGAAGCGTCTGTGGGAACGCCATCTCGAAGCCGTTCGCGATCTGATTCCCCACGCGAAACAGGACGCCGTCCTCGCCGGAATCCACGAACTGCTTTCCGATTTCTCCCGCATCGCCAAAGGTATCCTCATGCTCGGCGAGCGCCCTCCGCGCTCCGTCGATGAAGCCATCGCCATCGGTGAACGCCTCTCCGCGCTCCTGCTCGCGGCTTTTCTCGAAAGCGAAGGCGTCCCCGCGCAAGCTGTCTCCGGCGTGGAACTCATCGTCACCGACGCCGTCTTCGGCAACGCCTCGCCCATCATGGACCTGACCCGCCAGAAAACCGTCAACCGCCTCGCCGCCCTGCTCGCCGACGGCATCTTGCCCATCGTCACCGGTTTCAACGGAGCCACCATTGATGGCCGACCCACCACTCTCGGCCGCGGCGGCTCCGATTTCTCCGCCTCCATCGTCGCCGCTTCGCTCGACGCCGCCGAGCTCTGGATCTGGACCGACGTCGATGGCATCATGTCCGCCGATCCGCGTCTCGTCTCGAACGCCCGCGTGCTCGATCAGGTCACCTACGCCGAAGCCGCCGAGCTCGCCTATAACGGCGCGAAAGTGCTCCACCCGCGCACCCTAGCCCCGCTCGCCGAACGCAAAATTCCTGTCTGGAGCAAGAACAGCTTCGACGTCGAAAAGCCCGGCACCCATATCGTTCCCGAAATCTCAACCCGCAGCGGACCCTGTGCCGTCACCTCGATGACCAACGTCGCGCTCATCAATATCGAACCCGCTAGCGCCATCCTCACGGGAACCCGCGCGCAAGCCCGCGCCCTCGACGCACTCGCCCGCGCGAATGTGGAAGTGCTCGCCATGACCAGTTCAAGCTATCGCCAAAGCTTCTGCCTCCTGGTTCGCGAAGACGAGCTCAGCACCGCCACCACCTATCTCGAAGAGGGTCTCTCCCTCGAACTCGCCCACGGCTACGTCAAGCCGCTTGAAGTGGACAACGACGTTAGCCTGCTCGCCATCGTCGGCGAAGGTATGCGCGGCACTCCCGGACTCGCCGGCCGCATCTTCACCGCGATTTCGAAAAAAGACATCAACATCATCGCCATCGCACAAGGATCGAGCGAACTCACCATCGCCGTCGTCGTCCGCCGCGCCGGACTCGAGAACGCCGTCCGCGCCATTCACGAAGAATGCGGCCTAGGCACCCAATAAGATGCGGCGGCAATCTTCCGAGGCGCGAGCGATAGGTCGCGCTCACCCAACTCAGCACCGAACCGCGACCGTGAGGGAGCGGACTTCTGACCCAGACTCGTAAGCTCGCGCTCACCATATCCATCGCCAACCCATCGAAAACACAGCTGCCGCGTCCAACCCATAGATAGATTTCATCCCGCCACCCCGACACGTACCCGTTTGGGAGGCGGTTTTCCGCTCACTTCGGTATAATTATTGGAAGGCGTTTTCGCGTCCCCTCCAGAGGAGTTCAACCAAGTTTATGTTCGATCTGTTTCGTAGCCGGGATAAGGCTGTGCGTTATCTCCTGGGCGGCCTGCTCGGTATGGTCGCGTTGTCGATGGTGATCACGCTGATCCCCGGTTTTGGCTCCAATACGGGCAAGAGCGGCGACCTCATTGTTGCCGAAGTCGGTGACGCCAAAATCACTGTTCCCCAGGTCCAGGCCATCGCGCAACAGCTCATGAAGGGCAAACAGATCCCCGCGGAAATGCTCGCCGCCTACATGCCTCAGTTGATCGATCGCATGATCCTCGAGCGCGCCGTCGTTTATGAATCGAAGCGCCAGGGTTTCATCGTTACCGACGAAGAGGTCGCCACCTTAATCCAGCTCAACAACGCGCAATTCTTCCAGAATGGAGTCTTTCAGACCGAACTGGTGAAGCAGTATCTCGCGCAGGATGGCAAGACTCTCGACGATTTCATCGAAGGCATGCGGGAACAGCTCTATCTCAAGAAGCTGCAGAGTGTAGGTCTAGAATGGGGCGTCGTCACCGACAAAGAAGTCCGCGAGGAAATCGCGCGCCGCACCGAAAAAGCGTCGATCCAGTACATCTCCTTCACGCCGGATAAATTCAAGAAGGACGTCAAGGTCACCGACGCCGACATCGAACTCTACTTCAAAGCGAATCGAACCGACTATCGTGTTCCTGAAAGACGCGCCTACAATCTGATCGTTGTGGACGAGGCGAAAGTCGCCGAAACGCTTACCGTCCCTGAAGCCCAACTTCGCGCCGCCTACAGTGCCCAGATGGATCGCTTCCGCACCGGCGAGCGCGTCCACGTCCGCCACATTCTGGTGATGACGCAGGGCAAGCCGGATTCCGAGAAGGCCGCCTTAAAAGCCAAAGCCGAAGGCATCCTGAAGCAACTCAAAGCGGGTGCCGATTTCGACAAGCTCGCCAAGGAGAACACCGACGACACCTCTTCGAAAGATAAGGGCGGAGACGTCGGCTGGGTGACTCGCGGCCAGATGGTGAAGCCGTTTGAAGATGCTTCCTTCGCTGGAAAAGTCAAGGAATACAGCCCCATTGTCATCACCGAGTACGGCTATCACATCGTCGAAGTGCTCGAAAAACAGGCTCCTCGCGTGGCTCCCTTTGAAGAGGTGAAACCGCAGCTTGCCACCGAGATACAGAAGAGCGCCTTGTTCGAGAAGATGCAGAGCCTCGCTGACCAGGCGCGCAGCGAACTCGCCGCGAACTCCTCGCAGGCTGAGCAGATTTCGAAGAAACTGAACCTGCAATTCGTGTCCATGGCCAAGGCCATGGCCGGAGATCCCATCCCGGTCATCGGTGCCAGCCCGGAAGTGGACGCCGCCGTCGGCGCGTTGAAGAAGGGTGAGGTCAGCCAGATTCTCCAGCTGCCCGCCAATCGTCTCGTCATCGCCACCGTCACCGACGTGTTCGCCGGCCGCTTGCAGGACATGGACGAGATCAAGGACAAACTTCGCGAGCGCGTCATCACCGAGAAATCGGCCTTGATCGCCACCGATAAATCCAACGAAGCCGGCAAGCTCCTCAAAGCCAATCCCGCCGAGTTCGAAAAAATGGCCAAGGCCAATGGACTCGAAGTGAAGTCGCCCGCCGAGTTCGGTCATCAGGACGCCGTCGAGGGCATCGGCTCCGCCGTGTATCTCGAACAGGCTTTCAAGCTGCCCATCGGCGGCGTGTTCGGACCGCAGACCATCCAGAACAAAGCGATCATCTTTAAGGTCATCGGCAAGAAGGATCCGGACTATGGCAACATCGCGCAGGAGCGCGAAGCCATCATCCTGGCCATCAAGACCAAGCGCGCCGAAGAGCGTAAGGACCTGCTCTACGACAGCATTCTTGCGAAGCTCATCAAAGAAGGCAAAGTCAAAAAGCACATGGACGTGATCCGCCGCTTGAGCACCAGCAGGACCAGTTAGTGGCCTGGCTGCTCGAACTCTTCTCGACTCTCACGACGCCCGAGAAATTAATTGAACTGCTTCGGACCATCTTTTCAGGCTGGCTAGGATACCTGTTTCTCTGCACCGTCGTGTTCGTCGAAAGCGGCCTGCTGATCGGAATCATCCTCCCTGGCGATTCGTTTCTCTTCACCATCGGAGTCGTCGCCGGCGTCGGCCAGTTGAATATCGTCGTCATCTTCCTGCTCTTGATGGCGGCTTCCATCCTGGGCGACCAGATGGGCTACTTCATCGGCTACCGCACCGGTCCCGCGATCTTTAACCGTCCCGACTCGAAGCTCTTCAAGCACGAGCACGTCGTCCAGACCCAGGAATTCTACGCGAAGCACGGCGGCCGCGCCTTGATTTACGCCAAGTTCATGCCCATCGTCCGGCCCTTCGCGCCCTTCATGGCCGGAGTCGCCAAGATGCCGTACGCGCGCTTCCTCACCTACAACATCGCGGGCGGCGTGAGCTGGGTCTTCTCCATGGTCACGCTCGGCTACCTGCTCGGAGGCATTCCGCTAGTGCGCCGTCACTTCGAAAAAGTTGTCGTGTTTGTCGCCCTGATCGCGTTCCTGCCGCTAGTGATCCAATACTTCCGCTCACGAAACGCCAAGGAACCCGCGCCCCTTTCCTAAGTGGCATAAGTGGCATAGGCCTCCGGCCTGTGCAAGCAAGTGGCATACGCCTCCGGCCTGTGCAAGCAAGTGGCATAGGCCTCCGGCCTGTGCAAGCAAGTGGCATACGCCTCCGGCCTGTGCAAGCCAGTGGCATAGGCCTCCGGCCTGTGCAAGCAAGTGGCATACGCCTCCGGCCTGTGCAAGCAAGTGGCATACGCCTCCGGCCTGTGCAAGCAAGTGGCATACGCCTCCGCCTGTGCAAGCCAGTGGCATAGGCCTCCGGCCTGTGCAAACTGACCTCGCAAACAACAGCCCTAGCGGCCAAACACCACGCCGCCCGCCACCCGCACTTCTCGAATCGACTCCGCGCCCGCCATCGTGAACAGCGCCGGAAGCGCACGCGCCGGATCCTCATCCTGCGCGACCACCGCCGCCAACGGAGTCCCTGCCGAAGGCCGCACCCTCACGAAATCCGCCGACTTCCCGACCCCGAAATCACCGATTTCCTTCGCCAGCCCCAGCGCCGCCGCGCCCGCACTCGTCGCCAGATACAACAGGTGCGCGCTCGTCAACGGATATCCGTCCGGACAAAGCCGCTGCAACAGGTACGCCTGCAGGCCTTCTTTGAACATTCCGAATCCGGTCCCCGCGCCGACATCCGTTCCCAGTGCGAACCGCACTCCGGCGATCACATGCCGCCGCATCGGAAAAAATCCGCTCCCCAACGACGCGTTGCTGCAAGGGCAATGCGTGACGCTCGCGCCTGCCGCCGCCATCCGAGCCAACTCGGACCCGGTCGCCTGCACGTTGTGCGCCAGCACCGCCCGCTCGTTGCTGAGTCCGAAGCGTTCGTAAACCGCCAGGTAATCCGCCGCCCACGGGAACATCTTTCGGACTTCGGCCACCTCCTGCCTGTTCTCGTTGATGTGCGTCTGAAATGCCGCGTCCGGATGCTCTCGCAGCAATGTCTGACAAACTTCGAGCACCGGCTCTGAAGCCGAAAGCGCAAATCGCGGCGTCACCGCATAGCGCAACCTGCCCATGCCGTGGAACTCCGCAATCAGCCTCTTGCTGATCCTGTACGCTTCCTCCGGCGTTTGATACAACTCCGGAATCAGCATTCGATCCGACATCACTAAGCCCGATGCAATTCGCAATCTGCTTGCGGCAGAAGCGGAAAACAAGGCCCGCATCGCCGTTTCGAAATGCGCGCCAAACACCAGCGCCGTGGTCGTTCCGTTCGACGCGAGCCCATGCAGAAACTCGGCCGCGATCTGCTTCGCATAGTCCGTGTCCGCCATGCGAGCCTCTTCGGGCAACGCGAAACGCTCCAGCCATTCGAGCAGCGACGAGCCCAATGTGCCCAGCACGCGTACTTGGGGAAAATGTACGTGCGCATCGACGAATCCCGGCAACAGAAACGAATCGCGCCAATCCCGCGTCGTCGCTTCGGGATGGCTTGCGGCCAGCGCGCCGTACTCTCCAACCGCCTGGATCCGGCCATTCGCAATCAGCAGGCCGCCATCCGCGAAGGTTTCAAGAGCGTTCGCTTCGAGGAACGGGTTCCGCGGCGTGTGCAGAATCGTCGCCCGGAAAAGTTCGATCTCACTCATGTTCTTGCTGTCGTGGCTCGGGCGCAGATCGTCGCGGGAGAGGGATTCTTGCCGAAAGGCCGCGTCGGCGGCAGATGTGAACAGGCGCTCCCACGCGAAGCCGACACCTTGGATTCTATAGCAGCCCGTCATCACAACCTAATCCGAGGAAACCGAATCCGAGACACCGGATCCGACAGCCGATCCAATTTGCAGCACAAAGTACTTGTCAAGATGATAAAAATCGCCTATACTCCGTGCATGGCAACCGTTCGCCCCATTCGCGAAGGCCCGCCGGACGAGCCGGTTCCGATCCACGAGCACGCGCTCGCGAACCTCCGCTTCATCCGCCGGACAATGGAAGAGGCCACCGCCTTTACCGCCGTGCCCGGTTGGGGAGGCGTCGCCATGGGCGTGACAGCGCTCGCCGCCAGCGTGCTCGCACTGCTCCAAACCACCAGCATCAACTGGCTCGCCGTTTGGCTGTTTGAAGGCCTCGTCGCGGTCCTCATTGGCGGCCTTACGATGCGAGCGAAGGCCCGCCGCGGCGGCACCGATTTGCTAACCGGCTCCGCGCGTAAATTTCTGCTCTGCTTTGCGCCGCCGCTCATCGCCGCGGCGTTTCTCACTATTCCGCTCTATAACGCCGGACTGCTCAGCGTCATCCCCGGCATGTGGCTGCTGCTCTACGGCGTCGGCGTCACCACCGGAGGCGCCTTCTCCGTTCCCATCGTGCCCGTCATGGGCTTCGTCTTTATGGCCGAAGGAGCCGCCGCTTTGTTCGCTCCCATGAGTTGGAGCGATCCATTACTCGCCGCCGGCTTCGGCGGTTTGCACATTGTTTTTGGCTGCATCATCGCCCGCCGCTACGGAGGCTGACGCAGTCATTCAAAACCGAACCGCGACCGTAAGGAAGCGGACCAGCAACAGCACCGAACCGCGACCGTAAGGAAGCGGACCAGCGAGACAGCACCGAACCGCGACCGTAAGGAAGCGGACCAGCAACAGCACCGAACCGCGACCGTAAGGGAGCGGACCAGCGAGACAGAGGCCAAGCAACACCATGGCGAAATCACAAAACGCACTTCGATCCCAACCACCCGACCTCAAAGCGGCGCCAGCCAAACCGCAGACCGTCGCCGTACCCGACCTCGACCGCCTGATTCACGAGCGCGTTCGCTTAGGCATCGTCAGCGCCCTCGCCGCCAATGAAGTCCTGACCTTCAACGACCTCAAGCGCCTGCTCGAAATCACCGACGGAAACCTCAGCGTCCACGCGCGCAAACTCGAAGACGCCGGCTACGTCTCCTGCACTAAATCCTTCGAGGGACGCATGCCGCGGACCGAATACCGCCTCAGCGAATCCGGCCGCAAGGCGCTCGAAAAATACCTCGACCACATGGAAGCGCTCATCCACGCGATGCGCAAGTAACATGCACGCAGCGATCATCATGGATGGAAACGGCCGCTGGGCGCAGGCCCGCGGACTCCCCCGCGTCGCCGGCCACCGCGCCGGAGCGGATACCCTCCGCCGCATCATCGAAGCCTCGCCCGCCGCCGGCATCGACATCCTCACGCTCTATGCGTTCTCCGCCGACAACTGGACTCGGCCCGCCGGCGAAGTCTCCGCGCTCATGTCGCTGCTCGCGCGCTACCTTCGCCGCGAAGCCGCCCGCTGCGTCGAGACCGGAGTCCGCGTCTCGCTGATCGGTCGGCGCGATCGACTTCCGAAGTCGATGCTCCCGCTGATCGACGAAACCGAAGCACTCACGCGCGCTGGACGCCGCCTGCATCTGCGCCTCGCCATCGACTATTCCTCGCGCGACATGATTCTCGAAGCGGCGCGCTCCACTCGTCCGCTGACCCGTGAAAGCCTCTCGAAACGCCTCGGACCCGACGTCGATCTCGTCATCCGCACCAGTGGAGAACAGCGGCTCTCGGACTTCCTCCTGTGGGAAGCCGCCTACGCCGAATTCTATTTCACCCAAACCCTCTGGCCCGATTTCACCGAAGACGACCTCCGCGCCGCCATCGCCGAGTTCCACCGCCGAGACCGCCGTTTCGGGGCCCTCCCCACCGAAGCCGCCGGCTAGAACCAGCCCAACCCTCACTAAATCCCTCAACGCCCGCCGCCTTGAACCCTGAGCGTGAGCGATGGGACCGGTCACTAATCTTGTTTGCGCAACAATCTTGTTTTGCGCAACAATTTTGTTTTGCGCAACGCGATACCCTATCCAAGTGACCACCCGCCGAACGCTACTCTCCTCCGCCATCGCCGCCACCGCACTCCGCGCGCAGCCTATGCAGGTCCGCCCCTCCATCTACGAACTCCAATGGACCCGCCTGCGCAACGGAGCCGACAATCAACGCGCGCGCCTCACCGAATACCTCCGCGACGGACTCCTGCCCGCCTGCGCACGCGCCGGCATAGCGCCGATCGGTATCTTCAACTCAAGCATCGGACCCGACACGCCCTTCGTTCTAACCCTCACTCCGCACAAATCGCTCGCGGCGATGGGCGAAAACAAAGCCAAACTCCATGAGGACGCCGAACACCTGAAGGCTCTCGCGAAATTCTATTCCGCCTCTGGCTCACCCTTCGTCCGCCAGGAATCCTCGCTCGTCCGCGCCTTTACCTCCGCGCCGCAACTGGATTCGCCCGACGCCGACATGAAACGCCCCGCCAGAGTCTTCGAACTCCGCCTGTACGAATCCAACAGCCCGCTCAGCCTCCGCCGCAAAATCGCCATGTTCGAAGGCGGAGAAATCGCGATCTTCAAACGCCTCGGAATGCGCCCCGTGTTCTTCGGCGATACCGTCGTCGGCACCCACATGCCGAACCTCGTCTACATGCTGAGCTTCAACGACCTGGCCCACCGCGACCAATGCTGGAAGGCCTTCGGAGCCGACGACGAATGGAAGAAGCTGCGCGAAACTCCAGGCAACAACGACGCCGAAATCGTAAGCAACATCAGCAACTGGATCGTAAATCCAGCCCCCTTCTCGCCCATCCGCTAACGCATAAGGAACGAAAACGCGCCCTCACTAATTCAGCACCGAACCGCGACCGTAAGGGAGCGGACTTCTCCGCGCAAAAGATCGCGCTCACCAACTCCGCCGCACAATCCGGCTTGCACCCTGAGCGTCAGCGATGGGACTCGTCGCTAATTCCAGCCCCAAAACCCCGCATGCGACGAACCCCGCGGAACCGCCGCCGGCTTCCGGTACGGCAAGCCCAACAATATAAAAATCGCCAGCGCCACCAGCATCCCCACCACGATGTACCAAGGCCACGAACCCATCGCGTCCAACGCCGACGCGCTCCCCGGCTTATTCCGCAGGTACATGTAATTCGTGCCGAAAATCCAGTTGAACGTGCCCACGAACGCCGCCCATCCGCACAACGCCGCGAACGCCCGAGGAATCGCTCCCCACCGCGGCCGTAACAATCCCGACCACGTCAGGTACAACGCCAGCGAAATGATTCCGCCATGCGCCACAAAGAAATACATCGATGGATACGACCACAACGGAGCCCACAATTCCGGAGTCACCACCGCCATCCCAGCTCCCGCGATCCCGCAGTAATACGCGATCTCGTAAATCGCCTGCCGCCGCGTCAACGCCGCCATCAAAATCATCCACAACGAAAAATCGCAAAGCTGCAGCGGCATCCCTTCCGGAAATCGCCAGCCCTCCTTCGAAAACTTGAACGTCCACCAGACAATCTCGTTCACCAGCAGCCCCACCGCCAAAGCCACCCGAATCGGATCCGCCAAGTTCTTCTTCCGCGCCACCCAGGCCAGCGCCCCCGCCGTCATCGGCACGGCCAAAATAATCGCAAAGTGCGCCGCCCCAAAAATCTGAAAGTCCGTAGCCATCGCGAAACCAGCTTACCTGGGAGCAAAACCAAGCGCTGCGTCGAGGCGCGCACGAAGCGGGGACGAAGTCCCGCGCAGTAAGTGCTCCCGCATACCGAGCATCGAATCGAAACCCATAAGGGAGCGGACACCAAAGTCGCGCCCTCGCTATATTCAATAGGAATGCCCATCGACATCGCCCAATGGCGCGCCCAGTTCCCCGTCACTGAAAAGTACATCTATCTCAACCACGCCTCCGTCGCGCCCCTCTCCCTCCGCGCTGCCGAAGCCATGAAGAATCTCGCCGACGATGCCTGCCGCAACGGATCCATCCACTACGCCGACTGGCTCGCTTGCTACGACGGACTCCGCGCAGCCACCGCCACCCTCATCAACGCCAAGCCCACGGAAATCGCCATCGTGAAGAACACCTCCGAAGGCATCGCGACCATCGCCCTCGGCATCGATTGGCACGCCGGCGACTCGATCGTCGTCTTTGAAGAAGAGTTCCCCGCAAATCAATATGTCTGGCGCCGCCTCGAAGCTAAAGGCGTCCATCTCCGCTGGCTCTCCATCTACGATTCGCTCGACCAGATCGACGAAGCCTGCCGCGGAGCCCGCCTCCTCGCCATCAGCTACGTCAACTACCTCAGCGGCTATCGCGTCAACCTCGAAGCCATCGGCCACATCTGCTCCGCCCACGGAGTCACCTTTTTCGTCGACGCCATTCAAGGCCTCGGAGCCTTCCCCATCGACGTCCACAGCGCGCAAATCGACGCCCTCGCCGCCGACTCTCACAAGTGGCTCCTCGGACCGGAAGGCTGCGGGGTCCTCTATGTCGCCGACCACCTGCAGGACGACGTCGACCCTGTCGAGTTCGGCTGGACCACCGTCGCCACCTTCAACGACTACTCCGCCCGCGACATGAAGGTCCGCGGCGACGCCGCTCGCTATGAATGCGGAACACTCAACACCATCGGTTGCTACGGAGTGCGCGCCGCCATTGAAATGCTGAACGAAATCGGAGTCGCCAACGTCACGCCCATTGTCCAGGCGCTCGGCGACCAGATCGCGGAAGGTGCCCTCCGCAAAGGCTACGAGCTTCTCGGCGACCGCACGCCCGAAACCGGTGCCGGCATCGTCACCATGCGCAAAGCCGGCATCGATTCCGCGCACATCGTCAGCCAATTACTCGAAAACAAAATCGACGTCTCTTTCCGTCAAGGCTGGGCTCGCATGGCCCCGCACTTCTACATCACGAAAGACGAAATCGCGAAGGCGATCGACCTGTTGCCGTAAAATCTCGTCGATCCGCGAGTCGGTGAACGTCCGCTCGTCGTCCCGAACCTGGGAGTTTAGATCCACACCACCGGCGCCTTGCGGAACCAGGTGTTGTAATCGATAATCAACCAGCCAATCGGAAACCCGCCTTCGTGCGTCACCACGACGCCCAGATTCCGAGCCCCGCCCGGTACCGTGAAATCGCGCGTCACTTCCACCGTCTGCTCCGGCCCCAGCATCACATCCATCGGCGCTCCGCCCGGAACCGGTTCCAAGCGTCTGCCATCCGCGTCCGTCAGGTAGACCACCAGGTTCCGCTCACGCTGCGAAATTCTTCGCGCCTTGCTCGACAGCGCGAGCCTCACCACGTACGACATGCTCTCGCCCGCTGGTTTCTTCTCCACCCCCGTCACCGCCACGCACCAATCGTCGAAACATTGCCGCTCCCCCACTTTGAATTCACGCCGCGCCGACACCGCGGAAACCAGAATCACGATTCCGAAGTAAACCGCGACTCCCATCCCGATCCGCCCCAGTAAGCGGACCGCCTCTCGCCACCTGCCACGCAACAGCCGCACCACGCAAACCAGAAGGCCGATGACCATCGCGAAAAACAGAATCAAGAACAGCAAATCAAATAGTGTCACAGAGAACTTTGTACCACAGAGTACATCGCCGCGCAAGTGACATAGGCCTCCGGCCTGTGCTCCAAGCGAGTAACGATCAAATACGCAAACTCTCCAAAATCCAACGCGAACCTGTTTTGGGGTCCCGTCCCCCCCCCGCGGTCACCACAATAACGACCGCAATTCCCATCCTTTTCCTACTCCGTCCCCACTCAGTCACAAACAAAAAATAGAACTCCCCCAACCACATACAGCCCAAATCTCTCAGGACCGCCATCCCGCCATGCTATAAAGTGGCCGGAAAAGGAGACTCCTGTGGATCCCAAAGATCGCGCCGAAATCTACCGGCAGAACGCCCGGAAATCAACTGGACCGCGCACCGAAGCCGGCAAAGACATCTCGCGCTACAACGCGCTCAAGCACGGCTTGAACTCGCGCCGCCTCGTGAATCCCGAGACGAACGAGGACAAGCAAGCCTTCGACGCGTTCGAAGCCTCCTACGAAAACGAATATCAGCCCCAAAATCTGGCCGAAATCCAGACTGTCAAGAGCCTCGTCGAAATGCGCTGGCAGCTCATGCGAGCCGCCCGCCTCCTCGAACTGACCTACGTCCGGGGAGGCGACCTCCTCGCCACCGCCCGCATGCTCGACGCCTTCTCACGCCACGAATGCCGCCTCCAGAAAACCCACGACGGCCTCTTTGAAAAGCTGCAAGCCATGCAAGCCGCGCGCCAAGCCAACCAGGAAGCCGAAGCCCAAGCCGAATCCGACGCGGAAGCCGAAGCGCAAACAAAAGCGGAGCCGACCGCCACAAATCAACCGGCCAACCCTGTCCCTATCCAACACAAACCAATCCACCTCGACGCAATTGGCTTCGTTCCGCTAGAATTGGCCGATCCGAAAATCCCCTCCCCCGAGGACCCGCAAAACAACCAGCCAATCCTACAAATTCGCGGGACTCTAAAGCCCGCCGCATAACAAAATCACTAGAAAATCAGCACCAACCCGCACCCCAACCGACCCCGCGAGCCGGAGGCCTCCCCGCCCCACCCGCATGCGGATCACGCAGGAAAACCGCAACTCGCATGACGCCGCTCTTGTTCCGAACGGAACGCCACCTTGTTACCCTAATAGTTCCATGAGCCAATTTCAGGTCACTCTTCCAGACGGCAGCTCTCGTACGGTTGCCGCCGGGACTCGGCCGCTCGACATCGCCGAGTCCATCGGCAAACGTCTTGCCGACGATGCCATCGTCGCCCGCGTCAACGGTAATTTGTGGGATCTCACCCGTCCCTTTGAATCCGATTCGCAGCTTGAGATTCTGACGACCAGGAACAACGACGCGCTGGAGGTCTACCGCCACTCGACGGCGCACCTTCTCGCCGCCGCCGTCCTCGAGTTGTTCCCCGAAACCAAGCTCGGCATCGGACCGCCCATCGAGACCGGCTTCTATTACGACTTCGAACGCGAAGCCGCGTTTACGCCGGAAGACCTCGAGCGAATCGAAAAGAAGATGCAGGAGATCCGCGACCGCGACCTCTCCTACGACCGCATCATGATGCCCAAAGAAAAGGGCCTCCAGATCTACAAAGACCAGCCCATGAAGATGGAGCTGATCGAAGAGCGCGCCGGCGAGATTTTCAGCGAATACACGCTGGGCCCCGGTTTCATTGACTTCTGCCGCGGTCCGCACGTGCCAACCACCAAGAAGCTGAAGGCGTTCAAGCTGCTGTCGATTGCCGGATCGTATTGGAAAGGCGACGAGCACAATCGCCGCCTGCAGCGCATCTACGGAACCGCCTTCTTCAATCAGAAGGACCTCGAAGCCTACCTCAACAAGCTCGAAGAAGCCAAGAAGCGCGACCACCGCAAGCTCGGCAAAGAGCTCGACCTGTTCAGCATCCAGGAACTCGCCGGACCCGGCCTCATCTTCTTCCACGAAAAGGGCGGCATCATCCGCAAGCTGATCGAAGACTGGATGCGCGATCAGTATCTGGCCCGCGGCTACGCCCTTGTCTATACGCCGCACGTCATGCGTTCGTCGCTGTGGGAAGTGTCGGGCCACCTTGGCCACTACAAAGAGAACATGTTCGCCGGCATGGAGCTCGACGACGCGGAATATCGCCTCAAGCCGATGAACTGCCCCGGTCACATCCTGATCTATAAAGATAAGGGCCGCAGCTATCGCGAACTGCCAGTTCGCCTCGGCGAACTCGGAACCGTCTATCGCTACGAGCGCTCTGGCGTCATGCACGGCCTGCTTCGCGTTCGCGGATTTACCCAGGACGACGCCCACATCTTTTGCACGCCGGACCAAATCGAGGACGAAATCGTGAACTGCCTGCAGTTCGCGCAGGACGTCCTCAAGACCTTCGGCTTCGACAAGTACGAAGCCGAGCTCTCAACCTGGGACGGCGGAGTCAGCGGCAAGTACGTCGGCACTCCCGATCAATGGACGCTCGCCGAAAACGCGCTGAAGAAAGCAGTGGACCGCATCGGCATCAACGCCAAACTGGTGCCGGATGAAGCCGCGTTCTACGGTCCCAAAATCGACATGAAGCTGGTCGATGCTCTCGACCGCAAGTGGCAGCTCTCGACCGTGCAATTCGACTTCACGCTGCCCGAGCGCTTCCAGCTCGAATACGTCGCCGAAGACGGCAAGAAGCATCAGCCGTTGATGGTCCACCGCGCTCTCTACGGCTCCATCGAACGCTTCTTCGGAATTCTCATCGAGCACTACGCCGGAGCCTTCCCCGTGTGGCTCGCTCCGATCCAAGCCGTCGTCATGCCGATCACCGATCGCCAGCAGGAGTACGCGCAAAAGGTCTTCGCGGAGCTGAAGCACGCCGGCATTCGCGTCCATCTCGACGACCGCAAAGAGAAGGTCAACCTGAAGATCCGCGACGCGCAGATGCAGAAGGTGCCGTATATGCTGGTTCTCGGCGATCGCGAACAGGAAGCCGGAGCCGTCGCCGTCCGCGAACGCAAAGCAGGCGACACCGGCTCGAAGCCCCTCGCCGAGTTCCTCGCGCACATCAAACAGCAGATCGACACGAAAGCGATCGTCGATTAAGCCAGGTTCCTAAGAGAATGATGCCGCCTGCCAGCACCGTTTTTGCGGCATTGCTGGCGCTGGTCCTACTTGGCAGCCTGGTCTTCACACTGCTCAGTATCGTCGCCGCGCAGCGCTACCTGACAGTGCCCGCGCGGATGCCGATCAAGTCTGAGCCGATCAGCATTCTGAAGCCGCTCGCCGGTCTCGACGAAGGCTTGGAAGACAATCTCCGCACCTTCTTCGAGCAGGAATACGAAGGCGATTACGAGATCCTCTTCGCCGTCCGCACCGCCCAGGATCCGGCCGTCGCCGTGTTGGGCAAGCTTCGCGCCGAATTCCCCGGAGTCGTCAATCGCCTACTGATCGTCGGCGAACCGCCGTATCCGAACGCCAAAGTTTGGAGCCTCGACCATATGATGCGCGAGGCGCAGTACGACCTGCTGGTGATGAGCGATTCCGATATCCGCGTCACGCCAACGCTGCTCACAACAGTCTCGGCCGAGTTCGAGGATCCCCTCATCGGCGTCGCCACCTGCCCCTATCGCGCCGTTCCGGGGGCCAGCATCTGGTCGAAGCTCGAAGCCACCGGCATGAATACCGACTTCATCGCCGGCATCCTGACCGCCCGTATGCTCGAAGGCATGAAGTTCGCCGTAGGCCCGACCATCGTCGCGCGCAAGCAAGTGATTAAGGATATCGGAGGCTGGGATCGCGTCCGCGAATACCTCGCGGAGGATTTCGTAATCGGCCAATTCGCTGAGCAAAAAGGCCACGGCGTGATGCTGTCGAGCTACGTGATCGAACATCACATCGGCACGTCCACCTTCCGTCAAAACGCAGCGCATCGCATCCGCTGGACCCGCAGCACGCGGCGTTCGCGCCCAGCCGGCTACCTCGGCCAGCTGTTCACCATGCCGATTCCGATTGCGCTGATGCTGACGGCGGTCCGCCCCGATTTCTGGCCCGCGCTAGTCTGCGCCGCGATCTTCCGCTACTCGGCAGCCTGGGTGATGTCGTCGCTGGTGTTGCGCGGCACGCTCTCGTGGGCATTGGTCCCGATTGAGGACCTAATGACCTTCGTCTTCTGGATCGGAGGCTTCTTCGGAAACTCAATCGTCTGGCGCGGCCGCGTCTACCGCTTATTGAAGGATGGCCGCTTCGTCTTGAAAGAGAAGTAGAGCTCAGCGTTCCGCCATCCGCCCGGCCCATTCGAGGAAGCGCCATAGCTCCGCGCGATGCTGCCAGCAGAACGCACGGAACTCGGAGGGCGTAATCCGCTCCGAGTGCAAACCCCAATACGTCTCGATCCGCCAAAGTAAGTACGGACTTCGCCACGGCGTCAGGCGATAGCCTTTCGATGCGCGCCACAGGAACCGGATCATCTTGAATTACTGGGAACGCTTGGCGTTGGTCGGCGGCGGCTTCGGCGGTTCCCGGTCCTTCTTCGGAGTCGCGTAATAGCCGGATCGCGTGCGGACCTGCGCGCTGCCGTGGCCATTCACCGTCACCTTGATTTGACGATACGTGCCGTCGTCCGTGATCGCCGGCGAGTACGCAATGATGTACTGATTCCGGATCTCGTGCGCCACCTGCAGAGCAAGCCTTTCGACTTCAGTGACATCCTTCGGATAAAGCACCACCGCGCCGGTCGCATCGGTAATCGCTTTGAGCGCGCGCTTGGCCTTCTTCGATTCGCGAGGCTCTTCCTCCGACAGAATGCCGATCGCATACACCAGAATCCCGGCGTCCTGCGCCCGCTTGACCAGCCGCTCCAGCGATTCGTTGGAGGAATTGTCGTTACCATCGGTGATCACCAGCAGGACCTTCTTGTCCTTCTTCGCATCAGTCCGAATGTAGTCGATCGACAGCGAAATTGCGTCGCGCATAGCGGTTCCGCCGCGCGTGTCGTATTTTTGCAGCGCGTCTTCCAGCTGTTTGATGTCGTTGGTGAATGACTGATCGAGATACGCGTCGTCATTGAAATTGACGACGAACACTTCGTCCTGCGGGTTCGATGCCTTCACCAGAGCGAGCGACGCGGCCGATACCTTGGTCCGTTTGTCGCGCATGCTGGCGGAGTTGTCGATAATGATGCCGAGCGAAACTGGAACGTCTTCGCGCTTGAACAGCTTCACCTGCTGCTCGACGCCATTCTCCAGTACCTTGAAGGAAGACTGCGGCAGATTCGTAAGAAGCTTGCCGCCCTTGTCGGACACGCTGGCATGCAATACGACCAGGCGCGTGTCGCTTCGGAATGTGACATCGTCCTGTGCGAAAGCCATCACCGCGAACGGGACAGCAAGCGCGAGGACACTACTGAGCTGGCGCATAATACCCCAAACGGTGATATGGCTTGAGTGGCGGAGAGTTCTTGATGGGCACCATCTTCACGATAACCCGGCGGTACTTGCCGTCGCGGTTCGCATTCTTCGGACTGTACCCGATCACGTACTGATTCCTCAATTCGATTCCAATCTTCGCTGCGACGTCAGGCAGCTCTGCTAAATTATCGACGGCGAAATGCCGACCACCGGTCTGTTCGGAGATCTCACCCAGCAGCGCCGGACCGCCCATCTCTTCCGGAGTCCGGCCGCGGCCCGACATCGGCTCGAAAATACCGATCGCGTAGATCTGCACGTCGGCTTCGCGGACCGCGTTCTTCACTTCGGTCTCGGTGTAACGGCTGGAATTATCGCCCCCATCGGAGATGATCAGAATCGCCTTGCGGGGGTTACGTGCTTTCTTCATCGTGGACATCGCCATGTACACGCCATCGAGCAGCGAAGTGCGGCCTTTAGACTGGGTAAACGTCAGGCGGCTTTGGATTTCTTCCGTGCTGGGCGTAAGCGGCACCACCAGTTCCGGCCGGTCGTTGAATTCGACCAGAAAGAATTCGTCCTCCGGATTGGCGAGCTTGAGAAACTGAGCCACCGCCTGCCGTGACTTCTGGAGCTTGTTGCCCATCGAGCCCGAAGTATCGAACACGATGCCGACTGACAACGGGGCGTCGTCGCTCGAGAACTGGCGGATTTCCTGCTCCACCTTGTCTTCGAAGATCTTGAATTGTTCCTTCTCGAGCCCGGTCACAAAGCGATTCAAAGGATCCGTCACAGCGACGGGAATTAGCACCAGCGTCGAATCGATGCGGATATTGGCTTTGCGATTGACGAAATTGTCTTCGGGAGCGGGTGCCTTCACACGCGGCTCGATCGCCACACGGGAATCCGACGCAGGCGGCTTTTGTTCTTTGTCTTTTTTATCCGCCGCGAACGCGGTGAGAGACAATGCGGCGGCAACGCCGAGGAGGATGGCGAGTGAACGAGGGCAGTTACGAATCATAATCCCCGCCTATAAAATCTTGCCTAGAGTATAGCATCGGACTTTTTCGAGTCCTCAATCGACTCTTGTCTCACGCAAGATGAGCCTGAAGGTGGGGATGGATTCTCACGCAAGATGAGCCTGGAGAGGGGATGGATCGGGATGCTGGGGATTGGTCATCAGCATGGACGATACGGAAGCGGGGAGCCTGGAGCAGATTCGGGCGTTTTTGGTGGGGAGCGCCGATGTACGGTTCAGCGGTCAGCGGCGGGCCGAGGTCTACGCCTGGGTGGAGCGCACGTTGGTACGGCACGAGTACGCGCGGTTGCGGCGCTCGGACAAGGGGTTGGTGCGGCAGTACGTGGGACGGATGACGGGGTTGAGCCGGGCG
>JBBQWZ010000055.1:0-36040 GCA_038210135.1 Bryobacterales bacterium
AGTTCATGCACAGGCCGGTTGTTATGGAAAGTTCATGCACAGGCCGGTGGTATGGCAAGTTCATGCACAGGCCGTTGGTATGGCAAGTTCATGCACGGGCCGGAGGTATGGCAAGTTCATGCACGGGCCGGTGGTTATGGCAAGTTCATGCACAGGCCGGAGGTTATGGCAAGTTCATGCACAGGCCGGTGGTATGGCAAGTTCATGCACAGGCCGGTGGTATGGCAAGTTCATGCACAGGCCGGTGGTTATGGCAAGTTCATGCACAGGCCGGAGGTTATGGCAAGTTCATGCACAGGCCGGAGGCCTATGCCACTAGCCCTTGTTCTCGCCCGTCACGTATAATGAAGGGCGAATGGACGATCTCAAGAAGAAACTGCAGGACGAGATCGCGGCCCTCGAATACGAGCTTCGTAACGAGCTGCCTAGGGAAATCCAAAAGGCGCGGCTCCATGGCGACCTCAGCGAGAACGCGGAGTATCACGCAGCCAAAGAGCGGCAGTCGTACGTGGACGCGCGGCTCAGCCAGGTGCAGGGCCGCTTGCGGCAGCTTTCGATGGTCGACATGTCCAAGATTCCCCACGGGAAAGTGGGCCTCGGCTCCACCGTGGACGTCCTCGACCTCGATAAAGACGAGAAGATGACGTACAAGCTAGTCACCAGCGAAGAAGCCGACGTGCACAAAGGCATGATTTCGACCAGTTCTCCGATCGGCCGCGGACTTCTGAACAAGGTAGTCGGAGACACGGTGAAAATCGTGATTCCCGGAGGCACCAGGGAGATGGAAGTTCTAAAATTGTCAACCATCCACGACATCGCCGTGGTGGATGTGGCGAAGGAATAGCATGCACGCGGACTCCTTGAGTGGAGGCCCGCGGAGGATTTTATGACGTTCACTCGCGCAATCGGCGTCGCTTGCAACAAGGTGATCTTGCTGATCGTGCGTGGGCTCGCGCTTTCACGAATCCACCCGAACGCCCTCACTGCCTTCGGACTGGTCATCAACATCGTCGCCGCCGTGATGCTCGCCGCCGGCAACTTCCGCTGGGCTGGAGTCGTCATTATCGGCGCCGGACTCTTCGATATGGTGGACGGACGCGTCGCCCGCGAGACTAACCAGGTCACGCGCTTCGGCGGCTTCTTCGATTCCGTCCTCGACCGCTACTCCGACCTCGCCCTACTGATGGGAATGCTGGTCTGGTATGGCTCCATCAACCGGCCTTTTTACGTCGTGCTGACGGCTCTCGCGATGACCGCCTGCGTCATGATCAGCTACGCCAGGGCGCGCGCGGAGAACACGATTCCGCAGTGCAAAGTGGGCTTCCTAGAGCGTCCCGAACGCGTCGTTCTGCTCATCATAGGAGCCCTGTTCGATCGCATGGCGCCGGTCCTCTGGGTGATCGCCGTCCTGGGAAATCTGACCGTGATCCATCGCATGGTGTTCACGTTCCAGGAATCCAAGCGGTTAGAAGAAGCCCAACTCCGCCCGGCCGCCGCGAAGACCGCCGCCCGATAGGTGGCATTAGGGCCGGTCGGCTCCCTTAAGGGCGGGGTCCCGTCGCTCACGCTCGGGGTTCAAGCCGGAAAGTTTCACAAAGCCAGAGCTTCATCATAAAGCGGTGGATGTGCCGCGCTAGGAGTTTACGCCGCCTGGGCCGATTGGGCTGTCGGGAAGGCCGCGGATGCGGCTAGATCTGCGTCTACATTGGCCGCTTGCGCAGCCGGAATCGGCGATTTCAAAACGAAGCCATTTGCATTGCGGCTGGCTAGGAAGTCCATCGTTTCTGTCAGTTTGCGGCGCTCAAGGATCAGGTTATTAAGATCGACAAGGGCGTTCACGAGGAGCTTGCGGAGGCGGATTTCGTGGCGGGAGAGGACGTCCAGGGCGCGGATGATCTTGTAGGTGTCGGCTTCTTCGTCGGCGAAGAGTCGGGCTTCGAGGGACGGGATGCGCTTGAGACGCCATTCGAAGTCGATGATGGTTTGGGCGAGGTTCTGTTCGGCTGCGGATTGCGGGTCGAGGCGGGCGAGGTTGGCGGTCAGGTAGGTTTTGTAATCCTGCTCTTCGGCGGGGAGATACGGCTTCAGCGAGGTGAGGCCGTGGGTGGTTGCGTTCTGGCTGCTGGTGGCTTTGCCGTCGGCGGTGGCGGGGCCGGTGGATCGCGTCGCGTTTGCGCGGTTGACGGCTCGGCGTTCTTGTCTGGTCATGGGGTTGTCTCCTGCGCTCAGTATGCTGGGCGGGGTCAAGGGGGTTGGGGGGTGCGGGGGAGGTTCGCGCTGATTTGATTGGAGATATATTTTCGTTTCGCGTGTGATCGGGTCCGGGGGGCTCGGTCGAAAATCAGTGTTATTGTCCGCTTCCGACGTGCTCCTTTGGAGCACTTTGGGCGCGGCTCGGATGCGGGAGTTACTGTCCGCTTCTCGGATCGCGCGGAATCCGCGCCCTCACTGGCGCGGTTATTCGCGCGGGGAGTCCCGTCGCTTACGCTCCGGGTTCAAATCCGCGGGGTTCGCGTGGAAAGTGCGATCTTACGATCGCGCGTCGTGGCTGAGGATTTGGGATTGCCCTAGTTCCAGACCTTCAGGCGCGACCACACATCAGGCAGGCTCGGATTCAGGGCGCGGCACACGTAGATGCCGATATTCTCCTCCGCCATGCCGAGCGGGTGTCCGACTCGCGCACCTTCCTCGACGCCGCCGACGCAATTTCGCGCGAACCAGTTCGGATTCTGCGAAAGGATAATCAGGACTTCGCCCGAGTAGCCGCGAGGCCCCCACAGGAAGTAGCTCTGGTGCCCGCTGATGGCCTTCGGCAAGCCGTACTTGGGCCCGAAGAAATCGATCGCTCCGGCTTGCCCGTAGTTGCCTGCGAGAATCCCGGCGCGGACTTTGTCCGTCGGCGGCAGACGGTTGTAGACGCGCGCCGTAGCCTCCACCATCTCCGGCCAACCGAACTGGTCGGCGAGGTGTTGCGGCAGCACGCTGACGTGGTTCACTTCCGTCTTCGGCGCCTTGACCGGCGACATTTCTTGCAGCTTCAGCAAGGTTTCGACGGGCAGGATCGGCGTGACGATGCAGGCGATGAAGCCGGAGACGACGAGCATCACCGTGCATAACAAAGCCTGCGACCAGCGCGGACGCGCCGCCCACCAGACTCCACCGGCCGCATACATGATCGGGTAAATCGGCCCCAGGTAATAATTTTTCGCGGCGAGCAGAAACATCAGGACGAAAAAGACGCAGAACGTTACGGCCATCCAGCGGTACGCCGGCTGCATCTCACCATCGCGCTGCTCGCGTTGGCGGAATAGCCACCACAATCCGCCGAGACAGACCAGCATTCCAATGGGACCAGCCACCAGGACTTGCTGGGCGACGAAATCCACGGGACCAAGCACTACGTTCTTCCCGCTCTTCCGGACGTTCTCAAGCAGCTCGAGCGTTGCGAAGTGATGCGTGAATTGCCAAATCACGTTGGGCAGGAAAATCAGAAACGCGATGCCCAGACCCATCCAAAAGCGCTTCTCGCGGACGGCCTTCCAGGAGTTAGTGAGGATGAGCCCCGCGCCAAGCGCGACCAGGAAGAAGGCCGTGGAATGCTTATTCTCAAGTCCGAGGCCCGCGAAGACGCCGGCCCACAGCCAGTTCTTCGTGTCTCCTTTGAGTGCCTTGATCACGAAGTATACGGCCGCGGTCCAATACACCGGCTCGAAGGCGTTCATGGACAGCATGTTGTCCATGACCAGAAACAATGGCGACGCGATGACCGCAATACAGGCAATGACGACGGCGGCGGTCGCGCCGCCAAGTTCGATGACGACCAGGCCGGTGAGGAAGACCTTCACGGCTCCGGCGAGGGCGGGCAACAAGCGGACTCCGGAAAGCGAGTCGCCGAACAACGCGCGGCCGAGCCATGCGTAGACGGCGACGAGCGGGGCGTGGTCGGCGTAGCCGAAATCGAGATGCTCCCCGCAGGCGAAGAAGTACAGTTCGTCGCGGAAGTAGCCGTAGCCGCGATTTGCGAACAGATGAAAGAGCAGCTTGCAGATGGCGAATCCGGCGGCGATGTACATCAACCGGCGAGTGAGGTCGATGGGCGCCGTCGAAGTAGTAAGCTCTGGACCGGAGACCGGTTGAAGTTCTTGTTCCATTGGAGAGGGTCGCGACTCTATTAGTGTCTAACAGGATTGCTCCCGTGAGATTCGCACTGGGCTGCGTCGCGGCGGCAACCGGCAGGGTGAGCGAACCCGGTACAATAGCGCACCGCCCGCAATCGATGTGGTCCGCGGAATGTGGATCGGCGGCGGCGATGGACGCCATCGGCTTTCACCGCAATGACGAAATCCACGGCACAACTGGCGCGCCGGTTAGGCGTATTCGACGCGACGATGCTCGTGATGGGCGGGATCGTGGGCGCGGGCATCTTTGTCACTCCGTACGTGGTCGCCCGCCAGGTTCATACGACGGAATTGATCCTCGGCGCGTGGCTCGCCGGCGGAGCGATCGCGATGCTCGGAGCGTTCGTGTACGCGGAATTGGCGGCGCGGCGGCCCGATGTCGGCGGGCAGTACGCATATCTGCGCGATGCGTTCCATCCCGGAGTCGCGTTCGTGTACGGGTGGATCCTATTGCTGGTGACGCAATCCGGCGGGATGGCGGCAGTGGCCCTGACGTTCGCACGCTACTTCCTCGAACTGACGCGGCTGGCGATTCCGGAATGGTCCGTAGCGATGCTGACTCTGGTGGCGTTAACGATTGTGAATGCGCTGGGCGTGCGTGCGGGATCGACGGTGCAGAACGTCCTGATGGTTTTGAAGATCGGCGCGATCGCGATCCTGGTCGGCGCGGGGTTGTTCGCGGACCACGCGGCAGCAGGTCCAATGGGAGTAGCGGCATCCTCGACGTTCCTCGATTTCGGAACGGCGCTGGTGCCGATTCTGTTTGCGTACGGCGGCTGGCAGACGGCGAGCTTTGTAGCAGCGGAGATGCGGAATCCGCAGCGAGACCTTCCGCGCGGTCTGCTAATGGGCGTCGGCGCAGTGATCGTGTTGTCTGTCGCGGTGACGTTCGTGTGCCTGCGCGTATTGGGTCCGGAAGGCTTGGCGAACGCTCCGGCGCCGGCGACTTCGGTGATGCGGGCGGCGCTCGGCGAGACCGGCGCGCGGATCATTGCGGTCGGCATCACCATCTCGACGCTTGGTTTCCTGAGCCAGGGAATGCTGACGGCGCCGCGCGTCTACTACGCGATGGCCCAGGATGGCGTCTTCTTCCAGAGCGTCGGCAGGCTGAATCCCAAGACCGCGGCCCCCGTGGTTGCGATTGCGCTGCAGGGTCTGGCGGCGACGGTGATCGCGCTGTCGGGCAAGTACGAGCAGATTCTGAATTATGTGGTCTCGGTGGACTTCATCAGCTTCGGGCTGACGGGGTTGACGCTGTTCGTGTTCCGGCACCGGGACGGCGACAACGCGAGCTATCGCGCTCCGGGACATCCGTATACGACGGCCGCTTTTACGCTCGCGTGCTGGAGCGTAGTGGCGGCGACGATCTACCAGTATCCGCAGAACAGCGTCATCGGCTTGGCTATCCTACTAAGCGGAATCCCGATTTACTTTTTATGGAAACGACTTCAATAACGACGCCGCCGAGAACGATGCGCTCGGCCTACATGCATTTCGCAAAGATGCATACCGGCGCACGCTTCAATCTGGCGACATCCGGCGTCGCGAACCTACCGCGCACGGCGCTTCCTATCACGCTCGACGACATCGAGCTAAGCGGGCCGAGCCGATATGGCTACGAGCCATTGCAAGAGGCGCTGGCGGAGAAGTCGGGTGTTCCGAAGGAGTGCGTGGTCCGCGCGGACGGCACCTCGATGGCGAACTTCCTGGCGATGGCGGCGTTGATCGAGCCGGGCGATGAAGTGTTGATCGAGCAGCCGGTGTACGAACTGATGTTACGCGCGGCGGAATACCTGGGCGCGAACGTCAAGCGGTTTCCGCGGCGGTTTGGCCTCGATCCTGCGGTAGTCGAGGAACACATCACGCCGCATACGAAGCTGGTAGTGATCACCAATCTGCACAATCCTTCGGGGGTTTACAACGACGACCTGACGCTCCGCAATGTTGGAGAGGTGGCGAAGGAGGCCGGCGCGCGCGTGCTGGTGGACGAGGTGTACCTCGACGCCGCGTTCGATCAACCGCGGCTTTCGGCGTTTCACCTGGGTCCGCATTTTGTAACCACGAGCAGCCTAACGAAGGTGTACGGCCTCAGCGGGCTGCGCTGCGGCTGGATTCTCGCAGAGCCGGCTTTGGCTGAAAAGATGTGGAGGCTGAACGATCTGTTCGCTTCGATTCCGGCGCATTGCTCGGAACGCCTCAGCGTGATCGCGCTGAAGAATCTGGACTCCATTCTGGAGCACGTCCAGCCGCTGCTCGCGACGAATCAGCAACTGACGAATTGGTTTCTCGATACGCGCGATGACCTGGATTGCACGCGTCCGAGATACGGGACGATCTTCTTTCCGCGGCTGCGGAATGGGAGCGTCGATGAGTTCTGCGAACTGCTGCGGGAGAAGTACGAGACCGTGGTGGTTCCGGGGCGGTTCTTTGAAATGCCGGATCATTTCCGGATCGGCGTCGGCGGAGATACGAACACCTTGAAGCAAGGCCTCGAGCGAATTGGGCAGGCACTGGATGAGATGAGAAAACGATGAAACACGGGCTGGTTTTGCTGAGCTTTGTATTATTGGCTGACGATTCATTGCTGCAGAAGCCGGAAGTGAGGAAGGCTCTGGATTGGATCGAAACCAATCACGCGGCGAACATCCGGAAGCAGATTGAGATCTCGGAGATTCCGGCTCCGACCTTCGCCGAGGGGACACGCGCGGCGGCGCTGGTGAAGGAGTTTCAGCGGATCGGCTTGCAGGATATTGAGACCGATGAGCGAAAGAATGTGCTGGGTTGGCGCTACGGGACTTCGCCAAGAGCGATCGTCGTGGCGGCGCATCTCGACACCGTATTTCCGGCGGGCACCGACGTTAAGGTAAAGCAGGAAGGCAAGCGGCTGGTGGGACCCGGGATCGGAGACGATGGTCGCGGATTGGCGGCGATGCTCGCGATCGCCGAGGCGATTCAGCGGGCCGATATCAAGACCAATCACACCATCCTGTTCGTAGCGAACTGCTGCGAGGAAGGATTGGGCGATCTGTTGGGCATCAAGTATCTATCGAAGGAAAGTAAGTTCAAAGATCGGATCGACGCCTTCATTTCGATTGACGGCCTGGACCCTTCGCGCATTGTGAATCGGGCCTTGGCGAGCAAGCGCTACCGGATTACGGTGCGCGGGCCGGGCGGGCATAGCTGGGGAAATTTCGGCCGCGTGAGTCCGACGCACGCGCTTGGTCGCATCATGGCGAAATTCGCGGACACGGAAGTTCCGGCGAATCCCAAAACGACGTTCAACATCGGCAAGATCGGCGGCGGCACTTCGATCAATGCGATTGCGGTCGAGGCGTGGATGGAAGTGGATATGCGGTCGGAGAGCGACGCAGAACTCGAGAAACTGGAGCAGAAGTTGTTGGCGGTAGCGCGCGCGGGAGTCGCCGAAGAGAATCGGTTCCGCGAGAAGAATGCGCAGAACAAGTCGGCGCGCAGCGGCGAGTCTAGGTTAACGCTCGAACCGAAACTTCTGACGGTTCGCTATGGCGGCGAGACACCGGTGAATTCGCCGTTGGTCGAAGCTTCGCAATGGGCGGCGCGGCATTTCGGGCTGCGTCCAGTGCTCGAAATCGGTAGCACGGACGCGAACGTTCCGATCAATTTGCACAAACAAGGCGTGACGTTAGGGGGCGGCGGAACGGGCGGCGACGCGCATGCTCTCGAAGAGTGGTTCGATCCGGAGGGCGCGTGGAAGGGCGCGCAGCAGGTGCTGCTGACGGTGCTTTCGTGGGATGTGAGGCAGAAATGACTCCGCGTGTCGATTCCGAATGGCTGTTTGAAACGCTCGCCGGGATGATTCAGATCAACTCCGTCAATCCAACGTTGACACCGGGGGGCGCGGGCGAGGCGGAGATCGCGGAATACGTTGCCGGCGCGATGGCGCTGCCGGGCGTTCGAGTGGAGAAATTCGAACCGGAGCCAGGCCGCATTTCGGTGCTGGCGACGCTACCGGGGTCGGGCGGAGGCCGGAGCCTGATGCTGAATGGACACATCGACACGGTTGCGGTCGATGGCATGGAAGAGCCATTTTCAGGGGCGATTCGTGACGGCAAAATGTACGGCCGGGGTGGCTTCGACATGAAGGGCGCGGTGGCGGCGTGCATGTCCGCGTTGCGTACGATCGCGCTGTCGGGCACTCGACTGCGTGGCGACGTAATGGTCGCGGCGGTCGCCGATGAAGAGTACGGCAGCCTGGGCACAGCGGACCTGATTACGCGCGTGAAGCCGACGGCCGCCGTGGTCACGGAGCCTACGAATCTGCAGGTCTGCCTGGCGCACAAGGGTTATTTATGGATCGAGGTCGTGACGCATGGCAAAGCGGCGCACGGCAGCAAGTTCATGCTCGGCGTCGACGCGAATATGCGTATGGGCCGATTTTTGGCTGAGCTCGACAAGCTCGAAAAGGAACTACTGCTGCGGCCCCCGCATCCGCTGGTGGGGCCTCCTTCGCTGCATGCGGCGCTGCTCCAGGGCGGTGAGGGACTGAGCACATATTCGTCGAAATGCACGCTGCAAATCGAGCGGCGGACGATCCCGGGTGAGACGGAAACGCAGGCGGTGGCTGAAATTCAAGCGATCGTGGATCGGCTGGGGGCGGCGGACGCGTCCTTTTCTGCGACGGTGCGGTGCTTCTTCGCGCGAGATCCATTTGAAGTCGCGCGCGACGCTGCCATCGTGCGTGCGGTCGCACGAGCGACGACGAACCTGGTGGGGAAGGAGCCGAGCTTCTTCGGCGACACGCCATGGATGGATTCCGCGCTGCTTTCGGCGGCTGGAACGGAGACGGTTGTGTTTGGGCCGGGCGGCGGTGGCGCGCACGCTTCGGTCGAATGGGTCGAACTGGATACGGTGGCGAAGACGGCGCAGGTGCTGGTCGATACCGCGATTGATTATTGCGCATGATTACGAGTGGACTGATCGACGAAGCGGCGGGTTTTTTGGAAGGGCGGATCCGGCGGACACCTTTGGAGCGGTCGCCGGTACTTTCTGCGATCGCGGGCGTTCCGGTTTCGTTGAAGCTCGAGAATTTGCAGGCGACCGGATCGTTCAAGATTCGCGGAGCATGGTTTCGCTTGTCAAAGCTGACGGCGGCGGAGCGGAGCACTGGGATTCTGACGTGTTCCGCCGGAAATCACGGGAAAGCGGTCGCCCACGCAGCGCGCGCGGAAGGCATTCGGGCGACGATCTGCGTGCCGAGTTCGATCGATGCGTCGAAGCTGCGAGGGATCCAGCAACTGGGCGCGGAAGTCCGAATTTCGGAATTCGAGGGATACGACGACACGCAGGACTGGGCTCTGGAGATTGCGGCGCGAGAGGGCATGCCGTTCGTGCACGCGTACGAGGACCATTTCGTAATGGCGGGGAACGGCGGAACGCTGGCGCGCGAGATTCTCGCGGATGCTCCGGAAACGCGGTCGTTTCTGGTGCCGGTTGGTGGCGGAGGAATGTTGGCGGGTTTCTCGGTGGCGGTCGAAGGATCGGAAGCGGTGACGATCGGCTGCCAGTTGGCGGCCTCGCCGGCGTTACGGATGTCGCTTGATTCCGGCGTGGCGGTGACGCGGCTGCCGTCGGTCGAAACGCTCGCGGGCGGGTTGGAAGGCGGACTCGGAGCGAAGGCGTTCGAAGTGATACGGGGCCGAGTGACCCGGGTCGCGTTGATTACGGAGGACGAGATCCGGGAAGCGGTCCGGTGGTTGCTGGATCAGCACCAGTATCTGATGGAGCCGTCGGCGGCGGTGACGATTGCGGCCATCCTGACCGGGAAGTGCGGTCCGCTGGCGGGTCCGGCTGTGGCGGTGGTTTCGGGGCGGAATGTGAGTATCGCTGGGATTCACAAGGTCTTGGCGTCATGATCGTTCTCACCGAGGCGCAGATCCGGCCGTTGGTTCAGGATCGCGAAATCATCGATCTGATGCGGGAGGCATTGGTTGCGCATTCGCGCGGCGAGGCGCAGACGCCGATGCCCATGCATCTGGATATTGCGCCAGAGCAGGCCGAAATCCACATAAAGTCGAGCTATCGCTTGGGCGGAAGGTATTTCACCTTGAAGATGGCTGGTTCGTTTCCAAAGAATATCGAAAGGAATTTGCCGACGGGAAACGGAATGATGTTGCTCTCCTCGGCGGAAACGGGCGCTCCGTTGGCGTTTTTCGAGGACGGTGGCTATCTTACGGATTTACGAACGGCCGCGGCGTCGGCGATGATTGCGCGCGAGCTCAGACGGAATGACAACTCACTTGTCATTCTGGGAACTGGGATTCAGGCGCGCTTAACGGCGCGTTTGCATTCTGCCATTTTGCCTCTCGAACGGGTGGTGATCTGGGGACGAGATCGAGGGCGCGCGATCGAGTGTCAAGAATATTGTCAATCGATTTTGCCAACAGTGAAGGTGGAGGTGGCGAATTCCGCTGCGGAGGCCGCGGCGTCGGCAAAACTGATTGTTACGTGTACCGCGTCGCGAAGTCCCTTGTTGCGGCTTGCGGATTTGCAGCCAGGCACTCACATTTCCGCGGTCGGATCCGATTCGGCGGGTAAACAGGAGTTGGACCCAGCGATTTTTGAGCAGGCGGCATTGTTGCTGTGCGATTCGATTCCACAATGCGAGCGGCTGGGGGAATTGCAGCACGCGTTGTCGCGGCGCGGATTCGCCCGAGAAATCGGCGGGTTTTGCGAAGATCCAACGCTGGTGCCCGGATTGACGGTCGCGGATTTCACGGGACTCGGCGTCGAAGATTTGTACATTGCCCAATACATTTATGAACGGAGCCAAGCATGATTGAGACGTTTTTGATGGAGCGGATGCAGTCGACGTGGGAGAACCTGGTCGAATACGATCTGAGCGAAAGCGGGGTCCGCGCGCTGACGCTGCGGGAACTGACCGGGATGGGCTTCGATCTCGAAGGGTTCCTGGATGTTCCGCTGGGCTACAGCCAATCGAATGGAACGGTCGAACTGCGGGAAGCGATTGCGCGAATGTATCCCGGGGCGAGCGCCGATCATGTCGAGGTTACGAACGGCACGTCGGAGGCGAATTACCTGGTGGCGATGTGCGCGCTGAAGGCGGGCGATGTGATGGCGCTGGAGCTTCCGAATTATATGCAACTGTGGGGCGTTCCGAAGAGTTTCGGCGCCGAAGTTGTGACGTTTCCGTTGCGAGGAGATGCGGGTTGGGAACCGGATTGGGATGCTTTTGAACGAGCGGTGACGCCGAAGACGAAGTTGGTTTACATTTCGAATCCGAATAACCCCAGCGGATTCGTGTTGTCGCAGGAAGCCATGAAGCGGATGGTGGCGCGGTGCGAGGAGACGGGCACCTATTTGTTGTCCGATGAGGTTTATCTGGGCGCGGAAATCAACAAGCCACGGACCAAGAGTTTTTGGGGTATGTCGGACCGCGTCATTGTGACAAGTGGCTTGTCAAAGGCATATGGGCTCCCTGGTATTCGCATTGGATGGATTGTGGGGCCGAAAGATTTTATCGCGACTTGCTGGACGCAGCACGATTATTTGACGATTGGGCCGAATAAATTATCCGATCGGATCACGCTGACGGCGGTGAAAGAGCGGGAGGCCTGTTATGAGCGAACGGGCAAGATTCTCTCGCGGAATATTGAGTTGTTCCGCAACTGGGTGGCGACGTTCGATGGGCTTTTGAGTTGGCAGGAGCCGTCGGCGGGAGCGATGGGGTTGGTTCGATACAACCATCCGATTCCTTCGATCGAGCTCGCTGAGCGCATCCGGCAGCGGCAGAGTGTATTAGTCGTTCCGGGTTCGCATGTCTGCGTCGAGGGCTATTTGCGAATCTGGTTCGGAGGCCGCGAGGAGTATTTGAGCGAAGGGCTGCGGCGGATTGGCGTCGAGCTCGACGCGCTGCGCGGGTAGAGCGGCGGCGGGCGAGTGATAGGCTGACAGTGTCTGATGTCTAAGCCATTTTACGGAAACCGGCCTGTTCTCGATACGCTGACGGCAATGCTCGGGAGTTCGCGCGTACCGCAGACGCTGCTGATTAGCGGTCCGGAAGGCGTGGGGAAAGCGACGCTGGCGCGTCACATGGCGGCGACGCTGCTGGGCAATCCAGATCGAATCGCGCAGGACGACCTCAGCCTGCCGGCGAATCAGGCGATTCTGGCGGATCGGGAGAAATGGGCCGCCGATAAACGCGGTGACGATCCGCTGTTCTTTTCATCGCATCCGGATTTTTTGACGTTTCCGCCGGACGGGCCGCTGCGGCAGATTTCGATTCAGCAGATGCGGCTATTGAAGGAGCGGGCGACGCTGAAGCCGCTGAAAGGCCGCTGGCGTGTATTTCTGATCGACCGGATCGATCGCGCGAATGAGCAGGCGGCGAATTCTTTACTGAAGACGCTGGAAGAGCCGCCGGATCATTTGTTACTGATCGCCACGGCGCAGAATGCGTACGACTTGTTGCCGACGATCCGGTCGCGAACGGTTCCGTTTCATTTGGCGCGATTGCACGACGACGAAATGCGATCCTTCATCCGGGACCGGGGACTGGATCATTCGGAGCGACGGCTGGCGTTGGCGCAAGGCAGTCCAGGGATCGCGATTTCGGTCGATTTAGAGGCTTACGAGAAGCGGCGTACGGCGATGTGGAAGTTTCTCGAAGTGGCGGCAGGACAGGCTCCGTTTGCGGAGTGGGCCAAGCATTCGGAATCGATCGCGGCGCGGAAGTCGGAGAAGCTGGAAGACTACCTGGACGTGCTGTACCTGTTGATCGAGGATCTGGTGCATGTGGCGAACGGCGGATCGGCGCTGCGGAACCCGGATTTGGCGCGCGAGCTCGCGGGACTGGCGGGGAAGGTTCGGTTCGAGTGGCTGCGCAAAGCGGTTTCGCGGATTGACGAGCTGGTCGAATTGCTGCGGCGGAACATCCAGAAGGGTTTGGCGCTGGATGCTTTGGTTTTAGAGTTACGGCAGAGGTAGCGTTCGTTGAAGCATAGGTACCTAACGGCACAGGCCGGAGGCCTATGTCACTGGAACACGGGCCGGAGGCGTGCGTCACTGGAACACGGGCCGGAGGCGTGCGTCACTGGAACACGGGCCGGAGGCTTATCTCACTGGAACACAGGCCGGAGGCCCATGTCACTGGAACACAGGCCGGAGGCCCATGTCACTGGAACACAGGCCGGAGGCCCATGTCACTGGAACACAGGCCGGAGGCGTGCGTCACTGGAACACGGCCGGAGGCGTGCGTCACTGGAACACGGGCCGGAGGCGTGCGTCACTGGAACACAGGCCCGAGGCGTGCGTCACTGGAACACGGGCCGGAGGCGTAAGTCACTGGAACACAGGCCGGAGGCCTACGTCACTGGAACACGGGCCGGAGGCCTATGTCACTGGAACACGGGCCGGAGGCCTATCTCACTGGAACACAGGCCGGAGGCGTGCGTCACTGGAACACGGGCCGGAGGCGTGCGTCACTGGAACACGGGCCGGAGGCCTATCTCACTGGAACACAGGCCGGAGGCCTATGTCACTGGAACACAGGCCGGAGGCCCATGTCACTGGAACACAGGCCGGAGGCCTATGTCACTGGGTTATCCTGGAGTGTACGGGCGCGGCTTGGCTGAAGCCCGAATCGTAAGGAACCCTCGACGAGAGTCGTCCGCGTCACCGCATGGCCACACCCGCACCGTCGCCCACCAATCCCGCCTGGGAGCGAGTCCAACTCGCGCGTCATCCGAAGCGTCCGCACTCGCTCGATTACATCACGCGGCTGATTGACGATTTCGAAGAGATCCATGGCGATCGCGCCTACGGGGACGATGCGGCAATCGTCACGGGGATGGGTTGGTTTGAGACCCAGCCGGTGATGATCTGCGGCCAGCAGAAGGGCCGCGATACGAAGCAGAAGCTGCTACGGAATTTTGGCATGCCGAAGCCGGAAGGCTACCGGAAAGCTCTGCGCGTGATGAAGCTGGCGGCGAAATTCGGGCGGCCGATTATCACACTCATAGATACTCCGGGGGCGTATCCGGGGATCGACGCGGAGGAACGCGGTCAGGCGGAAGCGATCGCGGTGAATTTGCGGGAGATGTCGCGCCTGGGTGTTCCGATTATCGTGGTGGTGATTGGCGAGGGCGGTAGCGGCGGCGCGCTGGGGCTGGGCGTTGGCAACCGCGTTTACATGCTGGAGAATGCGTACTACAGCGTGATCACGCCGGAGAGTTGCGCGACGATTATTTACCGGGACGCGGGACGCGCGCCGGATGCGGCAGCCGCGCTGAAGGTGACGGCACCGGATCTGATGAAGCTGGGATTGATTGATGGCATTGTCGCGGAACCGGGCGAGGGTGCGCATTCGGATCCGAATGCCGCGGCCGAGGCTCTGCGCCACACGTTGCGGGAAGCACTACTCGAGTTGACGCCGATGACGCCGCAGCAGCTCATCGACGACCGGTACGTCAAGTTCCGGCAGATGGGTTCGTTCTTCGCGGAATCGGCGGTCTAGCGGATGAAAAAACCAGTTCTGGTGGGCATCGTTTTCATGGCGATCGTGCTAGGCGTCCTGATCTATTCGACCATGAATCTGGCGCAGGCGCGGGTCGAAGTGTGCGTGGCGTATCAAGGCCGGCAGGCGTGCCGCACGGCGGCGGGCCAGGATGAAAACCTGGCCACGCGTACGGCTACATCCAATGCTTGCGCGCAGATCGCGAGCGGGGTTACAGATTCGCTGGCCTGCGAGCACAATGAGCCGGTCAGCATTCGAAAGATCAAATAGGAAAACGTGGAATACTCCATCGCATCTCTCTTCTCTCTCAAAGACAAAGTGGCTGTCGTGTTGGGCGGAACCAGCGGAATTGGCCAGGCGATTTCCCGCGGATACGCACGGGCCGGCGCGATTGTGATTGCGGCGTCGCGCGACCAGGCGAAGGTGAACGCGGAAGCGGCCGAGATCGTGAAGTTGGGCGCGAAGACGATGGCGCTGACGGCTGATGTGCAGGATCGGGCGAGCGTGCAGGCTTTGTGCGACGCAGTGGTCAAGGAGCACGGCCGGGTGGATGTTCTGATGGTCGCGGCGGGAATCTTCAACCGGACTCCGACGGCGGATTTGGGCGATGAAGATTGGTCGAAAGTGATCGAGGCAAATCTGACGGGCAGCTTCCGCGCGAATCAGATTTTTGGACGGCAGATGCTGGCGCAGGGCAGCGGGTCGATCATCAATACGTGTTCGATGACGTCGTATGTCAGCTTCAATGAAGTGACGGCGTACGCGGCTAGCAAATCCGGCGTGATGGGATTGACGCGGCAGCTCGGATGCGAGTGGGCGACGAAGGGCGTGCGGGTGAATGCGATTGCGCCGGGCGTGTTCCGGACGGCGTTGAACACGAAGGCGCTGGACGATCCGAATCGGGCGGGAATGATTCTGGGCCGCACGCCGATGGCGCGCTTCGGGCACGTCAACGAGCTGGTGGGCGCGGCGATTTTTCTGGGATCGCAGGCTTCGTCGTTTGTGACGGGGCAAGTGCTGGCGGTGGATGGCGGGTTCCTGGCGAAGGGCATTTAGTCACGCTCTCTAAGCTCGGTGCTGGATGGTAGGATCGTAATTTCGGAGCGCGCATGACTTTACTTTGGATGTTCGTGATCACGTTTGTGATCCTGCAGGCTTCGGTTTTTGCGACCACGATTTACATGCATCGTTCGCAGACGCATCGGGGGCTGACGCTGCACCCGATTGTGGCGAATCTGTTCCATCTGCATCTGTCGCTGTTCACCGGAGTGATTCCGCGGCAGTGGGTTGCGGTGCATCGCAAGCATCATCATTTCTCGGACAAAGAGGGTGATCCGCACAGCCCTTACATTTTTGGGCTTTGGCATGTGCTGTTCGGCAACTACTGGATGTACAAGCGGGAGACGCGGAACCAGACGATCGTGCTGAAGTACACGCCGGACTACAAGCCGGATCTGGTGGATGCAATTCCTGGGATCCGTTGGGGGTTGTACGGCGGGCTGGCGATCTTCATGCTGATGTTCGGGTGGAAATGGGGAGCGGCGGCGTGGGCGTTCCACATTGTGGCGTATGTGCTTCTGAATTCGTCCATCAACAGCATCTGCCACATGATCGGATATCGCAATTTCGACAACAAGGCAACGAATCTGCAGTCGATTGCATTGTTGACGGCGGGCGAAGGGCTACACAACAATCACCACGAGTATCCGACGTCGGCTCAGTTCGCGTTACGCGGGCACGAGTTTGATCCAGCGTGGCCGGTGATCCGATTTCTGGAGATGGTGGGATTGGCGGAAGTGGACCGGGTGCCGATCGCTAAGGCGGCGTAGGAATTTCAAGTCCGGGTCGCGCTTAAAATGCGTGTGCGGAAGTCCGCTCCCTTACGGTCGCGGTTCGGTGCTGAGGTTGTGAGCGCGATCTTGCGAGTGTTGGTGGAAATTGCGAGTCCCGTCGCTTACGCTCCGGGTTCAACCCTAGAACTGCGATCACGTCTTGGCTGGCGCTAGGTGACGTAGACGCGTTTGACGCGGGCGCTGATTCCGCAGAGGACGCTGTAGGAAATGGTGCCGGCGATCTTTGCGATTTCGTGGGCGTCCATGCTGACGTCGCCTTCGCGGCCGAGTAGCGTGACGGCGTCGCCGGCTTTCAACTTGGGACAGGGCGTGGCGTCGATGGTGGTGACGTCCATGGAGACGGCTCCCAGGATCGGCAGCAGCTTGCCGTCGAAGATCACCTTGCCCTTGTTCGACAGGCGGTGGGGATACCCGTCGGCGTAGCCGGCTCCGAGGATGGCGATGCGCATGGGCTTGGGTGCGCGGAACATAGCTCCGTAGCCGATTTGGGCGCCTTCGGGCACGTCTTTGACGAGTAGCACGCGCGCCTTCCAGGTGAGTGCGGGCTTGACGAACAACTCCGCTCCGGGCGCGTTGCCGCGGGGCGGAGATACGTAGCCGTAGATCGCCTGGCCGGGACGAACGAGATTTCCCCAGGCGTTCCGGCGGCCGTAAGCAACCGGAATGGTGCTCGAGAGATGGACGAATTGCGGCTTCACGCCGGCGGCGGCCAGCGCATCGGCGAGAGCGAGAAAGGCGGCGAACTGCTCGTCGGTTTGCGGATTGTCGTAATTCGCCGATGACGCGAAGTGCGTCATCAAACCTTCGAGACGGGCTCCGCCTTGGGTGGCGAGAATCGTTTCGGCGATTTGCGCCGCGTTGGCGCGGGTTCCCAGGCGGCCCATTCCGGAATCGATTTTGAGGTGGTAGCCGCACACGCCGCCGAGTGAGGAAGCGAGGCGCGCGAGGTCTTCGATTTCGGCGCGCGAGTTCAGCACCGGGGTCAGGCCTTTGCGAAGCATGTCTTCGCGCCAAGGCACGCTGAAGTCGGCCATCACTAAAATGCGCGTCGTGATTCCGGCATCGCGGAGAGCGACTCCCTCTTCGGCGTTCGAGACGGCTAGCCACTTGGCTCCGGCGCCCTGGAGGATCTTCGAGACTTCGACGGCGCCGTGCCGATACGCGTCGGCTTTCACGACGGGCATGACGTCCACTTGCGGACCGACCAAGTCGCGGACGGCGCGAAAATTTCCGGTTATACGCTGGCGCGAGACTTCGACCCAGGAGCGATAGCGTGCAGTTTCAGAAGACAATTCCGTGGTCATAGAACTATTGTAGGTACCCCAAGGTTCGTCGCTAGTACGTAAAAAACCAACTAACGATCCGTGCGCGATCCAAGCTGAGGAGGCATTCTAAGTGGGCAGAGAGGAGGCACACCGATGAAAATCATCCTGATCGTATCGCTGGTTCTGGTGATCCAATTGTTAAAGCCTTTGGCCGCAAACACCGCGCTCGCCAACGTCGAGGGACCGACGCTGCTATGGCTGGCGGTCAGCCTGCTTGCGATCTCCCGCATGGG
Source organism: Bryobacterales bacterium (assembly GCA_038210135.1). Classification (GTDB taxonomy): domain Bacteria; phylum Acidobacteriota; class Terriglobia; order Bryobacterales; family Bryobacteraceae; genus JBBQWZ01. The sequence goes on from JBBQWZ010000055.1 coordinate 18,100, forward strand.
CGGCCAGGCGAAAGAACCCAGGCGCGCGAACCCGGTTTCGCCGAACCCTCTGCGCGACTCTTCTTTTTCAGACCATCGTTTTTTTCCTCCGAACCATCCCTTGCAGTAAAACCTCATAGGCAGTGGTTACAGCTTCCCAGCTGTACCGCTGCCTAATTCTTTCGACTGCTTTGGCACGGAACGCGTTTCGTTCGTCTTCCCCCATCTCCAACACTTCCCGAATGCGATCCGTCAAGGTGTCGTGCGTAAACGGCAGACCGGCGTCGCCTGCGACTTCCGCGTTCTCGGGGTTGTCGAGATACAAGGTAAGGGCTCCGCGGCCCATGGCTTCGATGAGGGCAGGATGCGTTCCGCCGACCTCGGTGGCATGAATATAGGCGAAGCAGTGTGAGCCGAGTTCGCGATAGCCCTGTCCATAGATTGCGCCGGGCAAAACGACGCGCGGATCGCGGGTGTCGCGGACCTGACGGATGTACTCGCTCGCGTAGGGCGCGTCGCCGATCAGGGCGAGCTTCATTTCGGTCTGCACCTGTTCGAAAGCTTCGCGGACGAGCAAGCCGTTGTTCTCGGGCTCCAGGCGGCTGACGTAGAGGAAGTAGCGCTGAGGCTCGAGGCCGAGTTTGTCGAGGACGTCGCGCGTCTCGATGCGCGAAGTGTCGGCACCGTAGGCGATGAAGGTGGATTGCTTGTTGTATCGCTCGCGGTAGTATTCTTCGATCTTTTCGGCGTCGGTGACGATTTTCGTTGGCAGGATGGTCGCGAGACGCTCGGACAGGAGATACCAGGTTTTGGCGAGGCGATTCCACTTCTTGCGATTGCGCTCGAGGCCGTCGACGTTCAAGGCAACGGGGATGCCGGTGATGCGGGGCCAGAGCGTGAAGATGGCGTTCGCGGCATTGCAATACAACGCTACATCGCAGCGGCGGAACAGCAAGTGGATGGTCGAGAGCCAGGTGTGGACGATGGTGTCGGTGTACTTGTGGCGGAGAGTGGGGAGCGAAACGAGATCGACCCCACGGTACGGCGTTGGGTTCGACTCGCGGCAATAGACGGTGACGCGGTGTCCGCGTGCGACGAGCCGTGTGGAGAGCTCTTCGGCGAAGGTTTCAAAGCCGCCGTACTTCGCGGGAATTCCGCGAGTTCCGAGGATGGCGATATGCAGGGGTGTTTCGGACGGGGAGGTCACCGCGCGGTGGTGCGGGCGGCGCGCGCTTTGGCAAGAACACGCTGGGTCGGTTTGGGAGCGGGGTAACTAACCGGCTCATATTCGAACCAGCGCGACATGTATTCGTCCGAGACGCGGCGGCGGCTCATGATATCGCGGCGCTTGGCGAGCACGCGGCGGAAATTGGTTCCGAGATACCAGAACGCTTTGAGCGACGAGTGTTCGTGAAGCAGGCAGGCTCCAAGCACGACGGCATCGCGCGCCGTAATCGAGAAGAAGTTGCGCCAGTAGAGATGCCCGGAGATGTTCTTCACGCGCATCAGGAAGCGATTCTTCACCGAATGCATGTTGATCTCGGGCGGTAAAGCGCGGCGGTTTCCAGGGAGGACGTTGCGAACGTGGTAACCGCGGGCGTGCGGCGTATAAAGGCACTTCCAGCCAAGGAGTTGAGCGCGCCAGGCGACATCGGCATCTTCGCGGTAGACGAAGAAATCGGGATCGAAGAACTCACCGTCCACCGAGATGTCATCGATCATGGAGCGGCGGTAGAGGGCGGCGGCGGCGGTGGCGCCGAAGACGTACTCGAAGTTCAGATAGTGACCGTTATCCACTTCCTGGCTACCGCGATCGAGGTGGCGGAGCATTGGCGTGAAGTAGATGCCGGTGGAATCGACGAGCTGTTTCTCGGGGAGGTCGAAATTCGAAAGGATAGTGAGCAGCTTGCCGCAGACAGTGCCGATTTTGTCGTCCACCTGCCCCGCGTCCACCATCATCTGGGTGAAATTCGGCATCAGGACGACGTCCGGATTCAGGGTGAGGATCCAGTTGCCGGACGAGTGCGCAATGGCCTGATTCTGGGCGGCGGCGAAACCAATGTTTTCTTCGTTGTGAAGGACGCGAACGCGATCTTCGAACTGCTCGATGATGTCCTGCGTTCCGTCTACGGAAGCGTTGTCCACTACGACGACTTCGAGGCCAGGGTATTTCTGCGCCAGCACTGACTCCAGGCAGCGCTTGATAAAGCGGCCACTGTTGTAAGTGACGATCGTTACCGAGACTGTTTCGTAGTGCGGCATTCGTTCGGCTACCCGCGAATTCGGCTCGACCCATCGAGGGCCAGCGTCGGGCGCGCGAGTTCAGGTGAAAACAGGGACAAGACTGCAAGCCGGATGATCCGGCTATATGCGCCGACGGGCTCCAGGCTTCGCTGGCGGATGGAATCGAGGATCAGGCGCGGCATGGCGCCGAGAGCTACGGCCACCGAGACTCCACGAAATGCCGCGGGTCGAAGGTGCTTCGATGCATACCTTAAGAGGCTAACATACCAATAACCTGCACGGCAGCTTCGGGAGAGAGGGCGGATGCTGTGAGCGCCCAAATGGCGCGCGGCAATTGCGGGGTCGTAGACGGCGCGGACGCCCATCTGATTGGCACGAAAGCAGAAATCCACGTCCTCAAACCAGATAGGATGGAAATCCTCGTCGAAGCCGCCGACTTTGTTCCAGAGGTCGCGGCGGAAGTATAATAGCGCGCCGGCAGGCTGATCCACTTCGCCGAACTTATACAAATCGAAGTCAAGATAACGATAACGCCGATTCACTGGATTCGATGCCCACATTCTGTTGATCCCTAAGGTCTCGAAAATGAGCGTCTTTCCGTTGGGAAACCTGCGAATGCAGAATCCGACCTGATTTTGGCCTTGCGCATCGACGAGCCTGCCGCCAGCCAGATTATACGGCACATTCTGCAGTGCTTCGAGGGTGCCAGCGAGGAGTTCCGCGTCGGGGTTCAGGAGCAGAAAGGCATCGGAATCGGAGGAGCAAACGGCCTGGTTCACGGCGGACGCGAAACCTCGATTCACGGCGTTGTGGATGACCTGCACGTGCGGATATTTGGAAGCGATGGCGGAGCTGTCGTCGGTCGAGGCGTTATCTACCACGATGGCGGGCAGATTTCCGAGCGAACGCAGGCATGCGTCCAGAACTGCCGCGGAGTTATACGACACGATAATCGCGCTGAGTGAATTCATCCGGCCCAACGAAAATAGGTTTTCCAGAACCAGTCGAATCCGGTGGCTTTTTGCAGGTCCAGTATCGTGTTATCTCCGTCGTTTACGATTTGGGCGATCTTAGCATGCGCAACCTGCATTGTCCGACTTTCGATAACGCGGCCGCCTGCAAGCCAGCCTCGAATCCAGGCCAAACCGCGTCCGTGTCGAACGCACAACAACATCCAGAGCAATTGTCCAACCAATACGGGTCTCGCGGGAAGCTCATGAAAGTAGATTCGAATGAGATACCGATGGTTTCTCGTCAGTCGAAAGACTGTGTCCTTATTCCACCCGCCAAGCGTTGCGCTGCCCACATGACGGGCGACGGCGTTCGGCTGATACCAACCCGTGACGCCGGCCAAGCCGCAGCGGAGGAAGAAATCGACGTCTTCGTAATAGGACTCGAATTGTTCGTTTAACGGGCCGATTTTCTCGAAAAGATCGCGCCGCACCAGGGCCGCCGTGAGAGGCGCGAATTGAATGGCCTGGGGGACAGACCAAATGGGACCATCGGGACGGCCGGCTCCGCAGCGCCAGGCGAATCCGCTGCGGGAGAGAGCATCGAAGGCACCATCGAGTTCGACTGCATTCCCAGCTTGCGCGAGTTTGGATACGAAGAACTGGGATTCCGGGTGCTTGGCCGCCGTTTCGAGCATCGCGGCCAGCCAATCGGGTGGCAGCTGGACGTCGTTATTCAGAATCAGGATCCAGGGCGTGGTGGCGGCTTGCATGCCGGCATTGACGGCACGAGCGAAGCCGCGATTTTCGTGCCAGCGGATTACGTGCGCGCCACGGGCTCGGGCGAGTTCAGAGGAGCCGTCAGTGGAGCCGTTGTCGATGACGATGATCTTTTCGATCGGAGGGGTCTGAGCGGCGAGATCCGCGAGCACCGCTTCGAGGAGATCGCGGCGGTTCCAGGTCGGAATGATCGCGGTGACCACGGTGATTTTAGTCGAACCTTTTCTTGAAGAGGAAGAGCAGGTTGGCGATTCCGTCGCGCCAGGGATTCAACTTGATTTCGCCGAGCCGCGAAGAATACTGGATGGAAATTTCGACGAAGCGGAAGCCGCGCTTGATGGCCTCGATCTTGATTTCCTCGGAGAAGGCCATGCCGTCGGAGGTCAGCTTGAGCTTGGGCACGATGTCGCGGCGCAAGACCCACATGCCGGTCTGCGAATCGCGGACCCAGCGGAAGAACAGCACGGAGGTGGCGAGGGAGAGCATCACGTTGCCGAATTTATGTTTGAAGCTCATGGCCTTGGGATCGCGCACGGGAAAGCGCGAGGCGCTGAGAAAATCGGCCTCGAGGTGCATCATAGCTTCGAGCAGGTAGGAGATGGCGTCGGGCGGATAGCTGTGATCGCCGTCGAGAGTGACGATGATGTCGCAGGTGGCGCGGGCGAAACCGGTTTTGTAGGCGCGGCCGTAACCGCGCACGGATTCGCGGATGACTTTCGCGCCCAGTTCCTCGGCGACGAGGGCGGTACGGTCGGTGGAACCGTTGTCGACGACGATGACTTCATCGACGAACGTCGGCATGCTTCGCATCACTTTCTCGATTCCCTGCTCCTCATTCAGGCACGGAATGATGACCGTGATGCTTTGTTGCTTGTACATGGACTCGTCTCAGGATATCGTTTGCCTCCAGACCCCGTGTGCTGTTTGATCAATAAACTGCAAACCAAATCCGACTTTCTCGCGGAGGGCAGCGTCTATGATGAAGATATGAAGTTCGCCCCAACGGTCCTTCTGCTGGCGATGCCATTGCTCGCCGCCGCCCCGGAACTGAAGCAGGTCCATTCGGTTTACGTACTGCCAATGACTTCGAGCCTGGACCAGTATGTGATTGACAGGATCGTCGCGAAGGGTCAGTTCACGGTCGTGACGGATCCTTTGAAGGCGGATGCCATCTTTACAGACCGCGTCGGCGAGGCGCTGGATACAAAGCTGGACGACATTCTGGTTTCGAAAGAGGACAAGAAGAAAAAGAAAGAGGCGGAGAAAGACAGCCTCACGGACAATGGGCCGACTCGCCTGACCTCTTTCTCGAAGGGCCGCGGAACCGTGTTTCTGGTTGATCGGCAGTCGCGCAACGTTCTGTGGTCCACCTATGCGCGGCCGAAGACTTCGACGCCGGACGAGCTGCATCATATCGCCGACCAGATTGTGGATCGGCTTGAAAAAGCACACAAGGTCAAATAAGAGATGCTATCGGGGCGCTTTGAAGACGCTCTCCAATACGCGACCCGGCTACACTCCGAGCAGCGGCGCAAGGGCTCGGAGATTCCTTACATTGCTCACCTGATTGGTGTCGCTTCGCTCGCACTCGAGTATGGAGCGGACGAGGATCAGGCTATTGCCGCCTTGCTGCACGACGCGGTGGAGGACCAGGGCGGTCCGCCGATTCTGGAAGAGATTCGGGGACGTTTTGGCAACGAGGTGGCGGATACGGTCGAAGGCTGCACCGACGCGGATACGATTCCGAAGCCGCCGTGGCGGCACCGCAAAGAAGTTTATATCGACCACAAGAAAACGGCATCCGCATCGGTGCTGTTGGTTTGCGGCTGCGACAAATTACACAACGCGCGGGCGCTGGTATCGGATTATCGGGTGGTCGGGGAACGGTTGTGGGAGCGGTTCACGGGCGGGCGCCCAGGGACGCTTTGGTATTACCGCGAATTGGTGGGGACGCTGCGCGAAGCGGGGGCTCCGCCGCGATTGATCGACGAACTCGACCGCACGGTGTCGGAGCTGGAACGCATGGCTTCGACGCAATCCGCGTAGTTTTCAACCAGCCGCTTGGTCATTTTCCGCATGTCGCGCTCTTCGGTGACGAAGGCACGCGCGGCACGCGCCATCCGCAGGGCTTTTTCCTGATCTTCGAGTAATTCGACGACGTGATTCGCGAAAACGCCGGGATCGTCGGCGAGAGCGCAGATTTCGCCGTCCTTGTGAGCCAGGCCTTCCGCACCTTTGTAGGTCGAGACGACAGGGATTCCGGCGGCGAATGCTTCGAGCAGTTTCACGCGCACGCCGGAGCCGCTCAGGATCGGGCAGAGGAACACGGAATACCGGGCGAGCGCGGTCCGCACATCATCCACGAAGCCGATCAGTTCGATCGAATCGGCATGGGCGCCTCCGTCGGGCAAGGCGTGACGAGGCGGCGGATCGGAGCCGATGATGACGAGCCTGGCGCGCGGCTCCTGCTGGCGGATTTTAGGAAAAACGTTGGTCAGGAACCAACGCAAGGCTTCTTCGTTGGGCAGATGGCGAAAGCTGCCGAGGAACAGCATGGTGTAGGGTTCGCGTCCGTCCTCGTGATATTCGTAGCGGGCGGTGTCGATGCCGGCGCGCAGGTTGTCGTCGATGCGGCCGCGGAGGGCGGGGCGGAAGGATTCGAGATACTCGCGGTTGTCGCGGCTACAGACTTGAATGCGGTCCATCTTGGGGAGCAGACGAAGTTCGTAGCGGATGGCGCGCAGGTATTCCCAGATCCAGTTGGTCCGGCTGATGAGGCCGCGCTGATAGGGCAGTCCGCTGGCGATGGACTGGAAGTAGACGTCGTGTTCAAAGAGGATGCTGGGAATCTGGCGGAAACCGCCGGCGTATTGACCCATGACGGTGTACTCGAGTTGGAGGACGTCGATCCGCTGGGTGTAGAGAATCCGGTGAATCATCCAATCGAGGTCGCCGTTGCGGAATTCGCGAACGGCATGCGGTTCGATGGAGCCGAAGACTTTGGTTTTACCTTCGAGGCGAACGAAGAACTCGGCGGACTTGCATTGCGCGACGAGCGCGTCGTGGGCTTCGAGTTCGGAGGGTTTGTCGAGCAAAACGATGAGGTGCAGGTCCGCCATGGCGGCAAGGCGCGTGGTGGTCTGGAACATGAAGACGCCGCCGCCGTGGATGGGCGGGCAGATGGGATAGGGCGAGACGAAGAGCACCGACGGGCGATCGACGCGGGCGGGCAGGGCTTCGAAGCGATCGCGGAAGTAGCCGCCCATGGGCCTGCGGAAGGCTTCGCGATCGTCGATAGCGGCGAGGCGCTGGGCTTTGCGGCGGGAACGGATGGCACCGGGCAATTGGCGGCAGGCGCGCCAAAGTCCGGCGACGCTGGCGCGTTCGGGCGAGTCTCCGGCTACGGCGCTAACTACGGCGGCGGCCCAGGCATGCGCAAAGTGGCCGCACAGGCGCTTCCATTCGTGGATATTTTTCCAGACGAAGAGCACGAAGTTCTTTTTGAGCACGGCCTGAATCTGGGCGTCGGTGAATTTCTTTCCGATGGTGCCGCGGTGTTCGTGAAAGACGATGCTCTTGGGTTGATAGAGGACTTTCCAGCCGCGCTTCCAGGCCATGTAACCGAGGTCGGTGTCCTCGAGATAGAACGGCGCGAGAAGTTCGTCGAAGCCGCCGAGCTCAGCGAATTTACGGCGGTCGAAGGCGCAGGAGCCGCCTCCGCCGTAGAAGCAGGGGAAGAGATCGGTAACGGCGTCGTCGAGGCGGTGGCGGACGCGAAGGGCTCCGTCGCCCCACCAGGCTTGGGTCAGGCCGGTTTCCTCGCGAAGACGAGTGGGGTCGCTGAAGAAGATCTGGCAAGAGACGGCGAAGACTTTTTCGTCGGAGAAGCCATCGAGGAGAGGTTGCAGGAAGTCCGGCTCGACGCGCATGTCGCTATTCAAGAGGACGACGATGTCGTTTTTGGCGGCGGCGAATCCGGCGTTGGAGCCTCCGCCGAAGCCGAGGTTTTTGTCGAGCGCGAGCAGGCGTGCGGTGGGGAAGTTAGCGCGGACGAAATCGGCGCTACCGTCTTCGGAGCCGTTGTCCACGACGATGACTTCGTTTTCCGGATGGCCGGACATGGCGGTGACGACGGAAGGCAAGTAGGCGTTCAGCAGGTCGCGTCCATTCCAGTTGGGGATCACAACGGAGGCTGCCTTGACGTTCGGACGAGTGTCGATGGCGAGCGATGGTTTGCGGCGGAAGCGCAACAGGTCCGCGAGGGTCAATGTGACCAGCGGGAGAAGAATCAGGAAAGGAGAAACCAGCAACAGCGGTAGCGCCTTGATCAAGCGCCCAAGTCTATTCACTGTCCACCTTAGGACCCAATCCGACGGTACGGCCGATTTTCACCCAACGGGATTGACCGACCGACGTCAGGATGGACTGAAGCCGCTCGACGCCCGCCTGGAGCGATTGAGCCCGCCGCGTTTGATTCTCGAAGGCTACTTCGAGGGCGTGAAGTTTTTCGAGGGCGGTGGACTTTTCGTCGATCTCGGCGTGTAGCCGTTGCTCGGTGTCGAGCGCCCACTCCGTCTTCTGCACATTTTCCGACTCGACCTCGCGGACCTTCGCTTCGTATTGTTCGACAACCGCGCGAGCAGACTGTTGCTCGGCTTGGAGTTCCTGCTGCAAGGCGGCGATGCGGGCGAGGCCGGCGTTCCAGTCCGCAGTGAGTTTCAGTCCCCAGCGATTGTTGGCTTCGAGCTGCTCTTTCTGCTCGGCGTGCAGGGTGAGGAGGCGGGCGAGTTCTTTTTGGGTTTGTTGGAGCCAGGCGCGATTTTGCGCGAGTTCGGTTTCGAGCAGCGCGACGTGCTGCTCGCGTTCGCGGAGGAGGTTGGCGGCGCGCGGGACGTAGACGAAGGAGCGCTGTTCGACAGGTTTTCCGATGCTGCAAACGGCGAGGAAGAAATGGGCGTCGTCGGTGGAGCCGGCGCTACCCTCGACGCGTCCATCGGCGGGCCAAGGCACGCGGTAGGGATGAAAGGCGAAGGCCTCGACACGGTTCTGGAGCAGCACGTGGACGTCGGTGAAGTGCTCGCGCAAGGCGGCGGCGAATTCGTCGTAAGCGAATTCGTGGACGTGAAACGGGTTGGGTCCGGTGACGCCGCGGGATTCGGCGTAGTAGCGAATGTTGGGCGTCGAGACCAAAAATCGGCCATCTTTTCGAAGCAGGCGACGCGCCTCTTTGAGCATTTCGCGCCAGTCGGCGATGTGCTCGATGATTTCGAAGGCTGTAATCAGGTCGAAGCCGGCGTCCGGCTCGGCGACCTGGGTAGCGGAAGATTGTTCGAAGCGGACGTTCGATAGCGGGAAGTTTTTGCGCGCGTACTCGACGGCGTCGGCGGCGAAATCGACGCCGACTACTTCGTGGGCAACTTGCGCGAGGGATGCGGCTCCGTAGCCGGTTCCGCAGCCGAGGTCGAGTGCGCGGACACCGCCGGCGAAGCGGGCGGCGAAGGCGTAGCGCGCCATGTGCTCGTTCCACAGATCGACGCTGACCTGGCCGGGGATGACGCGTTCTCCAGTGAATTCGCTCACGAATACGTCTCTTGCGATGCGGCGCGATTTTCGAGGCGGGCGTTCACTTCGACGCGGCAGGGGAAATGCATCTGGCCGTAAATCTGGGCTTCGGGGCGGGACATGGGCATCGCGATGGCGTTATCGATCCAGTCGCACATCGCGTAGTGATGCAGCGTGCCGTCGGCGATGGCGGGGGAAAACGAGAACGTCGAGGCATACAGCATCGGGATGTCCAAATGGAAGTCGATGGTGTAGACGTCGCCGGGCGCCATGGGCGCGAGGTCCACAGATTCGCGAGCGGTATTGGTGCCGGCGAAATCGACGCCGAGGTGATTGCGCAGCATGAAACCGACCACTGGCATGCGGACTTCGCTCTTGGCGAGAACCGAGATGCGAATGACGATGGTCGTGTCGGGATTCAGCATCGAGATGGGATGGCCGTCGGCGTCGGTGACGGCGATGCCGAGAATTTCCGCACGTCCGTCGCCGAAGCGGTGATCGATATTCGGGATGCGGTCCACGATCTCAGGCGCGGAGGTGCGGGGGCCGATGGCGACGTCCGGCACGTGGGCGGTCTGATAGCCGGCGTCCTTCTCGATCATGGCGGCGAGGTATTTCGTGACCACGTTTTCAGTGGAGCCGATTTCCTTCGGGCGTCCGTGGTCGAGCCAGAGAGCGCGATCGCCGATCGCTTTTACGTCGCCGGTGGCGTGGGAGACGAAGAGGATTGTCGTACCTTGTGAGCGAAGTTCGTTGACTTTGCGCATGCAGCGCTGGCGGAAATAGATGTCGCCGACGGAGAGCGCCTCGTCCACGAGGAGAATTTCGGGATCCACGTGAATGGCGACGGAAAAGGCGAGTCGGACGGACATGCCGCTCGAGTAGGTTTTTACGGGCTGGTTGATGAAGTCGCCGATTTCCGCGAATTCCTCGATGGCTTTATAACGGCGGTCCATTTCGGACGAGGAGAGTCCCAGGATGGCGCCGTTCATATAAATGTTGTCGCGGCCGGAGAATTCGGGGCTAAAGCCGGAGCCGAGTTCGAGGAGGGCGGCGACGCGGCCATGGACGACGACTTCGCCGGAGGTGGGATGGAGGATGCCGGCGGCGATTTGGAGCAGGGTGCTCTTACCGCAGCCGTTTTCGCCGACGATGCAGAAGGTTTCGCCGCGTTTGACCTCGAAACTGACGTCGCGCAGGGCCCAGAAGTCCCGATGGAAGTTCGCGCGGTTCAGCGTGACCAGTTCCTTGAGGCGGTCGGATGCGGAATCGTAGATCGAGTAACTTTTCGAGACCGAGCGGAACTCGATGGAATAGGAGGACACCTGAACTTGATTGTAGAGCAGCCATTCGCGAATGTAGAGGCGGTCTGTACCCAACTTGGCGTCGGGAGGCGTAATCTGAACAGGAGATTTTGTCGTCCCAACAAGTGTTCGAGGCCGTTCAATCTCAGAAAATCGATCTTCGGTGCATCGTCGTCTCAGTTCGATGAATCAGGTATACTTACATGAAAAGAACCTAACGAATTGTCACCGTACGATTCGGTAGGGAAAGTTAGAGGGGTTCGTTGCGTCGTCTTGCTTTAGCATCGTTGGTACTAGGATTTGCCGGGTGGGGGATATTCCCTGCGTCGGCGGATATCGCTGAGGATACTGACGCCAATCCGAACCAGATTCTCGACAAATATGTCGCTGCTTCGAAGGCCCAATCGGAGAAGCTGAAGGGGCTACAGATGGATGTCGATATCCAGGCGCAACTCCCTAAGTTGCAGAAATCAGGCACGATGCATGCGCTTCGTTCGATTTCAAAGCTCGGGCAGATCACCTATAACTACTTCCGCTGGAACGGCGACAGCACGATCAAGAAGGATGTAATCGCGCGCTGGTTAAGCGCGGAGACTGAAGCCAAAGATCTGGCCTCCATCGCCATTACACCCAGCAACTACAAATTCAAGTACAAAGGTTTGATGGAGCGGGAAGGGCGCGTGATGTACGTGTTCCAGCTTGCGCCGAAGAAAAAGGCGGTCGGCCTGTATAAGGGCGAAATGTGGCTAGATCAGGCGACTTGCATGCCGGTTCGCGAATTCGGCAAGTTTGTGAAGAGTCCGAGCGTTGCGGTGAAAAGCATCGAATTTGTTCGTGAATATGAGATGCGTGACGGCGTCTCGTACCCCAAGCACATTCAGAGCACCCTCGAAGTTCGTCTCGGAATCGGAAAGGCCGAGATTAGCATCGACTATTCGAATTTCTCCAAACCGGACGTTCAGGCTGCCGACGCCAACCAAAACGGCAACCACTAAGTCCTTTTAGGACCCTACGAAAACCCACTCCGCGCAGTTTCTTCGGGATTCCCGTTCGGATTGCGTCATTTCGCTGATCCGGGGTTGTTCCCCAGCGCGAATTCGCGATACCCTGAGGAGAGCATCCGCATGAGAACGTTATTCCTAAATCCGCCGTCTTTTGATGGATTTGACGGAGGGGCCGGCTCTCGTTGGCCCGCATCCCGCGAGATCGAGTCCTACTGGTATCCAGTTTGGCTGTGCTACCCGGCCGGCATGTTGCCGGATAGCAAGGTGCTGGACGCGCCGCCGCATGGCGTTTCAATCGAGCAGACGGTCCAGATGGCGAAGGACTTCGAGCTGCTGGTGCTGTTCACTTCGACGCCCGGTTTCAAGGTCGATGTGAAGATCGCCGGGATGATGAAGGACACTAACCCGAAGTTGCAGGTTGCCTTCGTGGGACCGCCAGTCACGGTAGAGCCGGACAAGGTTCTGCGCGAGAAAGAAATCGATTTCATTGTACGCCGCGAGTTCGATCATCAGATCGTGAACTACGCGAAGGGCGCGAAACTCGAAGATCTGCCCGGGGTGAGCTACCGCAAAAATGGCGGGATCGTTCACAACCCGGAAGGCCCGGTGATCGAGAATCTCGACGAGCTGCCCTGGGTGACCGATGTGTATAAGCGCGATCTGAATTTCAAGCGCTACAACGTTCCCTTCCTGCTGAATCCGTATATTTCTTTTTACACGTCACGCGGTTGCCCGGCGATGTGCACGTTCTGCCTGTGGCCGCAGACCCATTCGGGTCATCGCTGGCGTTTGCGGTCGGTGGACGACATCGTGGGCGAATGCAAATCCGCGCTGCAGAGCTTCCCCGGCCTTAAGGAAATTTTCTTCGACGACGACACCTTCAATTACAAGAAGGATCGTACGATCGCGCTCTGCAAGGAGCTTGCGAAGCTGAACTTCACGTGGTCCTGCACATCGCGCGTCACCACCGACGGCGATACGCTGCGCGCGATGAAGGATGCGGGCTGCCGGCTGATGATTGTCGGGTACGAATCGGGCGATCAGCAGATTCTCAAGAACATCAAGAAGGGCGCGACGATCGATATGGCGCGCCGCTTCACGAAGGAAGCGCACAAGATCGGTCTGACGATCCACGGCGATTTCATTGTCGGGTTGCCCGGCGAAAGCCGCGAGAGTATCCGCAAGAGCATCGATTTCGCGAAAGAACTCGATTGCGAAACCATTCAGGTTTCGCTTGGCCACGCGTATCCTGGCACCGAATATTTCGAGCACGCGAAAGCGAATGGGCTGGTTTCGATCGACTCCATGACCGACGAGCTTGGTCACCAGCTTCCGAACGTCGTGTATCCGGGTTTCGACAAAGCGGAACTGGTCCACTGGGTGGAGCGCTTCTACGACGAATACTACTTCCGTCCGAAGGCCGCCTGGCGTATCGTGCGGAAGGCGATGTTCGATTCGAACGATCGCAAGCGGCTGTATAAAGAAGCCAAGGAATACATGGCTCTCCGCAGCAAGCGCAAGAAGTTCGTCCTTGACGAGAAGAAAGCCGCGGCGGAAGCCGTGGGCGCTCCGAGCGCCTAGGGCGTGAGTCGGGGAGCTTCGACTTTCAGCGTCAAGACGCTGATCTTCACGCTGGTTGTCGTGTTGAGTAACGCGGTCGGCAATCTTTTTCTGACGATTGGAATGAAGCAGCAAGCGGCGAGCCTCGGCACGCCGCTTTCTTACATTACGGCCATTTTTCAACCGCTGGTCGCGCTGGGGATCGGCCTGCTGATCATCTGGATGCTGTCGCGCATGGCGCTGCTGAGTTGGGCCGACCTGAGTTTCGTGCTTCCAGTGACGGCGCTCGGATACGTACTTTCCGCAATCCTCGGGCGCGTCTTTCTCGAAGAACAAATTTCGGCGCGGCGCTGGGGGGGCATCTTTCTGATCGTCGCCGGCGTCGCGCTGGTGGGCTGGAAAACGACCACTCCATCTGCTGAGCCGCCTAAGGCGGAGGGCGTATGAATCCCTGGATGCTGGTCGGTTGCGTGGTCGGCGCGACGGTTTTGAGCGACCTGCTGCAGAGCTTCGAGATGAAGCGGCACGGCGAGATCGAGGATCTGAGTCCGGGCGGAATCGGACGCGTACTGGTGACGCTGGCGAAGAAGACATTTGTGATTCTGGCGGTCTTCTTCATGGCGATTTCGTTCTTTTCATTTATGACGCTGGTGTCGATCGCCGACCTCAGCTTCGCGGTTCCGGCGACGGCGTTGAGCATGGTGGTTGAGACGATCCTCGCTCGCGTTGTTCTCAAAGAACACATCGATGGCTGGCGTTGGGCCGGTGCTGCGCTGGTGGCGGCTGGCGTCTTGTTGCTCGCGGCGTAGCCCGCTCCGATTTAAGATTGAATGCGGTGCGCCTGTCCGAACCTCCAGCATGCGGGAACTAGCCTATGCGGTCGCATTGGTTGCCGGCGCGTATCAACTGATCGCGTTGATCGCAAGCGTCCGCTTTCGAACGAGACGCCGTTCGTGGACACCAGCGGAAAAGCCGGTTTCGGTTCTGAAACCTGCTCACAGCGCGGATGCGGGATTTGTCGAAGCAGTCGAGAGTCATCTCGCCCAGCGATATCCCGATTTTGAATTGCTGATTGGCACGGCGAATCCGGAATTGGTGTTGGCCGAAGGCTGCCGCGCGCAAATCATCCGCACCAGCACCAAAACCGCGAATGGAAAAGTGGGGACGCTGATTGATCTTGTGCGTGCGGCGCGGCACGAGATTCTGGTGGTGAACGACGCTGACATTCGGGTGCCGCCGAATTATTTGGCGCAGGTGACAGCGCCGCTGGCGGATCCAGGGGTTGGCTTGGTGACGTGTCTCTATCGCGCGCACGGAAGCTCGTTCGCTGCTCGCTTCGAGGCGCTGGGGATTGCGACGGATTTCGGGCCGAGCGCGCTGGTGGCTCCTCTGGTTGGAGTGGATGAATTCGCCTTCGGCTCCACGCTCGCGTTCCGGAAGCGGGACCTTGCACGGATCGGGGGCTTCGAAGCGATCGGCGATTACTTGGCGGATGACTATCAGCTGGGAAAGCGCTTGCACGCGCTCGGGCTTCGCTGCGTGCTCTCGGATGTAGTCGTCGATACCGGCGTCGGCGGGAAAGCGCGTGGGGCGAAGGCGTGGAGCGAAGTGTGGCGACACCAGGTCCGCTGGGCGCGCACCATTCGCGTGTCGCGATTCGGCGGATATGCGGGGCTTCCGGTTACGTTTGCGACGGTTTGGGCGGGCTTACTTGCGGTGGCCGGATTTCCGGTGCTTGCGATCGCGTTGCTGGTGATCCGGATGTTGACGGCTGCGGCCGGCGTCATCGCGCTCCGCGATGCGGAGGCGGCAAGCATGCTCATTCTTGTGCCACTTCGCGATCTGTTCGGTGCGGCGGTTTGGCTCGCCGGACTCTTCGGTTCGCACGTCGAATGGCGAGGGCGGCGATTGCGGCTGGACGGCGAGGGACGCATTCAACCGGGCGCGGACCATCGCGTATGATAATTGCCTATGCGAAGTCCGATGCGCCGGCGCGCGTTTGTTCTCGGCGCGGCGGCTTCCGCGATGGCGCGCGGCGAATCCGTTCGACCGACCGAAATTCTGATGAACGGAATGATCTACGCCGCTCCGCGGGGCGCTGGATTCCGGACCGTTGAAGCGTTGGCGATTGCCGACGGAAAGATTCTGGCGGCGGGAAGCAAGGCCGAGATCCAGGCCCTGGCTACCGCCTCGACGAAGAAAACCGATCTTGGCGGAAAGATTGTGTTGCCGGGGTTCATCGACTCCCACACGCACATCGGCATTGCCGGGCTGGATCATTTGCGGTCCGTCGATAGCGACCTGCGATCGATCGCGGAAATCCAGAGGGCGATTCGTGAGAGAGCCGCGAAGACGCCGAAGGGCCAACTGGTGCGTGGTTTCAAGTACGACGACACCAAGACGGCCGAGGGCCGCAAGCTGACCAAGCAGGATCTCGATACGGCCGCTCCGGAGCATCCGGTCATCGTGATTCACCGCGGCGGGCACACCGGCTTTGCGAATTCGTTGATGCTCGAAAAGCTGGACTTCAACGACAAGTCACCGGATCCGGCTGGCGGGCAACTGGGCCGAGACGCGCAAGGAAAATTGACAGGAGAACTTCGCGAGACTGCGATGGAGCGTCTGCGGGAACCGAGTCCGCCGGCTACTCGGGCGGAGCGGGCGGAAGGCGTTGCGCTGCTGACGAAGATGTTCGCGAAGACTGGCATCACTTCGGTTCACGATACGTATGGCCGGCCTGAGGATCTCGTTTCGTATCAGGACACGTATGCCGATGGACGCCTGTCGTGCCGTGTGTACGGGTTCACGTACTTTGCGTATATCGACCGCATGATCGCCGCTGGAATCCGCACCGGCTTCGGGAATGATTGGGTACGTGTCGGCGGAATGAAATTGATTTGCGACGGTTCGATATCCGAGCGCACGGCGCGGATGAGCGAGCCCTATGTGGGTCGCGCGAATGACTTCGGCGTCGTGGTGATGCCGGAAGCGGAGTTGTACGAACACGCCCGGAAGGCGCACCTGGCCGGGTGGCAGATCGGCATCCATGCCAACGGCGACGTGGGGATCGACATCGCCTTAAAGGTCTACGAGCGTTTGCAGCGCGAGCATCCGAAGAAGGATCCGCGCTTCCGGCTGGAGCACTGCACGTTGATCAACGATGGCTTGCTACAGCGAATCAAGGCGCTGGATGCGATTCCGACGCCGTTCTGGACGTATGCGTATTATCACGGCGAAAAAATGAAGGACTACGGCGCGGAGCGGTTGAACCGGATGTTCGCGATGCGAAGTTTCCTGGATTACGGCATTCGGGTGGCGCCGGGCTCGGACTACATTCCGGGCCCTTACAGTCCGATGATGGCGCTGCAATCCTGCGTCACGCGCGCGGATGCGAAGGGGAACGTCTGGGGTCCGAAACAGAAGATCACGGTCGCCGAGGCGATCCAGGCGAGTACGCGGAACGGAGCGTGGGCGTCATTCGAAGAAAACGTAAAGGGCACGCTTGAGCCGGGCAAATTCGCGGACCTGGTGGTGCTGGGGCGCGATCCGTTCACCGAGGATCCGTCCACGTTGCAGACGATACCGGTGGAGCGGACGATGACGGGCGGACGCTGGGTCTACGAGGCGTAGCTACTTTTTGAGAGACTGCGCGAAGAGCCATTTCGGAAGTTCCGGATCGTCGTACGCCTTGTCCCAGGAGTTGTGGTCCACTCCGGCATATTCGGTGTAGCGCACATCGCCGCCCGCCGCCTTCAGAGCCTCGTTCATTTTCTGCGACTCGACCACGGAGACGGCGCGGTCCGCGTCGCCGTGGAAAATCCAGACGGGCGTCTTGCCGATCTTCTTCGCCACGTCTCCATATGGATCCGCGCTCTCGGAGATATCCGGACGCAGTCCGCGCACCGACGGTGGAACACGCACGCCGCCGCATACCACCACCATCGCCGCAAACTTTCCCGGGCGCTTCGAGGCGAACGCCCACGATCCGTACCCGCCCATCGACAGCCCCGTCAAATACACGCGATTCGGATCGCCGTGGAATTCCTTGATGCTCCGTTCGAGCGCCGCCATGGCCTGCGCTTCCATCTTGGGATCCGCCGACCACCACGTATCCTTACGGCACTGCGGCATCACCACAATCGCCGGCCATCGCTCAAGATGCGTTCGGATCCCGCCGCCCAGTCCCACTTGCGTCGGCGTCAACCCGTCGTCGCCGCGCTCGCCCGCGCCATGCAGGAACAGGATCACAGGCCAGGAATGCTTGTTGTCCCATTGCGGGGGCACGTACACCTGGTAGTGATACGTCTCGCCGCCAACCGTCACGGCGCGATTGAGAAATCCGGTTTCGTGCTTAGCGGCGAGAGTGCCGGCAAACAGGAATCCGGTGGCGAGGTACATCAGAGAACGCATATGCGGAAGCATTTTCTCATTGAAGAATGAGCCTGAAGGCGGGAGCGAAGCGATCCGCCGCTAGGTTTCCTTTCTTGGTTTGGTTTTTGCGGGAAGGAAGAGCATCCGGGGCTGTGGGAATGTGGGAATCGCGGAGCGATTTCCAAGG
>JBBQWZ010000056.1:0-33169 GCA_038210135.1 Bryobacterales bacterium
AGCCGCATCCGCGATGCGCCGCCGCCAATGTCACGTTTTCGTCCACCGAAGCCAGACTCTAGTTCGGGCAGTTACGCGCCAGTGTGTTCCCGGCCATTGCTCGCGGCACCTTCGCAGCTCTTATTTTGCCTTCTCCACCCCTCCTCCACTGGTTTCTGGCTTTCACGACGCACGTCCCCGTGCGTGTGTGACTCTGGTCGCGGCTCGGTTGCGATACAAACGTCTCGCCTGACTCAGCGATTGAGGCCGTAGCCGATCATGGTTTTTCCATCGATGATTTTGCCGGTGCGGATCATCTCGCCGATCTCTTTTTTGGTAAACCACTGCATCTTGATGCGCTCATCTTCCATCGGAGTCTGTTCTCCAGCAGTGAGGCCGCGGGCGACGAAAATGGTCATTTTCTCGGCGAGAAATCCGGGGCTCGGGTAGAAGGAAACCAGCTTCTTCCAGCTCTTGGCTCTGTAGCCGGTCTCCTCTTTCAGCTCGCGTTTCGCGGCCTTAAGGGCGGTTTCGCCGGGATCGAGTCGGCCGGCCGGAAGCTCCCACAGGAACGCGCGCGCGGGCAGACGATACTGCCTGGCAAGTAGGATCCGGCCTTTGGCATCGACCGGCATGATGACGGCGGATCCGCCATGTTGGATGACGGCGCGCTTGATTTCGAAGCCGCCTTTACCGGGTTCGATGGCGACATCCTGAGTGACCCAAAAAATGGGCGTGCGGCAGATTTCCTGAGACGAGATGAGTTTCATGAGTGGGTGTTATTTGGCGATCGCTTTTTCAAATTCGGCCAACGGCAACGTGTTCAGGATGTCCTTCGCTTCAAGCCATCCGCGGCGCGCGGTGGTGACTCCGTAACGCATGTTGAGAAGATGCTTGGGATGGTGCGCGTCTGTGGAAACGGTGAAACGGACGCCCTTGGCCTTCGCGGCGCGGACCAAAGGTCCGCTCAGATCGAGGCGCTCCGGACTGGCGTTGATTTCGAGATGCACCTTGTGGCGGGCGGCGGCGGTCGTAATCGCGTCGAAGTCGAAAGAATACGCATCGCGATGCAGTAGCAGGCGGCCGGTGGGATGGCCGAGCGCCTTAAGGTGTGGGCATTCGATCGCGCGCAAGAGGCGATCGGTCATCTCGGCGGTTTCGAGATTCATGTAGCTGTGGACACTGCCGACGACGAAGTCGAGTTCGGCGAGCGCGTCGATTGCCAGGTCCATCGCGCCATCGCGCAGGATGTCACATTCGAGACCGGAGAAAACGCGGATGCCGAGTTGTTTCGCGTCGATTTCGCGGACTTGCTTGGCGAAGGCCACGGCGCGCGTTTCGTCCAGGCCGTTGGCCATGGCGAGCGCTTTTGAGTGATCGGTAATGACGATGTACTCATAGCCCAGCGCGCGGGCGGCTTCCGCCATTTCCTCGAGCGTCGCGCGGCCATCGCTCTCGGTCGTGTGCATGTGGAGATCGCCACGGATGTCGGCGAGCTTCACGAGATTCGGAATGCGGCCTTCGGCGGCGGCTTCGAGCTCGCCCGAATTTTCGCGCAATTCCGGCGGAATCCAGGCGAGGCCGAGTCGCTCGTAGATTTCCTCTTCGGTGCGGCTGGCGACGACGTTGCCCGTCGCCACTTCGGCGAGACCGTATTCATTCAACGTCAGGCCCATCTTGAGGGCTCGCGTGCGCAGCGTGACGCTGTGCTCTTTGCTGCCAGTGAAATACTGCAGCGCAGCTCCGTAGTTTTCCTCAGGCAACGCGCGGAGATCCACCTGCAGACCTTCGAGGCCGAAGCTGACGCTGGCTTTGTTTTCGCCTTTCGCCAGCACCTCGTGAACCTTCGGATGCTTAACGAACTTCTCGAGCGCTTCCGCCGCGCCGGGTCCGATCGCGAGCAGGTCGAGGTCGCCGACGGTTTCTTTTCCCCGGCGCGAACTGCCCGCCGCGATCACCTTGTCGATGCCCTCGCCACTTAGGTATTCGATCAGTTCGTCCGCGGCGGCTTGCGCAAAGTTGAGCAGGAATCGGCCCGCGCGTTTCCTGTAGGAAGCGATGGAGCGCAGGACCTTTTCTTCGAGCTTCGCGCCCATGCGCGGTAGTTCCTGGAGTTTGTGTTCCTGGCAGAGTCTCTCCAGCCCGTCGATGGTCGAGACGCGGTAGTGTTCCCAGATGAGGCGGATGCTTTTGGGCCCGAGGCCTTGAATTTTAAGCAGCTCTAGCGCGGTCGGAGGATATTTCGCGAGCATTTCATCGCGCCGCTCGAAGGATCCGCGGAGGGCGATTTCGGCGAGGCCGGACGCGATGCCTTTCCCGATTCCGGGGACGTCGGTGACTTTGCGCGTGGAGTCCGCGACGATATCCATCACGCGGTCGGGGTAGCTTTCGATGGCGGCCGCGGCGTTGCGGTAGCTGCGAATGCGAAAGCCGTCCTCGCCGGCAATTTCCATGAGGTCGGCGGTTTCAGCCAGCATACGCGCGAGGGCGTGATTGTCGAGCGAAGTTCCGGGGATGCTCATTTCCAGTAGATATCCACGTAGTCGGCCGCCTGGTCGCAGGGATTATCCATTGCCTGCATCCGCCAGAAGGCGCGCGGACCCTTAATCAGAAAAGTGTATTCGCCATTGCGATCGCATACTTTGCCGTCGGCGATGTGGCTGACGAGTGTCCTGATTCGCCCGCGAAATTTGAACGTCTTCGCGGCAACTTCGGTGATTACGCCATCGATGCGGACGTAGCCGACTCCGTTTTGTTCCTTGGCTTCGCCGGTGATCATGAGGGTACCGTTCCTGTCGGTCACCATTACTTTGCCGGGAGCTTTGTCGAGCCACTGGAGGGAAAGCTTATGCTCACCGAGTAGAAGCTTCTTCCCAGCTTCGTCGTTAATTACCGTTTTCGCGATGACGGTTTTCGCATCCTGTGCGAACGCGGGAAGGGCGAGCAGGAACAGCCATCGGGCAAGCATAGAGCTATGGTCGCATCTCCGTTGGAGTTTGCGGTCCGAGTTGCGGCGTTTCGTGTCCGGCGATGTAGGGCTCGACATGGACCAGGACATCGGCGACCCAGTCGAGCCGTTCGCGAATTTCGCGCTTGACCCGCCTCGCGATTTCGTGGGAGTCGCGGACGCTGAGGTCGGGATCGACTTCGAGATGCAAATCCACGTGATAGCGCATGCCGGTTTTGCGCGCGTAGCATTTCTCAATCGCCTTCGCTCCCGGAACGCGCAGTGCCACATCACGGATTTGGGCGATCAGTTTAGGATCGGGCATCGTATCGACCAGCAGGGACGCGGTGTCGTAAATGACGCGAATTCCGAGAAAAATGACGATCAGGCCGACGACGAAACCGCCGTAGTGGTCGGCGGCGGAGAAGCGCTCAGGGTTCGACAAGGCGATGGCGAGCGCGATCATGGCCGTGATGCCGGAGAACATATCGACGGCGTCATGCCAGGCGTCGGCGACCAGGGAGGCGGCCTGGAGGCGGCGTCCGGCGCGCAGCTTGAAGGCAAATACGGTCCCCTTAATGAGGACCGAGATGAGCACAGGCCACATCGCATAGGCGGCGGGAATGTGCGCAGGATCGTGGAGACGGTCGATGGCGCGATGGCAGATCAAAACGCCGGATGCGGCGAGAATGGTGCCGACGAAAAGTCCGGCGAGGGTTTCGAAGCGGCCGTGTCCGTACGGATGATCTTCGTCGGCGGGCTTGGCGGCGATATAGAGACCAACGAGCACAATGCCCGAGGTCAGGACGTCGGAAGCGGATTCGAAGCCGTCGGAGACGACGGCGGTCGAGTTGGCTTTCAGGCCGACGATGATTTTCGCCGCGGCCATGACGAAGCCGATCAGGATGCTGAGCCCGGCGATGCCCATGTTTCTTGAACCAAGGATAACAACCGCCGCCTTCCCAGGCGTTACAATGCGGCAATGCTTCTCTATGATTCGGCGGCGAGGTGGATGCGGGGCGGTCTGATCCTGCTGGCGGCGCTGACGCCGGTGTTGGCGCAGTCTACGCGCGAGATGAACGAGATCAACTGGATGGAATTTCGCGAATTGGTTCCGTCCAAAATCGAGACCGTGATTCTGCCGACCGGCACGTTGGAGCCGCACGGCGTCACCGCGAACGGCTCGGACAATCTTGCTCCGGTGGCGATCGCCCGCGCGATGGCTCCGCGAATCAATGCGCTGGTGGCTCCGGTGGTTAGTTACGGGATCACCGGCAGCATGGATGCCTACGCCGGGGCGCTTTCTATTTCGGAAGCCGGGTATCGCGCGTACATGAGCGATCTGCTGCGGGGTCTCGCGAAGATGGGCTTCAAGAACATCATCATTATTAACGGACATGGCGGTCCCCAGACGGCGGTGCTCAACGACCTGGCGATTTCGACCGGCCGCGAGTTCCGGGTCCGGACGTTGGTGACCAACTGGTGGACGTATTGTTCCGACGTGACGCTAAAGATCTTTGGCGAGGACGGCGGGCATGCCGGATGGAACGAGAATGCGTTCATTCAGGCGATCGATCCGAAGCTGGTGCACAAGGAGCGCTATAGCGATTCGATGGCGACGGCGAATCCGCGGCCGGGCGCGTACTCCGCGTATCCTTCCCCATCCTCGATTGGGCTGTACACGGCGGGCCAGGGGTACGTGAAATTCGATCAGGCGAAAGCTGACGCCTACTTCAAGGCGGTGAACGACAAGATGACCGCCCTAGCCGAGGAGATGATCTCGAAGTGGGATAAGGCCGGACTCTTCCGATAGCGGGGAGGCGGCGTACCGGTACGATCTTTGAGAATTACGGTGTTTGCGATCCACTTCTTAGTTGTATGTCCGAGTGGAAAGAAGTGGCTAGGAAAGCGGAAGAGTTCCGCACGGGAGTGATCGCGACGCGATGCGGTCCACGGGTGATGTGGCAGAGGAATTCTCTACTTGCCCGGCGCCAGCGTGAATCGGAGGAGTTGCACCGGCTGCCGGTGCCAAAAATCCGGAGCGCCGTTCCGCCGACGGTCCCGATGGTGGCGCGCGCGATTCCGACGAAACGGTCCATTCTGGGCTATGTCGGAGACCGGCACTGGATGGTGGCCTTTCTAACACGTATGGCCTATCTTATGGAGTCGGCGTCCGCGTTCCGCTCGCACTGACGCATTTCGAGCGATCCGAGGAAATCGGCGATTTTCCGCGAATCCCTCTTAGCCCGCCCTTTCTGGGCGGGATTTTCTTTGATAGAGGCCGACATTTTGGATGTCCGTTCCTGCCGACGAGCCTCATATCCATCTAAGATATGAGCGTAATACACTAAGATCATTTTACAATCCGATGTGTATGTGATAGCATCTGACTAGGCAAACACGTCAGCAGCCAGTGGTCCGGCGACTGGGCCGTCAGGTGCTGCAAGAGGTGGGGATATGGATATCAACCGATTTACAGAGAAACTGCAGGAAGGCGTGAAAAACGCGCAATCCTTGGCGGTTCGACGTGGAAACCAGCAGGTTGACGCTGAGCACCTGGTGGCCTCACTACTTGAGCAGTCGGGGGGCTTGGCTACCTCCATCTTGTTGAAAGTAGAAGCGGAAGCGGGTGGACAAGCGGGTCCGGAAGCCCTACATCGCCGGATGATGCAGGATTTGGACAAGCTGCCCAAGGTTTCAGGGCCGACGGCTGCAGATCAGATTTATGTCACGCCACGCCTGCAGAAACTGCTGGTTGGTGCGGAAGATGAAGCGAAACGGCTGAAGGACGACTACGTTTCGGTCGAGCACATCATCCTTGCGGCGGCGGATCAAGTAAAGGCGTTCAGCGAACTCGGGCTCACGCGAGACCGGATTGCGAAAGCTTTGCAATCGGTCCGTGGGAACCAGCGGGTCACGACTCAGGATCCGGAATCTACATATGAAGCCCTGGAGAAATACGGCCGGGATCTGACCAAGGCTGCCGCGGATGGCAAGCTCGATCCGGTGATCGGGCGCGATGAAGAGATCCGGCGGGTCATCCAGGTTTTGTCGCGGAGAACGAAGAATAATCCAGTGCTGATTGGCGAGCCCGGCGTCGGAAAGACGGCGATCGTCGAGGGCTTGGCCCTGCGGATTATCCGCGGCGATGTTCCGGAGGGGCTGAAGAATCGCAAGATCATATCGCTCGATATGGGCGCCTTGATTGCGGGCGCGAAGTTCCGCGGCGAGTTTGAAGAACGTTTGAAGGCGGTGCTCAAGGAAGTCCAATCGGCCGAGGGCGAGATCATCCTGTTCATCGACGAGCTACATACGGTCGTCGGGGCGGGCAAGGCCGAAGGCTCGATGGACGCCGGCAACCTGCTGAAGCCGATGCTCGCGCGCGGCGAGTTGCACTGCATCGGCGCGACGACGCTCGACGAGTATCGCAAGAACATCGAGAAGGACGCGGCCCTCGAGCGGCGCTTCCAGACGGTATTGGTGGATCAGCCCTCGGTCGAAGATACCGTTTCGATTCTGCGCGGTTTGCGCGAGCGATATGAAGTTCACCACGGCGTACGGATTAAAGATTCGGCGCTCGTGGCCGCGTCCGTGATGAGCGACCGATACATTTCCGATCGTTTCCTGCCGGACAAGGCGATTGATTTGGTGGACGAAGCAGCGGCGAAGCTGCGCGTCGAAATCGATTCGATGCCGGCGTCCCTCGACGAGCTCTTGCGTCGTAGTATGCAGCTCGAAATCGAGCGCGAAGCTTTGAAGAAGGAAACCGATTCGGCGTCGCGCGACCGGCTGACCAAGATCGAAAAAGAGCTGGCGGAGTTGAAGACCAACTCTTCGGCATTGAAGGCGCAGTGGGACACCGAGAAAGCCGCGGTGCAGAAGCTGCGCTCGATTCGCGAGCAGATCGAACAGATGAAAGCGGAGATCGAAAAGGCGGAGCGCGCCTACGATCTCAATAAAGCGGCCGAGTTGAAGTACGGCAAGCTGACGCAACTGGAACGCGATTTGGCCGCCGAACAAAAGCGTCTGGCCGAAACGCAGGACCGCTCGCGGCTTTTGAAAGAAGAAGTAGACGAGGAAGACATCGCAAAGATCGTCAGCCGCTGGACCGGCGTTCCGGTGGAAAAGATGCTGCAAGGCGAAATGAAGAAGCTGTTGCATCTAGACGAAGAACTTCATAAGCGCGTCGTCGGCCAGGACGAGGCGGTGGAGGCTGTGGCGGAGGCCGTCATGCGCGCGCGCAGTGGCTTGAAAGATCCGAAGAGGCCGATCGGCAGCTTCATTTTCCTTGGTCCGACGGGCGTCGGCAAAACCGAACTTGCCCGGGCGCTCGCGGAGTATTTGTTCGACGACGAGCGGGCGATGATTCGCATCGATATGTCGGAATACCAGGAGAAGCACACGGTATCGAGGTTGGTCGGCGCGCCTCCCGGATATATCGGCTACGACGAAGGCGGCCAGTTGACGGAGGCCGTGCGGCGCCGACCGTATGCGGTGGTGCTGTTCGACGAAATCGAAAAAGCGCATCCGGATGTGTTCAATGTGCTGCTGCAGTTGCTCGACGACGGGCATCTGACGGATTCGCAGGGGCGAACCGTGAATTTCAAGAACACGATCGTGATCATGACTTCAAACGCGCGCGAAAGCGAGCTGTCGACGGTGTTCCGGCCGGAGTTTCTGAACAGGGTGGATGAAGTGATTAATTTCCACTCGCTCGATGAATCGCATTTGAAGCTGATCGTCGAAATTCAGTTGGCTGGACTGCGGAAGCGCCTCGAAGAGCGGCACATTTCGCTCACTCTGACGGACGCGGCGCGCGCGCATCTGGTGAAGGTCGGCTACGATCCGGCCTATGGGGCGCGTCCGCTCAAGCGGGCGATTCAGCGGGAAGTGGAGACGGCGTTGGCGAAGCGGATTCTGAGCGGGGAGGTCCGCGACGGGATGGCGGTCCACGTCGATGAGCGCGGCGGTGTGCTTGCGTTTGAATCCGCCGAGACGCCGGTGGCGTTTGGGTAAGAAACCACAAATTGGCTTGCGGCACGCTGCGCCGGCCAAGAGAATCAGAACCTTTTTGACGGTTCAGGAATCTAAGTGAGTAAGGAGCAGGCTGGGACCAATCATGGCTGATCAAATCAAAGTGGAAACGAACAACGCGGAGCCGAAGTTTGAGACTCTTCCGTTGTTGCCGCTGAAAAACGCGGTGTTGTTCCCCGGACTGCTGATGCCGCTTTCAGTTGGCAGGGCGGGATCTTTGGCGGCGGTAGAGGCGGCGCTCGAGACGGAAGATAAAGAAATCCTGGTGGTCACGCAGCGCAATCCTGAAGACCAGGAGCCGGGGGCGGACGAGCTATACACAATTGGAACCAAGGCCGTCATTCGCAAGGTCTCGCGTCCGAGCGAGGATTCGATGGACGTGATGGTCATCGGAATCGAACGCGTCGTCGTTATAAAAATCGACGAGGATGAACCGTTCCTACGGGCTCGGGTTCGCCCTCTGGCGCTTCCCGACGATTCGAGCCGCGAAACCGAGGCGGTGACGCTCGCGCTGGTGGACTTAGCGAACAAATTGATTTCGTTGTCGCAAACCCAGCAGCAGGTTCCGGACCTGGCGCGTCTGGCGGCAACATCGGACGACCCGTTGCGGCTGGCGTTCCTGCTGGCTTCGATGTTCAGCGTCGAGGCGGCCAAGGGCCAGCAGCTTCTCGAAGCCTCCACGCGGTTGGACGGGTTGCGCCTGCTGCACGGCTGGCTTGCGCACGAAGCGGAAGTCTTTGCGCTGAAGAACAAGATCAACACCGAAGCGCGCAGCGAGATCGGGAAAGAACAACGCGAGTACATGCTGCGCCAGCAAATGAAGGCGATTCAGCATGAGCTGGGCGAGAAGGATCCGGGCGCCTCCGAACTCGAGGAGCTGCAAGACAAGCTCGCCAAAGCGGACTTGCCGGAGGACATCCGCAAGGAAGCGCAGCGCGAGATGAGTCGGCTTGAGAAGATCCCGGCGCAGTCGCCCGAGCACAACGTGCTGCGGACGTATTTGGAGTATGTCGTCGAACTGCCGTGGAGCAAAACCACGGAAGACTCGCTCGATATTTCGAATGCGCGACGCATTCTCGACGAGGAACATTTCGGCCTGAAAGATGTAAAAGAGCGCATCCTCGAACATCTCGCGGTGCTGAAGCTGAACCCGGATGCGAAGGCTCCGATCCTGTGCTTCGTCGGACCTCCCGGAGTTGGCAAGACTTCGCTGGGTCAGTCGATCGCGCACGCTCTGGGGCGCAAGTTCGAGCGCTTCAGCCTGGGCGGATTGCATGACGAATCCGAATTGCGTGGACACCGCCGGACCTACATCGGCGCGATGCCAGGCCGTCTGATTCAGGCGATGCGGCGCGTGGGTTCGCGGAATCCGGTGCTGTTGCTCGATGAGGTCGATAAGCTCGGCCGCGACTTCCGGGGCGATCCGGCGGCGGCGTTGCTCGAGGTGCTCGACCCCGAGCAGAACAAAACGTTCCGCGACAACTACCTCGACCTGCCTTTCGATTTGTCGAAGGTGCTGTTTGTGACGACCGCGAATTCGCTTGATACGATTCCCGGTCCGTTGCGCGACAGAATGGAGATCATCCGCCTGGCCGGCTATAGCGAGGAGGAGAAGATCGAAATCGCGCGGCGCTACCTGGTTCCGCGCCAGTTGAAACAGACCGGCCTGAGCGAACAACAGTGCTCGCTGACGGATGCGGCGCTGCGAAAGATCGTCGCTTCGTATACGCGCGAAGCCGGTGTGCGCCGGCTGGAGCAGTTGATCGGACGGGCGATCCGCAGGGTCGCGTTGAAGATCGCGGAGCTCAAGGTTGACCATCTGCTGATCGATAGGGAAGAACTCGTGGAACTTTTAGGTCCCGAGGTATTCCTGCCCGAAGAAATGCGGCGCGAACCGCAGGCGGGCGTGGCGACCGGACTGGCTTGGACAGAGGCCGGCGGCGACGTCCTGTACATCGAGACGACTCTGTTGCCAGACGGCAAGGGCATGACGTTGACGGGGCAACTCGGCGAAGTGATGCAGGAGTCGGCGAAGACGGCGCAGAGCTACGTGTGGAGCCACGCGCGGGAATTGGGCATCGATCCGTCGTTGTTCAAAGAAGCGGGCGTCCACGTACACGTTCCGGCGGGTGCAATTCCGAAAGATGGTCCGTCGGCGGGTGTGACCATGGTGACGGCTTTGGCTTCACTCTACGCGAACAAGCCGGCGCGTAACGATACGGCGATGACGGGCGAAGTGACGCTAACTGGTTTGGTGCTGCCGATCGGCGGCGTCAAAGAGAAGGTGTTGGCGGCGCGGCGCACGGGCATCAAGCGCGTGGTGCTTCCGAAGGCGAATCAAAAGGACTTGCGCGATCTTCCGGAAGAAGTCCGCAACGAAATGGAGTTCATCTTTGCGGAACGAGTCGAGGATGTGTTGCGAGCGCTGGTTCCGGGCATCGTTCTGACGGCGCCTCCGGCGATCCTCGCAGCCTAAAGCGCCGAGCCGGTAAACGAAATCTTCCGGCGAAGGAAGTTCATCCGTTTCTCCGGTGGCTGCGCCAGGTGGCGGCGAATTTGATCGATCAAAGCGAGCGCGCTTTCCTTTTTAAGGGCGGCGAGCTTTGCTTTCTTGGTGGGCCTTTTGTTCGGCATTCGTCTTCTCCAGTATCTCAATCACGGCGCGATCTCGCGGTCGATTTGCCTCGCGTTTGCGTTTGATAATGTCGTCGAGGCTACCAAAATCGAGTGGTCGCCGAAGGGCCATGCGCGGGCACGACTTTTTAAGCTCGAAAACGACTTCACGCCATGGGCCGATGCCATGAAATCGAGCTGGAGCAGATCTTGTTCGCGAACCAAACGGTAGAGATCCGACACGGGATAGAAAGGCTTTAAGATCGTGGCACCAAGCGCGTCCGCGATCGCCTTGAGCTTCTGCATATTGACAGGCGTTTTGCAAAAGAAAAAATCAAAGTCGAGCGTTGAAACCGGAGCCCCCACCAAAGCGGCGGCCGCGTTGCCGATTAGGACCGTTTCGAAGTGATGCTCGAAAAATAGTCTTGCAAGCATTTCGAACTGTGGCTCCGCGTTCATGCAACCACTATGAAGTGCTTTACGCCGTCGGCCAGATCCGGCCAAGGACGCGACGGAAGTTTCCGCCAAGAACTCCGCGGATGTCGGCGTCGGAATAGCCGCGGCGGATCAGTCCTTCGGTCAAATCGAACATGCGCTTCGGATGGTCCAGGCCTTCGACATCGATCTTGTCACGGAAGCTATACGAGGCCTTGTAGCCCGCTTTCAGCGCGTTGTATTCGGCGGTCGGCATCTTGTCGTAGCCGTAGAGGTCGATGTCGCTGCCGACGCCGAGGTGTTGCGGTCCGATCATTTTGCGAACGTAATCGAAGTGGTCGAGTACGTTCTCGATGGTGGTGGGCTCGGTGGCCTTGACGAACATGCGGACGCCAGTAATGCCCATGACGCTGTCCTTGGCGCCGACCATTTTGATGGCCTCGTCGTTCTTGCAGCGCACGTGGCCGTTGACCAGGGCGCGAACGTTCGAATGCGTGATCAGCACCGGCTTCTTCGAGACTTCGAACGCGTCGAGCGTGGTGCGGTCGCCGCAGTGCGAGACGTCGACGGCCATGCCGACGGTATTCATGCGATCGACGATACTGACGCCGAAATCGCTGAGGCCTTCGTCGCGGCGCTCGGTGGATCCGTTGCCGATCAGGTTTCGCGAGTTGTACGTTAGCTGCGAAACGCGCTGCCCGAGGCCGTAAAAGGTTTCGACATCTGCGGCGTTGCGGAAGTGCTCGGAATTCTGAAGTCCAACGATGATGCCGATCTTGCCGGACGCTTTCGCACGGTCGAGGTCGGCGGCGGAATCCACACGGAGAATGCGCTCGTCGTGATGGGCGATAAAGCCATTCCAGGCGGCGACGAACTGCAGTGTATTGAGGTGCGCCTGCGGTCCGCCCATGCCGACTGCGATGTGGAAAGCCTGGATGCCGGAGTCGCGATAGCGCTGGAAGTCCGTCGCGCTGAAGGTTTCAGGCTTCATCAGGTAGCGGTTCATTTGCGATCCGGCGAGCGCAAACGGACTCAGCATGTCGATGACGATAGACGTTCGGACGAGTTCGATCGCGCGCGCGGAGTAGGTGGCGTCCGCTGCGAACAGGCGGTAGCGGCCCAGGTTGATCATCGCTGCCCCACCCGCGGCCGTTTTCAAAAATGTGCGACGTTTCATAGCGATTGAGCGTCATGATAGCAGGTGATTTTTGGCCGAGTGGTAGAATGAAGAGAGAAAAGGGGGCGCAACGGATTCGACGGGATTGTGTCGATGTGGGAAGTCGTGCCGGGTTCCGAGCTCCCGTAAAACGATCGGAAAAACAAAACTGCCAACAATCAGCAGTTTGCATACGCTGCCTAATTAACTAGGTAGCCGTTTCGGCCACTGAGCCTGCGCGGTGGTTAGTAAACGTCATTTTGCAGGATAGGTCCAAAGCTTCCGTCTGGAGCTGAAAGCCGAGATCAATCAGGCTAAGCCGCGGCGCTCTTGCCGGTTCGTTATGTCGCGGACGAAAATCACCGAATCGGAAACGCACGTAGTCTTTTCATGTCGAGCTTTTTCGGACGCGGGTTCAACTCCCGCCGCCTCCACCATTTCTTTATGGCTATCCGTTTTCAACTTGAGTACTGGAAAGACGGCGAGTGGCTGGTTGGCCGCTTGCCGCAGGTTCCGGGCGTCTTTAGTCAGGGCGCGACGCTCGAGGAGTTGGAAGAGAACATTCGGGACGCGTATCGCATGATGCGGGATGAGCAGGATGCGGTTGAGATCCACGGCTCGGTGGAGACCAAGGAAATCGAAGTCCTGGTTTGAAGCGGCGCGAGTTTGTTCGCGAACTCGCTAGTTCCGGCTGCGTGTTGAAGCGCGCCGGTGGACGCCACGACATCTACGAAAATCTTGCAACGAATCGAACAGCACCCGTACCCCGGCATTCCGACATTTCCAACTCGCTTTGCGGCCTAATACGGCGACAACTCGGCTTGGTGAACCCGGGGGGCAAGAAGTAGCGCCTAGTTCGCCGGAGCCTGGTAGCCGTTGCGATGGCTGATCCGCAGCTTCACCTGATCTTCGCGCTCCGCCAAGGTCACCTTTACGCGGTGGAATTTGCCGTCGTTCGTTCCGGATTCGGGTGTGAACCCGACCAAGTATTGGTTCCGTAATTCCAACCCGATCCGGCTGCTGATTTCGGGCAGGCTGTCGAGATCGTCGGTCGGATAATGGCGTCCGCCGGTCTGGCCGGCGAGCTCGTCGAGCAGCTTGGGGCCGTTCTTCTCTTCGGGCGTGAGCCCTTCCGCGTTCTGATCGAAGATGCCGATCGCGTACACCAGCACATCCGCTTCGAGCAGATTGTTACGGATTTCTTTGAACGAATGCCGGCTGCGGTTGTCGCCTCCATCCGAAATAATCAAGACTGCCTTGCGCGTATTCTTGGCCTTCTTCATTTGTACGACGGCCGTCTGCAACGCATCGTAGAGCGACGTACAGCCGAACGGCCTAACCTTCGCGACACGCCGGTACACCTCCGACCAGTCGCTCGTGAAGGGCACCGTTAAGCGGGGCCGGTCGTTGAATTCGATCAGAAAGAATTCGTCGTCGGGGTTTGCGTTCCGGAAGAACGCCGAGATTGCCTCGAGCGATTTCTTCATCTTGTTCCGCATGCTGCCGCTCGAGTCGAAAATGATTCCGACCGACAATGGCGCATCGTCTTTTGCGAACGTCGTGATGGTTTGCTCGACCGAATCCTCGAACAGGTGGAAGTCCTTCCTGCCGAGATTCGTTACCGAGGTTCCGAGGTCCGTCGTCACACGCACCGGAATCATCACCAACGAAGCGTCCACCCGCACATCCGCCCGCGGAGTGTCTTCGGTGACTTCAAGAACCGGCGGCTTACGACGCGCGAAAGTCTCGCGGGCATCCTCCGGATTCGCTTGGAAAGCACCTGCGGACGCGGAAATGGCCAACAAAATCAGGACGTGGAACGCGATTCGGCGCAGCGATAAAAACATCCGGCACGCTCTCCTCGTTGAAGAATAGGAACATTTATACCATTCCTCGCGAATGTGTGCGTGACGTTTTCGTACTGGGCCGGGGTAGCTGGCGTACTGCCGTTCCTAGGCCATTTTGTGAGTGAACCTGCCCATCCGGGCCGGGCCGCTACGGAATGAGCATCACAGGTGCCTGCCAGAAGGCGGCCTTCTGCCCAGTCGGATCGAGCACCGTCACCTGACAGTTGTATTCGCCCGGCGGCAGCTTGCTCAAAGAAAGGCTGAATTTCAGCGGAACCGTCTTCAGGCGATTGTTCAAGCCTTCCGTGACCGAAAGCGGCGGAGTCTCGAAGGCTTTCGTCTGCCCTCTGTAAAAGGTCACAAAGGCAATCAGCGGCTGCACAGAGGTGGCGTTCGGCTGATAGGCCTGCAGGTAAACGTACATCTCGCGATTGCGGTTGAAGACGCGCGTCACGCTGGGGATCAGCTTCGCGCCATCCTGAACCAGCGGATTCGCGACTTCCGACTTGTCGTCTTTCTTAAGCGCGCTGTACAACGCATCTTTCAAATCGACGCGCTGGCTGCTCAGCACGACGGAGCTGATTGGAATGCGCTTGTCTTCCTTGTTCAAATTCGGAATCAGGAACTTGGTTTCGAACGTGCCGATGCGGCCCGTTTCCGCGTCGCGCGCCAGGAACTTCACTTTGTACTTTCCTGGAAGCAGCGTGAAGCCAGTGTCGTATTCGATGGGCCGCTTGCTGAGCTCGGCCGCCGTGGTGTCGGTGAGTTTCACGTCCACTTTGTCGCGGACGTTCTGAATCGTGGTGCCGTACTCGTCTTTGATCTCGCCAATGAAATCGATGCGCGTGTGGTCGGCGCCACCCTTGCGCGCCAGAGCGAGTTCGCTGCCTGGAATCTTCGCGACGATAGGAACGAAATACTCTGCGCGATTCAGCTGAAAATAATCGATCTCCATCATGATGGTCAGCTCGGTCACAGGATCACCGAGCATCAGCGCGTCTTCGAGCTGACGCTCCTTGTCGGCCGTCGTGAACTTGCCGAACTGCTTGCCGGCGAAGTAGCCCTGGCGGTATTCAAGATTCGCCGCCATTCCGTTGTTAAGCGTAATTTTGATGCGGCGGAATTTGCCATCGAGCGCCGTGTTCGTTGTGTAGTACCCGAGGATGTAGTAGCTCGATACCGCGCGCTGGGCCTGCGCGATGCCCGCGCCGAGGTCGTTGCTGTCGAGTAACGCCTTGCCGCCGGTATCCGCGGCGATCGACCAAAGGGTATCTTGCGAGCGCTGGAAGTTGGTTTGCGCGGCCAAGGCAGCGCCGCCGGTGTACATCGCCTGACCGCCGGGCGAACCTTTCGTCGCGTCGCCGAGCGGAGCGGAAGCGATCAGGCCGCGCGCATCAATGGGCCAGAATGAGACTCCGGACCGGATCGCTGCGTTGATAGTTGCATGCAACTGCGCCTGGTTATCGACGCCGTTGAGGCGAAGTCCGCTGGCGAAGTAGATCAGCGATTTCTTTTCATTCAAGCCGCCCAGCATTTTCGCTGCGGTCTGTAGTGCCGAGAGTTGGCGATCGGTATTGAAGATATTGAATTCGCCGTCGTTCTGTCCAAACGCCGCGCCGGTATCGGACGAACTCGAGTCGCCGGGATCGGTGCTGTTCTGATTTTCTCCAACGATCAACGTTTGCAGGACGCTGAGCAGGCGCTCGCGATCGTCGGTGAAATCCTGATGGACCAGCACGGCGCCACCGCTGAACACCATGATGCACATCAGGTCCGCGGGTGTCATTTGCGTACGGATGAATTTCTGCGAGGCGGTTAGCGCGCGGAGCTGATCCGGCTCCTGCATCGCTGTCATATCGAAGTAGAGCGCGAGCAACCGCTTGTCGCGGTAGCGGCTTCCGCCCGGCTGCTCCGGTGCGATTTGTGTTTTGGTCAGCTTGTCGAACGGCCGCGGACGGCCGAGGTCGGTGGTTTGGGCCGGCGGCGCTTTCGGAAGTTCGTCCAGCTTTTGGAATTCGAAAAACTTAATCGCCTGCGGTGCGCCGTCTTCGGTCACGGTGAAATCCTTCGCCGTGAGGCCTTCGATGGTTTTGCCGCTTTTGTCCTTGACCACCACAGTCTCGACCACCAGTTGGGAACTGGTCTGAAACGTAGCGGCGTCCTTTGCGGCGGCAGCGTTCTGGCCGACCTGCTGGGCGTTCGCAATCAGCGCTCCGACCAGCAAAAAGACAATGCCGTTTCGCATGCCGTTAGAACCTCAATCTCATGGTGGTCTGGACGCTCCGCATCGCGTTCGCTGTCAGCGGGAGCCCGAATTGCGCGTTCCCGACGATGGTGTTCCAACTGGGGTACGTCGGATGGTTCAGAGCGTTTGCGGCATCGATCCGAGCATCGAGGCTGATCCGATCATGAAAGCGGAACGTGCGGCTCAGCGATCCGCCCAGAACGAATTGATTCGGTCCGGTGATCGAATTTCGTCCGGCGTTGCCCCAATGGCCGGCGGCCGGAGCGACGAACGCTGCTGGATTCAGGTTGAGGCCCGCGGGTGCCGCCGTCACCGACGCACCGGTGTAGTCGGGTCTCAGGTTTCCGGTAAAGCCGGTGCCGCTGACCGCGGAAAGATAAACCGGCGTCAGCGGCAGGCCGCTGCCCAGCGTCGTGTTCGTGGTGAAAGTCCATTCCTTCAGAACCGCGGCGCGCCAGCCGGACATCAGCGCTCCGCCGCGCAGTCCCATGCCGGCGGTGTACTGGGTTTGGATGGTCAACAAGTGGCGCTGGTCGAAATTCGAAAGCCCGCGTTCGGAGCTGAGATCCAGCCAGTTCTGCGCGATCAGTGACGCCGACTGGCCGCGTCCGCCGAGGATGGCGTTATCGATCGACTTCGAATACGTATAGTTGAGGCTCGCAGCGACGCCGCTGTGAAGGCGGCGGCGAAGCTGGAATTGTCCCGATTCGCGCGTCGAATTTCCGTTCGAAGTCAGGTACGTAAATCCGGCCGGACCGACCGCGCCGGTCGGATAGGTGTTGGGCAGAAACGCCTGCATACCGCGCGTTCCTTTGATTCCGAGATAGGTCGCCTGGAAAACCAGCGCGCCGGGCAAATCGCGCTGCACGGAAACTTGCCAGTTGTGCGCGTACCCGACCTGGAAATTAGGATCGACGGCGAAGGTGTTCGGCGTGATGCCGGCCGCCACGTTGAAACCGTTCGCGAGCGTCAACGGATTCGCGGCGGTGTTCTGCACGCTGAGGCTCTTCGAGAGCGGGGACTGCTGTGCCATCTGCGTCGCGATCGACTGGTAAACGGAGGTGTTGTAATACAGCCCGTAGCCCGCGCGGACGATCGTTGAGGACGCGGCAAACGGTCTCCAAGAGAGGGCGACGCGCGGCTGAAAGCCGTGCTTGTCAGGCCGGACCAGCGAATCCGGATACGCCTCGCCGGTGAGCGTTCCTTTCGGATTCGTTGCCAGAACCGGAGCTTGTGCGAGGAAGCCGGGCGTGATGTCGAGATTCACCAGACGGCCGTAGAGTTCGGTAATCGGAGATCCGTATTCCCAACGGACTCCGGCATTGATCGTCAAACCGGGGTTCACTCGCCAGTCGTCGGTCACGTAGGCGTCGTAGGCTCCGGCGCGCAGATATTTGTCCGCGTTACCGAACGCGATCGAACTGGTATCCGGCACGCCGAGGAGATAGCCGGCCAGTGCCGAGCCTGACTGCGGAAGCGGCTGGCCGTTCACGACGCCTTGCGTCGCCGCTCCGGTAAACGTAAACGTCCCACGCGGATCCTGTTGCGAGAGCAAATTGAATTGCTGCTTCCGCAGGTCGCCGCCAAAGGAAATCGAATGGCGTCCGCGATTCCAGAATCCAGCGACGGAAAATGCGTTCGTCTGATTGCGAACCAGAGACTGCTGCGCGTCGGAGAGTCCACTGATGCCACTCGCGAAGGTCAGCTGCGGCGGACCCCAATTGCGCGATTCCTGATTGTTGCCGGTAATTCCGGCATTTCCCGAGATATTTTCGCGATCCGCAAAGAACGGCGTGAAGCGAATATTCTGGCGGCTGTATTGAAATCCGAAGGTCAGCGAGAGCCGTGTCGTGATGGCGCGGCGCCAATTCGCGCTCGCATTTAAGCCCAACGAACGCGAGGCATCGAGGAACGAGAACAGATTCGGATTACTGGTGCGGGTGCTCTGGAACGAAAACGCGCCGGATAGCTGGTTCTTCCGGCCGAGCGTTTTGTTGAGCCGCGTTTGCAGGCTATCCTGATGGACCGCGCCGACCAGCGGGATCTGATAGTTGTATCGCGTTCCACCCGCGAAATTGGGAACCGGATACAGAGCGAGCAGCGCGCGCGCTTGAGCGCTGATGCGGTCTTTGGGAATGATATTGCCGGAGAAGGGAAGCCCGGATTTGGGATCGTAAATCGGCGCGGCGGTCGCCGAAAGGTCGCCGGTTCGCTCGAGCGCGGTCGGCATCAGGCCGGTGCCGACGCTCGCATTGCGGTCGCGAGTCCACTGGTAATTGACCGTGAAATTCGGGCCGTTCGGTAACAGACGCGGAATTTTCAGCGGACCTCCGAACGAGAACGTCGCGGTGAGATGGTTGAAATCCGGCTTGGGCGTATCCTGGCCGGTGATCGAATAGGACCGCGCATCCAGGTTGGAGTTATCGACGATCAGGCCGATGTTCCCGTTATAAAGCGAGCGCGCGCCGCGTCGATTGTTCCCGAATGCGCCGGCCAGACCGAACGGCGTACTCGCGGAATTGTTGCTGCTGCCATTGATTAGGAATCCATCAGCCGCTTTCTGATTCAGTTCCGCGGCGGATTCGGCGGTCGGTTCCGCGGCGGCAACCGCCGGAGCGCCCGGCGCTTTTTGGGTCGCGTTGACCTCGGCGCGTTGGAACCCGATCGGCGTGTTCGCGGACGCGATGGGTGCGCCTTTGCCTTTTGGCGGTTTTTTATTGGAAGCCGCGGTGACCGTCGAAGCCGAAGTGATCGAGACCGAAGTCGGCGGGGGCGCGGCGACCGCCGCCGCGTGGATCTCTGCGATCGGCTGCATCTTCAAATCAAATTCAAAACCAGGCGCGTTGGGGGCGACCGTCACTTCCTGCTTGAATGGCACGAAGCACAGCATTTCAATTTCAACCGCCCAGACTCCATCGGGGAGATCCGCGAACGAATACGCGCCGGCGGCATCGCTAATCGTCGCGAAGTGCTGTTCGCCGCGCGAGATTTTGACGGTGGCTCCGGGAAGCGGAAGTCCGCCGAACCGCACCTGCCCTTTGTGTTCCGATGCGAGAAGCGCGGCGATTTGTAGCCAGACTACAGCGCAATAGCGAAGGTATTTCTTCATTTCGTTGTTGCCGGCTGCGATTTCGTTTTTGCCGCCTGGAAGTAGATGACGAGACTTCGGCGGAATTAGTTCTCGACGGGCTTTTCAATTTTGTCGATGATTAGCAGATCGACGGGACCTTTTTGTCCTTCTAGTTTCAGGCCAAGCTGCTCTTGCACGGCTGTAAAGACCGACGGACCGGCGCTATCGACCGGCGCCGCGGTGTCACCACCCACCTCGCGCGGACCCTGGACCTGACTATCATCGGGGGTCCAGTCGAGCTTGATATCGTACAAACCCTTGAGCCCGGTGTTATCGACCACCCGCCGACCCAGTTGGTTCGACAGTTGGGTCGCCAGCATGTCGATCGGAACGCCTTGCGCGTCGATCGAGCCGCGCCCCATGCGAACGGTTCCGGCACGCGGACCGCCGGGTCCAACAGGGCCTCCTGGACCAGGGCCGCCCGGCCTGCCGCCAGGTCCGCCCGGTCCAGGTCCACCGCCGAGTTCGCCTTCATCGTCTGCGACCTTTTTCATTTTCGAGGCGCCTTTTCCCAGCACCAACACGTACCCCATGACTTCTTTCGTCTCGCGATGAAAGGTCATCTGGAAACGCTCCGCGAGTAGCGCCTGAAGCATCGGCTTTAATTGCTCGGGGGATGCAGCTCCTTCGGCTTTTGCGGTGATGTCGTAGCGTTCGGAACTGACCCAGCCGGGCGCACCTACAATCTGGAAATCACGAATGCCGAACGCCTGCTGCATTAGAAACCGAACGTTCACATTCTTGGCGGTAAAACGCCCGCCCGGAGAAATCTGGATCTGGATGCCACGAGCGCCGGGCGCCGCCGGCTTGATCGAGGCAACCTCGAACTGCTGGGCAAACGCAACCTGCGAAACAATCAACAGGCCTGCGGCAATTTGAGCCGCCGCGAATCGTCTACTTCCCCGGATCTGCGCGAAACACTTCATGATCTCTCCATTCTGTAATGACGATCTGCAAGCGGCCGGCGTGGAAACGGGCACAGCTTTAGCTGATATTTCGCAGACAGATGCTTGCTATTCGCTTTTCCCTCGCCCGAAGTTCCAAAATACGCGGTCCGTTGGCGAATGGATCCTTGCAAGCGGAGGTGTACAGCGCGATTCGAGGGTCAGCCGACCAGCATTTCAAGAAGCTCGTGGACCGCCTCCTGCGAACTGGCGCCAAGAACGACCGCCAATCCGAGAACCGTAACCGTTCCCGCCGCGATCCAGATCCGCTGGCGACGGGTGCAGAGCGGAGCCACGGGCGCATTTTTCAAGAGCCGCTCCACGCGGGCGGGAAGCTCTTCTTGGGCGTCCAATAAAGGCGTCGCCAGCGCGGAGCTTCGCGCCGAAGCGGAGAGTCGCGCCATTCGGACCAGCGCTCCGGCGAGCGCAAGCGACCGCGCCGGACGTCCCTCGCAAGCTTGATCGTCGGCCGACCATTCGGCAAACCGGCGCCAGGATGCATCCAATCGCTCGAAGCCGTGGCGGCCTGGCAGAAGGCCCGGTGCCAGGATCAGGGCCAACCGCTTCCAATTGTCGCGTGAGTTCAGGTGGGCGCGTTCATGCCGCAAGGCCGAGGCCAGCTGCGACGTCGAGAGTATCCGCGCCACCGGGCCGGAAATGACAATTTGCGGCCGGGCTAATCCCATTACCGCGAGCAGCCGGGTGGGATCGTCGACGATCAGAACGGGAGAACTTCCGCGAGACGCGCGTCCCACGCGGCGGCATTCTTTCACCAGGCGCGAGGAATGCAGGCACGCCCGGAGCGTCCGGTGCAACGACGCGCCGAGGACCCATAAACCGCAGGCTGCCGCCGTTCCGCACAGCAAGCCGATTGGCTCCTCCGCGGTGAGGGGCTCGAATCGCAAATAGCTGGGCACGCAATAAACCGCGACGAAGAACAGGGCGCAGGCGACCGGAAGCAGGCGGAGGGCGAACGTGAAACGCGCCGCCGTTTCAGCGCGCCACCGCGAGATGCGGCGTACCACCGGACCGAAGAGCCGGACCACCGCGAATCCCGCCGCCAGGTTCATCAGAAAAAAGACGGCGAGACTCAAGCACAGCATCCGGAAAATATATTCGGATGTCATGGCTCGCGCTGCTTTCCCAGTTCTTCCCGCTTCAACTTGATGCGGCGTTCCAACTCGTCGAGGATCGCCTCGTCGTGCTGAGTGGCCGCATCCACCAGGCAGGAAACCAGCAGTTCCCGAGACTGCAGCGGGCCTTCGAGGAAGGGCGCGATAAATTCGTTCGCGCGCTGGCGCTCGATCTCTTGCTGCGTGTACCGGGCGGAGTAGCGGAAAGCGCGGTCCACCTTGGTTCGCATCAGCAGGCCCTTTTTATACAAGCGATCGAGGGTCGTCATCACCGTCGTGTAGGCGAGAGGCCGCGTCAAAAAACCAGCCACTTCGCGAACGTTTTTCTCGCCGTGGTTCCAAAGGACTTCGATCACGGAAAATTCAAGATGTCCGAGAAGAGCAGCCGAAGCTTTCAAACCACTGCTCGAGTTGTTGCGAAAAGGTGTTGGCACAGAGCTTTACGGCCGCCTTCGCAGCCAATCGAAGGAGTATAGCATCGGCGGCGCGCGGGACGGACTATTTAGCCGGCAGGTCGAACCGCTGGCCGTCTTTAGCGACGACCACTTTGCCGGGAAAGATCGGTGCGATTCCGGCGCTAAAACGGGCAATATTCTGCGCGGTCGGCATTGGCACCATATGGGTGAGCACCAGCGTCTCCACCTTTGCCTGGGCCGCAACCCACGCCGCGTCTTCGGGGGATGCGTGATAGGTCAGCACGTCGCCGAACATTTTGGCGCGCCGCGTCTGCCCGTTAGCCTTTAACAGGACCACCACGGCGCTGACCAGGTCCTTCGCCATCACTTCATGGATCAGCAAGTCGGCTCCGGCGGCGTGACGCGCCAGATTTTCGGACTTCCCCGTGTCGCCGCTGATCACCACGACGCGGCCGGATTTCTCAACCCGGTATCCGAGCGCGGGAGTTACCGGCTGGTGGTCCACCAGGAATGCCTCCACCTTCCATCCGCCAGCATCGTAAATCACCAGACGCGCGTCCGGCTTCGGTTCCGCCGGATGGGCGACGACGCCCCAGGCTTTGGTGGGTAGCTGCGCTTCGCCATGATGATCCACGCGATAGCGCATGTCCGCCGCGTACATTTCGAGCAGACCCTGCTCGACCTTTTCGACACCTTTCGGTCCGTACAGATTCATCGGCGCGTCGCGCCCCGCGATCCAGGATTGCGTCATCACATCGCCCGCATCGCCGATGTG
Source organism: Bryobacterales bacterium (assembly GCA_038210135.1). GTDB lineage: Bacteria > Acidobacteriota > Terriglobia > Bryobacterales > Bryobacteraceae > JBBQWZ01. Next base: position 22,655 of record JBBQWZ010000056.1, read on the forward strand.
ATCGGAATGCAGATGCGACAAAAACAAGCCGCGCAGTTTCGCCAGCGGCAGATTCAGCGTTTGCAACTTCCGCGACGATCCCGGACCGGCGTCGAAGATCATCATTTCCCCGTTCGCCACGATGGCGACGCAAGAAGAGACGCGGTCGGCGTCCGGAAGCGGAGAGCCGGTTCCGCACGTGATCACCTGGACCTGGGCGAGGCCGGCGGCCCTCCAAAGGAGAAAAGCAAGCGCAAGTCGCATGCGCCACATACTAGCAGGGCCGGTCCGAGGGAGGTCTTTTCGCGGCCCATTTTTCAGCTATAGAATGTAAGCAGCATGCGCGGGTCTTCTTTTTCACCACATCGCAACCTCAGCGATGAAGTGAATTCGAATATTGTCCAATCCGAGATCGAAGGCGGAGTCTACCTCAAAGACTTACCCGAGAAAGCCACGCTTGAAATCGAAACCGCAAACCGTTGGTACACCATCGTCCTGATTCAACAGGCGGAGGCCTTGATTTGCGGACATCCGGAATATTGCCCGCAGCCGGTGCGTGTGCAAATCAGCGGCTCCAACTGGGGCGGCTCGATGCTGAAAGCGGCGTATGTGGGCCGCGGAATGCATCTCGAATTCCGCCATCCGGATTTCGACGGCCCGATTATCACGTCAAAGATCGTGGATATCCGCCTGCGCTCCGATCGCGCCGCGTAAGACGTGAGCGTTTCCCGATCCCGCCTGCGCCCTAATCATCGGGGCGCCTCATGTACATCTTCGGAGTCATTCTGTTAGCGCTGGGCGCTTTTCTGCTGGTAGTCTTCAGTCCCTGGATTTATCTCGACACGCGCGGAGCCACCGGCTTGATGGATTTCACCGAGCTGTTCTGGTACGCGCAGTGGACCGGATTTTGGCTTTCGCTTGGCGCGCTGCTGTGTTTCGACTTTTCTTTCTGGCGTGCGCCATTTGCCTTCACCCAACGAGCGGCGATCGCGCCGGGAATTGCCGCGGGGCTGGTCATCCTGTTTATCGCGTTCGCGATGCCGGAAGCGTCGAACCAGCGTGAATGGTACAAAGGAGCACTCGGTTTCCGGGTCTACCTGCGAACTAAAATCCGCCTCGCGGCGGATGCTCGCGGCCCCGAGGCACTGCCCTCGCGGTTCACTGGAACTTGGAAGTCCGGCCGCGATCCGATCATTCAGATCGGCAGCGAGAGCGTCTCCATCCGGAACGGCGCTGCTCACATCGTGATCAGCGAGCAGACCTGCCCTCACCGGTTCCACCTCGAATACCGGTTGACGCCGCCGAGCGGGTTGTTCGAATATTTCCGCAATGCGACAGCCACGGAAGAGGATTTCCGCCGCTTGTCCAACCACGACTATCCGCTGCTGATTGCCGACTGCGGAATGGATTCCGTCGCTCTCGTTCTCTTGGAGCCGAAGAAACTCCTGGTCCTTTCGAGGAATGCCTCACCGCAAATTCTCCATCGATGAATGCGTTGCGGAACTCCTGTTTAAACTTCGCGGCGGCAAGGTTGTGATTTGTCGACCGCAAGCTTGCACCCGGCATTTCGGTGTACCCTCAGGGTTGCTGACTGTGCGCCTTCGTCCCTGGCAAGTTGCCGCCCTGATCATCGCTATTTTCGGACTGGGCCTCGGCGTCCTCTCCTGGTACCAGCGAACCTACCCGACCCGACCCGCCGAGTTGTTTGCCTGTCTTCCAACCGGCGATGCGACTCTCGTCTGGCTCGACATCGATCTGCTGCGCAAAGGCGGGATCCTCGAGATGCTCGACAGCTCGAAGTCCGCCCAGGAGCCCGAGTACATCCAGTTCGTCGAACAGACCGGCTTCGACTACAAGCGCGACCTGAAATCGATTGCCGCCGCGTTCACCAAGTCCGGCACCTATTACGCGATCCGCGGAACATTCAACTGGGCGAAAATGGCCGCCTACGCCACCTCGCACGGCGGCGCCTGCCATGACAAAATCTGCGACACGCCCGGCAGCACGCCGGAGCGGGTCCTCTCTTTCCGCCTTTTGAATTCCGGTCTGATGGCTCTCGCCGTCACCAAGGATCGCGGAGCCACCTCGCGCATCGAACTCCGCCGTCCGGCGGGCAACTTCCCGGCAATCGATCATCCGGTGTGGATGTCGGTCCCGGCCGCCACGCTGCGCGACGCCAAAGAACTTCCGGCGGGAACCAAATCCTTCGCCACGCTGTTGAGCAACGCGCAGAAGGTGGAGTTCTCCGCCGACGCGCTTCGGACCGTGCAGGGTGCGCGTCCGGCGGGCAGCCTCGAACTGACCGCCGACGTGACCTGCGCGAGTGCCGCCGAGGCCACGGCCCTTTCGAACGACCTCAACAAGACGACGGATTTGTTGAGGAGGATGATGGAGCGCGACGGGCAGCGCCCCAGTGCGCGAGACTTAAGTGGAGTGCTGGTGGCCGGAACCTTTCGCAGCCAGGATCGTCGTGTATTGGGTAGTTGGCCAGTCGAACGGGTGTTCGTGGAATCGCTGGCCGGAGGAGATGCTCGTTGATATCCGCAGGCGGCGCCTTTCTTTGCGCCGGCAACATTGTTCAGGACATTCTGGTTCGTCCCGTCGAACGCGTGGCATTCGATGCGACCGCCTGGGTTGAGGCGATCGAGCTTCGCCTCGGCGGCAACGGGTCGAACACGTCCTACACGCTCGCCAGACTCGGCACGCCAACGCGCGCCCTGGGATTGGTTGGGCGGGACGACTTCGGCGACAAAGTGCTCGCGAAGATGGGCGAAGCCGGGGTCGACTGCAGTGGCGTCCAGCGCGGATCCGCCGCGACCGCCTCGACCGTGGTGCTGGTGAAGTCCGATGGCACGCGCGGGTTTCTACACTGTCCAGGCGCCAGCATGGACGCCTTCTCCGAACCGATCGATTTTTCGAATTCCGCTTCGCTGACCCATTTTCATTTGGCGAATTTGTTCTCGCTGCCGCACATGCGCCGGCTTGCCGCGGACAATCTTTATAAGGCGCGAGATGCCGGGCTGACCACTTCGATGGATACAGGCTGGGATTCGCGCGGCGAATGGATCGGCGCGTTGAAGCCGTGTCTGCCGTATCTCGATCTACTGTTCGTCAACCAAGGCGAAGCCCGCTGGCTGACCGGCCACGAGGAGCCCCGCCGCGCCGCCCAGACATTCCGCGATGCCGGTGTTCCCGTTGTCGTGATCAAGCTCGGAGCCCGCGGCTGCTCGGTGTTCTCGGAAAACGGCGAATATTCCGCTGCTGGTTATTCGGTTCCCGTCGTCGATACCACCGGTGCGGGCGATTGCTTCGCCGGAGGCTTCCTCGCGGCTCTCCATCGCGGGGCAACGCTGCCGGAAGCCGCCCGTTTCGCGAACGCCGTCGGCGCCCTCAGCGTCCAGAAGCTTGGAAGCGTCGAAGGTCTTCTGTCGTACGAAGAGACGATCCAATGGATGGCGGTTCCGGCCGGGGAAGCCGCTTCCTAGCGCGCTTTTTTTCGCGCGGGCCGCGTCTCTTTACATCTTCTTTATACTGGCGTTCCCGATCTGCAAGGGAGCATTCTCGCGCCAAGAGGTTGCATCTACGGCGGAAACGGGGCGTTTCCGCGTGCCAGCCACTCAATTCTGCTAGGCCCCGAAAACCGAACCGTCCAATGCAAATTTGCGTCTGATCCCAATGGATTGAGGAACGCGCGAAGATCTCTGGGCGCTTTCAATATGAAGAACAACCTGCATCGAATGAACGCCACCGGCGGCCAACTCCGGCACGCCGGCGGAACCGGACTCACGCCTCCGTAATCCATCCTTCCCCATCAGACTTAGGTCCGCAGGGTGTATGCTGTGCGCTGGACCTCGACCAATCTTTCTTAGCCGCGCTCGAACGGGTGCGCGAAGTCTTGTCTCCCCAGGAGGGAGCAAAATCGTATGGATCTCAGTTTTCTGTGGCTCGTGATCGCCGGCTTGCTAGGGTTTGTGCTGTTCCTGTTTCTAGCCAAGACGGTCGTGTTTGGCATCGTTTCGATTCAGGAAAATCAAGTCGGCGTCATCATCAAGCGGTGGGCCTTGGGTGGAAAGAAGCTGCCCGAAGGACGCGTCGTCGCCCTGAATGGCGAACCTGGCTATCAGGCGAAGACCCTCGCGCCGGGAATCTATCTTTGGTTTTGGCCCTGGCAGTACAAAATCGAAAAGTATAAGCTCACGGTGATTCAGCCTGGAACCATTGGACTGGTCATCGCGAACGACGGCGACATGATGCCGATGGATCGCGTGCTCGGCCTTCCGGTGGATTGCGACAACTTCCAATCGGGCGAGAAATTCCTGGTGAACCACGGCCAGAAGGGACGCCAAAGCGCCATCCTGACCGCCGGTTTCTATCGCATCAATCCGGTGCTGTTCAGCATCCGCGCCGATGTACCGATGACCAAGATTGAATCGAACAAGATCGGTATTATTACGGTCCTCGATGGAGAAACGATGCCGCAAGGCCAGATGGCCGCGAAGGTGGTCGCCGGTCATGACGATTATCAGAATCCCGATGCCTTCATCAAATCCGGCGGCTGCCGCGGTCTGCAGGAACAGATCATTCTCGCCGGTAACTACAACTTGAATCCGTGGTTCGCGGAAGTGGAGGAAGCTGAGCTCGTCGAGGTTCCGATCGGCTATGTCGGTGTTGTCGTCAGCTTCGTAGGCGACGACATGAAAGACATCTCGGGCGAAATGTTTACGCACGGCAACATCGTCCGGAAAGGCGGCAAGGGCGTCTGGGATGAGCCGCTGTATCCAGGCAAACATCCGCTGAATACGCGAATCATGAAGGTCGAGCTGGTTCCGACCACCAACATCGTTCTCAACTGGGCTTCGTCCCGTACGGAAGCGCACAAGCTCGACGAGAAGCTCTCGACGATTTCAGTGCGCTCGAAGGACGGCTTCACGTTTAACCTCGACGTCTCGCAGATCATTAACATTGGCGCGATCAAGGCGCCGTGGGTGATCTCGCGCGTGGGGTCGGTACGCAACCTGGTAAACCAGGTGCTCGAGCCGATCATCGGCAACTACTTCCGCAACAGCGCCCAGGGATTCTCGGTCCTCGACTTTCTGTCGAATCGCACCGAGCGCCAGAAAGAAGCACGCGACCATATCAACGCCGCCGTCCGTCAATACGACGTGCAGAGTGTGGACACGCTGATCGGCGATATCACTCCGCCGGCCGAGCTGATGGCGACCCTGACGGCGCGTAAGATCGCCGAAGAACAGCAGAAGACGTTCGGTACGCAGGAGCAAACGGAGCGCACCCGCCAGGAGCTTGAGAAGCAGAAAGCGCTGGCGAACAAGCAAGCCGAGATCATGAACTCCGAACAGGACGTTCGTATCGCCGAACAGCGCGCGAACGCCGCTGTCAAAACGGCGGAAGGCGAATCCGCGGCCTCGGCGAAACGCGCCGAGGGCGAAGCGATCGCCAAGCGCCGGATCGGTGAAGCGGAAGCAAGCGTCGTCGCGATCAAAGGTAAGTCCGAGGGCGAGGCGATTCAGGCCATTGGAGAAGCGCGCGCCGAAGCCTATCGCCGCGGCGTCGAAGCCATGGGCGGCAACTACGCGCTGCTGCAAATCTTCCAGGCGCTGGCGGACAAGAACATCCGGCTGACTCCGGACGTGCTGGTGTCGGGCGGTGGAGCGAATGGCGGTTCCACGTCCGAGGCGCTGCTCGGATTGCTGCTCCGCGATCTGTCGGTGGCACGCTCCGTTCAGGTGCCGCCTCCGTTGCCGCCGAAGTAATCGGTGGAGCTAGACAGGCGGGAGCTTCGGCTCCCGCCTTACTTTGAGCCGGTTCCGCCGATTCTCTTCCTGCCGTTCGTACACCGGCAGGATGCGCGTTTCGATCCACCCGAAACCCGCTTCGAGGCCGCCGGCCGTGTACGCCCGCCCGATCTCCGCCTCCACCTCGCTCGCTTCTCCAAACGCCGTCAGGAACTGGTTCGACATCATGCGAGCCGACTTCTCGCCGTCGATCTCGCCACCCTCGCGCAGGATCTTCGACCGGACGTAGAGCGTTAGCACGGCGTCGCCGATCCAGGCTTCCTTCATGATTTGGTGGCGGCGATTTTGCTTCATTGGCTTCCGCGTGAATCGCCCGTGGATGGACTACAGCAGGGCCTTGATCGTCTTGCCAATTTCGAGGAAACCCTGGAAACTATCCGGCTTCTTTAGATAGGCATTCGCGCCATATTCCTGCGCCAGGTCCCGGTCCCTCTTAGTGTCGGAACTGCTGATCATGACCGTCTTGACGTGGCGGGCGGCGGGATGCTTTTGCGCGTACGCAAGTACCTCGTGCCCGTTGCGGCGCGGCAGGTTGAGGTCCAGCAGGATGATGGACGGGGCGTTCTGATCGCTCAACGAATCGATGTAGTCGAACGCTTTTTCACCATCGGTGATAATCACGTAGTTGGCATTCAAACCCGTGGCACTCAAGCCCTCGCGGAGCAGCAGAACGTCGGCCGGGGTGTCTTCGATGATTACGATGGTCGCGGCGTCAGGCGTCGTCGACACGCTCTCACTGGGGGAGGCTGAAACAGGAGCGGGATCCGCCGCCTTCTCGTTGTTCGACCCAGATACGCCCGCCATACCGCTCGACGATCTTCCGGCAGATCGCCAGTCCAATGCCCGTGCCTTCGTATTCCTGTGCCCGATGGAGGCGTTTGAAGATGACGAAAATCTGTTCGGCGTAGCGTGGGGCCACGCCAATTCCGTTATCCTCGATGGCGACGACGATCGACTGCGCATCTTGCCGAGCCGATATGTTGATGTGCGGAACATCCTCGCTCCTGTATTGAATGGCGTTGCCAATGAGGTTCTGAAACAGTTGCTCTCAGTGTAACTCGCGCACTCGGAGATGCGGCAGATCGCGATACTCGATCGCCGCGCTGTTTTCGGCGATCAGCCGCTGCCAGGGCGAGTTCCGGCTCTCCCGGCAAAGATATCGCGCTCGATCCGATGCGCTAACGAACGATGGCTTGCTGCGCCAAGGTGATGCAGACGGTCGATCCGAGACTTGAGTGAGACACGATTGTCACGGAAGTCGGTGACGAATCCATTTGAAAGGACTGTTCGCTTTACGCGGGCGGTGGGTGGAGAGGCTGGGACGACTATTGAGGAGGGGTAGAACCGAAAAGCTGGTGCGGATGAAAGGACTTGAACCTTCACTCCCTTGCGAGAACGTGGACCTGAACCACGCGCGTCTGCCAATTCCGCCACATCCGCACGAATGGGCACTTGCAGTGCTTTTCTATTGTCCGTTGACGGGGGCTTGGCTGTCAACGTTTGGGTTCAGATCTTCTTGTTGCGGAGATCGAGGATGAGCTTCATGACCAGAGCTTCGATCTCGCGGGCGGCTCTCTCGTAGTCAGCGGCGGGCGAGCCCACGGGGTCCTTCACCTTCCATTCGAGCAAGACGCCGTCGCGCGTTGCGGGTACGTTGCGGATGGTGAGGGGCTGGCCGCTCAGGTTCACCACGATGTCGAAGCGTTCCGGATCGAGCGCGTCGAGTCCTTTCGCGAATTGATTTTCGAGGGAGATATTGCGGGCGAGCATGGTTTCGCGCGTCAAGGGAGCGAGCATGTTGGTGGGAACCAGACCGGCGCTTTGCGCGATCAGGACGTCGGCTCCGTAGGCGCGGGCGAAGCCTTCCGCCATTTGGCTGCGGATGGCGTTGGCCCAGCAGACGAACAGGACTTTCTTGACGGCCATGCTCTTTGAGTGTACTGCGTGGTTTTTGCGAAACGAAGCCAATTGCTGGGAAGCGGTCTGGTTTCAATGGATTGAGGATGCTGCGAAACGAAGCCAATCGGGTTTGGTTAGATGGCTCTCTGCGTTTGGGCTTGCTTCCGCTTCCGACGCGCTCCTATCGGAGCGCTTTGGGCGCGGCTCGGATTTGTGTGGACGCCCGCTCGGGACGGCGAGTGTCGTGGTTCTAGTTGGCTGGCTGCGGTTTCCTGCGGAAACGAGTCCCGTCGCTGACGCTCCGGGTTCAATCCGTACTTTGCCGGAGGAGCGTTCCGCTTCCGACGCGCTCCTAGCGGAGCGTTTTGGGCGCGGCCCGGATTTGTGTGGGGAGATTGTGATGTGTCTGCCGAGGGTTAGGGTCCGCTCCCTCACGGTCGCGGTTCGGTGCTGGAATCAAGTCCCGTCGCACGGTCGGGGTACTGTGCTGGAATCGAGGCGCGGCCCTTCGGTCGGGGTATTTTGCTGAAATCGAGTCCCGTCGCTGACGCTCCGGGTTCAATCCGGTTTGTTGGGTGGGGGAAGGAATGGATTGGAGGAAAAGCGGACGGCCAACCGGTAGCAGGTCTTTGTTTTGCGCCGCCAAACGCATTGCATCGACCTGCCGGAAGCGGTAAGGAAGCCGCTTCGCCCGGATGCGATTTCTGGTAGCTCGCGGATCCCGCCAAAGATCCGCGCGCTGGTAGAAATCGCTCCTCAGTTGGTTGGCCAACCGGTGAGCAAGCTCCTCGGCGTTTACCAGACGCAAACGAGCTGCTCTCGAAGATCGCCGCAGCGCACTCCGCGACGACCTCGATGGAGGTCCTCCCATGGGAGGTTCCATACGGGAAGAAGCCGCGCCGCCATCCCTAGCTTTGCGGCCCTCCCCGGACACAGTCGATCCGCCCGGCGCTTTCGCGTGCCGCGCGTTTCTTCTGACGCCCTGATGGAACCACACCGGTCGCGCGCTGCCGTGTGTCCGCTTGAATAAACCGCTGATAATAGAGCAAGAATAAGCCAGAAAATCGCGGCACCGTATTTTTGGACGCGGAAAATCGCCGGGAAACCGCCATGCTTGAAAATGGGCGGTTGGTTTTCGGGGGCGCTTATCGCGGCGCACTTTCGTGCTGCTCGTGCGCGTTGATTTGGTGCACAGGCCGGAGGCCTATGCCACGATCCACAGGCCGGAGGCCTATGCTACGAGGACGGTGGCTACTGGACCGAGTGGAGGCCGCTTAGGAATTCGATCAGCTCGGCTTCGACTCCGGCAAATTGAGATTGGCCGCTGTAGGTGAGGACCTGGACGGTTCCGCCGTCGCCTCCGTAATAATGGCCGAAGTAGTAGACCGGGATTCCGTTGACGTTGGCGCTCATCTTCTGCCGCCAGATGGTCAAGCCGTTGACGGTGAGTTTTTCGCGTGAGAGGACCTTGGCATTTGGGTCGGCGGCCTTCGCATTGGTCAGCGCGATGTCGGGGAGGTTGTCGAGCGGCACGGAAAGGCCTTCGTAAATCACTAGCGCATAGCCATCGCCCGAGCCGAGCGTGAACGAGAAGCGGCCGGGTTCGGACTCCTTGGTCTGTTTCCACTTTTTGCTGTTATAGGCGACGGCCAGTTTGCTGCCGAGCTTGAGTTCCGACACGGTGGAACGCAGCGGCGGATCGGGCAGGGCCTGGTCGCGGACTTCTAGTCCGTTCAGCAGTTCGGTGAACCGGTCGAGGTTTTCGGCGAACGAACTTTTTAGCGTGAAGCAGACGATCTGGATTGCTCCGCTGGTCCCGCCGTAATAATAGCCGTAGTAAATGATTGGGAGATTGTTGACGACGGCATCCATCTGAAGCACGGCGACGCGCCGTCCATTGACCATGCGCTCTTCTTCAAGGATCACCTTGGCGTTCAGGTCCTGTTTCCGGATGTTATCGATCGCAATCTGCCGTAGCGACGCTTTTGGGATGGGTGCTTTCTCGGTGAGGATCTTTGCGTAGGCGTCACCGCCGCGGCTTTCGAATTGCAGAACGGTCGGCTCGTCTTTGAGCGGGCTCTCTTTCCATTTGGACGTGTCGACCCAAATGGAGAAATCGCCGAAGCTGGTCTTCTTCTCCATCTTCGCGTTCGGATTCCGTTTGTGCGTGCTGGCGATGGGAGGCTCCGGTTGCGAAGGCGCCGCGCTCGCGTCCATACCGGAAGGCGCGCCTGAGACGGCGGACAGCATGCGAACGAAATTGGCGACGAAGGTGTCGAGCGCGGCGGGTGTGACACCGCCCTTGAGATCGATTGCGGATTGCAGGCGCGCGGAACCGTCCGAAGAAATCACGATCTTTGCGAGCGGGTTATTGAGGTTCCACTCATTCGCCGCCGGGAGCGTCATGCGGGCGGTCAGGGCGGCAAACAGGTTGAGCGTGGTGCCAGACTTTCCGGCGATCACCGTCGAACCGCCAGCGGCAAATTGAAGGGAGTCGCCGGCCAACTGCGGCTGGTAGCCGAGCGAAGTCAGGCCGCCGGCAAGCTGATCCCTGGTGAGGTCGGCGAGGATGGCAGGCGCCTGTGCGACGGCGCACGCGGCGGCCAGAATGCTCAAAGCGAGCAGGCGGCGTAGAGTTTTCATAGATCGAAATGAGGATAGCAGGCTTATGCGCGGAGTGAGCGAACACTCTTGTCTCACGCAAGATGAGCCTGAAGGTGGGGATGGATTCTCACGCAAGATGAGCCTGGAGAGGGGATGGATCGGGATGCTGGGGATTGGTCATCAGCATGGACGATACGGAAGCGGGGAGCCTGGAGCAGAT
>JBBQWZ010000057.1:0-32018 GCA_038210135.1 Bryobacterales bacterium
GACGCTTGCCACGGTGGAGTGAAAAAGAGTCCCCGACCTTACGGGCGGGGTTAGAACGCCGGGCGTCAGCCCGGGGACATTGATTACCGGTCAGAGCACTAGTGGGCTGTCCGCGATCGACGCTTGCCACGGTGGACTGAAAAAGAGTCCCCGCCCTTACGGGCGGGGTTAGAACCCCGGGCGTCAGCCCGGGGACATTGATTACCGGTCAGCGCACTAGTGGGCTGTCCGCGATCGACGCTTGCCACGGTGGGGTGAAAAAGAGTCCCCGCCCTTACGGGCGGGGTTAGAACGCCGGGCGTCAGCCCGGGGACATTGATTACCGGTCAGAGCACTAGTGGGCTGTCCGCGATCGACGCTTGCCACGGTTGAGTGAAAAAGAGTCCCTCCCTTACGGGCGGGGTTAGAACGGGCGTCAGCCCGGGGACATTGATTACCGGTCAGAGCACTAGTGGGCTGTCCGCGATCGACGCTTGCCACGGTTGAGTGAAAAAGAGTCCCCGCCCTTACGGGCGGGGTTAGAACGCAGAGAGGGGCCGACTAAAGGGATCAGCGGACAGCGCACAAGGGGGGGTGGTCACGGTTCGGCGTGGATTGCCTTTTCGGGAAGTTAGCCCTACTTCGCGAAGGCGGCGGGGACGGGAGCGGAAGAGGCGGGCGCGCCAATCGTGGTCTTCTCCAAGCCTTGTCGCCGGATCATCGCGGCGACGTTCTGAATGGAGAACGGCTTGGTGACAAAGTCGTCCATTCCGGCGGCGGTGCAGCGGGCCTTGATGGACGCCGTCGCAGTCGCGGTAACGGCGCAGATCACGGGACGAGGGCCGGTGGCGAGCGGAAGCTGGCGGATCGCTTCGGCTGCCTCGATCCCATCCATCATGGGCATCTGCAGGTCCATCAAGATGAGCGCGTAGTTCCGCCGCGTGGCGGCTTCGACCGCGGCCGCGCCATCGCCGGCGATATCGATCGAAGCGCTGAAGCGACGCATGATTGCGGCTGCGACGCGTTGGTTGACGTGGTTATCCTCGGCGATGAGGACGGGGCCGATTTGCGGAAACGCCTGCGGTGTAACCGCGGCGAGCTGGAGAGGAGCCGCGCACGCAGCGACCGGAAGCGGCACCGTGAACCAGAAGCGCGATCCCACTCGCGGAACGCTCTCGACGCCGATGCTGCCTCCCATTTTCTCGATCATCATGCGGGCGATGGCGAGGCCGAGGCCGGTACCGCTGGAGCGGCGGCTGAGCGACTCGTCGGCCTGGACAAAGGGAGAGAATATGCGGGCCTGGCTTTCGACGGGGATTCCAGTTCCGGTATCGATCACCTCGATTTCCAGGCGGAATCTGCTCTCGTCGGTGGGCGCGCCACCCAAGTGCACCTGGACCGAGCCTTGGTCGGTGAACTTGATCGCATTCGCAACCAGGTTCGCGAGCACTTGCGTGATACGGGTCGCGTCTCCGCGCAACGCGCTGGGAAGATTGTCCGCGAAAATGACGCGAAGTCCGATTTGTTTATCGTTTGCCTTGGTACGGAACAGCTTCACCACGTCGTCCACAACGCGACCGGGCGAAAACTCGGACTCTTCGAGCGTGAATCCGCCGGCTCGGATCTTTGAGAAGTCCAAGACGTCGTTGATCACGCGCAGCAGGCCATGGGCGGAACGTATGACAAGCTCGGCGTTCTCCCGCTGTTCGGCGCCGAGGGGCGAGCAGAGCAGTTCTTCGCTGAGCCCGATGATGCCATTCATGGGCGTGCGAATTTCGTGGCTCAGGTTCGCGAGGAAAGTATCCTTGGCCTGGTTGGCAAGTTCCGCCTTCCCGCGGGCGCGCCCAAAGGCCCAGGCAAACCCCGCGGCGAGCAGCAGGAAGACGATTGCGATTCCGAGGGCGGTGGCGAGGTACGTCGACCGCGTTTCGGCTTCGTCGATCGCGTAGAGAAACGGTGTTTGTTGATCGGTGACGATGCCGTGTTTCGCAAACAAAGCGGAAAGCGTTCCGTCTCGCGCCAGATCCCCAATGCCGGTTCGCAAGCGGTCGGCAAAGCGCGCCATGGAGCGGTGAGAAGCGACACCCAAAGGAACCGTCGCCCGGTCGAGAAGCACGAAGTTCAACTGTTCGCCCGCGCAAAGATCGTCGCGAGTGAACATCAGCGACTTGGCGAGACGCGAATCCACGAAGGCGGCGTCCGCGCTACCGGCACAAACTTCGTGAAGAGCAAACCGCTGGTCGGAAACCGGCACGCGGACGGCTTGGGGCAGTTCTCGCTTGACGAGCCTTGCCGTGTACGGATCGTCGGCGTGGACGATCCGTCTGCCAATGGCGTCCTTGGCGCTGTAGACGGCCGTTGCCCGCAGCGTGATCAGCGCGTAACTGTCGTGCATCCAAGGGCGGGTGACGTAGATGTCGGGTACACCCCCCGCGATAAAGCCGAACACAGGCCAGAGATCGAAGTGCCGTTCGCGGAGACCGACAACCATCGGTTTCTTCGAGCGCACCCATTCGATTCGCATTCCGACGCGGCGCGCGGCTTCTTCGGTGACTTCCGCTTCAAGTCCACCGGCAGAGCCGTCGGGATTCACAATCAGAAAAGGCGGCCAGTTACTGTAGCCGATGCGGACGACGCGGGACCGATCCTGAATCCGATACCAAACAAAGCCCGCGGTGGCGAGCAGGACAGCGAGTACGAGAGAAGCAACCGCCCTATGGATCCGTAAACCGCGTAGCAACCTCACGGGAAGCATATCGGACGCCGCCGGCGAAATTAGAGCCGACGGCCGAGGATTAGTCTTCGATCGAGATGGTCGGACCGACGTTTCCCGCAAGCGCGCGGACTCCGGCTTCGACTTTGCGCGCGAGTTCGAGGAAGGCCGCATCCTTCTTTAGGGACACAGGGGCGCCAGTGTCGCCACCGATGCGGATTTTCGGATCGAGCGGAATTCCTCCGAGGAATTTCAAGCCCATGTCTGTGGCCATGCGCTCGCCGCCGCCGGTTCCGAAGATATCGATGCGCGAGCCGTCCGGGGCGACGAAGTAGCTCATGTTTTCGACAAGTCCGATGACGGGCACGCGGACTTGCGCGAACATGTTCACGGCCTTGCGGGCGTCTTCTAACGAGACTTCGCTGGGCGTGGTCACGACCACCGCGCCAGTGAGCGGGGCGGTTTGGATGAGCGAGAGTTGGACGTCGCCGGTGCCGGGCGGCAGGTCGATGATGAGGTAGTCGAGATCGCCCCAGTCGACACCGCGGAGGAACTGCTGGATGACGCTGTGGAGCATGGGGCCGCGCCAGACCAGCGGCTTGTCGCCGGGATTGAGGAAGCCCATCGACATCACTTTGAGGCCGTGTTTTTCGAGCGGCTGAATGCGTTCGCCGACGGCGCGCGGGGTGTCGCGGATGCCCATCATCAAGGGGACGTTGGGTCCATAGACATCGGCATCGAGCAGGCCGACGTTGTGACCGAGTTCGGCGAGCGACAACGCGAGATTGACGGAGACGGTGGTTTTGCCGACGCCGCCTTTACCGGAGCCGACGGCGATCAGATTTTCAACACCGAGGATGCGCGGCTTGGGCTGGTCGGCTGGCGGGGACTGTGGATTCATAAATTGTTTGGATGATCACGCGATCGCAAGCGATGCGGAAGCTTTCAGAGTGAAATCGGCGAAGTCTTTCTTCACGAATTTGGGCCACGCGGCGGCGGCAATCATGGCGGCGTTGTCGGTGGACAGATCGAACGCCGGGAAGTACACAGGATAGCCTGCCAGCTCGCGCGCGGCGGCGGAACGGAGGCCGGCGTTGCAGGCGACTCCGCCGGAGAAGAGGATGCTGCGGGTGCCGGTTTCCTCAATCGCGGCGGTGGTGCGGCGGAGCAGTTCTTGAATCACGGTGCGCTGAAAAGACGCGAGCACGTCGAGCGTTTGGCGCGGCGTCACGGCGAGCCACTGGTCGATGGTCGGATGCGGATTGTCGCGCAGCAACTGGCGGCGAACGCTGACTTCGGCGGTGATGTCGTGGGCTTCGGTCCAGCGTAGGACGGCGGTTTTGAGGCCGCTAAAACTCGAATCGTACCTGTTGCCTTTCATTTTGGCGAGCGTGAACTTAACGCCGCGCGGATCGCCATGCGCAGCCAGCTGATCGACTGTGGGTCCGCCGGGATAGCCGTAGCCGAGGAGCTTGGCCACCTTGTCGTAGGCTTCGCCGGCGGCGTCGTCGCGCGTCTTGCCGAGCAATCGGTATTCGCCCGGCGCGAGCACTTCGAACAAGTGCGTGTGGCCTCCGCTGACGACGTAGGCGAGCGCGGGAAGCGCGACGTTGTTCTGCGACAGGACGGCGTGGATGTGGCCTTCGACGTGGTTGACGGCGATCAGCGGGAGGTTGCGGACGAAGGAGATCGCTTTCGCGTAGGTGACTCCGACGAGGAGGGAGCCGACGAGGCCGGGTCCGGCGGTGACGGCTACGGCGGCGAGATCGGACCAGTCGCAGGCGGCGCGTTCGAGCGACTCGCGGACGACCGGGACGATGGCGCGAAGGTGTTCGCGGGAAGCGAGTTCGGGGACGACGCCGCCGTACTTGCCGTGGGTTTCAAGCTGCGAGGCGACGACGGACGAGAGGATCCGCGAGCCGTTTTCGACGACGGCGGCGGCAGTTTCGTCGCAGGAGCTTTCGATGCCTAGGATTTTGAGGGAGGACGCGTCCAAATCACTAGGTTAGCTTGTGGCGCGGCTGGTACGGTGGTGGCGCCACGAAAGTGGATGAGGCTTACGATTAGGAATTTAGTGACCCCGCACTTACGTGCGGGGCTCGGAGGGGCGGAGTCCCGTCGCTTACGCTTCGGGTTCAACGGGGGTTGGTTGGTTGTGGGGAATTTAGTGACCCCGCACTCACGTGCGGGGCTGTGGGGTGACGGAGGTCCCGTCGCTTACGCTTCGGGTTCAATGGGGTGGATTGGGGCTTACTCTGGATACTTGTGCTGGTATCGGATTTTGATTTCGTTTTGCCGCCGGAGTTGATCGCGCAGGCTCCGTTGGCGGATCGGGCTGGCGCGCGGATGCTGGTTGTCGATCGGGCGGCGGGGACGCTTTCGGATCGGTGGTTCCGCGAGTTTCCTTCGTTCTTGAAGCCTGGAGACTGCCTGGTGTTGAACGATTCGCGCGTGTTCCCTTCCCGGCTGTTCGGGCATCGCGTGCTGCCGGATGGCACGGCGGCGACGGGGCGGGTCGAAGCGTTTTTGACGAAGGCGATCTCGGAGGATCGGCTGACGTGGCTCGCGCTGGTGCATCCGGGACGCAAGGTTCGGACTGGCGATTGCGTTGTTTTTGGTGGGGATTTGTCAGCCGAGATTTTGGCCCGCGGGGAGTTCGGGGAGCGGACTCTGCGATTGCGCACGACGCGTCCGCTCGATGAGGTTCTCGACGAGATCGGGCATGTTCCGCTGCCGCCGTACATCGATCGCGCGGATGATGCGGCGGATCGGGCGCGGTATCAGACGGTGTTCGCGCGGGATCGCGGTTCGGTAGCGGCTCCGACGGCGGGGCTGCATTTCACGCCGGAGATTTTGGACGAGTGCGAGGCGCATGGGGCGGCCGTCGCGCGGGTGACGTTGCATGTGGGGCTGGGGACGTTCCAGCCGTTGCGCGCGGACGTTGTGGAGGAAGTGAAGCTGCACAGCGAGGCGTTTTCTGTTGGATTGGAGGCGGCGGCGGCTCTTGGTGGTGCGTTGCGCGTGGTGGCGGCGGGCACGACCAGCGTGCGGACGATTGAGACCTGGGCGACGACGGGAAGGCGGTCCGGCGAGACGGACATCTTCATTTATCCGGGGTATTCGTTTCGGAAAGTTGGCGCGATGCTAACCAATTTCCATTTGCCAAAGTCATCCTTATTGATGCTGGTGGCTGCGTTTGCGGGGAAGGATTTGGCGATGGCGGCTTATGCGCATGCGGTCCGCGAGCGGTATCGGTTTTTTTCGTATGGGGATTGCATGTTGATTTTGTAGTTGTGGGGGCTGGGATGGGCCGCTCACTTCGTTTGCGGTTCTGAAAGGCGCTGGGCAGAATCCCCGCACTTACGTGCGGGGCTGTAAGGGCGCTGGGTAGAATCCCCGCACTTACGTGCGGTTCTGTAAGGGCGCTGGGCAGAATCCCCGCACTTACGTGCGGGGTTATGGAATCTGGATCCTGCTCTGCTGTCGGCGACATTTGTGGGCTGCGCGAAGTGCTGTGGGATAATTGATCGCAAAGGATACTCCTTGGCTCCTGGACCACTCTCGAACCTGCTTGGCGCGGCTCGGCGGCGCGCCATTGGACACACGCTTTTGAACGAGTCGGCGTTCGCGCTGGCGCTCGCAATGGGCGGAGCGGTGCTGCTGCTTCTGGCTGGCACGCAGATCCTCGACTGGTATTGGCTGGTGATCCTTTTCGTGGGCAGCCTCGCGGTTGGATTGTGGCGTGCGCGCCGCAGCATTCCGAGCGAGTATGTCATCGCCCAGCGGGTGGACCGCACGATGGGCCTGGCCGATACGCTTTCGACGGCGACGTATTTCGATGCGAATCGCGTTCCGGTGAACGCGGAGATGCGGGACATGCAACGGGCGGAAGCCGAGCGGACCGCGTCCAGCGTGGATGTGGCGGCTGCGCTGCCGTTTGTGATGCCTCGCGTGCTGTATCCCGCTGCGGGACTGTTGCTGGTTGCGTTGGGCCTGTTCGCGGTGCGGTACGGCATGCTGGGTTCTTTAAACCTGCAGCCTTCGCTTGTGAGCATTGCGTTCGATAGCTTTTTCAATCCCGATTCGAAAGCGCTGGCGAAGAATCTGGGACGGAAGTCTCCGGCGGATTTGAAGAAACTGACGGTGCCGGCGGATGCCTCCGAACAGCAGCCGCCGGGCAACGAGATGACTCCGGACAATCTGCTCGATACGGTGGATGTTCCGAACGTGAACGGCAGCGAGCAGGGCACGGAAACCAAGTCCGCCGCGAAGGGTCCGCAGAATCAGCAGGCCGAACAAGGCGACGGCGAGCAGAAGGGCGATAAGGGGCAAGAGGGCGGCGAGCAAGGCAATCAGGCGTCGGGCCAGCAGAGCCAAAACGACAGCAAGCAAGACGGCAGCAAAGAAGGTAAACAGGCGCAGAACGGCAAGCAGGGCGATAGCTCGTCGAGCCTGATGGACAAGATGAAAGACGCGCTGGCGAACCTGATGGACAAGATGAAGCCGCAGCAGTCGAAGCAAGGCGAATCGCAGCAGGGCAAGGGTCAGCAGGACGGCAAGCAGGGTCAGATGCAGGGCGCGCAGAAGGGTCAGCAGGCGCGGAACCAATCGAATCAGAATGGCGCCGAGAGTCCGGATGCGAAGGGCCAACAGCAGGGTGAGGGCGGCGAGAAATCGCAGAGCGCGCAGTCGAAGGGCGGCGAGAAGTCGGGCGACAATTCGCAATCGCAGGACGGCAAGAGCGGCGTCGGCAAGCAGGACGGCAACAAGGATGCGAAGGAAGCCGAGCAGCTCGAGGCGATGGGCAAGATCAGCGAGATCATCGGTAAGCGCCAGCAGAATTTGTCGGGCGAAGTGATGGTCGAGGTGTCGTCGAGCAAGCAGCAGATCAAGACGCAGTACTCCGGTAAGAATGCGGCGCATGTAGAGAACGGCGGCGAGGTCCACCGGGATGAGGTTCCGCTGATGTACCAGCAGTATGTGCAGCAGTATTTCGAAGAGATCCGCAAGGCTCCGGCGGTTCCGAAGACGAAGCCGACGAATTAGGCGCGCTTACTTCTTGCGAGATGCTTTGATTCGGGCGAGGCGCGCGAGAATCTCGTGCTTTTCCGCGGCTAGGATGTCGGTCTTGCTTCCCGGATCGTACTTGCTTACGGTCAAGAACTGGTCCTCCAGGAAATACATGGGGTCATCCAGCACGTCGGTCTTCTGAAGCGCAAAAACCGAGATGACAAAACGGTGACTGCTGTAGTGGGCTTCGTTCGGGCCTTGGACGGAGTCGGCTATCAGGAAGATTTTCGAATCGGAGATCGCGGGGAGCGTCCAAAATTTGTGCTGCTCCATATTTGAAAAAGACATCTGTGACAGGAACAAGCTGGACACATGCTTACCGGAATCCGTGGGATCCAGTAGGGCGAAATATCGAGTAAACCCGCTGGTGCCGACGGTTTGAATCGTGAAGAGGACGGCCATTTGGTCCCGGCCGATCTGGATCTTGGAGAGCGAGGGGTTATCGTCAAAACCCTCGGGAGCGTTGTGACACTGCCGTTCCGGCAGGGCTTCAAAGCACACCGATGCCACCCCAACAGGGACGCTTCGCGCGTCTCTCTTTGGCAAATGGACGGTTACCTTGCGTCCGTTCAACGATAGCTCTGGGGGCTTGGGCTGCAAGCCTTGCGCGGACAAGATACGGAGGCAGAGGAAGAGCGAAAGTACGAGAGCGGTCGATTGGGCGTACATAGCAGGCGGATTCAAATTAACAAATTGAGGGCGGGCCTTGGGACATCGTGCGTCGAATCACTTCTTATGGGAGGCTTTGATTCGGGCGAGGCGCGCGATGGTTATCGTCTTCTTCGGGCGCATGGACCGTTACGGTCCGGCCCATATACGTGATAGCCGGTTGGGGTGCGGGCACCTGCGCGCTGACCATTCCGGGCCGGGGCGATTAGGTTCGTCAGGAAGAGAGACTTGGCGATCATGGTTCTGATCCTTGCTTCGGTCTTGTATGCCTTGACGTTACCAGTCTGTGTGGCAAGAGAGTCCGCTCCCTCACGGTCGCGGTTCGGTGCTGGGTCGAGTGAGCGCGACCCCACGGTCGCGAGTCGCTTCGCGATGAGCTATTTTTTGGCGCCGGAGGCTCCGAATACTTTTACGGCGAAGTAGTTCTTTACTGTGGCTTCGTTGCGGGCGACTTCGTAGTAGGCGGCCTTAAGCAGCTGATCTTTGCGGTTGATCAGCGTCTCGCGGACGGTCTGCTGGACCTTGGGATCGGTCAACTCGCGCTGGCCGGCGGGCTCTTTCGAGATCACTTTCAGGATGCGGTAGCCTTCCGACGTGTGGATGATGCCGGTGTATTGGCCGGGCTGCATGGCCATGACGGCTTTGCGCAGATCGGCGTTGGCTTTCTCAAGCGACGACTCGGGAACGTAGCCCATGTCGCCGCCGTTCTGCGACGAGTTTGGATCTTCGGAGTAGTTCTGCGCGAGAGCGGCGAAATCCTCGCCGGCACGCAGGCGCTGGAGGATACTTTCGATCTTGCGGCGCGCGGAGGCCTCGTCCTGGGCGTCGTCCGCCTTCAGGTTGCGGACGTTGTCGACGCCCGGCGTCACCAGGATCTGCGACATGTGCACTTGCGGCTCCGCGAGGTTGAAGCTGGCCTTGTTCGAGTTGTAGAAATCGGCGATATCTTTTTCGCTGATCGTAATCTGCGAAGTGATTTCCTTGTTGAACAGGCGCTGAATGCTGAGGTCGCGGCGCAACTGCGCTTTGAGATCTTCGACCGTCATTTTGCGGGCGGAGAGCTGGCGCTGGAATTCTTCCGACGTGTAGGGCGCTTTGAGCTCGTTAAACTTCGCGTCCACTTCGGTGTCGGGGGCCATCAGGCTCTGACGCTCGGCGCGCTGCAGCATGATCTCGCTGTCGATCAGGCTGCGGAGCACTTCGAGCTTTTGGATGTTGGCCTGGTCGTCTGAGGACTTTTCGGCTCCCGCCGCGAATTGCGAAGTCACCTGCTTGTCGAGGTCGCTGTAGGTGATCGACTTGCTGTTGACGGTCGCGGCGACATTGGCCGGCGCCGAGCGGTTGCAACTGACAAGGGTGGCAGCCAGGGCGGCGGCGAGAAGGAATCGGTTCATGACGGGTTCCCTCATTGTACAAGGCGCGACGGCGGGTGGATCGGCTGTCTTTGATACAAAACGCAGAAGTTGCGAAAAAGTAATGTCAGCGGAGGAAACGGTTGCAGGTCCCGGGGAACCTAACCGATATGAAGTTTAGTGTCCGGGTGTTGACACGCCAAGGGCCGAATGTTAGGGTCAACCGAACAGGAGGAGTTCCATGCATTTCCTTTGGCAGATTCTGATCGGTCTCATTATCGGGATCGTCGCGAAGTTTTTGATGCCGGGTAGAGATCCCGGCGGGTTCATCATCACGGTGCTAATTGGCATTGCGGGGTCGATTGTGGCCACGTTTATCGGCCAGAGCCTCGGATGGTATCCGGCCGGTGGCGGAGCGGGTTTTATCATGTCGGTGTTGGGAGCGATGCTGTTGCTGTTCCTGTACCGGATGATCGCTTCGAAGAGTTGATCTAGGGGAGAAGCCGGTCGTAGTGCTAGAAACGCTATCCAGTATTCTGGGTATTTCGTTCGTCTCGGGCATCAATTTGTATGCCGCGATTCTGACGGTTGGATTGGCGCAACGGTTTGGCTGGATCCACGGGCTGCCCGAGCCCATGCAGGTACTCTCGCATCCGGCTGTGTTGATCGCAGCCGGATGCTTCTATTTTCTGGAGTTCTTTGCCGACAAGATTCCATTCCTGACACCGATCTGGGATGGAATCCACACCTTTATACGGCCGATCGGCGGCGCGCTGCTGGCGCTCGAATCGTCGGCGAACTTACCGCCGATTGCGCGCGTGGCGGCGGCGATTCTGGGCGGTTCGGTCGCGCTCGGAACGCATACGACCAAGGCGGGATTCCGGCTGTTGGCGCACTCGAGTCCGGAGCCGGTGACGCACTCCGCCATTTCAGTGGCGGAGGATTTCAGCGTGGTCGCCCTTCTGCTACTGGCCTACCAACACCCGGCGATCGCGCTGCCGCTGCTCATCTTCCTGACGTTGATGGTTGCGATTTTGGCTCCGCTGCTCCTGCGGATCGCGAGATTTATGGTGGCGGGGTTTGCGGGACGGGTCCACTCGTGGTTCGGCGAGGCCAGGCACGGATACGTTCCGGGATGGGCCGGATCGCAGGAGGCCGTTCGCTGTTATACGCGCAATGGACGGTTCTTTCACCGGGTTCGCGAAGGCTACATTCACAAGGAAGACGGCAAGTTCCTGTTTGTGTCGCGACGCTGGTTCCGATCGCGGACCCGGGTGATGGAAGGCCCGCCGTCGATCCGGCGCGGCTTGATCTATGACGTCCTGACGATTGGCTGGGACAGCTTTTACGTCACGAAAGACTGGTCCAAGCGCTGCCAGAAGCGTCTGATCGCCATGCCCTCTCCGTCGTCGGCGTCGTTTCGGACTGCGGCCAACTCCGCCCTTGGTTAGCGGAGTGCAGCGCAAATCCGGCGGCGTCTGCAGTCCGCTCCCTTACGGTCGCGGTTCCGTGCTATCCGTGTGTTGGACAGATCAGGAGCTGGGCCCTTCAGACCGGATTTAGTGAGAGGAGTGGTGCGCTTGAGAGGATTCGAACCTCTGACCCCTACCGTGTCAAGGTAGTACTCTAACCAACTGAGCTACAAGCGCGCAAATGTCGAATTGGGGTCGTGGATACGGCTCCAATTCCTGGATTCTTTGAGCGGCCGGGTTCGTCTGGCTGCTGCCTGACGAGAGGCTTGCTCTCAGAAATCCTAGATTAACACAGGGTTGGCGTGGTTCCCAAGTTCCGTTGCATTGTCTCCGTTGCATTTGTCCGTTGCATTGTCGGCTCGCGCCGATTGGGCGCGTTTCAGGCTTGCGGCCATTCGCTGAGGTGGCGTTTGAGGATTGCCTGAAGAGCTTCCTGTTGCTCGGCGGGGATACGTATCCGGGGGGTCGGCAGGAAGGCGAACAGCCGGCGGACGTGGAGTCGCAATACCGCTTTCGGTTGCGGCCGAATGGCCAGCGTGGTGATACCCACGGTATTCTGGGCACCCTCCCATTCATAGCTTTCGATGCTGAGCGAGGAAATCAGTTGGCCGTTGACGAGCAGTCCGCGATCGCGGGGACTGGGGAACCGGGCGGGCGTGGCTGGTGGCTCGTTTGGGCTGGGTCGCGGAATAGTACCGTACCAGGACCTCGGGGTCATGGATGGTTTCCCACTCTGTGATAAGGTGTACTGTAGGATGTTCCCGCGCGCGTCCTAGAGGCTATCCCAGCCTCATTCCAGGAGATGCTCACCCCCATGACCTCGAAATTTCTAAATCCTGTAGTCCGCCCTGTTGCGGGCTGGGCTGTGTTGCTCGCCACGGCCACGCTGGCATACGGGCAGACGTCGGTAGTGTTGAATGGCGCGCCGACTCGCGTGGCAGGGCACGTTAAAGTATCGCAGGGTTCGGGGGCGCCGAACCTGGTAGAAGGCCGCGAACTGAATGGGCCGCAATCCATCGCCGTCGATACGTCGGTTTCGCCGCCGATCGTCTACGTTTCCGACACCGGCAACAACCGCGTTCTTGCGTTCAAGAACGGGACCGGGCTGTCCAAGGGCAACTTCGCCGACAAAGTGATCGGCCAGCGGGACCTGCTGACGACCAACGCGCAGGGCCCCGGATCCGGATTGTCGAGCGGACTGAATCAGCCCACCGGGATCACGGTGGATAAGAACGGCAATCTCTATGTGATCGATTCGGGCAATCAGCGAATCCTGCGCTATCCCAAGCCGATGTCGCAAACCAGCGACCTGCTGCCTGTCGATCTCGTCATCGGCCAGCGCGCGGTTTCAAGCGGCACGCAGCCGAACGAGGGCAGCGCGACTCCGAGCGCCAAAACAATCTTTGTCGCGGTTCCGTCGAATGGTCTGAATAGCAGCCTGGCGCTCGATCCTTCGGGCAACCTGTGGGTTGCCGACACGCAGAACAACCGCGTGCTGAGATTTCCGGCGCAGAACCTGACCGCCAATACCGTCGAGCCAACAGCGGATGTTGTACTCGGACAGAACGATTTCGCCACCCGCTCGCAACCGAATCCGCCGCAAAACACTCCGGCGGCGCTGTACAAGGGCTCGACGCTTCAGCCTACCGCCGTTGCCGTGGACTCGCAGGGCCGCTTGTACGTGGCCGACACGGCGGGGCGCGTGATGTATTATCCCGGCCCGTTCAACAGCGGCGTTTTCGCTTCTCGCATTCTGGGGTTGCAGATTCAGATTCAAGGCCAGCCCGCAATTGCGGTTCCGAACAACATCTCTCTTGGATTGGTGCAAGGGCTTCTCACGATTAACGATACGTTGTTAGCCGCCGATACCGGGTTCAACCGGATCGTGCGCTACGACAAACCCGAAAGCTGGCCGGCGGAAACCGCAACGGCTCCTTCGCCCGCCATGAGATCGGTTGTGGGGCAGAGCGACTTTCTGAGCGGAAAACCGAATCGCGGCGAAAAGGACGCAACGGCGATCGGCCTATCGGCCCCGACCGCAATGAGCTTCACCGGCTCGGAGTTGTGGGTGGCCGATACCGGAAACAACCGGGCTGTTGCGTTCACCGCATCGGGGGACCTTTTCCCAAGCGCGAGCCGGGTAATCGGACAAGTGGACTTCTCTTACTTCGGAGTCAACCTGGTAGAAGGCCGCGAGATCTTCGTGTATGCGGGTAGCAACAACGGCTTTCCGGTCGGTGGCAGCGGCGTGGTGATCGATCGAAACTCGAATCCGCCCCGCCTTTATCTCGCGGACAGCTTGAACAATCGTGTATTGGGCTTCGCCGACGCGCGCAATGTGAAACCGGGTGACAAGGCGGATCTGGTGATCGGCCAGACCGACTTCTTCCGGACGGTGGTCAACTCCCCGACGGCGGACCGGCTGCTTCCGACAGACTCCGGCCTGTTTGGGCCGACCGGATTGGCCGTGGACGCGAACGGAAACCTATGGGTATCCGATACCGGCAACGGACGCCTGCTTCGCTTCCCGAGTCCATTTTCGCAGGGCAGCCT
This sequence comes from Bryobacterales bacterium, assembly GCA_038210135.1. GTDB lineage: Bacteria > Acidobacteriota > Terriglobia > Bryobacterales > Bryobacteraceae > JBBQWZ01. The sequence goes on from JBBQWZ010000057.1 coordinate 13,809, forward strand.
GGTCAATCAGCGGGCAACGAAGATCCTGGGGCAGAGCGACTACTTTACGAAAGTCACCGACGCGGGCGTGGCCAACATGGCGAACCCATACGGAATCGCGATTCTGCTGGATGGCTCCGTACTCGCTTCCGATGTTTCGCATAACCGGGTCCTGCTATTCCGCAGGCCGTCTGGCGGCGATTTCAACAATGGGCAATCGGCTGCTGTGGTTTACGGACAGCCGGACTTTACCCAGACGGGCAGCGGTACGGCAACCAGCATCAACCGCTTCAACCGCCCGACTCACATCGCGGTAGACACCGATGATCGCCTATACGTGGCCGACAATGGCACGGGTCGCGTGCTGGTCTTCACGCGCCCTCCGCCAACCGGCACGAATTTGAACTCAACCATCCAAATCACGGGCTTCAGCGGTGTGTCGGGCGTGACGATCAGCCCGCTGACCGGCGAGCTGTGGGTCGCGGACACATTCAACAACCGCGTCCTCCGCTTCCCGCAGTACGACACGCTGGCGCTGAATCCGCAGCAGTCCACCTTTACCGTGTCCTCACCAGTTCCGCTGGCGGTTGGCCTCGATGCGTTCGATAACCTGCTGGTGGTCGATGGCACCAACGAACTGGCGTTCTTCTACCAGGCAATCGTGTGGCAGAACGCGGCGAATTACTCGACGCGCGCCCTGGCACCTGGGATGCTGGCCTACCTCTATCGCTTTGGTCGGCCTTTCGACAGCAACTGGAACAGCGCCAAGGATCCGACGGCGAAGCCGTGGTCCACGGTTGTTTCGGACGTGCAGGTTCTGATGAACGGCGCACCCACGCCGGTTTATGAGTTGGTTCCGACTCGCGTGGACTTCATGGTGCCGATGAACGCGCCGCAGTCCGATACGGCGGAGTTTCTGGTGCTCCAGAAGTCCACCGGCCAGGTTCTGGGCGTCGGCAACCTGCCGATGAACCAAGCCGATCCGGGTCTTTACGCGGCGGCCGGCGGTGCCGGTCAACTGGCGGCGACGAACGAAGACGGATCCGTCAATGGTCCGGGCAATGGCGCCGTGCGGGGTAAGACCGTCACGCTTTACGGAACGGGCGAGGGCTTCGTGGCCAATGCTCCTCCGGATGGTCAGCCTGCGAGCGGCGCTCTATCCACTCCGGTCAAGCCGCGCGTGGTTTTCGCCGGCGTGGTTCTTTCGGATGCGGATGTTCTGTATTCCGGCCTGACCTCATTCCCGGCTGGATGGCAGATCAACATCAAGGTTCCGGATCCGCAGGCGGCTCCCGGGCAGGCCAACATCGTGACCGTCACGATGTACGACATCCCGGCCAATCGCGGACCGAACGGGCAGATCACGACGACAATCTTCGTGAAGTAAGAAGATCGCGCCGCTGCTCTTCTTTTGGGGAAGATCAGGCACATTTTGAAGGGGGACCGGTTCGCCGGCCCCCTTTTCTTTTTGCGGAACCGATCCTTTCGGGAGTATCTTCAGTAGGGACGGACTCCCTATGCCTTCCTTAGCCCAAAGCCACGTCGCCGAAGCCACCGAAGAACTCCGCAATCTCCTTGGGACGCGCGCGCAAACGAGCGATGCCATCCGCGAGCAGCACAGCCACGGCGAGTCGTATCATGCGCCGGCCCGGCCCGACATCGTGTGCTTTCCGGCGAACGTCGAAGAGGTCAGCGCAGTCCTGCGGATCAGCCAGCGGCATGGTCTTCCCGTGATTCCGTTCGGCGCGGGCAGCTCGCTGGAAGGACACGTCAACGCGCTTTTCGGCGGCATTTCGCTCGACATGCGGGAGATGAACAAAGTCACGCGGATCAGCGTGCCGGATCTCGACGCGACGGTGGAAGCAGGAGTGACGCGCACGCAGTTGAACAAAGCGCTCCATAATACCGGGCTTGCATTCTTTATCGATCCGGGTGCGGACGCGACGATCGGCGGCATGGCGGCGACCAGGGCATCGGGCACGACGGCGGTCCGCTACGGGACCATGCGCGAGAACGTTCTGAGTATGACCGTCGTGTTGGCCGATGGCACGGTAATCCAGACCGGAACACGGGCGCGAAAATCTTCGGCGGGCTACGATCTCACGCGGTTGTTCGTCGGATCCGAGGGAACGTTGGGCGTGATTACGGATGTCACGGTCAGGCTGCATCCGATTCCCGAAGCCGTTTCGGCGGCGGTGTGCGGGTTTGATTCCATTCGCGGAGCGATCGAGACGGTGATCGAAGTGATCCAGCTCGGCGTCGGCGTCGCGCGCGCGGAATTGCTCGACGCGGCATCGGTGATGGCCGTCAATCAGCGCGCCGGAACTTCGTACGCGAACCTGCCGACGCTGTTCTTCGAATTCCACGGGCTGTCCGAAGCGCAGGTCCGCGAACAGGCCAATCTCGTGCAGTCGCTCGCGCAGGAACACGGCGGGCACAACTTCGAATGGGCGACCAAGCTCGACGATCGCGAACGGCTGTGGCACGCGCGGCATAACGCGTTCTACTCGGCGTTAGCGCTGCGGCCGGGGTCGAAGGGCTGGGCGACGGACGTGTGCGTTCCGATCTCGCGGCTCGCCGATTGCATTTTGGAGACCCAGGAAGATCACGCGTCGGCGTCGTTCCCCGCCCCGCTGGTGGGTCATGTGGGCGATGGCAATTTCCACCTGTGCTACATCCTCGATCCGGCAAACGAAGGGGAGTTCGCCGAGGCGACGCGGCTGTCGAGCCGCATGGTCGAACGCGCGCAGGCGATGGGCGGAACCTGCACGGGCGAACACGGCGTCGGCTACGGCAAGCGGATGTATTTGGAGGCGGAACACGGTCCGGCGCTAGAGGTAATGCGATCGATCAAGCGCGCGCTGGACCCGGAGAACCGCATGAATCCGGGCAAGGTCGTTTAGGCTATCGGGTCACAACACTTCGGGATACCGGATGGTGGCTTTTCTTGCACTTTCGCAACTGGCGTTCACGCTCCTGCCTTTGTCGCAGTCGGGTCGTACTTCCACGGCGATTGCGGTTCGGCTTCCGGGCTCGACCTAATCCTCGACTTCTAAGAAGATCATGACCGCGATCACCAACAGGCCTCCGGCGGCAATTCCCACGTCACCTAGATACCCACCCTTTGCTTGCTCGAGCGAGGACGATTCGGGATTCTTGGAATCGTAAAACAGCTCAAAGTTTTTGCCTTGCGGGTAAGACACCGCGAGCTTCTCAGCCCCATGCGGATTCAGGACGCGCATGTCGATCACGGAGCCCTCGAAAGGGCGTCCGTTCACGCGGTAGGCGTATTTAAGATCCAGCTTGTAAAGCTCGGACTCCCCGACGCGCTCGACCTGCGAAGAGACGATGGTGCCGATGGTTTTCATCCGCCGCCGCCGCCAGGTGTAGTTCAGGTTGCCCAGTCCGACGAGCAGCAGGGTAATACCGATTGCAAATCCGATGAGTAGGTTCATGGCGCGGCGCGAATGATTTTGCTTTCGAGAGAGCATATCGCATGTTGCGTCTTCAACGAAGCGGCGATCAGCCGGACTGATTTGTATTTCGCCCCAACGCTGTCTGGCCGCGCGTGTCCGCGGGCGCGGAGACGCCTTGGGAGTGTCGCGTTTCCGTTTGGGTTTTACCCCAATCGAGTGGATTGCCGCCGAGCAGCAAGCTACGATGCGGCGACCCCCAGCGGCGCCGCATTCGGCGGCGAAAGGATAATTATGTTGAACAAACTTGCTATTTTGGTGTACGCGACGCAATTGCTGACGGCGCAATCCGCGGAGCCGATTACGGCGGCAGATCGCGAACGCGCCATCTCGTATCTGCAGCAGACGCGGCAGCAATATGTGGACTTGCTTTCGAGCGTCAACGAAGCGCAATGGAAATACAAGGCGTCGCCGGAGCGCTGGAGCATCGCGGAGTGTGCGGAGCACATCGCGCTGACGGAAGACGAGATCCACAACGGCATGCGGAAGAATTTGGATCGCCCGCGTCCGGACAGCGAAGCGCTAGCCAAGGCCCGTGCGAAAGACGACCGCATCATTCCGGAGATTCTCGATCGCAGTAAGAAGCGCGAGGCGCCTCCGCAGATTCGTCCAACCGGACGCTGGGTGTCGAAGGATGAAACGCTGAAGAACTTTCTGGCGAGCAGAGATCGCGTGATTGAGTACATGCGCACGACGCAGGATGATTTGTATGGGCACCTGGGCGGACATGCGACTCTGGGTCCGATCACCACGTACCAGTGGTACATCGCCTTGTCGGCGCATACGCAGCGCCATCTGGAGCAGGCGGCGGAGGTGACGCGGGAGCCCGGCTACCCGAGATAGACTTCCGCTATCAATAGACTTCCGCTGTCGAGGAGTGAACGATGGATTATTTGTTATTTTAGAAGTGATCAGCCATCCGCACCCTGGAGACGCGGCCCGCAAGATCGGGTTCTCCGGGCAATCTTGGAATCGACGAATTCAGCGAACATGGACCTCGAAGGCACTTCCGCGGAACAAGTCGAGGCGCAGCTGGACCGGATCCTGTCTACGGACGGATTCCGCCGGTCGCCGAGCCTGTCGCGCCTGCTGAAATACTTGGTCGCGCAGAGCCTGGCCGGGAACGACCGGATCAAGGAATATCAGCTCGGCGTCGATGTGTTCGACCGGAACCAGGACTTTGATCCGAAGGACGACACCATCGTTCGCGTGCAGATGCGGAATCTGCGAGCTCGGCTGGATGAGTACGCGGCGGATCCATTGTCGGTAGACCGCGTTCGGTTCGTGGTGCCGAAGGGAGCCTACGTGCTTCGCTTCGAGCCGGTTGAGAATGACTCGAACGCGTCTTCGGCAAGGGAGGGGCTTGTCGGGGGGGAACGCGCGGAGCTGCAGGCGAATTCGCCGACTCGCCCTCGCCGACGTTTGCTGATCGCGGCCGCGATTCTGGTGGCGTTTGCGGGCGTGCTGGTCTGGCTCACCTGGCGAAATCGTTCTCCCGCGAATCCACCTTCGATCGTCGTGATCCCTTTCGTAAACCTGAGTGCGGACCCGGATTCCGAATATTTTTCGGCGGGCCTGACGGAAGAACTGATTGACGCATTGGCCCATGTTCGGGGCCTGCGGGTATTGGCGCGAACCGCGTCGATGCGGCTGAAAGACAAAGATACCGATCTAGCCAGGCTGCGGGACTCGGGCGTCGGCAGCGTGGTTGAAGGCAGCGTCCGAAAGTCCGGCAACCGTGTCCGGATCGCGGTGCGGCTGATCGAAGCCGCAACCGGCAAGCATCTTTGGTCGCATGAATACGACACCGAAGTGCAGGACGCGATCGCGACCGAACAGGTGATTGCGGCTTCCGTGGCCGGTACCTTGCGCTTGCAATTGGCAGGTGGGACTTCGCCGGCGGCGGCGCGGACGCCGAATCCTGAAGCGTACGAATTGTACTTGAAAGGTCTGTACAACTGGCATCAGATCGATCCTGCCAGCGCCATGAAGGGCATCGACTTTCTAGAGCGTTCAATTGCCATCGACGACCAGTTTGCGCCGGCGTATGTTGCTCTGGCTGGCTGCTACGGAGTGCAAGCCATCCTCCACGCGATCCCCCCGGCGAACGCTTTTGCGAAAGTCCGCGAGAACGCGCAGAAGGCGCTGGCGCTCGACGATTCGCTGGCCGAAGCGCATACGTTGTTGGCCGGCATGTACGCGTGGGAGGACTGGAATTGGGGGCGCGCGGAACTGGAATACCGCAAAAGCGCGCAACTCGGCGCGCAGAATATGATCGCGCACCAATACTACGCGTCGTTCCTGGGGTCGCTCGGCAAGGCGGCGGAAGCGGAGGCGCAGATGCAGGAGGCTTTAAAGCTCGATCAATTCGACAGCCTGCTGCAATGGGGCGAGGCCCAATTAATGTACTGGCGCGGCGAGTCCAAAGCAGCCGAGACGCTATTGAAAAAGATTGCGAGGCAGGATCCGGATTTCGCACTCACGGAGCGGCTACTAGCCGAGATCGAGTGGACGCTGGGCAATGATGCGGAGGCGGAGGCGGCGGTTCGGCGTAGGCTCGGACGCCATCCATCCGATGCGGTTGCGATCGGGCAGCTGGGATACGCACTGGCGAAAGCGGGTAAGCGACAGGAAGCGCGGGGAATACTCGACCAGCTTCAGGCGCTGCCGCCGAAAGAGGTTCCTCCGCAAGCGCATGCGTTCGTCTATCAGGGCTTAGGCGACTACGATCAGGCAATTGAAGAGTTGTGGAAGGCCTGCGATGCGCGGGCAATCCGGCCAACGTGGTTACGCGAATCGGCGTTCTACCAGCCGCTACGGAAGCGGCCCCGCTTCCGCGAACTCATGCGGCACGTCAATTTAGAGCCCTGAAAATCGACAGGATCCGAATGTTCATGACGTGGCTTTACAGGGAAGCCGTGCGCATTTTACAAAGATCTCTTCTAAACTGATTCGGCCGTACCGGCTGACCTGCGAAGACGCCGCGCGGTTCGGGCACACCGAGAAAGATGGCTGGGTGCTTCTGGATTTGCAGCCCAAGTAAACGTCTCTAAGCAGCAGCGGCGGCGCGATACACTTGGCTTCGATGCCTTCTGTTTCGGCGGACGCTGGCGAGGATGTCGCGACTCCGCGAGCTTCCACCATCAACCGGTGGCTGATTCCGGTTGCCGCGGTTATCATCCACGTCTGCATCGGCTCGGTGTATTCCTGGAGCGTCTTCAACCGCCCCATTCAAGCTTTGCTGGTGGGACAACCGTGGTGGTTCAGCCCGCCGTACACCACTTTCAGCACGGCGCTCGTATTTCTGGGCCTGACCGCGGCTGTCGGCGGAACCTGGGTGGAGCGGCGCGGTCCGCGCGCGGCCGCCACCGCGGCGGCGTTACTATTCGGCTCCGGCCTGATCCTCGGCGGATTCGGACTTCGCATGCAGCAGCCGATTCTGGTCCTCCTCGGCATGGGCGTGATCGGTGGCATGGGCTGCGGGCTGGGCTACATCGCTCCCGTGAGCACGCTGGTGAAGTGGTTTCCCGACCGGCGCGGAATGGCGACCGGCATGGCGATCATGGGCTTCGGCGGCGGCGCGTTCCTGGCGGGTTACGTCAACTTATCCCTAATGAAAGCAGTCGGCGTCGCGAATTGCGTGATGATCCTGGGCGCGTCGTATCTGTGCCTGATGCTGGTGGGAGCAGCGATCATCCGCCGTCCGCCGGTGGGGTGGAAGCCCGCGGGTTGGATTCCACCGGCGCAACCCAAGAAGATGATCGCGAGCCACAACCTCTCGCGTAACATGGCGATTCGCACGGTGCAGTTCTACCAGCTCTGGGGGATCCTGTTCATCAATGTGACGGCCGGAATCGGCATCCTGGCGCAGGCTTCGCCGATGATGCAGGACATGTTCTCGAAGACTCCGGCGGAAGCGGCGGCGGTTGTATCGCTGATCAGCCTGTTCAATGCGGGAGGGCGGTTCTTTTGGGCGTCGCTCTCCGATTACCTGGGACGGCGGAACACCTACGCGATCTTTTTCGCGGCCCAAGTGGCGCTGTTCCTGCTGATCCCGAAACTCGCAAGCGGCGGCGATTGGCTGGCCTTCGAGATCGCGCTGTTCGCGATCTTCAGTATGTACGGCGGCGGATTCGCTGCGATCCCGGCGTTCCTTGCGGATATGTTCGGAGCGGAAAATGTCGGGGCGATCCATGGAGCGCTTCTCACAGCGTGGAGCGCCGCGGCGATCGCCGGACCGGTCATCATCACGGAGCTATCGTCGCGCGCGAGGTCGGGCCTCACGGCGGGCGAAAGCAAGGTCCACATCTATGACAGTCCGCTCGCTGTGCTGGCAGGATTGCTGGCGGCCGGTTTTCTTCTGACCGTTCTCGTGCGGCCCGTTTCCGTTCGAAACGATTCGCAATAGAATTGTGCGGCTCCTCTCGCGAACCCACTCCGAAGTTACAACCCATCCGATCAGAAATTTGTGATCCGAAACTAGTTTTGTTTCAGAATTTTCATTTTTATTGTCGAAGTTCTCGGTCGTGACGGGTCCACAAGCATTCCCGGAGAATCCGTGTAAGACATTGATTTTGAAGGAATTTATAGAATGAGTTTGGAGTGCGATAGTACCAAACTGGAACTAGCGGGGGGAGCCGTTTATCACCCGTTCAGGACACACGTACTATTGTCCGCTCCGGGGCCCGCCTCTAATTTGGCTCAAGACATCAGGGTTGCCGATCTCGACGCAAACCGGTTGGACTTTTCGAACAAATAGAGGACTAACGGAATGAAACATTTTTTGCTCTCGGCAGCTGCTCTCATCGCTTTTAGCGGTCTCGCTTCCGCTGCTATGATTCAGTGCACGCCCGTCAACGCGGACGTTGTGAGTTCGGGTGCGCTCATTACATCGAACGTCACCTGCCCGACCGTCAACGCTGACCCCAACTTTCACCTTACTTCTTGGAGCTTGCAGCTGAATGCGAGCTGGCAGGACTCATTGAACCCGTCCCAGAACCACCAGTTGAAGTTTTTCGCCAACCCCGGCGCGGACGCCGCCGGCAATGTAACTTGCACCTCGGCGCTCGGCGGATTCACCGGATCCTGCCAAGCCACGGGACCTAGCGTCAGCATCTTCCTGACGAACTTCTCGACAACCGTAACCAGCTTTGCCCAGACCGTCGGCGGCCTTCCCCTGCCGGCTAACGCGACCGTCACGGTGTTCTTGAACACGACCGAAACGCGCGATCCGAGCGGAGTGCCGGAACCGATGACGATGTCGCTGATGGGCGCTGGCCTTCTGGCCGTGGGCATCGCTGGCCGGCGCTTTCGCCGCAGCTAAGTAGCTCGCCGCGGCGAAAACAATTTCGCCTCTTCACATGCCCGGCTTCGGCCGGGCATGTTTCTTTTTGCGATCCTGCTTAGGTAGTGAGCCGTATACTCATACCGTGACGACCCCAATCCGACGCATTGCATTACCTCTCAGCGGAGCTGATCTGCTGGCGGCGGTGCGCTCGGCCGGCGAAGATCCGGATGTCCGCGTGATTCTTCTCGAGAGCGCCGGCCAGCTTTTCTGCGCGGCGATTCCCGATGCTCCGCCGGAGCTATTTCAGGAACGCTTCGCGAAGCCCATCGTCGCCGCTGTTCAAGGTCCGGCGCTTGCGGAAGGTGTTGCCTTACTCGCCTGCGCGGACGTCGTGGTCGCGGCGCAAGGCGTCTCGTTCGCGCTCACAGAGATTCGCGAAGGACGCTGGCCCATCGGAATGGACGCGATCGCGCGCGCCATTGGAGCGCGCCGCGCCCGCGAACTGGCGCTTACGGGACGCGTGTTTACGGCGCCCGAAGCCCTGCAATACGGCCTTATCCATCACCTCGCGCCGGCTTTTGAGTTCGACGAACGCGCGGAGGCAATTGCCAGCCAACTGGCCGCCGCGCCGCCCGGTGCAGTCCGGCGCATTCTAAGTGCATAATAGGGACTGAATTCAATGCGTTCATTTATCGCCGGACTCGCCGCTGTCATTGCCTTCGCCTCGCTTGCCGCGGCGCAGCCGACCTACAACAAGGAAGTCTCGCGAATTTTCCGCGCGAAGTGCGAGCAGTGCCATCGCGATGGCGACATCGCGCCGTTCGCCCTGAAGGATTATGACACCGCGGTCGCTTGGGCTGACGATATTCGCACCAACATCGACGCGAAGAAGATGCCGCCGTGGAAGCCGGTAAAGGGCTACGGCGATTTCCAGAATAATTTTTCGCTGAGCGACGACGAGAAGCAAACCATTTTCGATTGGATCGACGCCGGAACTCCGCAAGGCGATCCGGCCGACGTGCTGGATCCGATCGAAGCCAAAAGCGAATGGCCACTGGGCCAGCCCGATGTCGATCTGCGGATGCTGCAGACGTTCACGCCAGCGCGTGGAAAGGACGTTTACCGCTGCTTCGTGCTTCCGACGGGACTCGACGCCACCAAGTATCTCAGCGCCATCGACGTGCTTCCCGGCAATCGCTCCATCGTCCACCACGTGTTGCTGTATCAGGACACCGCTGGCGTCACTGACAAGCTCAACGGAGCGGACGGACAGCCCGGCTACGACTGCTACGGCGGACCTGGCATCGAACTGAATCTGAATAATCTCAACGCGACCCTCGCCGGCTGGGCTCCTGGGCAACGGACCCGCCTGCTGCCCGCGGGCATTGGCATCGAATTGCTGAAGGGCGCGAAGATCATCATGCAGGTCCACTACTTTCCGCAACGCGCCACGGGCGAAGACCAGACCCGCATCGGTTTGTACTTCCAGAAGGGAAAAATCGAGCAGCGGCTGTACGAAATTCCCGTCGTGAATACCAGCTTTAAGATTCCCGCGGGTAACGAAGCCTACGACGTCAAGGCGTCGTTGAATGTGCTGCCGATCTTGAGTGGACAGGCGATCTGGATCTATCCGCATATGCATTTGCTGGGGCGCAAAATCAAAGTCGAAGTCACCGGACCCGACAAGGTAACGACGCCGGCCATCTACATCGAAGATTGGGATTTCAATTGGCAGGGCGCGTACACCTTCGTCAAGCCCATGGTCTTCACGGGTGGCTCTACCGTGAAGCTGACCTGCACATTCAATAATTCCGACACGAATCCGCGTAATCCGAATAATCCGCTGGTGCCGGTCGGCTGGGGCGAGAACACCACCGACGAAATGTGCCTGGCGTTCATCGGCGTCACGCTCGACTTCGAGAAGCTAATCGGGATCCCGCAATAGGTATGGATGCTGTCGCCACCCGCGACCGCACTCCGCCTGGGCCGAAAGGCCTGCCATTTTTCGGATCGATCGGACCGTTCCGCAAGGACGCGCCGCGCTTTCTGCAGCGCACTGCTCAGGAATTTGGAGATGTGGCGTTCCTCCGGCTGGCGAATCAGCGCGTTTTTTTCATTAACGACCCGGAGTTCGTAAAAGACGTCCTGGTGACGCATCAAAGCAATTTCAAGAAGAGCCGCGCGCTCGAACGCGCCAAGATGATGCTCGGCGAGGGCCTGCTAACGAACGAAGGCGAAGCCCACCTCAAGCAGCGCCGACTGGTCCAGCCAGCCTTCCACCGTGAGCGCCTGGCTGGCTACGCGAAGTCGATCGTTCAGCTTTCCACTCGTGCCAGCGATCGTTGGGTGGATGGCGAAACGCGCGAGATCCACGATGAGATGATGCGGCTGACGCTCGCCATTATTGGGCAGACGATGTTCAGCGCCGATGTCGAAACCGAAGCGGCCGAAATCGGCGAAGCGCTCTCGACCGTGCTCGCGATGTTTAATCTGCTGTTCGTGCCGTTTTCAGAATGGCTCGAAAAGCTGCCGCTGCCCGCCATGCGCCGGTTTGAAAAAGCGCGCGATCGTCTCGACAAGACCATCTACAAGATGATCGTCGAGCGGCGCGCCGCGGAAGAAGATCGCGGAGATCTTCTCGCGATGCTGCTTCTTGCCCAAGACGAAGGCTCCGGCATGACCGACAAGCAGGTCCGCGACGAGGCCATGACGTTGTTCCTCGCCGGTCACGAGACCACCGCGAACGCACTCACGTGGACCTGGTATCTGCTCTCACAGCATCCGGAGATCGAAGCGCGGCTGCACGAGGAAATCGATCGCGAGCTTGCGGGGCGGGCACCCGCCTTCGACGATTTGCCGCGGTTGAATTACACCGAGCGCGTGTTCGCCGAGTCGATGCGTCTTTATCCGCCAGCGTGGGCGATTGGACGGCGTGCGAAAGCCGAGCATCAACTGGGTAACTTCAGGATTCCCGCACAGTCGATTGTGCTGATGAGTCCGTACGCGATGCATCGCAACCCGGCGTACTGGCCCGAGCCCGAACGCTTCGATCCCGATCGCTTTCTGCCAGAAGCCATCGCCAGCCGCCCGAAATTCGCGTATTTCCCGTTCGGTGGTGGAGCCCGCGTCTGTATCGGCGAGCGTTTCGCCTGGATGGAAGGCGTGCTGGTGTTAGCAACAATCGCGCAGAAGTGGCGCCTCCGCCTCGAAGCGAATCACCCCATCGATCATCAAGCTCTCATCACTCTGCGAGTCCGAGGCGACCTGAATATGAAGGTCGAAGCCCGCTAGTCGATTTGAATTGAGACTACTTCGCGCCGCCGCTGATCAGACTCGCTTGGCGAGCCGCTAGGAATTCATCTCCTGGCTGCCACGTGGGAAGCTTCGGATCGTTCGCGACGTTGATTCCGATGACGAATCCGAATTTTGCATATTGCTCCAACCCGGCAAAATCCCATTCTTCGCGATATTGATCCGACGGCTGATGGTAATTTTTCGCGTTGTAGTCGGCCGCCATTTTCTCGCCCCAACCGGCGGGCTTCCCTAGAAACTCCTGGCCACTCTCGACCGAAAACGCCGGTACGCCCGCGTGCGCAAACGCGAAATGGTCGGACCGGTAATAGCCGCCGTCCTCCGGACGCGGATCGCCTGTCACCGTCATCTGGAACCGCTTGCCGGCCTCCTGCACGAAGGGCCACAGCGTCGTTCGCTCCGCCCCCGGAGCCCCGATGTCTTTCGTCCGTCCGTAGGGAAACAGCGCGTCGTAATTGATGTTCGCCGCCGTCCTCGACATCGGAATAAAGGGATGTTTAGCGTAATATTCCGATCCGCGCAAGCCGCCCTCCTCCGCCGTCACCGCGAGAAAGATAGCCGACCGCCTTGGTTTCTGGGGCAGGGCGGCCCAGGCATGCGCCAATTCCAGAATCATTGCGCAGCCGGTCGCGTTGTCGATCGCGCCGTTGTAGATGGTGTCGCCGTTGACAGCCTCACCAACTCCCAGATGATCCCAGTGCGCGCTAAACACCACCGCTTCCGATTTCAATTTCGAGTCTGAACCTTCGACGATTCCCGCGACGTTATACGAAATAATGTCGCGCATTTTAGAGCGCAGCCGTCCCTTGATGCGGAATCCCAAATCGAACGCCTTGAAATCGCGCGAGTCCGATAGCTTCAACAAATCAGCGAGATTTCGGCCGGTGAGTTTTTCTCCGATCGGACCCGTGACCCAGCCCGCCATGGCCAACGCCTGCTGGCCGGCATCCAGCTTCACCTGCGGATCCTCGCGGCCCCACGAGCTTCGCACCACTTCGTAGCTGTAACTCGCCGTCGGCGTCGTGTGGATGATGATGCACGCAATCGCCCCTCGCCGAGCCGCCTCCTCGTACTTGTAGGTCCAACGTCCGTAGTAAGTCAGCGCGCGGCCCTTGAAGAATTTGGGATCCTGCGATTCCGGCTCGTTGGTGAACAAGACCACCACCTTGCCCTTCACATCGACGCCTTTGTAGTCATCCCACTTGTATTCGGGTGCGGTGATCCCATGACCCACGAACACCGCTTCGCCGTCGAAATCGCTGACCGCCTTCTGTTGCCGCGATTGCCCGACGAAATCCGTCAGCCACTGCAACGACACACCGGTCGAGGTCGAGAGCTGCGCGTCCGATTCTGTGGTGACGCCCACTAACGGAACCTTCTGCAGGTACGTTCCGTTGTCACCGGCCGGCTTCAGTCCGAGCAGTGCGAATTGCGAGGCGATGTATTCCGCCGCCAACGCTCCGCCTCGTTCTCCTGGCCCGCGACCTTCGAGCAGATCGGACGACAGAAATTTGACGTGCGCGCGGATGCGCGGGCCGGAAATGCCGGAAACCTGCGCGAAGACGGGCGAGGCAATTAGCGAGCCGCACAAAAACAAAGCGCGCGACACCGCGGTGCCGCGCGCTCCCGTGAAAGAGAAGGGCAAGGTCATTTGCCCTCCAGTTTAACCGTCTCGATCAGGCAACCGGCCGGATCGAAGTCACCTCCGCCATCGACGCCAGCTTCAGCAATTGCGCGCCGGTCGCCTTGGCTCGAACCACTCCCCCCTGCGTCGAAACGATTTGCAATCCGGTGGACTTCAACCGCGCGAGCACGGCCGGATTCAAATCCACCACCGCGATCAGCACTTCGTAGGTTGTCCCCGCGTCGGCGCGTTGCAGGGTCGAATCCATCTTCGACTTCTGTTCTGGCTGCGAAATCGGTTCCGGCATGCTCTTCCGCACCGACATATCGCGTTCCGGCATGATCGCCGGAGGAGACGCCGTCCGTCCGCCGAACCATGCTCCGCCACGACCACTCGATTGCGCCACCATCGACGGACGCGGAGCGTTCATCTCCTTGTCGTCGCGGTCGCCGTAGACTCCGCGATAGCTCATGCCAGCCGGCATCTCGACCGGAACCTGCACGCGGCGCTGGCGTCCGCCTTCGTTCACCACGCGATCTTCGACGGCGACGAACGACGTGTACTTGGTCATCATCCGGTAGTCGAGCCCGAGCTGCGTAATGGGCTCCTGCTTCTCGTTGCGGAAGTCGTCGCATTCTAGTTCCGCGACCTTGGCCCTTGCCCACAGGGACGGAAGCGCTTCGTGCGCCGGTTCATTGGCTGAGAAATTCACCTGGATTTCGCGGACGAAATCGCGTCCAGCTACTTTGCCGTGCAGCTTGATGGTGCCCTTTACGGCGCCGGTGTAGCGGCCGGTGATGACCAGCGGTTTCGCGCTGAACAGATCGGGAATCCGCGAGGGATACATTTCGCCGACCGGCAGGTTGTTCCAGTCCACCCAGACATCGGTGAGCAGCGGCTTCTGCACGCGCTCGTGGAACCGCTTAGCCGCGGCCGATCCATCGTCGCCGAGTCCGACGTATTCCACTTCGCCGCGTCCGAAACGCGCGATGTTGTCGAGCAGGTAGCGATTCACTGAACTGCCGATGCCGAACGCGAAGACGCGGGCGTTCTGATGCTTCTTCACCTCGCGGATAATGTCGTCGTCGTTACCGACTTCGCCATCGGTCATGAAGCAGGTGATGCGGATGTGATCCTGCGCGTCCGACGGATCGAGCGCGGCCTTGATGCCCTTCATCATTTCGGTACCGCCGCTGCCGCGCTGCCCGTTCAGAAATTTCCACGCGACGTCGATGTTCTCGCGCGTCGCCGGAACCGGATTCTTGAACAGCACATGCTCATCGCCAGAGAACGTAATCAGGTTGAACGTATCTTTCGGATGCAATCCGTCGAACGCCATACGCATCGTCTCCTTGATTTTGTCCAAGGGGAAACCATGCATCGAGCCGGATGTGTCGATCAGAAACACGATCTCTTTCGGTGTAATTTCCGCATTCGCCGGACGAGCCGGTGGCTGCAGCATTAGCGTGAAGTATCCGCCCTTGGCGTCGGCATGCGTCAGAATCGCATCTTGGATCTTGCCCGTCGCCGAGGTATAGCGCAGCAGGAAATCCTTGTTCGGAATCGACGCCTGATCCTTCAAGGCTACGGTCGCGTGGCTGCCATTCGGGCGCTTTACGTCCACTTCATGCGTCGGCGATTCGATCTTCTGGATGTCCATTCCGGCATCCACGTTCACGGAAACAGAAATGTCATGGCCCGCGCGGGTACCCGGCGGAGTGACGGGAGGCGAGATCTTATCGCCGTCGCTGACGCTCGCCGGAATGTAGCGCGGAGCCACCACCATCGGGAACACAAACTCGTACGTCCCGGCCTCGTATGGAACGGCTTCGAGATACCGGATTTGGATCTCGACCTTGCCGCCGGGAGGAATGTTCGCCACCGATTGGTTGAAAATATTTGGCCGTTCCTGGTCGAGCAGCGCCGCTGTTTGGCCGTTGTTGCGCGCGTTCTCGTAGATCTTGCGCGCGTCTTCTTTCTTTTT
This sequence comes from Bryobacterales bacterium, assembly GCA_038210135.1. Taxonomy (GTDB): domain Bacteria; phylum Acidobacteriota; class Terriglobia; order Bryobacterales; family Bryobacteraceae; genus JBBQWZ01. The sequence continues at coordinate 29,468 of JBBQWZ010000057.1, forward strand.
AATGACGCCTGAAATCGTGCGGTCGCCGACCTTCATGGTCATGTCGTCCACCGCTCCGCGATGCGGCAGCGGGAACGTGTAGACGGCTTCGATCACTTCGCTGGTTGGATTGAAAAATTCCTGCGTCACCGTCACGCGCGCGATGGGACCGGAAATGTCGGCCCTCACGTCGGTGTGTTTCAGCGGGCAGAGCATGGGCTCGCCGCCCTTGGTTACGTAGGCGAGAGTGCCCTGCGTGGGCTTGGGCGGACGCCGGTCCGCGCGGCGTTGCGGCGCGGCGGTCAACGAGAGTCCGGCGGTCAGAGCCAGAGCGGTCGCGAGAAATCGGTGCATCGTTGGAATCTCCTTCGAGAGGGGAATGCCGCCAAAGTCTGGGTCCTTTCAAAAAAGAGATGTGCTTTTCTGGCTGTCTGCACGCGCTACGCTGAGACGCAGTACCAAATCCTGAAAGGCGCGTCTAAAATCTATGCAATTCCTCCGGCGTCACCTCCTCTCGCTGATCCCCGCCACTGTGGCCGCTATCCCCCGGCTGGCGAACGCCCAGGCGGAACAGCCCGCGCGTCTCGACCTCGACCTGGTCAAGGACTGGGTCGCCAAAGCGCATACGCGCAACATTCCCGCGATGAAGGAATTGCTCCAGAAGGAGCCAGGCCTGATGTTTTCTTCCTGGAACCTGGGTGCCGGTGATTGGGAGAGCGCCCTGCAGGCCGCCGCTCATACCGGAAGCCGCGACATGGCCCTCTGGCTGATCGATCAGGGTGCGCGTCTCGACCTGATGGCAACCGCTATGCTCGGTCAACTGCCGACGTTGAAGGCCGCTTGCGAAGTGTTTCCGAAGTCGATCGAGACTCGCGGAGCGCACGGAATTCCGCTGCTTTCGCACGCCATCTACGGCGATGCCCAGGCCAAGGACGTGCTTCACTACCTGCTCGAGAAAGGCGCGGACGTGAACGCGCGCCATGGAAACGGTTTCACGCCCCTGATGGCCGCGGTGCAGAATAAGCAGCCCGAAACCGTTCGCCTGCTTCTCGCTAAGGGCGCCGATCCCAAGATCAAAGCCAAAGCCGGACAGACCGCCCTCTCGTTGAGTGCGAAAGCCGCGAACGCGGACATTATCGCTGTCTTAAAAGAAGCCGGAGCGACGGAGTAGCTTTTCGCTACTTCGCCACCTCCAAACGCCCGTCCTTCATCACCCAACGAACCCCGTGGATCGCCTTCTGGACATCCTTCCACGGCTGACCCTCCACGCCCACGATATCCGCCAGATATCCCGGCGCGAGTTTGCCAATACGATCCGCCATGCCTAGCAACTCCGCGCCGTTCACCGTCCCGGCGCGTAACGCCTCGTCGTTGGTGAGACCGGCCTTCACCAGCCATTCGAGTTCGCGCGTATTCTGACCGAACATCGTAAAGACCGCGTCGGACCCCATCGCGAATTTCACCCCCGCCAGGTGCGCCCTGCGCGCCGTGTCCAAATTTCGCGCGATGTAATCCTTCAATCCGACTTCGGACCCCACCGCGAACTTAAATTCGTCCTTCGCGTCCACGTAGTAACGGTTGTGATCGATGGTCGGCACGAACCAGATTTTCTTCGCTGCCATGTCCCGTAAGGTGGCATCGTCCACGTCCGCGCCGTGTTCGATTGAATCCGGACCGGCCTTCACGGCGTCGCGAAATCCATCCGGACCGTAGGTGTGAATCGCGATCCGCTTGCCGGCGGCGTGGGTCGCATCGACAGCCGCCTTCATCTCTTCATAGGTCAGAGTCTGGCGGCCGGAAACATCCTCGAAGCCGCCGGTCGAGGCGAATAGTTTGATCACATCGCTGCCCGCGGCCAGGCGTTCCTCGACGGCCTTCTTCATTTCTTCGGCGCCTAGAACGACGTTCGGCCGCGCGCCGATTCCCTGCCCGGCGGCCACAATTCGCGGACCGTGCAGCTTCCCCATCTGAATCAAGTCGCGGAGCGCGTAGTCGTTTCCCGCGCTCGCATTCAGATCGCGGATAGTGGTCACGCCGGCTTCGAGGGTCTTCTTCGCATTCGCTTCCGCGAGCACGGTCGTCACCGCCGGATGCTTGCGCGCCTGCCTGCGCGGATTCGTCCCCGCCGCCTGATCCCAGTAGTACGTGATGTGCGTGTGGACGTCGATCATCCCCGGAATCGCCGAGTACTTGCGCAGATCCACGACCTCCGCGCCTTTCGGAAACTTGCCGTTATCCTTGCGGAGTTCGACGATCTTGTTGCCCTCGACGATCACAACGGCGCGTTCGATCACGTTTCCGGAGCCATCCCAGGCAGCGCCGAAACGCAATGCGCGAGTCTGCGCCAACAGGGGAAGGCCGCAAAGAAAGAACAGGAGAAGCCGAGGCATTACCGGCCAGTATACGCCGTCATTCGGCGGGATCGAAGGGAGAGTCTTGTCTCATGCAAGATGAGCCTGAAGGAAGGGTTTGATTCTCATACAAGATGAGCCTGGGAGGGAGATTCCGCATGCTGGGGATTGATCATCAGCATGGACGACGGGAAGTTGAGCCTGGAACAGGTCCGGGTGTT
>JBBQWZ010000058.1:0-30490 GCA_038210135.1 Bryobacterales bacterium
TGGTGTACGTACTGCCGAACGGTCCGCTCGCCGATCTTGCACTCCGGAAGCTCGTGCTGAATCCGCTCCCAGATGCGATGTGCCGTATGCCGCTGCTTGCGCGGCGCCTTCCGATCGGCTTCGAGCACCGCATCCACGAACTCGATCGCCGCTTTCATCCTCCACCGCGGCCGTTCGGTCTTCTTCCGCGGCTTCGGCATCGCGCTCCCGATTGCTTCGCGCACCATCCGCCGATGCACGCCAACCTTCTGCGCCACCCCGGAAATCGTCCCTACGCCGAACTCATACTCTCGACGGATCTGCTCAAACAACTCCACTTTGCCTCTCCAGTCCAACGAGGTTCCTCCACTTCGGGCTTCGCCCGAATCAGAGTACCCGTTCGTCTATGAGGTGGGCCAAAACAAAATGCCGAACTGGGCCAAATCAGATTACCGAAATCAGGTCTACGAATGTGACGCCAGATCAAGCATTTTGGGGGAGCCGCGGGGCGGTTAACGACCCTCGGGAAACTGAGGAAGCTTCAACTCGCCGAATCGGCGATTAGTGGATGTCGGCGCTGATGCAAAACAAGTAACTACGCAATCCACGCGCCAACCCTGGTCGGGTGAACTCGACCGCGTATGTTGCGAAGCACGTGATATCGGGTAGTTGGGTCGGTTTGAAAACTGACTCACTACCGCTTATCCCGAGCTGAGAAGACCCGTATAGTTAGCGAATGGGAACTCTGTGCCGCGTCGTCGCCCTGCTGGCCGTATTTTCGCTCTGCGTATCCGCCGAACCGAGTGTTCCGGAGCAAGTTCGAAACTGGCGGCAAGGCAGAAGACTTACTGTCGTGCTCAAGACAGGCGACCAAATCGTCGGGCGCCTCGGCCCGCTGAAAACGGATGGATTCATCTTCGTTTCAGAAAAGCGCGACTACTCGGAACGCCTTTTTCGCTTCGAGGAAGTGCAATCCGTAAGAACCAAGATGACAACGGGCAAAAAATGGGGGCTCGCCGCAGCGATTTACGCGCCTCTATTAATCATGGGATTGATTCTCGGCAAGTGACCTTGCGACCGCCTTGCACGTTAGCGTCTGGTTCAACTCCACGCAAATAATCTTGCCCGGTAATCCTTGGCAGAGTTTCCGCCCTAAAACAGCGCGGTTTTACAATCGAGCCAGTCGAAATCGCTGCACCAGATTCCGGCCCTTTCCTTCCGCAGAAGGAGGTCAAGCGAGCCGTTCGCGGAGTCGTGACAACCGGCTGGACAGTTGCCCAGTTCGATGGGGATAGATGCCAGTTGTAGTCGTCACCGAAGTTCGCGACCCATATTTGGGGCGACAGGAAAGAAGGGATGCCTACGCCCCTCGCGGACGTCGAGATCGCGCACTCGATCCCGTTCTGGCCGCGGCCTTGCCGTCGTGGTTGATGTCCACCAACCAAAAGTCGCGGTAACGAGCGTCGGCATTCCAACCGGTAGCGTCGGTGTAGCCGTTAACGGCGAGTGCGGGAGATCCGTCAAAAACCAGTTGACCACGCGCTATCGAGGCCCAGGTATTTCGCGGCCACACGGCAGGTTACGCGCAGAGGAGACGACACGCGCTTCTGTCAACAAAAACGGGGTCCGAATTCGGGAGGGAAAAAGAAGTGGCTCCCCTAAAACCATAGTTTCCAAGTGCCTCTCCGTTCTGGAGAGCGTGAGCAAGTAGTGGATTCCTATATCACGGCCACCCGGGGGAAGCGAGCCGGTACCGTCTGCGCCTTGGGGGCTGGGATTACATCTCATGACAACTAAAGCTCCCGCTTTTCAGATATTGCTGGCCGAAGACAGTGCTTCGGACGTCGGTCTTGTCCGAATTGCTCTGGGCGGCGAGACCTTTTGCATACGAACTTCATGTAGCCCATGACAGCGCGCAGATAATCGCTTTTATAGAGCATGCCGACCGGCAAGCGAAATCTCCTAGCCTCGATTTGCTGATGCTGGACATGCACCTCCCAAATATGACGGCGAGGAGATTCTCAAGCGACTCCGATCCAAGGAGCGCAGCGAACAGACGCCTGTCATTGTCTTGAGCGGATCCGGTCCACTCGTGAATGATGGAAAACGTCTGGGAACCGCGGCGGGCTGCGGCTGTGGATTGCCTCGGGGATTAACGCCATTTGCTCCCGTCTGAATCTCGGGGACGCGCCCGGTTCCCGGAGGGCCTGGGATTCCGGTGGAGTAGATGCTGTTCACGCCGAACCCTCCGCCGTTCTGTCCGGAATCCCCGTGCACTTGGAGTTGCATTTCGAAGCGGGACTGTACGTAATTGTTGCCGCAGAGCAGCTTTGCCCGTCTTGGAGGCCCGCATAGGCGAAACCGCGCTGGCGGCACGACGCGACGCAACGCAACTCTCGGAGAATTGTCGGGCGACGCGCGCAGATAGCCTTTTAGGTCGAAATCGTTGGTTATCGCAGAATCGACGCTGCCACCCAGAGAATCTCCCGCCGCGTATCCTCGATCCCGATGCGGCGTGGTCCGTGGCCCCCTCTATCCAGTTCGTTGGGGCGTGGAGCTCACGAAGTTTTCTTGACCTTTGGTGCCCGATGCAAGTTCTGCCGGCGCGCCTAATGGTTCGTCAATTATTGGTGGAACGACTCCGCTTGCGGATGCGGCGCGAGGGTGGGACCGGAGGAGGTAGCGGATGGTATGAGGCAGATGAAGAGGAGAATGAGTCCCAGCTGGTAATGGCGGATGCGGCGAGGATTGTCGAAGAGTAAACAAGTGCTCGCTTCTATAATCACCAACCAAGGCTTTCGCGATCGTTTGCTCGCTGGCTTTGATTCGACCATCCCGTAGTTTCGCCAGTTTGAGTGGGTCGTTACGGCGGTCACCCAGGTAGCGCGAAACGACCTTCTCGAACGCTCTTATCTAGAATGCTGAAAGCTAGACTTACGGACTTAGCCTCTCCACAAAACCTTTCAAAACGTTCCTTTCGTGTCGCACGGTTTCGACCATCCTCATCCATATCTGAGCACGGCGTTTATCAGTAATTTCATTGACCCGAAAGCGCGCGGTCACAGGACGCGATGCGCTCGGCAAGCTTTTGGACGTGGACTCCAGGAACGGTTTCGCCATGCCTCGAGCGAAGCAGATCGATAGCTTGTTGATATCCCGTCCGGGCGAGCTCCCAAACGCGCCGGCTTCGCAATTCGTCGGCAAGGGACTCGTAAGTACGACTCAATCGCAAACGGTACTCCAGATTTTCCGGATCTATCTTCAGGAGACCTTGTCCGAGGGACGCTGACTTTTCGAGTTCATGCCGCCCGTCCGTCCTCCGTCCCGTCCGGACCAGCAAACGGCCGAGCGAAGCACGGGCGAATGCGAGATCGTACGGATGCTGCCGGTTTTCTGGATTCTGCTCGATCAAAGACAATTGAAGCGCGATAGAATCGCGGAAAAGCTGCTCTGCCTCGGCTATCTCCCCCCTTTTATCCAGTACAAGACCAAGATTCGTGCTGTGAATCGCTACCGAGCGCCGCGTTCGTGCATCTGCCGGGTCGGCCACCGCAAGCGCCCGCACTAGCGTCCATGACTCTCGATAAAAAGGGTACGCTCGGCCCGGGTCCTGCGCTTGAGACCACGTGTTACCAAGTGTGCTGAGCACGCTCGCCAAGTCTGTACGATAGGCATTCTGTCCGGGGAATTCGACCACTAAAGCGCGCGCAATCGAAAGCGCTTCCGTAAGGCTTTTTGATGCTTCCGCGTATTCGTTCAGGTAACTGGACTGAATGTCCCCCAGTGTCTGCCAGGCACGCTCCAATCCGCGGCGGGCATCGACATCGCGCGGGAACTCGCTAACGATCTTGCGAAGAGAATCGAGTGCGAGGTGGATCTGAACGAGCGCTCCATTCGCATCGCCTTCCGCGGCAATGGTTGTGGCTAGAGCACGCCGCGCGTCGGCCAAGCTGCCACGAAAATCTTTCGCGGTTGCAACGGTTGCGGGCAACGCCTCGTATACGGCGATGGCTTCGCGATACTCCCGGGCAGCGATGGCGCCCATCCGTGTCAGCCGATGGATGTCAGCGAGGCGGACCTGGTCGGCGGCAACCGCCCCGAGTCGCTCGGCGTTTGAGGGGTCCGCCTTTAGAATCGACTGCCTCAGGTGGAGGGCCAGTGTCGCACTCGCTTCGGCGGCTTTCCCTGCACCCAGGTTGCCCGGTCCGTCGCGAAATTGGATGTCGCTGAGCTTTTCGTAAGCCGCGGCCAGCCCCGTGCTGAGGGCCGGATCGGAGGAATCGGTCCGCTGAAGTTCGGAAAGGGATTGAACCGTTCGTTCGACAATCAAGGCGCGAATTCGCGTCGATCCCGGCATTTTTGCGAGAGAATCGTGGACGTCGAATAGGGCTGAATTGGCCATCGCGAGCGCTGCCTCCAAGCGCTCCTGGGATTGCTCTCGAGAGTAGGCGGCGCGCCTGTCGGCAATCCATAGCATTGAGCCGCTGGTTCCGACAGTCAAAGCCAGTACGGCGGCAATCGAAAGTGCGATTCGTCTCCGGCGTACGAACTTCGCAGCGCGATAACCAAGCGCGCCGGACCGCGCCTGCACCGGTAGACCATCCAGAAATCGCCCCACATCGTCGCTTAAATATTCAGCCGAATGATACCGTTGGGCGGGCTCCTTCCGGAGAGCCTTCATGACGATATGATCGAGATCCTTGTCCACACGCTGCAAACTCGTTGCGCTGGGAGGACACGGGTCTACCTCACGGATGATTCGCTCGCGTTCGGAAGCCGCTTTGGACTTAAAGTCGAACGCACGCGATCCAGTAAGCAGCTCGTGCAGCAGTAGTCCCAGCGCGTAGACGTCCGTCGCGGTTGTGATCGGGCCTCCAGACACCTGTTCCGGGCTGGCATACTCCGGCGTCATCATCTGGTCGGAGGTTCGAGTCGCTGATTCTTCGATCTGGCTGGCATCCAGGAGTTTCGCGATGCCGAAATCCAACAGGCGCGGCGAGCCGTCCGTCGCCACCAGGATATTGCCAGGCTTCAAGTCGCGATGGACGACGAGGTTCCGGTGCGCATAAGCTACCGCCGCACAAACCGATTGAAAGATCTTAAGGCGTTCCTGGATGCTCAGCAGCTTTTCGCGACAATATTGGTCGATCGACACTCCATCGACGTACTCCATCACCAGATACGGCAATCCCGACTCGGTCGCGCCGCCATCCAGAAGGCGCGCGATTCCGGGATGTTTCAAATTTGCAAGAATCTGCCGCTCCGCGCGGGAGCGTTGATGAACGCCCGGCCCGAGCAGATCGTGCTTGACGATCTTTACCGCGACCTTTTGCGAGTACTGGTCGTCGGCGCGCTCCGCCAGGTACACCTGGCCCATGCCGCCATGACCGAGTTCGGCGAGTAGACGATACGGTCCCACCATCTGGCCTGACCGGTCACGAAGCGCGGTCGCCGCTGCCTCGTGTACCGTCGTTTCCAGAAAGTCGCCTCCTTGCCGATGCGCGTCAAGCAGAGACTTCACCCGTTTCCGAAGCACAACGTCCGAGCCGCAGTGCTCCTCAAGGAACTGGCTTTGTGCTTCTTGAGGCAGAGTCACCGCCGTGTGAAACAATCCCTCAACAACTTCCCAGGCGGGTTGAGTCATGCGTCTACCGTTGCAGTCGCGTCGCCGGTCTTCATGTCATCGAAGATCCATGCCTTTGCAAGGATCAGATTCCGGTGCACGGTTGCCTCCGAAATACTAAGCACTGTCGCCACTTCGGCATAGGTCAAACCGCCGAAAAAAACCAGCTCTATGATCTCGGCCTTGCGGGCATCCATGGCGCTGAGGCGCATCAACGAGTCGTCCAACTCCAGAATCCGCGGCTCGCGTTGCGGAGACATTGCGTCCACTAGCGTTATTCTTTGGCCTCCGCCGCGTTTGAGCCGGCGTTGCGTGCGCGCGTGGTCCACCAGAATTCGCCGCATCATCCGAGCGGAAACCGCAAATAGATGAGCCCGGTCCTTCCACGGAACTTCGGCATCGATGAGGCGTAAGTAGGTTTCGTGGACCACGGCCGTAGGCGACATCGTGTTGCCTGGGCCTTCCGATTGAAAATAGCGCTGTGCCAGATTCCGGAGCTGATCGTAGATGATCGGCATGAGAGCCGATAGAGCGGCCTCATCGCCGCCCCGCCAGGCCAGCAGCAACTTCGTGATCGGCTGGTCGGCTTGGGCCATCACCGCATTCTATATGACGCGACGATACCGGGCGCTTCCAACCGGCGCCCGCAAACAACCCGGTCCCCACGAGCAACATCCAAGCCGAACCTGGTTCGGGTGCCGTTTGGAACGTGGTATCGAACAACGCGAACGCTCCAGTTCCAGTCTGTAGGTTCCAACTGTTGAAATCGCTACCAGTATGGGCGCTAATTCCCGAGGACACGAGATTCCAGAATGGCTTGCTGCCGTCGTCACTGAGGCGGATGCCAATCCAGTAGGTCGTGTTTGCGCTCAGCGCGACTGCCGTACTCAGGTTGAAATCGTACCTATTCACCACGTTAGTGGCGGCGTCGGAATAGATCGTGGACTGCTTGTAGCTGCTGGCGCTCCCTTGAGCGAAAGGCGCTGTGGAGGGGTAAAAGCCATTGTTTGAGAACAGATAATAGTTTATCGTGCCACTCCACCCAATACCGCAGCATTCCAGTGAGTAGAACGAGACGGACGCTAGGGTAGCGGCCGGAGAGATGCTGAAACTGCTCGCGGAGGTGTTGCTACCGTAGATGCCCACGCCAGCCTGCGGCGGCGTTTGGCTGTTAACGCCGTTGCTAAAGAGGGTCGTCGCATAGGCTGGCAGAGCGAGCATCCAAAGAGCGCCGGTCCAGAATGCGGTCGAACGCGGGCAAGCCGTCATCGGAATTTCCTCTTTCGCTTCGTAAGCGCCATCGAGCACGCAGGACCGTCATTATTCGCGGATTATTTGTCGAATCCTGATTCGCGATTAACTCTTTTCTTCGTCGGTGAGGGGATCGACAGGCCGATGTCGCTTACTGGGCAGAATGTATTCACCCGAATCGAAGGCGTAGTCGGGGTTCCAACAAAGAACCATCCATCGAACCGGACGGACATTCGCTATTTAGACAATCACGGAGGACATCTTGAAAAAACTATTCATGGCGGTGAGTTTTTTGGTTGGGTTGCTCGGAATCGCCTCAAACGGCAACGCGCAGCCAGTTGAGTACGTGAAAATATGCACCGTATTCGGTGCGGGGTTTCATTACATTCCCGGGACCGACATCTGCGCGAACGATACGAACGGGGAGACAAGGCAGCAGACCGCCGGCGGAACTTGGACGTCGCTTTTGCCCACGCGAAATCAAGGTCAATGGGTATCCAGTCCGCAGGCGGAATGCGGGCGTGGACGCCTCGTCAGGGTCGGAACTCTCAGGCCCAATGACTTCAAACTCAACGAACAAGAGACGTACCAGGCCGCTCCGGTCGGACTGAAGCTCCAACGCGGTGAGTTCATCTCGAAAGTCATGATGAGCGGCGGCTTCGCGAGCTCCCTCCAGTCAGCGGCGCAGAATCCCCAACTGGGCACGCCGCAATTCTGTCTTCGGGTCGCCGACCCCACATTCTTCACAATTGACCTGGGGTCGGCCCCGGTGTATCCAAAGTTCTGCGGTAGCGCTCCCCTCGCCTGCGTGAGTAATGCGCAGATTCTAGGCACCCCCGCGGCGTATTCGTCGTCCGTTCTGGGTGCCCCGGTCGTTCATTACAATACCGATAGCGTCGGCAAAGTGATTGGACAGTCGACGTGTGGTAGCCAGGTGGTGGTTACGACCGGGATGGGAAGGTTTAACCCGACGGCAACTTCCGACCCGTCCAAGCCGGGCGTCGCTATACCCACAATCGGCACGGTCTCAACCTGGGTCTGCGTTGAGCACGGTGATCAATACGATGACCGATAACGGGTAAATCGGAGCCGGGTCACGCGTGGAACGTGGAGGTGCACGTTTTGGATGACCTTATTCTTCATAGGCTGAGATTCCTGGAGATCCTTTTCACTGAGCCAAACGCTGTCTTTTTTACCCCTCTGCGATAAAACGCAATCAATTTTCCGCTTCCTGACTGAGGAACTGCTGGGCATCGAACGTTTTCGGGGTCGATGCGCGGTCGCTCCTACATCGGATCTGAGGAGCTTGAAAGAACATGAGCAGCGCGCATGCCGGCGAATCGCAGGGAGAACAGGCTGGGGGCGGACTACAGGGTCCCGTAGGGTTACGGAACCGGGTACAGCAAGTCAGGAACACCCAGCGCGATCAGAAACTAGTGGCCGGGTTGCTGGCGGCACTGCCTGTCAGCCGTGGCGGCAAACAGGGCGTATGGTACGCTCCGCCGCTCTCGGGGCCTGCAGGAATCTGCACGGCAGCACTGGCCAACGCGATTTGGGACTTTCAACAATTCTGGAAATCAAACGGCCTCTTTGATCACATTGACGGTGTTATCGACCCGAACCAGCATTCCTGGCGGACGCTGATCAGCTTGGCTAAGGGCCAACCGGTGACACCGCCAGGCGAGGATGACGTGCTGATCCATGCCGAACCGCGCGACCCTGGAAGCTGGCAGATTACAGGTATGTGGTCGGTGGCGCGAGGCGACGCTTCCCTGGTTGGCGGCGTCAAGATGGAGATTACCCAGCCCGACGGAGAGAAATTTGTCTTGAAGGCGGCCGGCACGGGTCGGCGCTTCCACATGGGGCCTAAAGATCTGGGCGATACGCTTGCCGAGATGAAAGGTTCTCCAGCAGCTGTGAGCGCCGCGGTACTTGTCGAAACTCTGTCGAACGGCATGGGCTTCTCGGTGGCCGGTTTCATGCAAAAACTGTCTGCGGGAAAATATGCGCAGATCAGAACGAATGGGACAATTTACCCGAACCCGCTACGTGCGCTGACCGGCTTTCCTGATCTGCCTGTTTCACGTCAAACGCTCGGCAATAACGTCTTCGGCATTGCGTCCGTTTCCGGGGGAGCGCTGGCTGTTAGCGGCGCTGGCGTGGTTGTCTTTGGCCAGAAAAGTATTGGGGCCCCTTGGCTAGCGGACGCGCTGGCGATTTACGGCTCAAGGGGCTACGCTCTGCGGGGCGGCGGTGAGATTGCGGGCATGGTTTACCATACCGTTCGCTTGGAGAATCTATGAGCGGTGGCGTCGAGTTTTCAAACTCAGGAACTACTCCTTTATAGTGATGCTGGCATGGTTGTGCAGCGGCATCAAACATAATCGGGTGTTCGCGTGCATCAGGAATCCGACTTGAAAGAACCCCGCGCGTGATCAATGCTGTACACATGCTGACCATTGGGTACGTGCGGGTTGCAACTGACAAGCAAGCCGAGCGCGGCGTCGTGGTTCTTACATTCTCGGATGTGACACAGCTTAAACAGGCCGAACAGCAAGCCCAAGCCGCTAAGACTACGCAGAGAACATTGTTGCCAACATACATGAGCCGTTGCTGGTGCTGGACGATGACCTACGAGTTCAATCGGCAAACGAGGTTTTCTTTACAATGTTTCAGGTCACCGCGAGTGAAACGGAAGGACAGCTATTCTTTGATCTTGGCTCGGGGACCTGGGACAAGCTCGAACTGCGGCGGTTGCTGACCGAAGTGCTTCCCGAGCGCAAGACCATGGAAAATTTTCAGGTGGAACAAGGCTTGGGCACAAGACAATGTGTCTTAATGCCCGCCGCATTGACCATGTGCAGCTGATTCTTCCGACCATGGAGGATATTTCAGAGCGAAAGCAGCGCGTGACGCTCGAAAGGTGCCGGAGCGTTAGCTGTCGGGCGAAACGATGGCTTGATTCAGTGCGCGCTATCAAGGATCGACCGAATATCACTTGGGTCGAACGATGGGGGCTGGAGGAGGAGGCAAAGGCGCTCCGCCCTCGCCCTCCCACGCCGCGATCGATTCCTGTTCTTGCGGCCTCGCCGCACGCCATCGCGCCCAGCCTTGGGAAAACGAGTCGGGAGTCCGTGATACGAATCGTCTCCACGCCGGACTCTTAGCCGCAAGATGATCCGGTACGGCCCGGAAGCCAGCCATCAGCAGAACGACGCCAGTCACGGAGGCGAGAATCGTGAAGAGCGTCAAACCAGGAACGTCAAACGCGTAGTACACGCCGGAGGCGATCAGAACTGCCGCCGCCAGGAAGCCGAGATCAAGAAGAATCGGCTCCCGTGTCTTCCGGAAGAATTTGCTCACGACGAAAGCAGCCAGCAAACTCCAAATCACAATGTCAACGATAAGCATAGAGGTGTCCTGTCGACCGTCAAACCGTTAGCGAGTCATTCCGTAACTCCGGGGCACTGGGCGGTCGCTCGCGGCGTAGTCCGCCCAAGCTTCCGCCGTAGAAGAAACATCTTCCGCCCCACAGCGTTGTCGTCTCAATCCAGACAGATCGGGATCCCGCAGATGTCCATCGGCGTTTCCGCCGCGCATCGAGAACACTTCGTCATTAGTACCGCTCTCTATCGAGCAGGCCTAAAGTGTGGCCTACCCGCCGAAAGAAAGATGGTCTGTTTTGCTCTCGCTCTTCCAACTGAGCCCTACCAAAAGTTGGGTTACCGAGCATGAAATGAACTCCATTGGTTCATGATCTGCATGATCCGGCTTACCCCCCTCCGCGCGCGCGTCAGGATTGCTCTGGAGGATTCTTAAATCCAGATGTTGTCGGAGTATTGGAGCTCGCCCAGGAGATTGCAAAGAGTTACCGATTTCGGAACGTCACTGACGACATCGTTCCTGGCACGAAGGATAGCCCGATTGGCGGCGCAAGTGCTTGCTCTATTTGCGGGCTTGTCAGACGAGTAGAGCTGCGCTATCCGGTGATTTGCTGCGGCACTCTCAACCGTTGTTGCGTTGGATCGGGCAACAGGCGCTCGAGATTGGTGGGTTGCCAATGGTCTAGTGTTTGTTATGGTTCAGAGCGTCACGGACTTTTGCCACGTGTGTTCCGTGAACACGGATTGCTTCGTGCAACTGGTCGCCGGTCACATTGAGTTCGTGAGCCCAGTAGTGAATATCGGAGGCCATCTTGGGATTGATTTCTTTGGGGTCGTGAGGTCCCTTCGGTTTGGGGAGTTCTCGTCCTTCTGGAAGGGGCCGTTCTTCTGACATGTTTGATTCCTCGTTTCGAATTGGCGAAAATGATTCGCCCTTCCTTCGATGCTCCAGTTGAGGTCTTTGTTTCAGACGGCCTGGGACTAATGGGAATCTATCAGATCGTTACGGACTTCGCCCCTCCAGAAAACGTTTTCAAAACGTCATTTCGCTTCGTAACGCTATGCTAATTCAGAGGAACCGGCTAAACAGCGCGCAGATCCAATACGCTGGCGTCGCGCCGAGGCTTAGCTCCGGGGTGTTCCAGGTGAACCTATACGTCCCGGCAGAAGTAACGCCAGGCCTTCAGTCGATCCAAGTGAATGTAGGGCGTGAAATCGCGCCGTACTCGTTGATGATCGCTATTCAGTGAGCAAGTAAAAGCAAAGTGTAGTGTCCGCACGGAACGAGACAATTGCGCATGCCGCCATTTCATACGCACGAGGCAATATTTCCCGGCGGATCTGGCGCTTTCCTGAGCCGCGGGCGCCCCCGCGATCACTAGCTTGCTTTCACCGTGTTCCGCAATTCTTGGAGCAACACCAATTGATCGCGCTGCAAGCGTATCAATTCATCCCACTGATTCTGACGCAACTCGTCAATTTTCGTGTGCAGAGTCGTGATTTCCATCTCCGACTTCACGTTGACATCGTAGTCGTGCGTGGAGTCCAGACGGTCTTTCGCGGACTGCCGGTTCTGGCTCATCAGGATCACCGGGGCTTGTAACGCCGCCAGCATCGACAGAACCAGGTTCAGCAGGATAAATGGATAGGGATCGAAACTTTTCCCGGCCGCGACGTTGAAGAGAATCCAGACCGTCATGACACCAAGGAACAGCAGGATAAAGGTCCAGCTTCCCCCGAAGGCCGCCACTTGGTCCGCCAAGCGCTGCCCAAAGGTTTGACTGGAATCGAAAAGGTCATTCTTGTGCGGCAACTTGATTTCGCGCTGCAAAAAACGTGCAATTACCCTGCGCTCATGCTCGCCGGCCGCACGAATTTGCTCTGTCAATGCCTGCGGATCAAAAGTCATTGTTTCTCCAGAAGTGGAAGGATCAAGGAGCAACTAGCGTCGCTACAACCCTAGTAGAACACCCTCGACGCTGACGCTTACTTCTCATTCACTATCCTGAGTTTCGACTTCGGATTGCTCGACGGGAAATACATCGCGAGTCCACGTCTCGGTGGCCAGATTGGGTTCGTGGTGGATTTTTCCGTGCCTAACGTAGGCTTGGTTCAGCTTCAAATGGTCCGGAGTTTGCCAAAGATCTCGAATATTGTTTACGCGGCCGGTGATCTTGCTTGATGAACTAATCGGCGCGCAGGGATTCCAGTGGATCGATGCGCGTCGTCCGCCACGCGGGGACCAGGCACGCAATCACGGCAACCGAAAGGACCGCGGTGGGCGCGAGCGCGAAGGTCCAGGGGTCGGTCGCGCGGATTTCGAAGAGCATGGTGCCCAGCCATCGCGTCGCGTAGAAGGCGATGGCGACTCCGATGATTACGCCGGCGGCGACGAGGCGCATCCCCCCGGCGAGGACCAGACCGACGACCGCCAGGGGTTCGGCTCCTAGAGCGAGGCGGATTCCGAATTCGCGCGTCCGCGTGGTGACGGCGTAAGATATGACACCGTAGAGGCCGATGCAGGCGAGCAGCAGCGCGGCTCCGGCGAAGGCTCCGAAGAGTTGCGCTTGTACGCGGCGATCAGTGAGCTGCGAATCGACGAGGTCGTCGAGCGCCATGACATTGGAAACCGGCTGCTCGGGATTTACGGCCAGGATCTCGCGGCGAATGGCGCCGGTGAGCTGAACGGGATCGCCGTAGGTGCGAACAGCCAACGCGGCGGGCGCGGCGAAGCTGGCTCCGCCCTGGCGATAACCGACATAGAGGATCGCCTTCTGCGCCTTGTCGAGGCCCATCTCCTTCACGTCGGCGACGACGCCGATGATCGTCAGCCAATCCGGCACCATCATGATGCGCACGCGCTGACCGACCGGATTCTCGCCCGGCCAGAACTGCGCGGCCATGGTCTTGTTAATCACCGCAACAGGCTGCGAGCCCATGCGGTCGCGCGAATCGAAGACGCGTCCGGACTGCTGGCTGATTCCGAAGGTCTTGAAGTAGTCGTCGGTCACGTGACGGTACATGGCGCTCTGGCGCTGCGGCGGTTTACCTTCGATATCGATGGTCATGATTCCGCCGCGCCAGTTGAGCGGAGTGGTTGAAGAGTACGCAACGGAGAGGACTCCGGGCAGCGCGGCCACACGTTCGAGAACCTCATTGTAGAAACCGGTGCGGCGATCGAGAGTCTGATATTTGGGCGAGAGAATCGTGTCCATAGTCAGGACGTGGTCGGCGCGGAAGCCGGCGTCGATTCCGCGCAGGCGGGTGAAAGTTTGGAACAACAAGCCCGCGGCGATCAGCAGAACGACGGTCAGTGCGACCTCGCCGAGGATGAACCAGCGGCGTGCTCCGGCCTGACCAGAACTGCCGGACATCCTGGCGCCGCCTTGGCGAAGGGCGAGGTTGGGGTCGGTGCTGGCCATGCGCCAGGCGGGTCCGACGCCGCAAAGGATACCGGTGAGAAGAGATGCGGCGATCAAGATCGCGAGTACGCGTCCGTCGATGGCGAGTTCGGTGTAGCCGGTCATTGAACTGGGAATCAGAGGCTTCAGGAAGTGCAGTGAGAAGTGCGCGACGACGATTCCGGAGAGGCCGCCTAACAAAGCGAGGACCATGTTCTCGGTGAACAGCTGACGAGCGAGACGCCAGGATCCGGCGCCGAGGGCGGCACGCACGGCGAGTTCACTCGAGCGGCTCATGGCGCGGGAGAGGAGCAATCCGGCGACGTTGGCGGCAGCGATGAGAAGCACGCACAGAGCTCCGGCAGTGAGCGCGAAGACGCCCCAACGGACTTTGCTGGTCAACTCCTCGCGGACAGGAACGGCGATCAGCTTCTGACGGCGGTCCTCGGCGGAATCCTGCGCGAAGATATATTGCGAAACAGAATCCATCTCCGCGGCGCAGTCTGCCCAGGAGACGCCATCGCGCAAACGGCCGACGGCGTACATGTAGAACGAGTGCCGATTGGCCCATTTCTCGGGCGACATACTGAGCGGCATCCACAGGTCGGCGTGATAGTAGAACTGAAATCCGGGAGGCAGGATTCCGATGACGCGCGTCGGGGTTTCGTTGATGCGGATGTCCTGGCCGATGATCGAGGGCGAGAGGTTGTAGCGGCTCTTCCAGACTTCGTAGGTCAGAATCACGACGCCGTCGCGGCCGGGCTGGTCTTCGCCATTCTCGAAGAAGCGCCCTCGCAGGGGGCGCATTCCGACGACGTCGAAGAAGTTGGCAGTGACCAGGCCAGACTTGAAACGCACCGGATCGCCATCGCCGGTAATGTTGGCGTCGGCGCGGGCGAGTCCGGCGGTAGAGAAAGCTCGGACGTTGCGGCGCATTTCGGTTACGTGGCCGGGCGCGATATCTCCGCGCGGAAAGCCCTGTTGGGTGGCATCGAGGAACACCATCGCGAGGCGGTCCGGATCGGGGAAGGGCAGGGGACGCAGCAGCAGGGCGTCGGCGAGGGTTAGGATGGCGGTGTTCGCGCCGATAGCGAGGGCCAGCGTCGCAATGGTGATCAGCGTGAAGGCGGGCGCGCGGCGGAAGCCGCGAAAGGCGTGGCGGATGTCCTGCAGCCAGCTCTCGAGGGTCGGCCAGGTCCACGCTTCGCGGCTGTCCTCTTGAATCGTGCCGACGTTGCCGAAGGCGCGGCGGGCTTCCGCGTCGCCGCTCGAATCGGCGGCCTTCATAGCGAGGTGAGTCTGAATCTCTTCGTCGATTTCGGAGTGGATCCGGCTCCGGCGCCTCCAGGCGAATAGCTTGCGGAAGAACATGGGTCAGGGTCCTTATTAGGCCGTTTGGATGACTTGTTGGATGGCGTGAGAAACGCGATCGAAATTCTTGAGCTCAAGCGCGAGCTGCTTGCGGCCGGTACGCGTCAAGCCGTAGTAACGGGCACGGCGGCCATTTTCGGTAATGCGCCATTCGCCTTCGAGCCAGCCTTTGACCAGCATCTTCTGAAGCGCGGGATACAGCGTGCCCTCTTCGATCTGTAGAACTTCGTTGGAGATTTGGGCGACGTACTGGGCGATTCCGTAGCCGTGCATCGGTCCGATGCGGGCTACGGTCCGGAGCAATAGCAGGGAAAGCGTTCCTGGCGGGATCTCGGCTTTCATACCCTCGTTGGACTACCCTAGCTGGTCTATGGTTAGCCGCCGAGCGGCAATTTATTTCAGAATCATCACTCCGGCCAGGGGCTTTTTCGAAAACACAGGCGCGATTGCGTCGGCCGCGGTGGCTAGCCTACCGCTACCGGCGCACGGCGATTCCAGTAACGAGTCTGAAACGCGGTGCCGCTTCGGCCTCTCGCTTTTTCCTTACTGTGGAGGCGCGATCACCGTACGAGAATTCCCCTTCCGGCGCGCATCGAGGTCGTCCATTCTGTCTTCTCCAAACCGCCTGTGACGAACCGCAAATCGCTCGCTAACCGAACCGTCAATCGCTCGTCCAAAGGTGGTTTGGGCGACCCTTGCCCGAATGCCGCTCCCGAGACGATTTATGAACGCACCTGCTTGGCTCGACAACCGGATTGCTGACTTCCACTATGCATGCCCGCATGCTCCGTAAAACTCCAGGAGCCACCAGCATCGCTGTTCTCTCGCTCGCGCTCGGAATCGGCGCGAACACTGCAATCTTTTCTCTGGTCGATGCGGTACTGCTGCGGCTTCTTCCCGTGGCTCTCGGTGCGCAGCGCGCCAATGTTTTGTGGCTCGTCGTCCGCGACGCCGCCATACTTGTCGTTGTGGGTGCCGTCATCGGAGTGTCCGCGTCGCTGGTTTTGGGTAGTCTAGTGAAGTCGTTCCTCTACCGAATCGATTCACAGGATCCGGTGACGATCGCCGTTGGCGTTCTGGTTCTCGCAAGCGCTGGCGCACTTGCGAGATTCATCCCGGCGAGGCGCGCATCCAGCGTGGATCCGATGACTGCCCTGCGTCACGATTAGCCGCTACCCGGGCCTGGGTCTGGTTCTTACATCGATACCACCCGCCACCGGGGAGCCTTGCTTCCCTTCAGTCGGCAAATGTTTTTCGTAGATTCAACTTGCGTTTCTATCGTCCGGAGCGGCTCCTCCAGATCATGACTGCGGCGTAAACAACCTGCTCCAGCGCGCCCGTTGGAAGGGCAAACGGGAGCGGTACCCGCCATGAATTTTGGGAACAGCGAATACAAGGCGAATTTCGGCTTGAGCACTGTGGAGCGGAGGATTTTTTCTTCGGTGAAGAAGACTCACGGACTATGCCGCGAGCGACCGGTCCAACTCCCGCATTTAGCTGGCCGGTCAAAGCGAACTCGTCGCCGGGTGCACTCAGTGCAATATGCGCGGCGCGAAGGTGCGGGGCGCGAAGGGTGTTCACGGCGCGTTGGAGAAAATAGAGACTTCGTGACCTACGGATCCAAGAATTTGACTTTTTGCCGAATTTTCTTTCAACCATCAAATCCAAGCTCCCCCTCGGTTCGTCCATCAGCCTTCATCCAAGCGTTACTTCTCCTCAGATAGTTGTGTTCGTGAGGAAACAAACCGACGCTGCGTCGACTCGATGTGAAAGTGAGGATCTTATGAATTCATATCCGAAGAATCCGAAAACATCTTCGACCACTTCAAAAGGCGGCGAGACCCACCAACAGGCAGGCCGACGCGAAGAAACCCTTACTACCAATCAGGGCCTCCCGATCTCGGATAACCAGAATTCGCTGAAGGCGGGGAACAGGGGACCGACGCTCCTGGAAGATTTTATTCTTCGCGAGAAGATCACTCATTTCGATCATGAGAGAATTCCCGAGCGCATCGTTCACGCAAGGGGCTCCGGCGCACACGGGTACTTTCAGCCATACAAGTCAATGGGGGATGTGACGAAAGCCGGTTTTCTCGCAGATCCTAAAGTGAAGACACCCGTCTTCGTTCGGTTTTCCACTGTCGCGGGCGGAGCCGGATCCGTGGATCTTCCGCGCGACGTCCGCGGCTTCGCGGTCAAATTCTACACACAAGAAGGCAACTTTGACCTCGTCGGAAACAACATCCCGGTGTTTTTCATTCAGGATGCCATCAAGTTTCCCGATCTTATTCACTCCGTAAAAATGGAAGCGGACCGTGGCTATCCGCAGGCGGCAAGCGCACACGATACGTTTTGGGATTTTATCTCGCTCATGCCCGAATCTCTGCACATGGTGATGTGGGCAATGTCCGACCGCGCCATTCCCCGTTCCCTTCGAATGATGGAGGGTTTTGGAGTCAACACCTACCGCTTGGTGAACCAAGCTGGAGAGACGAACTTCGTGAAATTCCATTGGAGGCCAGTCCTTGGCACAGCCGCCGTCCTTTGGGACGAAGCGGTGAAAATCAGCGGAGCGGATCCGGATTTTCATCGGCGGGATCTTTACGAGGCCATTGCCAGCGGAAACTTTCCCGAATACGAGCTTGCCTTTCAAGTCATCGATCAAAAGACGGCCGATGCCTACGATTTCGACATCTTGGACGCTACCAAGCTAATGCCAGAAGAAATCGTGCCGCTCCGAATGGTCGGCAAAATGGTCCTAGACCGCAACCCGGACAACTTCTTTGCCGAGACCGAGCAGGTCGCATTTTGTCCAAGTCACATTGTGCCCGGAATTGATTTCAGCGACGACCCGCTTCTTCAAGGGCGGCTTTTCTCCTACCTCGACACGCAACTGACCCGCCTCGGCGGCCCGAACTTTCATGAGCTCCCCATCAATCGGCCGAAATGCCCGTTTGCCAACCTGCAGCGTGACGGCCATATGCAGATGCTTGTACCCAAGGGCCGAGACAACTACGAACCGAATTCCATTCATCCCGATGGGCCGCGCGAAAGTCCGTCCCGCGGACTGCATTCAGCGCCTGTCGCGATCGAAGGCCCCAAGGTGCGCCTCCGCGCAGAATCCTTTGCCGACCATTACTCTCAGGCAAGACTGTTCTTCCGGTCTGTCACTCCGCAGGAACAAAAACACATCGGTAAAGCGCTAACCTTCGAACTCGGAAAAGTAGACATTCCCGAAATTCGAAAACGCATGCTCGGACATTTGGACATCATCGACTCGGGCCTTGGAGACACAGTTGCGGACGGCCTTGGAATGAAAGGCGAGGCCGAGAAGATCACACCCGCCGTCCCGCCGGTGGATCTGGACCCCAGTCCGGCGCTGCGTTTGTACGGAAAATACAAACCGACGTTAAACGGCCGTAAAGTCGGAGTTTTACTCGCGCCGGGGTTCGATCCGGCGATCCTGAGAAATTTGGTCGCAGCCATTAAGAAGGAAAATGCCACTCCAGCTCTGATCGCGCCGAAGGTAGGAGGTGTCGAAGATGCAAAGGGCAAAAAGCATGCGGCCGACATGGCGCTAGCCGCCTCACCGTCTGTTCTCTTTGATGCTGTAGCCGTTCTCGCCGGACCCGACGGGGATGCCGCCCTTACGAAAGACCCTGACGCAGTCGGATTTCTAATGGACGCGTGCAGGCACCTGAAATCGATCGCTGTTGCCGGAGTACCGGCGCTGGCCAAGAAAACGTTCGTGGCTGATGTCGTTGGCGTTTGTGAACTGACGAGCGCAAAGGGCATCTCTGCGTTTATCAAATTCGCAAAAAACGGCAAGGTCTGGGAGCGCGACGCCGAATAATTCAAATCGCGAGGCCCTGCCTCAACATGGCCGCCGTCACGGTAGCGAGGGTGAAAGGCCCCAACCTAGAGCTTGGCTCAGGCGAAACGAAACCTATGAGTTAACGGAAACCATCTCATGCGCCGGGTCGAACCTTCCCCAGGACGGGGACCGGAATCCGCGAATTCGACGAAATAACCCTCGGAGGCGTGCCCAGCGGCCGCACCACGCCGCTGTGCGGCGGAGCCGGTTTTGGCAAAACCTTGTTCGGCTTGGAATTTTTGGTGCGCGGCGCGACTGAGTATGATGAGCCGGGGGTTTGCCTGTCCTTCGAGGAAAACCCGGAGGAACTTTCGGCGAACGTCGCGTCCATCGGCTTCGATACCCAATTAAAGCGGACGCACCCATCACATTAGAGGTCTGGAATGTCGTTTCACGATCCCTACGTGACCGCCGTTACAGTTGGGATTGTGAAAAGTGCCTAGCGTAGGCTTGGTTCAGAAGGCTGAAAATACGGCACCTACGCGCTTTGCTCTCGAAACGTTGGCTCAGGGTTTCGGATCCAACTTGCGCATAACGGCGCGCAACTGCGGCAGACGAGACGCCGCATCGACGGCCTCGAGGTGGAGCATAAGCACGATGGACTGCTTGAGGCAATAGAGTTCTATTTCACCAGTACCCCATGTGGGACGTGCGGCCGAGAACGCGGGGCCCCCAAGACCACCCTCGTCATGAACTGTCCCCTCCTTGGAATAACCCTGGCGTGCACCCTCGAACATTGCTGCAACCTTATAGATAGCAATGGAAAGACTTCTCTTGTGTGCCGCATCCTCCCAGCCACAGCCGCTGCGATCGCGTGTCTGAATTGCGGGTACGCCGAAAATCGCGGAGGCATCTGCTGCCGTAAGCACGGAGCAAGGCCTGGGAGCTTGCGCTGCCAAGCAAACGCAAGTCAGTGCAGCACCGATCATCACTTTTATCATCAGACGGGCTCCTCGGCGACCTACCGACCACTTAAGGCAGCAGCGAAGTGCGCCTCTTTCGGTTTATCAAAGACTCTGGGTCGCGCCCGATAGTAACACCGATCGGGGGACTTACCTCAATAGTCATCAAGGGAGTTCCGGCATCCCGCTGGGCGCAGTTTTGGCGACGGCGCTCGAGTCGGTTTTACTCGCGGAATCGGCCTCCAGGTGTACACACGGATAAAGAGGCGGTTTAAGGCAGCATGGCCGAACGATTTCCCCCTCCGGCCCTAGAGCCCGCGTCAATGCATGATTGACGGTCAGCCCCCGCCAGGCTGTAGAATCTATTCCAAAGCTTGGAGCAAAAAAGTATGCAAACACGTCGGCATTTCCTGGGGGTTGCAGGTACCGCTCTCTCGCAGACACATATCGCTCAAGCGAATGACCGGATTCGCTTCGGGATCATCGGTGCGGGGGAGCGTGGCGCGTACCACGCCCGTCGCTTGGCTAAAGCTGAAAAGGTGGACGTTGTTTCGATTTGCGATGTCTACTCCGCGCGGGCAGAAGCGGCGCGGCAAGGCTCTAATCCGCGGGCAGAGCTTGTGCAGGATTACCGCCGTGTACTCGATCGCAAAGATATCGATGCCGTGGTGGTCTCCGTGCCCGATCACTTGCACACGCCGGTTCTCCTTGATGCTGTGACGGCCGGCAAAGATGTGTATCTCGAGAAGCCCATGACCTACCGCATCGAGGAATGCCACGAAATCGTCGAAGCCGTCAGGCGCTCCAGACGCGTCGTGCAGATCGGCGCGCAACAGAAGAGCGGACCTCATTTCCTCGAAGCGAAAGATCGCTTCTTTGATTCCGGGCTGATCGGCAAAGTTTCCCTGGTGCGCACGCATTGGATTGCAAATCGCGGCTTTTTCCGCCATCCCCCGAAAGACTTCGTCTATCGGCGCGAGGATCTTGACTGGACCCTATTTCTTGGGAAGGCCCCAAAGCGGCCTTTCGATAGCCAACGCTATTTCGGCTGGACTATGTTCCAGGATTATTCGACCGGACAGCCGGGGGGTGTATTCACTCATACGATAGACACCGCGCATATGATGCTCGGGCTCTCTGCCCCGAGCGCGGTGGTCGCATTAGGCGGCATGTTCGAGTTTCCGGAGGATCGGGATACGCCCGACACGATCAGTATCCTCGCCGAGTACCCGCAGAAGATTGTTCTGACGGCCGACGCTACGCAGTCCAGTCCGAAAGATCGCGTGGACGTAGAGTTTCACGGATCGGGTGGTGTTCTGAACATCTTCCGTTACGGCTACAGTTTTCAGCCCCGGGAAAAAGGCGCGCCGAAGATCGAAAGCAAGGGCGTGGACGCAGACGGACCGCATATGCGGAACTTTCTGGACGCCATGAGGAGTCGCAAGCAGCCAAACTCCGACGTGGTCTACTCACACTACGTAACGGCCGTGTGCCATATGGGGAACATGGCGTACTTTAATCGCAAGCGGATCGAGTGGAACAAGGCATGGGATGTGGAGGCGCTGTGATTCGATTCCTGGTGATGTGGTTGACGGTGGCTGGGACCGCTTTCGCCGGATCGCCGGTGAAAGTTCTGATTGTTACTGGCGGGCACGATCACGAGCCGTCTTTCTATGCGTTGTTTGACGATGAACGCTTTGCCGCACGGGTAGATCCCCACCCCAGTGCCTTCACGAACGACTTCCGCCAATCCACGGACGTGCTGGTTCTCTACGACATGGTTCCAGACATGCGCGAGGAACAGAAGCGCAACAACCTTCTTGCTTTTGTGGAAGCAGGCAAGGGCATCGTGGTTCTTCATCACGCCATTGGCGATCACAATGCCTGGCGGTGGTGGTATGAAGACGTCGTTGGCGGCCGTTATCTATTCAAAGCCGAAGGGAGCGCGCCGGCTTCCACTTTCAAGCACGATGAGCGGATCGGCGTGAAGGTCACCAGGCAGCATCCCGTCACCGACGGACTGACCGGTTTCACGATCGAAGATGAGACGTACAAAGGGATGTGGATCTCACCGAAGGTCCAGGTCCTGCTCACCACTGACAATCCGACCAGTGACGGTCCGCTGGCGTGGTTGGGGCTACATCCCAAAGCGCGAGTAGTCTACGTGCAACTTGGCCACGGTAGATCGGCATATCGGGATCCCAACTTTCAGCGTCTCGTACGAAACGCAATCTTCTGGGCGGGGAATCGGTAATTTCTTCAGCCCCTGCGTACGTGTATCTTGAGCGCCTTAAAATGAAAAACTACGCTAGGCTCTTTTCACGCTCGCTACTGACACAGCGGTAACGTTGGCAGCGTGGAACAATCCTGCGCTTTGATCTCGGGTTTGCCGAGCCATCACTCGCCCAGTTTTCCGTCGCCCTTCACCCTCAAGATTCCCTGCTTCAGCCACACCACCGGATCGATCCCCGCGGCATTCAATGAACGGGTCACAGCCATCCCAATCCGCGATACCCATGCAAAGGCCCCATCAACTCCAGCCTCCTGATCATCATCAAATCCCAAGTCTCCTGCAAAACTTCCGGCTTCTGTTCCGCTGTTCGCTTTCCTATGCCTTGTCAAGCCGCTCCGCGTGTGCAACCGAATTCACGGAAAGAAGCGAGTCGGGAAGCTTGATGGAAGTGGAGAGAAGATCGCGTGCACGTTCTGGACGGGCAGCAGGAAAGCGGCGAGGTTCTTTTCGACGGCGCGGAACTCTCCGGCAGTGAGAGGGAACTGGCGCCAGCGCGCGAGAGCGTCGGCCGGAGAGCTGCCATTGAAAGGAGCGTCGCTGCCATAGAGGATTCGGGAGATTCCGATTTCACGATGCGTTGCGCGAGCAGAGGGGCTTCGGTCGCAGTGGCGGAAATACAGGCGTCGAAGTAGAGCTTTCGAACGTGGGGATTATGGCGGGCGATGGCTTTGGCATAGACTTCGGAGGCTTCCTGCGTGGATTTATCGAAGCCGCTCGCACCGGCCATGTGCGCCAGCACGACTGTGATGGTTGGCGTTTCGGTGACCGCCCGCCACGTAGGCATTGCACCTGCTCGGCCAGGCGTGTATTCTTCGTCTCATGTCGTGGCGACCTGTTCGCAAACTTGTGGGAATCGGAAACGTGTTCGTGGGAACAGATCTTGTGGATATCGCGGAGTACGACCTAGAGATTTACGAGGAAAATCCTGAAGCCCACGAGCATCATGGAGCCAATTGGACACCCGGCGCCAAGAAAATCGAGGGAACAGTGGTCGGTGGGCTACCCATCCGGAAAGATCTGACGCTGGTCACTGAAGAAGGCTACTTACTGAGCTTTTACTTGCGGGACAGCTTTGGATCTATTGTGCTCTTGCATCCTTTGCTAGATTCCAAGGGGAATCCGGTCCGTTAAACCTAACAATTGGCCATTCTTAACCAACGACGATCCCAGCTTTCAACCACTTCTGGGACGCCGACAACGGCTTTGGAGTCGACAATTTCGCCGACACTTTGGGCACCTCGGATGTTCCTGGCGGTAGTTTGACACCGTCACCTCTTGCTCCGGGGCAGCGGCTTTCGGATGTTCCCTTGATTTGGCAGACACAAGTGTTTCGAGTTGGATCTACCGCCGTCGGTCACGGTATCGTGGTTCAGCAAGATACACAAACTTCGTTCCGAGACAACGGGCGAAACCTTCAGGATATTTTTCCTCACCAGGAAAACCAACTTCTGACCGTGGATGTCAGAAACACCGGATGTTAGTGCGCGGGGCGAACGGGCGCCATTTGGCCCCAGCCGGTCAACGCTTTTTAGTACAGTGATCGTCAATTAACCATGCAGGATATCCGACACGCCTTCCGACTCCTGATCAAGTCCCCCGCCTTCACGCTAATCGCCGTGCTCTCTCTCGCCCTTGGCATCGGCGCGAACACCGCGATGTTCAGCATCGTGAATACGGTGCTGCTGAAAGCTTTGCCGATCCACCAACCCGAGGACGTCGTGCTGATTGGACTGTTCAACCCCTTGGTCCATCTCATCCACGGCACGATGGCGCCAGGCCTTCCGAACACCACCGTTCGCGAAATGAACACCGACAGCTTCGGGCCCACGATGTATCAGTCTGTGCGCGACCACAATCCGTCGCTCGTCGGAATCGGCGCCCGTGGACGGACTCAAGTTTCGTTCCGCGAAGGTGACCTCAGCGAGCGCGCGAGCGCGGAAGTCATCTCTGGAAATTTCTTCGACGTCCTTGGCGTGCGCCCGGCCATCGGCCGCCTGATCGCCCGGGAGGACGATCGGACCGTCGGCGCCCATCCGGTTTGCGTGATCAGTCATGATTTCTGGATCCGCCGTTTCGGGGCCGACCGCAATATCGCCGGACGCGTCGTTCAGATCAATAATCAGTCCTTCACCATCCTCGGCGTCACCGCCGAAAGCTATCGCGGCTTCGACCTCGATTCGAACGCGCAGGTCTACGTTCCGCTCGCCATGCGAAACCTGTTCGTGCCCGCCGCCATTAACGCGAACGGCAACGAGATCGCCTGGCTGCATCTGGTGGGCCGCATCGAACACGGAAGCAGCGTCGAGGCGGCACGGCTGGCACTCGAAGCCACATTCCGGCAGCTTCTCACGCAAGAGGACGGCAAGCCCTCGCAGTCCCGCGTCGTGTTCGCGGACGGGTCGCAAGGCACAGGCGGAATCCAGCGGCAGAATCGGACGACGCTGCTGCTCCTGATGTCGGGAGTCGCGATCGTCCTACTGACCGCCTGCGCGAACGTCGCGAACCTGCTGCTTTCGCGCGCCGCCGCGCGGCGCAAAGAGTTCGCTGTTCGGCTCGCGGTTGGCGCCAGCCGCGCACGCCTGATTCGCCAATTGCTCACAGAAAGCCTGATGCTATCGCTCGCCGGCGGATTGCTTGGCTTCGTGATGTCGGTGTGGCTGCACGACGTGCTCGGCAATATGGTTTTGCAGGGAAGCGATGTGACGGATTCGATCCACACGGTCGCGAACGTCGAGGTATTTCTGTTCAGCGTTACGATTTCGATCGTCGTCGGACTTCTCTTCGGACTCGCGCCGGCGTTCGCGAGCACCAAGCCGGACGTTGCGCCGGCACTCAAAGGCACGTCGGATGATTCCCGAGTCCACCGCTTCAGCCTGCGGAATGGACTGGTCGTTTTTCAGGTTGCTCTCTCGATGGTCCTGCTGGTCGGTGCCGGATTGCTGTCGCGCAGCCTGCTGAATCTCCGCGGCGCCAACCTCGGCTTCGTCAGCGAGAAGCTCGCGGTCTTCAGCATCAACCCGCCCGACATGGGTTACAAGGAAGCGTCCACGACGACGTTCATCGAAGACCTTGCCCTGCGGCTTGAGGCCGTCCCGGGAGTCCGGTCCGTCAGCTATTCGAACGTCAGCCCTCTTTCGGGAAACATGTGGATGTGGTCGTTCAGCCTGCCTGATAGGCCTTACGTACGAGGCAGCAATCAGATCGCCTACACCATGCACGCCGGGCCCGGATTCTTCTCGACGATCGGAACGCCGATGATCAGCGGCCGCGAATTCACGGTTCGCGACCGCAAAGGCGCGCCAGCCGTCGCGATCGTAAATGACTACATGGCACGCCAGTTCTGGCCCAACGAAAATCCGATCGGCCAGCACATCACGATCGCCAAACAGGAGGTCGAGATCGTCGGCGTTTCACGCGATTCGAAATATCAACAGATTACTGAGAAAGATCATTTCACGGTCTACCGGCCGATGCTGCAGACCGCACCCGCGGAAATCATCTTTCACGTCCGCTCCGCCGGCGACGCTCACCAAATCATCGCAACTGCCCGCCAGCAAGTTCGGGAACTCGATCCGAAGATGCCGATTTACGGCGCAATGACCATGAACGAGCAGATCGAGAGCGGCTTGCTGCTGCCGCGGATGCTGTCGGTACTCTCGAGTTTCTTCGGCGGGCTCGCCTTGCTGCTTTCAGGCATCGGCCTTTACGGAGTCATCTCCTACGCGGTCACGCGCCGGACCCGCGAGATCGGCATCCGCATGGCGCTCGGAGCCCAGCAGACCACGGTCCTGCGGAACGTGCTGGTAGAATGCGCGCTACTCGCGGCAGCCGGAGTGGCGATCGGAATTCCAGCCGCGATCGCCGCATCACGCTTTGTGCGGTCGTACCTGTTCGGATTAAGCCCGACGGACGTACCAACGTACGCCGCGATCGGAATCGCTCTGCTGCTGATCGGTCTCTTGGCTGGGAGCATTCCGGCGCGGCGCGCGACGCAAGTGGATCCGCTCATCGCGCTCCGCCAGGATTAAAACTTCACTTCCCGCCGAATCTGCCAGGACACCGCGGCTGCGCCCGCCAACACCGTTTCGGACCGAGCTTTCGCTACCATTCCGCATTTGTGGCAGCCGTTTGGACGCGCCTGGTGACTCAAGATCGAACGATCAGCACAGTTGACTTTGAGACAGCAGATCGCGATTCTTCCTCCGTGGGAGGCGGAAGCGATCGTCGCATCGTAGGCACCGTTTCCCCCTTCCCCCGCCGAGCCAAACGGCCGAAATCCCCTTGGCTTCATTGAAACGGCCGGCAACGCGGCGAACGAATGCGGGAACAAAAGCGAACGCAGCATCGTCTACGGGCCATGCTCGAAGTACGCTCGCTCGGGAAGAAGTACGGCGGTGTGCGCGCGCTAGACAATGTGAGTTTTGCGATCCGACCCGGCGAGGTATTGGGCTATCTGGGTCCGAACGGCTCCGGGAAAAGCACGACGGTGGGGATGCTGACGGGTTTGCTGCATCCGACGCGGGGACAGGTTTTGTTCGAAGGCGCGAACATTCTGGATGATTTGGTCAGGTACAAGCGGAGGCTGGGCTACGTGCCGGAGGTTCCGCAGCTTTATCCGTACTTAAGCGGGCGGGAGTATTTGCAGTTGACGACGCGGCTGCGAGGATTGGCTTCGAAGTCCACGGATGCGCGGATCGACGAATTGCTCGAGCTGCTGGGGTTGGGATCGAGCAGTCATTCGCGGATCGCTTCGTACTCGAAGGGGATGCGGCAGAAGGTATTGATCGCGGCGGCGCTGCTGCACAATCCGGATGTTTTGGTATTCGACGAGCCGCTGTCAGGCTTGGATGTGACGACGGCGTTGATCTTCCGTGATCTGGTACAGGCGCTGGCGCGCGAGGGTAAGATCATTCTCTACAGTTCGCATGTACTCGAGGTGGTGGAGAAGGTGTGTTCGCACGTGATTATTCTTCACAAGGGCAAGGTGGTGGCGAACGACACGGTAGAGAATCTGCGTGGGCTGATGGATCTTCCGTCGCTCGAGGAGGTCTTCACGCAGGTGGTGGGGCAGGAGGATCCGGCGGGGGTGGCGACGAACATCATCGAGGTCATGAAGGCATGAGTCCCTTACGCCCGCTGCTGTGGCATTTCTGGGGACGGTTTTTCGACAACGATCTGATATCGCCAGGCGCGGATCCGGGCGCGGCGATCGTGAAGCTGCTTGGCGTTTTGGCGACTCCGGGGTTGTTGTACCCGCTGTTCCGGTTCACAACGTACCTGGATGTTTCGAAGCTCATCTTTCTTGGGAAAGCCCCTCGGGGGCTCTATGAACAGGTCGTCTGGCCGGATCGGATGCTGTTTCTGACGCTGGCCTTCGTGGTGCTGGGTTTGGTGGCGCTTCTTGAGTGGGACGCGTTATACCTGGACGCGCGGGATTATGTGGCGCTGATGCCGCTTCCGCTGACGCTGCGGACCCTGTTTTTCGCGAAGATCCTGTCGCTGGGAATGCTGGCTGGCGTCTTCGCCGCCGCGGTGAACCTTGTGGGGAGTGTTACATTTCCGCTGGTTTCGTCGCAGGGCGCCTCCGCGCTGGATCTCTTGTTTCTGATTCTCGCCCAGCTTGGAGCGACGATCTGCGCGTCGCTGACGGCGTTCCTGCTGGTGCTTGCGATGCAGGGCCTGCTGAGTAATTTGCTTCCGTATTCGGCTTTTCGGCGGGCAGGAGTGTTTGTGCAGCTGGTGGGGGTGGTCGGGTTGTTGACTGTGTTCGTGCTCTATCCGGATTTGAGCGGGATGCTGCCTAAGCTGCGGCAGAGCGGAGGGTGGGTGGTGTGGGCGTATCCGCCGTTTCTTTTTCTAGGACTCGAAGAGACGCTTGCGGGGACAAGAGATCCGCTGTTCGAGCAATTAGCCGGGTACGCGTTGGCGTGGCTCGTGGGATCGGGTCTGATGGCGGCCGCGACGTACTCCTTGAGCTACAAGCGCCACTTGCGGAGGACGTTGGAAGCTCCGCAGGGGGAGGAAGCGGTGGAGGCTTCAGGCCGGGCCACTCGTGCAATCGCGCGGATACTAGCGCGCACCCCGGTCGGCAATGGGGTTCTTTCGTTCATGGTCAAGACGATCGCCCGGAGCGGCCGGCAGCGGCTGATGTTGTGCGCATCTCTCGGTGTTGGCGTGGCGTTCGCGTTTGGTGGACTGGTGATTCGGCAAAATGCGACAGCGGCGGAACTGGTCTCGGTGCCGTTGGTGATTTCGTTCTTTGCGATCTCCGGGCTGCGATATATCTTCACGCTTCCGGCGGAGCTTGCGGCGAATCTTGCGTTTCGAGTTTCAGGCAGCCTGACGTTTCCACCAGTGATGGGAGCGATCCGCTGGACGATGTTCGGGATTGGCGTGCTACCAGTCTGCCTGATATTCCTGCCGGTCTTCGTCTGGCGATGGGGATGGCAGACGGGTGTCGGGCACG
Organism: Bryobacterales bacterium; assembly: GCA_038210135.1. Taxonomy (GTDB): domain Bacteria; phylum Acidobacteriota; class Terriglobia; order Bryobacterales; family Bryobacteraceae; genus JBBQWZ01. The sequence goes on from JBBQWZ010000058.1 coordinate 28,544, forward strand.
ATATCTTCGTCGCTCTCATCGCGGCGTTGATGGTCGAGATCCTGCTGATCGACTTCCGCAAAGTTCCGTTCACATGTGCGCAGCGGCCGGGGAAGAACAACGTCGCCGGGATGTGGGCGCTGTACTGGGTCGCATTCACCATTTATGCGCACGCCATGGCGAGGATGGGGGTGTGGCTAGCGGAGAGGCCGGGCCGCATGATCGTGGGTTACTTTGCGGTGGCGATGTTATTAGCGGCTCTGGTAGGGTTTAAGCGATCGGCGGAATCGCATGGCGGCGAATTCGACTTCGAAGATGCCGGAGATCCGGCGGTTCTGACGCTCGACATCTCTTGAGTTCGTATGTTGCACGTCGTAACCGCCCTCGCGCAACTTCGGGACCTGTAACCGTAACGTACCCAACCGGGTGTCCCAGCGCCGCTCCCAAGGCCATTGCGGTGCGTGGTTCGCTCCTCCCGGATACGCGGCGTAGAAATGAAACGTTTTATGGAGGGGTGAAGGGGCTATCGGGCTGGGACCGACCAATCCGCCTATGGTGACCGGCGTTAAAGCCATCTCTCAAGCTCCTACCAGGACTCCGGCGCAGGTGATGGTGGCAACAATAAGATGGTCATGCCGGATTACGCCGGCTTGCTGGTGGGTTCGGTGACCGATTATCATGGTCAAATTCACGGTGCCGGTGGATGCACCCGTCGGCAATCAAGGCTTTGTCTTGGATTCTGACCCGTTTTTCGCAGATTCAACTTGCGTTTCTTCTTATCCGAAGTGATGTATCGCCATGGGTATGGCTCAACATCCAAGGTGAGTGTTGGTTCGTCTTCGGACGTTGCTGGCAGCATTACGATAGATGGGAAGCGAATTGGTTTTTCATCCAATTCACCCGTTAAGCGTGCCAGCAATTCGATGTTGGCGCGGACTTCGCGGATCGCCCGGAGTACGGTGTCCGACCGTCCCAGGGATCCGGCTCGACTTAGAAGGTCGAGCGTACGGGCGTTTAGCGATCGAATCTGTTGAATGACCCCAACCGACGCTTCGGAGTGTGAACGAAGGTCGGGAGTATCAATGCCAGCGGCGGTGGATAGGACTGCCGTCGCTTCGAGGCGCCCTACGCGTTTATCCAAGCTTTTTGTCATAGGTCCTCTCGAACAGCCACGGCGGTCACATTTACGGTTTGTTCCGCCACTTGCTCTAATCGCCAGACGCGCATCCAGGTCCTCCATCTCAATTCCCCGCATGGCGATTTGGAGCACGACATCTGCCGCGCGAACCCGGCTGGCAGCCGGTGCTTCTCGATCCGTCATGATACGCAGCAAGGTACCAACCGCGGCGCTCGAAGCTTGTTGCAATCGGGCCACCGACAGCGAGAAGGCGTCGCGACGCGGGGATCGCGGCGCGCCGCGTGTACGCAGTCGCCAGCAACCCCGCGATCTCTCGGCTTCGTCAACCCATGATTCGTCACGCAGCATGCGATCACCTCCAGACGCGGAGGCAGCCTGGGCGAGGGAACGCTGTGAGTGCGGGCAAAACGACAAAGCGGGCCGCGGTTCACGGCCTTGTGTGGTTGCCTGATTAAATGCCAGCACCCACAACGAGTCCCGCTTGGCGGCCTGCCCGCTGTCTGATGTTCGGAGCCTGTTCTTGCGCTCCTGATTACTAATACTCGCGAAGGTTGGAAAATGTGCACCTTTGGGTGCCTGAGCCCAACCCCCCTGTCAACAAACGCGTGCTGTCAACAGGAGAAACCGGAGAGTTAGTAGGAAAACCTTTGGGGTCCGACCTCAACCCCGGGGGTTGGACTTGGCCTCCCAAGAAGTCTCACTTCCAACCAGAGAGACCGCACTTTCCGCAAAACAACCCGGAATGTTACGGTTACGCGCGAAGAAGACGACTCGCGCTTCTGTGAACAAAAACGGGGTCCGAATTCGGGAGGGAAAAGAAGTGGCTCCCC
>JBBQWZ010000059.1:0-30154 GCA_038210135.1 Bryobacterales bacterium
TGCATCGTTTAGGGCGTGGACTACCAGGGTATCTAATCCTGTTTGCTCCCCACGCTTTCGTGCCTCAGCGTCAGTCATGGTCCAGTAAGCCGTCTACACCGCCGGTGTTCCTCCTGATATCTACGCATTTCACCGCTACACCAGGAATTCCGCTTACCTCTCCCACACTCAAGCCCCGCAGTTTTCGCCGCACCCTCCCAGTTAAGCCGGGAGATTTCACACCAAACTTACGAAACCGCCTACGCACTCTTTACGCCCAGTAACTCCGAACAACGCGTGCTGCCTACGTATTACCGCGGCTGCTGGCACGTAGTTAGCCGCAGCTTCTTCTCCGGGTACCGTCATTATCGTTCCCGTCGAAAGAGCTTTACACCCCGAAGGGCTTCATCGCTCACGCGGCGTCGCTGCATCAGGGTTTCCCCCATTGTGCAAGTTTCCCCACTGCTGCCTCCCGTAGGAGTCTGGCCCGTGTTTCAGTGCCAGTGTGGCCGTGTGCCCTCTCAGGCCGGCTACCGATCGACGCCTTGGTGAGCCATTACCTCACCAACTAGCTAATCGGCCGCGGACTCTTCTCTCAGCGCATTGCTGCTTTCTCCTCACGGACTTATGCGGTATTAGCCCCGGTTTCCCAGGGTTATTCCCCACTAAGAGGTAGATGATCCACGTGTTACTCACCCGTACGCCACTTTACTCATGGATTGCTCCACTTTCTCGTGCGACTTGCATGTGTTAAGCGCGCCGCCAGCGTTGATTCTGAGCCGGGATCAAACTCTCGTTTGAACCGTTAGTTTTGATCGTTCCGAATTTACTCAGGGATTCACTGACGAAGTATCACTTCGCATCCAACCAGATTTTCAAAGATCTGCGCTACCCATCCAACGATCTTGCGAAAGCTGAACGATAACGGGCCTCGAAAGGCGTTCTGGGCGCAACCTACAAGCGCCGGAATTGTGCGCCATACTCCAGGTTTCCCTGTCGTATGATGCCCAATCCCAGGACACAGTTGCATCCAAGAGACTTGGAAAACTCGAAAAGAACAAGCCGGACTTACATCCAGGATGTTTCCGAGGAGGCGGTTTAAGCTTGTTAGGGCCGGGCTCGCTCTCTACTACAGCGCACCTGCCTACTGCTTACTGACCAGTGCCTACTGCCATCATCTACACTAGCAAACTTCTTAGTACCTCGCAAGCGTTTATTTCAACATTCTTGCGACGCGCCCACTACCGAGCTCAGGTCCCATAGGGCCTTGGTTTTTCAACCACCCTCTCTACCCCTCGTTGCCAGGCTCCCGAAGTTGCTCTCGACGACGACTCCCTGAGAATAGCAAGCCACGTCAAATAGTGCAACATTCGTGTGAAGAAAAATGCGAGACTTCCGCGCTTTTCCTGGGAGCATATTAGAATCAGCGGTCTGGAAGACATCGTATAGAGAAGGAACGGCCCGGACCGCGGGTTTTGGATTTCGCCCGGAAGGAATATCCAGTCGCTTTGCCGGATTCCTCCACCGAGGAACCATCCCTTGCTTCGTTTTGCCGTCCTTTTGCTTCCCGCGATTGCGTTCTGCCAATCCTCGCTGGAATTTTCGCGCCTTTCTCCTTTCAGCGCTTCAGCCGGACCTTCACCCCGCGTCGACGGGTCAATCACTTACGATGCATCCGCTGGCCGAATCCTTCTATTTGGGGGCCTGGACGCATCGGGTGACCGAAACGATCTGTGGGCCTTTTCGCTCGCGACAGGCCAGTGGTCCGAGCTGAACCCATTGGGGCCGGTCCCCGCAGCCCGTCACGGACATACCTTCACCTTTGATCCCGTCCGGCGGCGAGCGATTCTGATCGCGGGGCAGTCTCGAGGGTTCTTCAATGACGTCTGGGCTTTCGACGCCGCGCGAAATAGCTGGGCGAAGCTCTCGGACGACACCGGACCGAGCCCCCGCTACGCCCACTCCGCCATCTACGATTCCAAGCGGGATCGGGTGATCATTTCTCATGGCTTTACTTCCGAGTCTGGGCGTTTCGACGACACTTGGGCGTTCAATCTGAAGACCAACGCATGGTTCAATATGACGCCAACCGGGACAAAGCCGCTGCGGCGGTGTCTGCATCATGCCGTATACGACGAGGAGGCGGACGAGATGCTTCTGTATGGGGGCTGTTCGAGTGGATTCGGACCGTGTCCGCAGGGCGATCTCTGGGCGTTCGACATTGGCAAGAGTGCGTGGACGCAGCGCGCGGCGACGCCCAGTCCGCCCGCGCGCGAACGCTACGGAATGGCCTTCGACCCCACCCGCCGTCTGCTGATCCTCTTCGCGGGTGGCGGCACTTCAGGCTTGCTCAGCGACGTCTGGACCTATAACCCCGCGACGAATGTCTGGGCGCCCCAAGATCCTGCCGGTGACTCACCCGGAGCGAGAAATCGCGTCGAATCCGTGTTCGTGGCTGATCGAAACGCGGCGGTCTTTTTCGGCGGCTACACCGGGTCGAACACCAACGAACTGCTTCAGCTCGCGGCGCCGGCGCCACCGACCAGGATACGCAGCGCTTTCTCAGGAGTTACTTCCGCCGTTTCTCCCGGAGCCATCCACTCCTTCTACGGCTCCGGACTCGGACCCGCTAGCGGCGCGGCGGCCAGCTATGACCCAACCGGCTTCCTTCCCCGCTCTCTGTCCGGAACCGAAGTTCGCGTCAACGGGATCGCCGCGCCCCTCTACTTCGTGCGAAGCGATCAGATCAACTTCCAGGTCCCGTATGAAATCGGCACGGCGTCTGAAGCCGTTATTCGCGTACTCGTCAACGGAGCGGGCATCTATGAGGAGCGGTTACCGGTCCAACCCGTCGCTCCGGATCTGCATCCCGCTTTCACCCAAACGGTTGACGTGGCGGTATTCTACGCATCCGGCTTCGGCGTCACCAACCCGGCGACCGCGTCGGGCGAACGAGCGACCCAACCCCGGAGGCCCTCCGCTCCCGTGACTCTTCGCATCGGAGATCTCGATGCGGAGATTCTCTACGCCGCGCTCGCGCCCGATACCTCCGGAGTCCTGCAGATCAACGCGCGAATCCCCGCCGGGATACACGGCGCTACCGTAGTCACACTTCGGATAGGCAGCGCGGAGGCCCAAACCACTTTTCGCTTCGCGCAATAGAAAAAGGGCGGGCCCTTTTCGGACCCGCCCCTCGTCTTTCTGACTATCCGCTCTTAGAACTCGAGACGGATCGACAACTGGATCCAACGAGCGCTATTCGTGCGGTTCGGCGGAACGTAGCTGGCGTTGATTGTACCGAACGTGTTCGGGTTGGTGATGTTCAGGTTCGCCTGGCTCGGATTGGCGAAATTCGGGTGGTTGAACACGTTGAAGAAGTCAGCGGCGAACTTGGAATTCAAACGCTCCGTGATCTTCGTATCCTTACTGATGCTGATATCCATGTTCTTGTAACCCAAGCCCGTGATCGGCGTCGAACGGCCGTCGCGTCCATCGCTGCTGAGCAGGACGGGACGGAAATTCGTGATATCGGCCTTGTTATTGCCGAAGAAGTTGTAGCCGGTGCCGGATATGGGCGCGTTGAGGCCGGTCGAGACCGATCCGGTCTGGATGGCTCCGGAGGCACCTCCGAGTACAGTGGCGTTGCCCCAGGTCTGGCCGCCCGAGGTATCGGAGACGATTAGCGGAACGCCGGACCAAGCGGTGGCGATTCCCGCGACGAACCAGCCGCTGAGAATGCGGTCGAATCCATTGTTGAAGGCGAGGCGGTGGTTCTTGCCGGCGGGCAGTTCGTAGACGAAGTTCACGTTGAACACGTGAGTCCGATCGAACGGCGACCGTCCATACTGCACTTCCGGGAAGAAGCTGTTCTGGTAGAAGCCGGCGCTGTTCTGATTGAAGACGCCATTGTCGAGCGCTTTCGAGAGCGTATAGTTGGCGTTGATCAGCAGGCCCTTGGACATGCGTTTTGCGACCGTGACGAGCAAGCCATTGTAGTTAGTCTTGCCGATGTAGGTGCGCATGAATTCCACCTGCGACTGATCGTTGTTGAACGGCTGTAAGCCCAGCGAACGGCGGTAGGTGCCCATCTGCAGGAACAAGGTGCTGACGTTTCCGTTAGTGAAGTTGCTCGCCTGCTTATTAAGGATTGCCTGGGTGGCGCTCGCTCCTGTGAAGCCGGTTACGCCGGTCAGCCCTTTGAACTGATTTTCAAAAAACGGCTGGTTCGGAATGTCGGCGACCTTGGTTCCGCCGCGAAGCAAGCCGCGAACACTGTCATAGGCCTGCGCGAACGTCTGATTGGAGGCGGGATCGGAGAACATGTAAGGCGACTGCGTCAGGTTGATTGCCTGCGGCAGGTTGCGGGCGAAACGGCCGACATACGCCGCGTCCACCACGAAGCCACCCGGCAATTCACGCTGAATACTGAAGTCGAAGTTGTAGCTCTTGCCCAACTTCGAGAACGGATCTACCTGGAACGAAAGAGTTTCGGACAGTCTCTGCGGAGAAATCGGAACGCTGGCGGGGGGAACTGTCGGGAGCGGAATCGATCCGTCGACGCCGACGCGATAGGACGAGATGGCCTGGTTCGAAGAACTCGCGTTGCATCCCGCTCCGGCGGCGCCAGAAGCGTTGCAAAGGGGGCCGTTGATGCTGATGGTCTGGCCGAAGCCGACACCCAACATGGGAATCAGGACGTTTTGCACCAGGTTGGAGCGGTCATAGAGTAATCCGAAGCCGCCGCGAAGGGCGGTTTTGCGGTCGCCAAAGAGCTTGCCGAACATGCCGGTTCCATCCGGGCTGTAGGCGAGAGCGACGCGCGGCGAAAAGGCGTTGTACACGGTGTTGTAGACCGAGTGGCCAGCCTGCTCGACTGGAATCCAGCCGAAGTTCGGGTTGTACACCTGACCGGCTTTGGCTGCTGCCAGTTTGTTCGCCAGATAGGTCGTTGGATTGACCAGCGCATTGTTGTTCGAGAGATCCACTTGTACCGTCTGCCGGCCTTGCGATTCGCTGGGTGGAGGCTGGAAGCCCCATGACAAGCCGTAGCTCAAGGTCAGCGACTTGCTGAGGCGCCAAGTGTCCTGGGCGTTGAAGCTGGTCGCGTAGTTCCATGTGACGTTGACAAGGTTGGTTCCGAACGGCTGCGCCTTCAGGGCTGCGTCGCGGACCGCCAGCACGTTGACGTTGTCAACAATACCGAGAACAGAGGCGTAATAGCGTCCCCAATTGGTAACGTCGCTCGACTTGATGCAATTCGCCGCTGTGGCCGTCGCGCAAACTTGCGGCGTGTTGGTAGACGGAATGGTCAGGAAGCTTCCCTGGTCAACGGTCGCGACCAGCGAAGAAATCGAACCGACGACTTTGTCCGCGCGATCGTGGCGGTACCAGATGGGGCGGAATTCGCCGCCGAACCGGAAGATGTGCTTGCCTTTGATCCAGGTGACATCGTCGTTGAACTGATAGCTCCGGCTGTAGCTCGCCTGGAAGCGGGCTCGCTGGGTGTCCATATCGATGGGCGAATCGAGGAACGCCGTCGTTCCGCCACCAATCAGGAGTCCGATCGGACCAGCTGAGGTATTGGTTCCCGGAATGTTCAGCAGAGAGGCGGCCGCTGTCGGCGAAGTTGCCAGATTCGGCTGCACGTCGCGAACGAAGCCGAAACGGGCCACGTTGATCAGGTTCGGCTTGAGGTTCGCGGTTACCGAGCCAGCCAGCAGCGTTCCGCGTTGCGGCTGCTGCACGACCGAGGTTTGATCCTTCACCGAAATGTCACCGATGCCGTACTGAATACGGCGGAAGAAGGTATAGCTACCGTTAAAGGTGATGTTGTCGGTGAATTTGTGGTCCAGGCGACCAACGAGATAGCGATCCTGCACCGGGGTCGGAATATTTGCCAAGTAGCTGAGAGTATTGAGTCCGTCGCCACCACTATTGAGGTTGCTGACGGGCATCAGGCCAAGTTGCGCCTTGGTGGATGGGCTGATTCCGATTCCGCGCGGGTCGCAGGCCTGATTGCCGGTCGCGCCGCACGCTTGAGACGTCTTGAGATCGTAGCTGATGATGTTTCCGGCTCCATCGCGGAACCGCAGGATGCCGGCTTTCAGCGAATCTGTCGGCACGGTGCGGTTGGTCTGCTGCACCTGATCGAAGTCGCGAGCTTCGTAGTTGGCGAAGAGGAAGGTTTTGTCCTTCTTGATCGCGCCGCCCCAACGTCCGCCATAGCGCTTGTCGGCGATATCCGGTTTCAGGACCTTCGCCGCATTGTTATCCCACGTGTTCGCGTTAAGCACCGAGTTCTGGAAGAAACCGTAACCCGATCCGTGCATTTGGTTCGAACCGTGCCGTCCGACCAGCGTCATCTGGCCGCCCGAGGCGCGCGTCAAATCCGAGTTGGGATTCGAGACGTTCATGCGAAATTCTTCGACCGAATCCTGCGGAGCAGGCACTGACGTCGTGAGTCCGACCACCACCGCCGTGACGTCGATTCCGTCCAGAGTGACCGTGTTCTGATCGTCAACGGCACCGGTGGTGCGACTTTGGAGTCCATTGCCGGCGGGCACCACGCCCGGCTGCAAGTTCAACAATTCCGTCACGCTGCGGCTTAAGGCAGGCAGCCGCGAAATCTGCGACATCGAGATCGAGTTGCCGATCTGCGCGTCCGTCGTCTGCAACTGCGCCACCGACGTCGAAACCACTTCGACGATCTGGTTGTCGCCACCGACTTCCATCTTTACGTCGAGTTCCGTTGCTTTGTTGACTTCGACCGCCAGACTCGCGACGCTCGCGGTGCGGAAACCGGTCATTTTGACCGTGACCTTGTAGGAGCCCGGCCGCACGTTTTGGAACGTATACTGGCCGGACGAATTGGTCTGCATCGACACGACTGCGTTGGTGTCCTTGCTGGTCAATTCGACCGTCGCCAATGGCACGACGGCTCCCGAAGGATCGTTCACCGTGCCCGACACAGACCCGGACGTCGCCGATTGCGCGGCCGCCGGTTGCGGACAGATCGCAAAAAATGCCAAAAGCAGCACGAGCGCGCTGACGGAAGCAAATTGGAAAGCGGCTCGAAAAATCGACGCGAATGCGTCTGAAGGTACAGCTTTAGATTGCACAATCATAATGCCCCAAGTCTCCAGCTCGCCGACAGTCTGCCGGGAGCAAACGAACCCGAATCCCCACTCACTCGGTCACCGCGGACATTGCGGACGAAATGCTTAGATTGGGTGGAAGGCTATCGCATTTTGGACTTCCCTGTCAAGCACCACCCAATCGTGGGCACTCGCCCCGGATGTTTGGTTAGTTATACGGCACTTTCAAAATACAAGCGAATGCACTGTGGCGGCACGGCTGTTTGGCGGGGCCAAGCTGATTTCTTCGGACACAAGTCCGCCAGACTCATGTGGCGATCACTCCGACGTTGGCAGGCATCCGACCGCGAGGATTCCGACTCAGCAACGGATGCACTTATCCGCGAGCATGTCTGGACCCGCATCACCTAAGACCGAGGGCGACCGTAGGGTGCGCTCACTGAATGCCCACGCGACACCCACACTCAACCAGCCGATGTGACAATGTAAGCGACCCATGCAACGACGAATGTTCCTGAGCGCCGCGCTCATCGGAATGACCGCGAAAGCCGAACACCGCATCGCCGGAAATTTCGTGAACGATGCATTCTCCGCCGGACATCGGCTGCGCGATCACGCTCCGTTCGCCGCCGCCAAGCAGGTCGTGCGATTTCCGGTCGTCATCGTTGGAGGCGGCATGGCCGGCCTCAACGCCGCATGGCGGCTGAACAAGAAAGGCTTCAAGGATTTCGTCGTTCTCGAAATGGAAAAACAGCCCGGCGGAAATTCCCGGTGGGGCGAGAACGAAGTCAGCGCCTACCCTTGGGCCGCCCACTACGTCCCGCCGCCCAATAAGGAAACGGTTCTCACGCGCGAAATTCTCGAGGAATTCGGACTCGGCACGGACGGCAAGTGGGACGAACGGAATCTCTGCCATTCCCCGCAGGAACGCCTCTATCTTCATGGACGCTGGCAGGACGGCATCGAACCCGAGCTCGCCGCCAGCAATCGCGACCGCGAGGATTACCAGCGCTTCGAGCAACTGATCCAGGAACAGCGCGCCAGCGGCCACTTCAAGATCCCCATGGAACTCGGCGCCGCCAGTTCCCCGCTCGACAAGCTCAGCTTCAAGCAGTGGCTGGAAGAGCAGAAGCTGATGTCGCCGTACCTGCACTGGTTCGCCGACTACTCGACGCGCGACGATTATGGAGCTTCCTCCGCCGATACCTCCGCCTTCGCCGGCATTCATTACTTCGCCGCCCGCGATCACGACGAGAAAGGTCCGCTCACTTGGCCCGAAGGCAACGGCTGGCTGCTGAAGCGCCTGCTCGAACGCATTGGCAAATACGTACGAGCCGATTCGTCGGTCTATGCGATTCGCCGTGAGGGCAATCGCTTTCGCGTTCGCACCGAGTCCGCCGACTACCTTTGCGATGCCGTGATCTATGCCGCCCCAATCATGCTCGCGCCGCATGTCATCGAAGGCGCGCCCAAACCGGAAGGCTTCGTCTACTCGCCCTGGCTGACCGCGAATCTCACCCTCAACCGCATTCCCGATGAACGCGCGCCGATGGCCTGGGACAACGTGATTTTCCAATCGCCGTCGCTAGGCTACGTCGTCGCCACCCACATGTCGCTGGCCTCGAGAATCGACCGCAGCGTCTGGACGTACTATTGGGCGCTCGCGCAGGGGACTCCAGCCGCCAATCGCGAAATGCTCTTGCGCAAAGATTGGAATTACTGGAAAGAAGCCATCCTCAACGACCTCAGCCGCGCTCATCCGAATATCCGCGACTGCGTGTCACGCATCGACATCATGCGGCTTGGTCACGGCATGGCAAGACCGGTGCCCGGTTTCCTAAGCAACGAATCCCGCCGCAAATTCGCCGCCGGCGAGTCGCGACTCTTTTACGCCAACTCCGACGTTAGCGGCTATTCGATTTTCGAAGAAGCCCAATATCGAGGAGTAAAAGCCGCCGACAGAGCGCTCCGTCTGATCGGCAAAGGCTGAGAAGGCGCAAAGGCATCGAGGCGCGCACGAAGCGAGGCGAAGCCGAGCGCAGTAAGTGCTTCACCCGGATTGAGAACATTCCGCTCCAATCCGCACATTCCACTGTGACGTACCTAATCACGTTCTCGACCTACGGATCGCACATCCATGGGGATGAACTCGGATCCGTGGATCGCAATCACAACGTACCAGGGACGCGACTGGCTCAACCCAGCGCTCGATTGAACCATCATCGAATGGAAGCCATGAGGCAGCAGCCTAATTTGATACCCCAGCACCATGCGGACATAATCCTGGCAGCTATCCGGAACGAATGCGAGCATCAATCCTGGAAACTATACGCCGCCCACACTCGAACCAATTACGTGCACGTCGTAGTGGAAACCGGCACGACGCCGGAGCGAACGATGACCGCGCTCAAGGCGCATGCCACCAAACTTCTCCGGCGAGCCGAAAAGATCGGAGGTGACCGTAAAATCTGGACGCGCCATGGCTCCACGGTTTCGCTGTCTTCTGTTGGCGCGATTGGGCGGGCAATTGCCTATGCCGTGGAAAAGCAGGGCCCGGCGATTGCGGTTTTTCGGGCCGATCTTCTCGATCGCGTGTGAGAAGCACTTACTGCGCGTGACTATCGTCACGCTCCGTGCGCGCCTCGATGCGCGGTCAGGCACCCCGATCAATGCGGCAAGTGGCTTCATTAGCACTTACTGCGCTCGGCTTTGCCTCGCTTCGTGCGCGCCTCGATGCCAAAACCTAATTTCCGAAGCCGCCTCGCGGACGATACCCTGGACGTGCGCGGACCCGGTACTTCTTCCCCAAATCCGTGGTCACTTCCACGCCGATCTTACGGAAACCTTCGTTCGGATTCGGTTGCGGATAATACGTCACGGTGTACGAATTTCCCAGATCTTCGCGGATCGATTCGAACGCCTCGATCTGCTTCTGCCAGGTCTTCGCGAAGTACGCTTTTCCGCCGGTGCGCTGTGAAATGCGACGGAAAACGCCGCTCGACACCTGATCTTTATTGACCTCATTTGTCGAAATCACGTAAATCGGAATGCCTTCGTCTTCCGCCACCGCACGCACGTCGTCGGGAGCCACCATGCTCGCGTTGTCCGGTCCATTCGAAAATACAATCACGACTTTGCGGCCCGGAACTTTGGCGGCATCGCGCAACGAAAGCAGCAGCGCGTTATACAGCGCCGAATCGTCTCCGGCCACCGCCTTGCGCAAACCCAGAATCGCATCGTTGCGATCTTTCCCCAGCGGAGCCGCCCGCGTCAGATTCCGGCTGTACGTGTACACCGCCACCGAATCCGCGCGATCGAGCCCACGGATAAAGTCGGCAATCGCGTCCGACGCGTACACGAATCCGCGGTACATATAATTCGACGTGTCGAACAGCACGAAGACGTTCGTGCCAACAAACGCATCGCTGCGTCCGCCACCCGCGACCTCGGTCTCCGCACCTGGACCTTTGATCGTGCCGTCCTCATTCACCTGCACCGGAGGCTTGTTGCCCTCCGCGAACGTCGCCAGCTTTTGGACGATGCCATCTTCCGTGATCTTGAAATCCTTGGGCTTCAGTGCGTTCACGTACTTGCCCTTGCTGTCGGTTACGGTGTAGCTGAGAACCACCATGTCGACCTTCACGCGGAAGACCGGCCGGTCCTGTGCCGCCACCCAGACGCCGCCGGCTAACACCAGCGCCGCCGCCCCACAAACGAATCTGCGCGTCGTCCCCAATGGATCCTCCTAGTTCTCTGCCGCCGCTGCCGCTTGCTTGCGCGCCTTTTGCCTGACATCGTCGCCGACCATGCGCAAGCTTCTGAGCAGCGCCGGCCAATCCTCGAGATGCGTCGCGAAAATCCGTTCCACTGTCTGCTGCGTCCATGCCGGAATCAAAACGTTCAACTGCGCCGGAGATACATGCATCTCGTCGGCGAGCGCCGCGTAGAACAACATGTTCGATTCCCAACTCTCCGCCAGGATCCTGCTCGAATAGCCCATCAGCGTCGGAAACGTGCGCATATTCAAAAGCTCAGGCCGGAACGAATTGGCAAGGGTCGGCTTGGGAGTTCCGAACACCCGCGACATCGTGCCGTAATTGACGCCCGTCGGACCCGGAGTCGTGAATTGCTTGATGCCTTCGGAGATCCCACCAGTCGTTGGAACGTCCGCCGCCAAGCGGAACAACTCCGCTGGTGTTACCTGCTCAAGGGCTCCAGGCACGTCGCCTTCGCGAAGCAACAGCGCCACCTTGCGGACCCGCGCCGGAGGTGCGTAGGCGTTGAACGCCGTCAGCACCTTTTGCAGAGTCGCCTGGCTCAGTGCAGCCTCGGCCAACAAATTTTCGCCCGCCGACATGTGCAGGCTCACCCAATGCAGATGGCCCGGCGTCACAGTCCACCACCGCGGGATCACGGCGCTTTGCAGCAGCTGCGGAACCAGGTCGCCCCAGATCAGTGCTTGCTCGCGCGACGGAATCAGGAAATTCTGTTCCGCTTCGGCCAGCGCATACGGCAGTGTCGCCAGCGAGCCGACTAACCTTCCGCCTGCGCTTGCCGGCCATCCGGATCCGAACACTTCAGTGTGCTTCCAGGTTTGCGGGGAACCCTGAATGCCGAGGAAATCATGGCTTCGCACGAACAGCGGGTTGGTTTGGAGAATCTGCGCGCCGGGCGGCGCGTAGTGGATGTAGTTGAAGCCGACCAGCGTGTCGCGCAGAATCGGAGTCAGTTGCCCGCGTAGGTCCTTCAGCTTCTCCGCATCGTTCTGCGATTTCTCGATCGCCGAGCGCAAATTCATCTTGCGCTGATTTTCGATGTGCTTTTCCGTCCAATAGCCGAACGCCAGCGAATTCTTTTCCGCCGCGCTCAGCGACGAACGCGGAAGCTGGACCTCGGCAATGCGGGCCGCCAATTTCGCCGCCAGCGCCGTATTTAGTTTCTCGCCCTTCGCCACGCTCTCGAGGTTGTCGGAAAGCTCGAAAATCGTCTGCAGCGAAACCAGCCTTTGCGATTCAAAAATGCGGATCTGATCCTGCATCATCTGCGTGCGCGCGTCGCTTTCAACTGGCGACCCAGAACCCGCGATCAGGTCCATCATTCGATCCTGCACGTTCACGTTCGACGGCGACTTCGCCGCCGCCAGCAGCGTTTTCACGCCCGCCCGGCCCGCGTCGAATACGTCCCGCGAATTCCGCGGCTTGGTAAACGCCGACACGATCTCGAACAGCGCCGCGTCCGAATCCGCCGCCGCGATCGAACCCTGCCGGCAGAAGATCTGCCATAAAGACAGCAGCGATTGCAGCATGCCGGCGAAGTCCGCGCGGATCATCTGGTCGCCCGTCTTGGTCACCATCTGGGTCAATTCGAGATACGCCAGAATGGTTTTGTCTGAAACCGCCGGATTCTCCGCGAACAACGAATACTGCCCGCCCAGCGTGTGATATTCGCGCGCCAGCCGATCGATGGTGCCTGGCTCGAGCGGTTTCGCCCGGTACCGGTCCACGTCCGTCAGCGCCATGTAAATCTTCAGCGGCTCGTTCTCCACCGCCTTACGCGAAAGGCCGAATAGCGCCTCGAGCAGGTCGTCTGGATCTTTCCATCCGCCCGCCGCCTTCGTCAATTTGCCGTCATATTTGCCGTGCGGGTGGTTGACGAACAGGTTCTTCCAAACGTCGAGGCTCCCCGGAACATGCGGCTTGCCATTCGCATCCATCTGCAGACGCGTCGTCAGCAGGATCATATCCGTGTTCGCGCGGAACACCGGACGGGCTGGACCCGGACTCGTCACGCGCCCGCGGATCGCCGTATAGAAACGCTTCAGCCGATCCGGATCGGTCAGGTAGTCGCGCGTCGTACCGTTGATCCGCAGCAGCGCGTCGAAGTAGCTCGCCAGCCATCCGTCGTCCTTCGCCAACAGCTTTTCAAGGAATGCCCCGCCCTTATCCGGCGAAGCACCGGCCAGTTCCGTCCATGCCTTCTCGCTTTTCGCACCGCCCGGAATCACCACGCGTCCGTCGCGAATCTCAAACAGGCTGCCGTAAAAATCGAGCACGTGCGAGTACGCCTTCAGCCGCTGTACCGGAATCGCTTTGCGCAATTCCTCGGCAGTGTCCGGTTCTAACTTCGACAAGCCCAGATACAACCGGCATAGCGACGGCTCCGCCAAAAACGCATCGATGAATTCGCCCGGCTGCTTGTCTCGCGCTGTCTGCCAATACTCGACCCCATAGAGCACCGGTACCGAAGTCGGCTTGAAATTGTGAACGAATGGCCGGTTCGTTCGCAGCGACTGCTCCAGATCCGCCAGCGGGAATCCGGAATCAATCGTCAGGAACGCGCGGCTGGCGTTGACCGTTTCGAGCACCACGTCGGAACCGCATCCACCGCGCATCCTGTATCCAAGCACTTTGAGCAGCTCGCCCGTTTTGGCGGATTCGCATTGCTCCACCCGGATCATCTTGTCTTCGCCGGTCAGCCGCTCCAATTCGCGTGCCTGCGAAAGATACCGAATCACCAGCTTCAGGTATTCGGTTTGATCCAGCCCTTCGCTACTGTTCGTCGCCTGATAGCCGTTGGTAACGACGTTGCGAGCCAGTGCGCCCAGCAGGTCTTCCGGCCGCAGATCCGGCGAAAGCCCCGACATTCGCGCGAAACTCCGGATCGGACCCGGGATGTCGATGGTCTGCCTTCCCTCCGGAACTCGTCGCGGCGTGGGATTCCATGCCAGGTCCGTACCGCCCAGCTTGTTGTACGTTTCGAGGTGCGCGCGGACCGCCGGCGCGTCGCCGCTCAGCAGCGAAAGAGTCGTTAAACGCCGGACCACGGCGGTCTGTTGAGCAACCGGCGCATTGTCCGCCTTCAGCAGTTCGAGCAGCTTCGCGTACGCGGCCCGCACCTCCGGATCCCGATGCTGATCGAGGAATTCGGCGTACGCCCGCCACGCGCCGACGCTCTTCGGCGAATCCTGCACGGATTTGTGCAGAAGCTCGCGCGCTTGCGCCGCCTCGCCTCTCCGTTCCAACTCGAACGCCTGTGTCCCCAAGTCCTGTGCGGCCAACTGGAACGGAGTCTCCAATAACCCAACACCGGTCAAGACTAGGAAGACGGAAACGATTCTGCGCATTTCGTCCCTCTCACCCGAAGGAATCTGGCCTATCACTCTATCAAACTCCACTAGCGCGAACGCCCAACGAACGGTGCCGCGGTCCGGCCAAAGACAGCGCGACCCGAATGAGACCACTGTGTCGTATCTTATGGAACGGGTTTCACAGGAATCCGGATGCCAAATCCGGGCTGATCGCTGGTAATAAACTGGATACTGCACATGAAACTTGTTTTTGCTCTACTTACCCTCTGCTTGGCCGCCGACGCCCAGCCTTCGCCGAATGCGCCCAAGATGGCCATCATCGGCCTACTGCATTCTCACGTCTGGTCTCAACTCGGCCAGATTTCAAAACGCCCCGTAAATCTCGTCGGCGTCGCCGAGCCGAACAAGGAGTTGACCGCTGAAGCCCAAAAGGCCGGCATCGCCGAAGCTCTGATCTTTGATAACTACGTCGCCATGCTCGACAAAACCAAGCCCGACTTCGTGTGGGCCTTCGTCGAGAACGATCGTCATTTGGAGATCCTGAAAGCCTGCGCCAGCCGCCACATTCACGTCATCTTTGAAAAGCCCCTGGCATCCACCTATAAGGACGCCGTCGCGATCCGCGACATTTCGAAGAAAAGCGGGATCTTCGTAATGACCAATTACCAGATGGCTTGGTGGCCCGCTCAGTATGCCGCGCACGAAGCCATCGAACGCGGCGATATCGGCAAGGTCTACCGAATTCGCGGCGTCGTCGGCCACGGCGGACCGGGCTCCGAAGGCGTCCGCAATAAGATTTTCTTCGATTGGCTGACCGATCCTGTCAAGAACGGGGGCGGAGCCCTTATGGACTTCGGCTGCTACAACGCGCTGTGGTCTCTTTGGTACCTCGGCAAACCCGAAACCGTTTACGCCGTCACCCAGCGCCTTCAGCCGGAACGCTTCCCGAAGGTCGAAGACAACGCCACCCTCCTACTGCATTACAAGGACGCGGAAGCGATCCTCGAAGGCAGCTGGGACCTTCCCCGCAGCATGCAGGACCTTGAGGTTTTCGGCCGCAAAGGCTCCGTCACGATGGTGAACGGAAAGGCCGAACTCCGCAAAGGCCGCGAGACGACGCCCCTCACGCTCCCCACCCTCGCGCCCGAGGACGCCGATCCTATCAGCTATATGGCGAACGTCGTCGCCTCGAAGAAAGCTCCCGCCGGCCTGGTCGCCGTCGATATCAACGTTGGAGTCGTCGAGATCATCGAAGCGGCGAAGGAGTCCATCAAAACCGGCAAACCGGTTCGTCTGAAATAGCATCCAAGCGTGGCATGGGCCTCCGGCCTGTGCATCAAGACGAGTTCACAAACCCGGAAGCGGCGGCCTGGGCAGGCCACTTACCTCTCTCGACTTTGTCTCGCTTTGTGCGCCTTCCGTGGGATTGGTTGGATTTCAGCCGATGACACGATTTGATGCACAGGCCAGAGGCCTATGCCACGGTTTGATGCACAGGCCGGAGGCCTTTGCCACGGTTTGATGCACAGGACAGAGGCCTATGCCACGGTTTGATGCACAGACCGGAGGCCTATGCCACGATTTGATGCACAGGCCGGAGGCCTATGCCACGGACTACAATAGTGACGGAGGGCTTCGCTCTCGCAGGATCCAAGTGACTCGCCGAAATCTATTCGCGGCTTTGCTGATCGCTTCTCGCGTAGTACGCGCGGCTGACAAGCCGCAATCCATTCGCGGCAAGCTGCGCGAAACCGATCCGCCAGCGCTCCAACTCCCCGACGGACGGAAAGTAATGCTGTCTGGCGACGAATCGACTCTCGCGGTCCTTCACGACGAGCGCATCGCCGATTCCGACTTCGAGGTCCAGGGCAGCCCGAAGCCGCCGGCCGGATTCCTCATCGACGGCATCCATCTCCGTTCCATGTTTGTCCACAAAGACGGAATGCGCCTGATGGTCACCTACTGGTGCGATGTCTGCTACATCCGGACGTACGTACCCGGCAAGTGCTGGTGCTGCCAAAAGTACACCGACCTGGATCTCCGCGAATCCCTGGAATAAGCTCAAACCCCCACAAACCCGCACGTCATCCGTGAAAGAAGTCGGTCCGCTCCTTGTGACCACGATCAACTGACCTCCGGCTTGACGGCGTATGTCGCCCGCAGCACTGGTGGTCACCGAGAATTCCCGCACGGCGTCGGCGATGGGGAAGTTGCCGATCGGGGTCCCCACTTCGCGGTTGACGTTATGGATTCCGTCGAGCAGCGAGTTGAGGGAACAAGGGGTTTAAAACATATCGGTTAAGTAGACAATAAAACTTACGGTGATTGGTATTAGCAATAACAGGTACTTGTTCGCGCCAGGTGGCCGATTGAGTTGCCAATGGGCCGTAATTTAACGAACCGGATGCGTCTCGACCTTGTGTTCGATGGGCGGACGGGTTTGCAGATAAGTGTAGAGCGACTCCATGTCTTCGTCGGTGAGACGGGACAGACCGAGCCACGGCATCAAGGTGAATTTGTCTCTGCCGATGGAAGGGGGATTGTCTCTGTCGATGGCGGCGTAGGCGCGGAAGCGGTCGCGGAACCGCACGTAATCCCAGCCGCCGATTCCTGTGGCTTTGTCCGGCGTGATGTTCGCACTGACGACGACGCCCCACTGCGTATCGAACGCCTGGCCCCCTGCGAACTGGAGAGAGAGGTTCGGCTTGCCTTTCTCCTCGGGCGTGTGGCAACTGCGGCAGCCGGCGATGGCCGCAAGGTATTCGCCATAAACGGTTTTGCTGGTGCGGTCGGGCGGGGAGACGATTCCGACGGGCTCGGGGGCTCCCTTGACGAACATGGAGACGGGAAAATCCAGTGCCGTTTTTGGCAGCGGATTCCGGACGGGCGCGAGCGTACTCAAGTAGGCGATGACCGCGAAGGCGTCTTCGTCACTAAGGTAGCGATACCCCATGTAGGGCATCATCGGAAACAAGGCGCGCCCGTCTTTGCCGATTCCTTCGCGGATGGCGCGAAGCTTTTCGCCGTCTGTCCAGGCGCCGATTCCGGTTTCGGCGTCGGCAGTGATGTTGGGTGCATAGACCTTGCCTGGAAGTCCGTTGACGGGCATCTGCTGGCCTTGCCCGCGCTTGCCGGCTACCACCGGACCGCCTAATTTCGTGAAGTCGCGCACAGAATGACAACCGTCGCAATCGAGGACGACTTCATACAAATATTTGCCGCGCGTCAGGCGCTCGGGAGTACGCTCGACGGTGAGTTTGCGCGGCGGCGCGGAAGACGGATTCCGAAAATATAAATAAGCAAAGGCGGATCCGCCGGCGGCTACCACCGCGAGCACACTGATCCCAACAAACTTTTTCCACATGCGACTCAATTTCCTCTTTGACTAGAAACGCGAGAAGCTTTGGAATTTTAGCTCAACGAACCGTCAGACCGTCCGGGTAATTTTGCTGAGTGTACGCGGCTGATCCGGATTGATCCCTTTTTCCGCCGCCAGACAAGCGGCGAACAGCTGGCAGGGAATAATGTAAGGAATCGGCGTGTACAAATCGTGTAATTTAGCCGGTCCCCGCCCGAGTCGGGCCGGGATCACGATGGCTGGGCGATCTTTCGGCAAGTCGCGATGGCTGGCGTCGCTAATGAGCAAAGTCTCGGCTTTCAGCTGATCGAGCCGCGCGAGCATCTCGCTAACGCCGGGCCAGGTGACGCCCCCGGGAGCGAACAGGAAGACCGGGAAAGACGAGTCCACCATCGCGATCGGACCGTGCTGGAAGTCGGCGGAGGAAAAACGCTCGGCGACGACGTAGCAGGTTTCCATCATTTTAAGCGCGAATTCGAACGCGTTGGCGTAGTTGAGGCCGCGGCCAACGACGACAGTCTGCTCCATGAAGCGGTAGCGGATAGCGCGTTCGGCGATTTCCGCTTCGAGCGTCAGGGCGGCGGCGGCGTGATCCGGCAAGCGGTGAAGATCTTCGATTGCGATTTTGCCGTCGAGCGCCCAGGCGATGAGGTAGAACATCAACAGCTGGCCGGTGTAGGTCTTGGTGGCGGCGACGCTTTTTTCTTTTCCGGCTTTCACGAGAAACGCATATTCGGCGAGATTCGCAAGGGTGCTCGAGGATTCGTTGGTGATGCCGACCGTCATCGCGCCTTGCTTCTTCGCGCTTTCAAGGACGATGTTGATGTCGGTGGACTCGCCGGATTGGGAAATGGCAACGACTAGCGTATCTCGCAAGTCGAGCTTGGCTTCGTAGAGCGTGACGACGCTGGGGGCGGCGAGCGAAACTGGAATTCCGGTCGTGATTTCGAGTAGGTAGCGGCCAAACTGGGCCGCGTTATCTGACGTTCCGCGGGCGGCCAGTACGATGAAGCGCGGACGGTGTTGCACCACGGCTTTGCGGAGCTGCACGGCGGCGCGCAGGCCTCCGGCGAGGGTCCGCGCGAGGGCAACCGGCTGCTCGCGGACCTCCGCCAGCATCTTGCTCGAATGAGGTTGAGGCATCTGCTTTCAGGGTAGCGTTTAGTGGCCTAGGCCTCCGGCCTGTGCATCCACGTGCCTGTACTAAAAGCGGCAGAAGGGAGCGTTCTACGAAAGTCCGATGACGCGCCCGGTCTCCGGATCGATGTCGATGTCGTAGTAGCCAGGCCTGGTCGGAAGACCGGGCATAGTGCTCATGGTTCCGAGAAGCGGATAGAGAAACCCGGCACCGACGCTGGCCCGCACGTCGCGGACAGGCACGATAAAGCCGCTGGGCGCGCCTTTCAGCAGTGGATCGTGGCTGAGGCTGAGGTGCGTTTTCGCCATGCAAATCGGAAGCTTGTCGAAGCCGTTGCGCGTGTAGAGTTCGATTTTCTGCTCGGCCTCGGCGGAGTAGGTGACGCCGGCGCCTCCATAGATTTCCCGCACGATGGTTTCGATTTTCTCTTTGATACTGAGTTCGAGCGGATAGAGGAAGTGGAATTCGCTGGGCTTCGCGCAGGCGGCGATGACGGCCTCCCCGAGCGCGACAGCTCCGGCTCCGCCCTGGGCGAAATGATTCGACATGACGGCGTCTTCGGCGCCGGCCTCGATCGAAATGCGGCGGACCAGTTCGATCTCGGCGGAGGTGTCGTCTTTGAAGCGGTTGATCGCGACCACGACTGGCATTCCAAACTTGCGGACGCTCTTGATGTGGCTGACGAGGTTGGAGCAGCCTTTTTCGAGGAGTTCCAGATTTTCGCGGGTGTAGGCGAAGTCGAGCGGTTGGCCGGCGACGACTTTCGGACCGCCTCCGTGCATCTTCAAAGCGCGGATGGTCGCGACGAGAACTACGCAATCCGGCGCGAGCCCGCTATAGCGGCATTTGATATTGGCGAATTTCTCAAAGCCCATGTCGGCACCGAAGCCAGCCTCGGTGAGGACATAGCCATCGGCTCCGGCGAGCTTCAGAGCAAGCTGGTCCGCCACGATGGAGGAATTCCCGTGGGCGATGTTCGCGAAGGGCCCAGCATGGACGAAAGCGGGTGTGCCTTCGAGGGTCTGCATGAGATTTGGCAGCAGGGCGTCCTTCATGAGAACCGTGAGCGCACCGCCGACTCCGAGGTCGTCGGCAGTAACTGGCGTGCCGGCGCGGCTGGCTCCGATGACCATGCGGCCAAGGCGTTCGCGCATGTCGTTGAGGCCGGTTGTGAGCGCGAGGACGGCCATGATTTCACTGGCGACGGTGATATCGAAGCCGGTCGAGCGGGTGAAGCCTTTTTCTTCGGGTCCCTCACCGATGGTGATCTGGCGGAGCATGCGGTCACAAGTATCCATGACGCGCCGCCAGGTGATGGTGGCGGGGTCGATATCGAGACGAGCGAAGCGGGCTCGATCTTCCGTGGAGAGGTCGTTCGGGTTCATGCTGTCGATGCCCAGCTTGCGAATCCGGTTCAGCATGACCGGTGTAAACCTACGGCTGCCGTCGTTGGCAGGCGGGCACAGACGATTGAACAGCGCCTCGTCGGACTGGGTCTTCTCGTGGAACATTCGCGTATCGATGGCGGCGGCAAGCAAATTGTTCGCGGCTGTGATGGCGTGAATGTCGCCGGTCAGATGGAGGTTGAATTCCTCCATAGGGATGACCTGGCTATAGCCCCCGCCTGCGGCTCCTCCCTTGATGCCGAAGGTCGGACCCTGGCTTGGCTGGCGGATGCATGTGAACACTTTCTTGCCGAGGTGGGCTCCGAGCGCCTGGCTCAGGCCGACGGTGGTGGTGGTCTTCCCTTCCCCTAAAGGAGTGGGCGTGATGGCGGTGACGACGACGTACTTTCCGTTCGTAGCGCTTTTCAGCCGGTCGCGAACCGAGAGGTGGACTTTGGCCTTGGTGCTGCCGTAGAGTTCGAGTTCAGCGGGCAGGATTCCAGCAGCCGCCGCGATGGTTTGGATGGGTTCCGGAACTGCCGCCTGGGCGACTTCGAGGTCGCTTGGCACTGGGGTCCGGAGGTCGGAAAGCTTCTTCACGGCCCTCAGTGTAGCGCTTCCTTTTGGGGGAGATGGCGGCGTGGGAAGATGTGAAAAATGGAGCGTTCGCTTTGGGAATCGACACTAGCGGAATTTCGGGACGAACTGGCAACAACGGCTCCGGCGCCCGCGGGCGTGTCGATTGCCGTCGTGTCGGGAGTGTTCGCGCTGAGCCTGCTTATCAAGACGTTGGAGATTTCCGCGAAGAAGACCGGCTTCCGCGTGGAGGAAACTATTTCCAACGCGCACGCGTTTTCCGGGCAATTACGCGAGTTCGCCGACCGCGATGCGGAGGCTTTCAAGGGATACTTGCGCGCCCTTCGATTGCCGAAAGAAACCAGTGAGGAAACGCTCATCCGCGCGGAGACGATCCGAGTAGCCCTAGGCGTCACGATTGTGTTTCCGCTTGCGGCTGCACGCTGCGCTTGCACCGGACTCGCCTTGTGCGCCGATGCGCTGCTGTTAGCGGATCCGGTCGTCGTTCCGGATGTGGGCGCGGCTGCGGCACTGCTGGAAGGCGCCATCCGAGCCATCCTTGTGAGCGTCGATTTCAACCTGCGTTCGCTGCCAAGCGATGACCAAATGCGCCCGAAATGGGTGCGGGAGCGGAATTCGATTCAGGTCGAAGCCAGTCGGATGGCGGACAAAATATTGCGGCGAATGAACGCGAGCTAAAGAGACCGGAGTTCGATGCCGCACTGGCGGAGTTTGCCGGCCACGGCGGCGGCGATCGCGACGGAACCGGGGGTGTCGCCGTGAATGCAGATGGTCTGCGCGTTCACCGCGACTTCGGAGCCGTCGCTCGCGATGACAAAGCCGTGGCTGGCCATTCGCAGAGCCTGATCGGCGGCGCGTTCCGGATCTTCGATAAGCGCGTCGGCGAATTTCCTGGCGCGGAGGGTGCCATCGGGTTCGTATTTGCGGTCCGCGAAGGCTTCAGCGGCCACGGTGAAGCCGGCTTGGTGGAAGACATCGAGCATGGGCGATCCGGCCAGGCCCATGAGGGTGACGTCGCGAGACCAGCGAGCGACGCCGATTGCGATCGCTTCGGCGAGCGGCCCGTTATGGACGGCTTGATTGTAGAGGGCGCCGTGAGCCTTGACGTGGGCGACACGAGTGCCCATTTCATTCGCGGCCGCGGCGAACGCGACGACCTGCTCGAAGACAAAATCGGAAACTGCTTCGAGCGGCATTTGCAATGCAAGGCGTCCGAAATTCTCGCGATCGGGATAACCGGGGTGCGCGCCAACGGCGACTCCGGCGTGGAGCGCCTGTTCGATGGTCCGGCGCATAGTTCGCTCGTCGCCCGCATGACCGCCGCAGGCGATGTTCACCGACGTCAACGAAGGCATGAGGGCTTCCTGGATTCCGCCGTCCACCGCTTCGCCGATTTCGCCCATGTCGCAATTGATGTCGATGTACTTCATTCGAGAATCCACTCTTCCGATTGTAGGAACTGTTCCTGCTCACGCAGAAGTGCGATCGCGGTTTCCAATGTGACCGGCGAGAAGCGGATAGAATCGCGCGGACGAAGTTGGCCTAACGAGGCTAGATCCGCCGCGATGATGTTGGCGATCTTCGGATAACCGCCGGCGGTTTGCTGTTCGACGTGCAGGATGATTGGCTGACCACCAGCGGGCACCTGGATCGCTCCGAGACAAACGCCTTCGGTAATCATGTGCCCCTTCGCAGGGTCTTCGATGGGCGGACCCTCCAAGCGGATTCCGGTTCGATTGGCTTCTTCGGTTACGGTGTACAGGCCGCCGTAGAACGACTCTGACGAGGCGGAGAAGCGCTGGGCTTGCGGTCCGGTAGTTACGCGAAGAAGGTTGGCAACAGTGTCGGTGAGCGTCCGTCCCGGAACCAGCGCGGAGAGAAAACGCGGATCCACGCGGCCGTTTCGTCGACTCGATTCGGCGCCGATCGTGAGCACATCCCCCTTGCGGAGTGCCCGGCCCTCCACGCCTCCGAGTCCGCTGAGCAGGTGCGTGGACGCGCTTCCGAGCAGCATCGGCACGACCACGCCACCGTGCACGCAGAGATAGCAGCGAGCGCCAGTGCGCGTGTGCGGAAGCTTCAGGACCTGCCCGGGACGGATCGCAAAGGCGGTCCACATTTCGATCGGCTGACCATCGAGTGTGGCGTCGAAGTTCGATCCGGTGAGCGCGGCAGTCGCACCGTCTGGAAACAGATAGGCACCGCCCATCAACGTCATTTCGACAGCGGCGGCGCTCTCCGGATTTCCCAGAAGACGATTTCCGATGCGTAGCGATAACGGATCCGCCGCACCGGACGGAGAGACGCCGAGCGGTCCATATCCGTGCCTGCCGAGATCCTGCACAGTCGTCTGCAGGCCCGGCGATTGCACCTGAATTACCGCCACGGTTCGACTTCCTTTTCGGTGATTGGGACGAAGCGCACGCGATCTCCGATCCCCAGCAGACTCGGCGGGTCGCGATCGGCTTCAAACATGGCGAGCGGTGTTCGCCCAATAATTCGCCAGCCTCCCGGCGTCGGGAATGGATAGACGCCGGTTTGGTTTCCACCGATGGCGACGCTGCCCGGCGGAACGCGTTTTCGAGGCGACGGAAGGCGCGGCGTCGCAATCGAGTCGGACAATCCGCCGAGGTATGCGAAGCCGGGAACGAAGCCAAGAAAGCTGACGGTGTATTCGGCTTCGGAATGCAGACGCACAACCTCGGCCGGCGTCAGGCCGTGGAGCGCGGCGACGTCGTCGAGGTCAGGTCCGAATTCTCCGCCGTAGAGAACCGGAATTTCGACTTTTTGCACGGCGATCGATTCGATTTCGCTGGCGTGCGCGAACAACGCACGAAGGCTCGCCTCCACGGCGGCGTGGGTGAGACGAAGCCCGTCGAACTTCACGAGCAGCGAACAGTAGGCGGGATTCAGATCGCGCATTCCGTCGAACGGCTGCTGTTCGAGCGCGCGAACGAGCTTGGCTACAAGAGCTCCGGCGGCTGGAGTGATTTCGGTACCCACCTGGAGCAGCAACGATTGGTCGCTGGCGGGAACAAAACTGATTTCGGCGGAAGCCGCGTCCATGCGTATCGTCGAGTATACGGCAGGCTCGCGCGGCTACTTGGGCTCCGGCACGACGGGCAACGTGTAGGCTTGCCGCAACGCCTTTTGATACTCGCCGAAGAGTGCGCGGATGCCGGCGAATTCCTTCTTCACGGCTTCCCGGTACGCGGCATCGGTAGCGAAGTCGAACAGCAGCGAGACCATGGCCTGGGCGTTGATCCGGAAGCCGGAGTGCCCGACTTCGGTCAAAGCGTCGGCTTCCATTTCGTACGTGTGATATGCCGAGTTCGAGGAATGCGCGGAGAATCCGATGCCTGGAATCGCGCTCGACACCGTTCCGGTTTCTTCATAACCTTGCGGTTTGCCAGGGGCCGCGTTCACTTTCGTCGCGCCGTACTTCTTGAGATACGCGAATGCCACTTCCGCGAGGGTGGCCACCGAGATGCCGTCGCGCATCGAACCGTAGTGATCGATTTTGACTTTCGTTTGCGTCGAGAGGGCAGCCGCGCGCGCGGCGTCGTCCACGAACTTGCGGACCTGTTCGAGGTAGACGGCGTCTGGATAGCGAATATAAAAATCAGCGACGGTGCGGTCCGGAACGACGTTCGGGGCCGCTCCGCCTTCGGCGATGACGCCCTGAATCCGGGCTTCGGGCCGGACGCTCGACCGGATGGAGTCGATGTTCACGAAAAGGTGAATGACGGCCTCGAGCGCGTTGCGGCCCGCCCACGGCACCAATTGATGCGAGGGCGCTCCGATGAACGTATATTTCACGCCGTCGATATTCAGGCAGCAAGTTCCGAAGCCGGGCGCTGGCCGCGAGGTTTCGCCTGAGGAATGACTGCGCACGATCACGTCCATGCCGTCGAAGACCTTGGCGTCGAACATGTCGGATTTCGCATTCGGCGGCATCATCTCTTCGCCCGGCGTTCCGAAGACAGTGACGCTGCCAGGGGACTTGGTGCGCTCGAGATATTCGGTCAACGCGATGGCCGCCGCGATTCCGACCGGACCCTGCGCGCTGTGCTGATCGCCGTGGAAGGCGCGCACAGTCCCGCGCAGCGCGTCGTATTCCACAATGACGCCAAGATTCGGTGCTCCGCGATTGCCTTTCCATCTCGCAACGAAAGCCGTGTCGAGCTTCGCTGAGCCGACCGTGACTTCGAAGCCGTGCCGCTTCAGGTAGTCGATCAGCTTCGCGATGGATCGTTTTTCGACGAAGCCAATTTCCGGATGGCGGGTGATGTCGTCGGATAGCGCGATCAGTTCCTTGTCCATTAACTCCTTCGCGCGCGCCGCCACCTGCTCGCGCATTGGGTTCGGAGCCGTGAGGCGCGAAACCATTGCGGGAACGTCCAGAGATTTCTCGAGGTCCGCCATCTTGCGGAGAACGTCTTTCGCGGCTTCGCGTTCCGTCGGCGTTTCCTGCGCGGACGCGACCACAGCGAGCAATACAAGGAGAGTTGCCGATCGAATCATGGCCGCTTACGTTAGCACAGGCGTCAGCAGCGAACCAAAAAGAAAAGGGCGGGGTGCCGAAGCGCTCCGCCCCGTTTGAGCAGGCGTGTCCTATTTCCCAACAACCAGCAACACGAACGAACCCTCTTTCATCGTTCGGGTGGAACGCTTCGAAGGATCGGCATTCGGCGTAACCGTGTATTCCGCGGCGGGCAGGAAGGTCTTCTTAGCCTTCGGATCGAAAGCCATGGTCTCCGCCACCATACGGTCGCTTTGCAAACGGCGCGGACTACTTTTGCGGAACGCCTTCCGCGTTGACGACAAACTCAGACTTCTTGCCACTCTTCGAAACGAAGGCGGCCTCGTAGGTGGTGCTCTGCCCCTTGGTGATGGTCTCGACTTTAGCAATTTTCGCGCCGGCCGCTTTCTTCTCGATGGCGGCACGCGCACCCGCCGGAATGGCGTCGATTGCTACTTCCTGCTCGACCGAGACGATCCCGCCGTTTGCGTCGAGAATCAGGTCGCGCGTTTTGCCGTTGGCCACGGTCTCGACCTCGTACAGGGTCTTGCCCTTTTCCACTTCGCGGCTGATTCCTTTTACGTCCGATCCAGCCGTGTTCTTTTCAATCGCGGCCCGCACGGCGGGTGGTAGGTCTTTCATCGCCACCTTCTTTTCGGCGGCGACTGCGATGATGGAAAGAGCGGTCATTACGAGGTACAAAGCGATTTTCATTGGAGATCCTTTCGGCAGGTGGCGCGCGGCGCAACGGCCGACCCTTATTCTAAACATCAAACCTGAAGATCTTCTGTACGGCCGCGGGCAAGCTGACTTTTTCGCGAGCTTGACGATGAACGACCGATTCCGCTCCACACGATCGGATGGTTCGCTCCCGTTGCCCTTCATCAGGCGGCGAATGGATTTTCAACTTCGAGCAGGCGAATACTCAGGCCACGCAAACGGAACGGACCAGCTTGCGCCGGTCCTTTCTGTTTTTTCTTCAGACAAGCCGATCGAGATTAACTCTTAGACTTCTGCGGAACGTAACCCGGAGGAAACGCCGACCCATCGCCGAAGAAGTAGTCTTCCATTTGCTTCAGAATGAATTCCTGCGCCTCCGTCGTCCCGAGGTTCAGCCGGTACTCGTTCATGATCATCTTCATGTGCTCGAGCCACAGCTTCCAGGCTTCCTTTGAGACATTCTCGTACACACGTTGACCCAGCGGATGCCCGTCGAAGGGGGCCTCATCGAGGCCTGGCATCTCGCGCTGGAACTTCACGCAAAACACTTTCCGGCCGGACTTGTTTTCTTCCTCAACGCGCGGCGCGCCAATTCCACCAGTGCCACAACCCATTTGAAAACCCTTTCGAGAGGCGAATGCGGGGCATCGGTGCCGCGCGCGCGTCGCCAGTCACTTCCCATCATAATCGCAGGTTGGACGAATTGGCAGGCTTTCCACGCAGCGGCCGGAAATTCTAAGCCGGAGAGACGACTTTTGCGCTATTTTCTTCGAGCACGGCGCGCTTCACGCGATTCGCTTCCAGATATTCCGATAGCTTGAGCGGCAACCGGGCGCCTTTGTCCATATGACGCTGAACCGCTCTCTGATAGCGTCGCAGAACTTCTCGCTTAGAGGATTCCCGCAGGCTACACGACTCGATATCGAGCAACAGCTCGATCTCCCATGGCCGGAATGTATTTCGGGTCATATTGCCGCGCAGCAACTCCTGGATCAGCCTGTTGAACTGAGTCAGAATTGCGTCGCTGTCTGGAAGTGTATCGAGCATGCTCTATGTAATAGATCGGCCAGTTCCCAGGAATCGTAACACAATTATAGTGCGGAAACCCCTTAAAGTTCTCTTACTTATGTCTTAGTAAGTGCAAGACTTTACGACTTTCCCGACACTTGGCCCAACATCTTGAGCACGAGTGGCAGGCGCGCCGGTCATGCTACAATATGAAAAGGCCGAGAGCCGTGGGCGGTTAGCTCAGTTGGGAGAGCACCGCGTTCGCAATGCGGGGGTCGAGGGTTCGAATCCCTTACCGTCCACCAAATCCTTCTCAGCCTCAAAAAGGCCCGCCGTCGGGTCCCTGAACAAAAACTCTCCTACCCGCCCGGCAATCCACATGGACGCCAAAATCCACGACCCGCAAAATCAAGCTCAACTGGACAAAATGCGGCAGGATTGGGACGCTCGTGCCCGTGAAAACGCCCGTCACTACGTCGCAACCGGCAAAGAAGCCTGGTCCGACGAGGAGTTCTTCGCCTCCGGGCAGACCGCCTTTGACGAGGACATCCTCACCGACCTGACCAACATCTGCCAGGGCAAGCCGCCGTCCGAGATGCGGATTCTCGAAATTGGCTGTGGCGCCGGACGGATCACGCGGGCTTTTTCCGGTTACTTCGGTGAAGTCCACGCCGTCGATGTCAGTGGCGAAATGGTCGCGATCGCCCGGAAAGCCCTGGCGGACCGGCCCAACGCCCACGTTTACCAAAACAATGGCAAAGATCTAACCGTCATTCCGGAAGCCGCCTACGATTTCGCATACTCTACGATCGTCTTTCAACACATCCCGAGCCGCGAAATTATCGAAAATTACGTCCGCGAAGTGCACCGTCTATTGCGCCCCGGCGCGCTCTTCAAGTTCCAGGTCCAGGGTGATCCCCGTATCGAGGCTCAGCCGGATGACACTTGGCTCGGGACGTCGTTCACCGACCAGCAGGCCTGCGAAATGGCTTTGCGCTGTGGTTTCGAACCCCGCTACCGCCATGGAGCCGGCGAACAGTATTTCTGGCTCTGGTTCTTCAAGAAATAGGCGCTAGCGGGTTCCAACTAGCGAGACGGCTTGCCTTTTCGATCCGCCCAATATCGTCGCATTCGCTCGGAAACCGCTAGGCGTTCGTCCTTTGACATCTGCTTTCTTCCCCGCCGGACCGCCGGCTCAACAGCTCGCCCGCCGTCGCGGCTCACCGCTTCAAGCGCGCGGATGGCTTGCTCCACCCGGTCCTTTTCAGTCTTCAATTCCGCGAGCATTTTGCCGATGTCCATAGGCCTGCCGCCAGCGTAGGCGGTAGGCCCAGGAATAGCGAGGTTCTAACGTACTAGAAATGGCCAGTTCGGTACTAACCGGTAACCGTACTTCAACACCGCGAGGGAGCTTCCAGCCACCAGCAGCATCAGGAAAACGATAAACAGCACCAACACGACGCCCCACGGGAATCGCCGGTTCTCTCGCTTGAGCCACAACAGGTAGCCCGCAAAGACGCCAACGAAATACAGCAGGATCATTGGCACCGCGAACAGCGTCAGGTTGAAAACGTCCGGCGTCGGCGTCACGATGGCCGCAATGATTACGATCCCGAGAATTGCGTAGCGCGAATGCTCTACCAGGAATTTCGGCGTGACGATCCGCAAAACCACCAGGAAGTAAATCAGGATCGGCAGTTCGAAGACCAGGCCGACGCCCAGCATCACGTTGACGAAAAGATCGAAGTATTCCGTCAGCGACACCATCGGCGAAACGCCTTGCGTGTGTCCAATGCCCAGCAGGAACGCCAATCCGAAGCGAAATGCCACGAAATAAGCAAACAGCCCGCCACTGAGGAACAAACCCGCCGTGGTAATGACGAACGGAACCGCATAGCGCCGCTCGCGCTTGTACAACCCCGGCGCAATAAACGACCACACCTGGTACAAAATCCAAGGCGAGCCCACAAACAGCGACGCTACCAGCGGAACCTTCACCCAGATGATGGAGAACCCCTCCATCGGCGAAATGATGATGAGATCCGGCTTGACCCCGATCTTGGTCAGCGCCTCGACCGCCGGAGCGCGAACCAGGTCCCACAGTTCATTCGCGAAAATCAGCGCCAGGAAGAACGCAACCGCAAGTCCACCTAACGCCGAAATGATCCGCTTGCGGAGCTCCTCAAGGTGATCGAGGAACGACATGCGCAGCATGCCTTCTTCGTCCGCATCCTCCGGCTCAGGCTCCGGCGGTTTGGGCGGAGACGGAGGCCGCGCCGGTGGCGCTGCCGTTTTCGGCGGAACTACCAGCGTCTCCGTCGGACGCTCCGGCTGCGAATACGGATCGTCGATGTAATTGTAGGGATCCTGAATGATCTCATCAGGATTTCGCGCCGACTGTACCGGTTCGGTAGAGCCAGCGCCCGGGCCCGAAGGGGATTCCGGCGGCTTGCCGTCAGGCGGCACACTTCCACTCTTTGGATCTTCCGTCATCCCCTCGTTGTGACCCGGCGACTATGCTTTCTGCGTACCGGTTTCGCGGGCAATCGTTCCTTCGGGGGCCATGACTGCTGTCCCGGTTGACGCCTCCGCCCCATTGCTGGCGGCTGGATGCACAACGGTTTCCGTCGGATTTGCCTCGGCGACGACTGCCGAATGTTCGGGAATCGCCTGTACGCTGGATTCGGCGCCCTGAGTTGCGGATGCGCTTACTGTGGGTGGAATGGTTGCGGTATCGTGCAATTCGCTGCCGTCATCGGCGTGATGAAACGCGTCGTAGTAGCCCGAATCATACGAACTATGGACTTCGCCGACAAACTTGTTTGCCTCTGACTTCAGCGAATCCGTCTCCCGCTCCAGAGTCTGCATCTCGCGCTCGAATGTCGACTTGAGGTCGCTCGTCGCGCGACGGAACTCGGTAAGTGCTTTCCCGAGCGTCCGGCCTAGTTCTGGAAGCTTCTTGGGTCCAAACAGAACTAAGGCGACAAGGAAAATGACAACCATCTCTTGCCAACCTACGGGGCCCATACTCTCTCCTTACTGCATAAAACACGAACAGTGAGCAAAAACCTCGCGGCTCCGCGCACGCCCTTATGATAGCAGGAGGTGGCAGGAATGAGCACGCAAAGTCTTGTCTCATGCAAGATGAGCCTGAAGGAAGGGTTTGATTCTCATACAAGATGAGCCTGGGAGGGAGATTCCGCATGCTGGGGATTGATCATCAGCATGGACGACGGGAAGTTGAGCCTGGAACAGGTCCGGGTGTT
>JBBQWZ010000060.1:0-26775 GCA_038210135.1 Bryobacterales bacterium
CTTGGAAAACGCTCCCGCGTTTCCCACATTCCCACAGCGCCTACGATTGCTTCTTTCCTCAAACAAAAAAGAAAGACTCCAGCCTCACCCACCCTCAACGCCCCGCTTCAGGCTCATCCTTCGATGAGAAAATGCTCCGGCCTGTGCCCGACTTGATGTAAGCGCCGAACAGCCGCATGGGCCTCCGGCCTGTGCCCGGCTTGATGTAAGCGCCGAACAGCCGCATGGGCCTCCGGCCTGTGCCCGACTCGCTTAACGCACCGTGACGTGGCCCGCGTTGCCGTTCCAGTAGTAATTTGTAGACCAACTGGAATTGAAGACGCCCACCATGACGGTATAGTTCCCACCGGGAAGTCCGCTGGTGGACCACGTGTAGGAATGCGTCAGCGTGGACCCCGGGCTGAATCGATTTCGCGCCATCGTAATTCCGGTACATCGCCAGCGATAAATACGTCGGCGACGGGTTCGGCGGCGCGGTCCAACGAGTCGCCAGATACAGGCCTTCGCGGCCGAAAATACCAAGCGCGTCGGCTACCAATCCGGCAAGTGGACGATCAGGGCTTGGCTGAGGCGATCTCGAGGTACGAAGCGATCTCAGGTCGATCGCAATGGCGCGCCCAGCCTAGTGGCGTCCCCCGGTAAATTGTGTCCTGAATATCGAGCCGCGCTCCACGCTCCACCAGCAATTTGACGACGCCCATATGCCCGCCCGCCACCGCCTGGTGCAGTGGAGTCGAATGCGCGTGATTGCCTTCCGGGTTGAAGCGATTCGGATTCTCGCCGGCGTCGAGCAGCAGCCGGACCACCTCGGCGTGGCCGGCCTGTGAGGCCAGAGTGAGCGCCCGGTGCCGCGTCTCCGGCTCAGCTTTCGGCAGCAGATCCCGAACGAAATCCAGCCGCCCCATTCCGGCTGCGGCGGCCAGGTTAGCGATCCGTGCTCCGCGGCGCGCCAACGCTTCCGCCGCTTGCGGATATCCGAAAGCCAGCGCCGCCATCAGCGGAGTGCCCCAGCGGGAAGTGCTCTCGATCGCCGCTCCGAAGTCCAGCAGCAGTTCGAGCAGCGGAACCTGCACACCGGCCGCAGCCGGATGACCGCTCGATACCAACAGCGACATCGTCGTGCAGCCGCTGCCGTACAGGTCGGCGAGCGAATCGACCTCAGCACCGGCTTCGAGCAACAGCCTGGCCACCTCCACCGAATTCTTCGGCGAAAGCTGCCGGTAGTGTTCGACGCCGTTCGCGGCAACGTAGTGCAGGAGCGTCGCGCGATGCACCGCAGGATCGAAATTCGTTACGCGAGTGGACCGCGCAGACACCAATTCCGGATGCTCTTCGAGCAACATCTTCAGCGCCTCGACGTCGCCATGAACAACGGCTTCGACGGCGGCCTCAAAGCGAAAAACAGGCGACCCCTTTTCGCGAACCGCCTTGGCGTACTCAGCGACCGCAAGCCAATCACGAAAGTTGTAGCAGCGCGCCAGGGCGAGCTTCGCGTCGTCGAAGCCAAGGTTCGCGTCTTTGATCTTCTCGTCGGGAGACTGCGGCGACAGACACGGAATCTGTTCGTCGAGGAACCGTGGATGCTTGTTGCGGAACACATCGAAAGCGCCGGCCTCGCCCGCTTCATAGCTATCGAGCAGAGCTTCGGCCTGCGCCTCGTACTGGGTCAGCGGAGCGTTAAAGCGAAGCGGTTTGAATTCCATCGCTGTATCCCTCTAGGATTTGCTCCGCGTGCGCGCGGCTACGCGCCGTGGCACTTCTTGTATTTTTTCCCGCTGCCGCACGGACACGGATCGTTGCGGCCAACCTTCGGAGCGGCGATCTTCGGCTGCGGAGCCGCCGTTGCCTCCCCTCCGATGAATTGCAGCGCGGCCATCTCTTTTTCCTTCTTGCGATGAATCGACTGCGTGAAGTTTTCGACCGATTGCTGCGCCTCGCGCCGGGCTTGCGCGCTGGCCACCGCCACCGTCTCCGCTTCTTCGGCTTCGCTGCCGCCGTCCTCGTCGTCCTCCGGATATTCGTCCGGATACGGCAGCGGAATTTCGTTATTCTCCGCGCGCTGCAGGAAGTACAGATAACGGATCGTCTCGTCTTCAATACGATCCATCATGTCCTGGAACAGCGTGAAGGATTCCTTCTTATATTCGACCAGTGGATCCTTCTGGCCGTACCCGCGAAGGCCAATGCCTTCCTTCAGATGGTCCATCGACAGCAGGTGATCTTTCCACTGGTTGTCGATGACGTTCAGCATGATCATCTGCTCGGTTTGCCGTAGCAGATCAGGGCCGATCATCGCTTCCTTCTCGTCGTAACGGCTGGTCAACTGCCCGAGAATATGAGCCTCGATTTCGCGCCGGTTCATTTGCGCGTAGTCCGCCGGAGTGACGCGCACGCCGAATTGCGTCAGAACGTCGGACTGCAGGCCGGTGAGATCCCAGTCGGTGGTGCGGGCGCGTTCCGGAACACGCATCTCCATGAACGTACCGAGAATGCCCTCGACGATTTCCATCAGCTTTAGCTTTTGTTCCTGGCCTTCGAGCAACGCGCGGCGCATTCCGTAAACAGCGTGGCGCTGTTTATTCATGACATCGTCGTACTCAAGAACATGCTTGCGCGACGCGAAGTTCTGCGCTTCAACAGCTTTCTGCGCAGCCGCGATCCGCTTGCTGATCAGCTTGCTCTCGATCGGCACATCTTCTTCCATTCCTAAACGCAGCATCAGGTTCTGCATGCGCTGGCCGCCGAAGATGCGCATCAGGTCGTCCTGCAGCGAAAGGTAGAAACGCGCGCTACCCGGATCGCCCTGGCGTCCGGAGCGGCCGCGTAACTGGTTATCGATACGCCGCGATTCGTGGCGCTCGGTGCCGATAATGTGGAGCCCGCCGAGCCCCACCACTTCGTCGTGCTCGATCGATGTCGCCGCTTTATGCTTCGCGAAAACCTGATCCCATTCCGTGCGCTCCGGCGAACCGACTACCGCCGTCATGTAATAATCCGGATCCTTCGACTGCTTGCGGAATTCCTCTTTCGTGATGAATTCCGGATTGCCTCCCAGCAAAATATCGGTGCCACGTCCGGCCATGTTGGTCGAAACCGTGACCATACCTTTGCGCCCGGCCTGCGCGACGATAAACGCTTCGCGCTCGTGATTCTTGGCGTTCAAAACCACGTGCGGAACGCCCATCTTTTTTAAGATGCCGCCCAGCCGTTCTGACTTCTCGACCGAAATGGTTCCCACCAGTACCGGCTGACCCTGCGCGTGCCGCTCTTGGATTTCCTTGGCCGCGTTCCGGAACTTCTCGTCCTCGGTGCGGTACACCACGTCCTGAAATTCCTTGCGCTGCAGGACGCGATTGGTTGGAATGCCGGTCACTTCGAGCTTGTAGATCTTGTCGAATTCCGCCGCTTCCGTGTCCGCCGTACCGGTCATACCGGCCAGCTTTTTGTACATGCGGAAGTAGTTCTGGAACGTGATCGTCGCCAGCGTCTGATTCTCGCGCTGGATCTTCACGCTTTCTTTGGCTTCGACCGCCTGGTGCAAACCGTCGGACCAGCGGCGGCCCGGCATCAGGCGGCCCGTGAACTCGTCCACGATGATGACCTCATCGTCCTTCACGACGTAATCGCGATCGAGGTGGAACAGGACATGCGCCTTCAGCGCCTGCTCGGTGTGGTGCTTCCACTCGATGTTTTCGATGTCGTACAGATTCGGAACGTTCAGCAGCCGGGCGGCCTTGTCAAAGCCTTCTTCCGTCAACGCGACGGATCGATGTTTCTCTTCCACTGTGTAATCGCCCGTCGTATATTTCTCGCCTGGCTCCTTGCCCTCGATCACCTCGCCGCGGATCAGCTTGGGGATAATGCGGTTCACCTTGTAATATTTGTCGGTCGATTCTTCGCTTGGCCCCGAAATGATCAGCGGCGTGCGCGCTTCGTCGATCAGGATGGAATCGACTTCATCGACGATCGCGAAGTAGGGCTCGCGCTGGACGCAATCGCTGATGCGGAACTTCATGTTGTCGCGCAGGTAGTCGAACCCGAATTCGTTGTTGGTTCCGTAGGTGATGTCGGCCGCGTACGCCTGCTGGCGTTCTTCTTCGTCCAGATCGTGGACGATCGTGCCCACCGTCAGGCCCAGGAACTTATAGATACGCCCCATCCATTCGGAGTCGCGTTTGGCCAGGTAGTCGTTGACGGTAACCACGTGGACGCCCTTGCCCAGCAAGGCATTCAAGTACACCGGCAGCGTCGCGACCAGCGTCTTGCCTTCGCCGGTTTTCATTTCGGCGATCTTGCCGTTATGAAGAACAATGCCACCGATCAGCTGCACGTCGAAGTGCCGCATGTTCAGGACGCGCCGTCCGGCCTCGCGGCACACGGCGAACGCTTCGACCATCAGATCCTCGAGCGTTTCGCCTTTCCCAAGCCGTTCCTTGAATTCGATGGTTTTGGCGGCGAGTTGCTCGTCCGTTAGCTTTTGAAACTCCGGCTCCAGGGCATTCATAGCGGCCAGCGTCGGCTTTAAAGCTTTGATTTCACGTTCGGTCTTGGTGCCGAAAATTTTGGCTAGAACGGCGTCGATCATATCGTCTCTCTTCTCTTTGCATCACAAATGTGCCGAATTGCAGGCGCATTTGCACTTATCAGTCTGGAACCAAGCCGCATTGCACAGCGGCAAAAAAGTAGCAAGGAGTTAGAAGGAAGGTGGAGCGCGAGAGGCGCCGGGCCCGTTCGAGCGAATCGCAATCGGGATCAGCGTAGGCAACGGAATGCGCCACGCAAACACCACCAGCGAGACTTCGAGCAGCAGACAAACCGCGACCAGCGCGTAGTCGAAATCCGAAGCGGCCTGCCGCAACGATTTCGCGACTGCGTCCATCCGGTTGGCGGAAGTCCGCGCCGGGGAGGATACGATTCGCGCCGAGACCAGCTTCGTACCGGCAAGTTTCGTGACCCGCGAGAACGAACGCGTGTAACTGCCGGGATGCCCTGCGGCTTCGGCCGAGGCCGCGCCCATCACGAGCATGGCAAACAGCGCGGCGACGCTGATCGTAATCAGCCTTCCGCGTTCCGCCTTGTTTCTCGCGTGCATCCTCTCTAAGGATAACGCAATCCGCGCCCGCTGTCAGCGCCTAGTCAGGCAACCTGCGTGCCTTGCGCTCACGTCTCGTAGATGGATTTTTCTGTGCCGGTTTCTTTGGCTGCGCGGCGGCCGCGGCCGCCGGATCAGCACCCGCGCCCCGGCTTTGCAGCCAGGCATTTCGAAGAATCTCATTGATCATCGTGACTGCCTTCTGCGCGTCCGATTGCGGACGCGCCGTCGCGATTCGCTTCATCGGCTTCGAAGTGAAAATGATCGCCACCTTCCCGGTCGCCGATTCCGCCATCAACTTCTGAATGTCGGCCAAAAGATAATTCCGCTTGTAATACACCGTGCCGAGTCCGCGCCGGATTTGCAGCACCCCTTCGCGAATTCCCACCACGATCGTCACCGGAAGCACGACCCAGATCCCGCCGAGAAGGAACCCAAGCGTGATCGCTTCGTTCATTCCTTGCTGTCCCGTCGTCAGATTCCCGAAATCGTCCAACATAAAAAAACCGGCAAGCAATCCAAACACGATCAGCAATCCGCCGACGAAATAGTTTCCCGGCAATCGCACGAAAAGGCCGCCAGGATGTCTCGTAATTTTCATGGGCGTGTCATACGCGCAAAGCTTCGCTCGATTATTTCATCTTGAAAGCTCCAACTTCAACGGAGCAATGCGCAGGGTGAAACCCGGTTTTGCCGCCGCCCGTGCCGCGAGGTTCCACGCCGCCGCGCTAATACACCTGCTGCGCGTCCACCACGGCGACCGCCGCGATGTTGACGATATCCGAAACTTCCGCGCCGCGCTGCAACACGTGAACTGGCTTAGAAAGGCCCATCAAGATGGGTCCGATGGTCTCGCAGCCGCCGATCCGGCCTAACAATTTATAGGCGACGTTGCCGGCTTCGAGATTCGGAAACACCAGCACATTGGCCGCGCTCTTGAGCGCGCTGAACGGATAGTCGGCGGCCAGAATCTCCGGATTCACCGCGGTATCCGCCTGCATTTCGCCGTCGATCATCAAACCCGGCTCGCGCAATCGAACGATCTCGACCGCCCTTCGCACCTTGTCGGCAAGCGGATGGCGGGTCGAACCGAAGTTCGAGAACGACAACATCGCGACCCGCGGCACCACATCGAAACGCCGGGCGGCCGACGCCGCATGGATCGCAATTTCGGCCAAGTCTTCAGACGTGGGCTCGATGTTGACCGTCGCGTCGGCGAGGAAGAACAGCTCGCCGCGCGCCGTAATCAGAAGATAGATGCCAGCCACGCGCTTCGATCCTTCGCGCACTGGAATCACCTGCAGAGCCGGCCGAATCACCTCCGGATAGTGCTGTGTCAACCCTCCGATCAAAGCGTCGGCATGGCCGGCTTCGACCATC
This sequence comes from Bryobacterales bacterium, assembly GCA_038210135.1. Taxonomy (GTDB): domain Bacteria; phylum Acidobacteriota; class Terriglobia; order Bryobacterales; family Bryobacteraceae; genus JBBQWZ01. Next base: position 6,473 of record JBBQWZ010000060.1, read on the forward strand.
AGCGACCCGAACAATGTGTGGTTCTTCAGCTGCTCCACCGCTTCGCTCCGGGTGACGCCCTTGCGCTGACGAAGTTCGAAGTAGCGCTGAATGTAGACCGGCAAATCGGGTGACGTCGATGGCTCGATGATCGTGACGCCCGGCAGATCGAGCTGTAGCTCCGCGATTTCCCGCTCGATGATTTCGCGATTGCCAAGGAGGATAGGCTGCGCGATGTTCTCGTCAATCAGAATCTGCGCCGCTCGCAGAATCTTGCGTTCCTCGCCTTCCGGAAACACCACGCGCTTCGGAGCCAACTTCGCCTTGTGAATGATGATGCGCATCACTTCATGCGCGCGGCCCAGGCGTTTTTCCAGCTGCTCTCGATATTTCGCCAGGTCTACCGGCTTCTGCGCGACGCCGGATTCCATCGCCGCCTTCGCCACCGCGGTCGCTTCCCACAGCAGGACGCGCGGATCGAATGGCGACGGAATGATGTATTCCGGCCCAAATTGCATGTTTTCGTTGCCGTAGGCGCGGCGTACCGAATCCGGTACGTCTTCCTTCGCGAGATCAGCCAGCGCGCGCGTGGCCGCCAGTTTCATCTCGTCGGTGATCGTCGTTGCCCGCACATCCAGCGCTCCGCGGAAGATGAACGGGAAGCCCAGGACGTTGTTCACCTGGTTGGGATAATCGCTGCGCCCGGTGGCGACGATCGCGTCGGGCCGGGCTTGCTTTGCGAGATGATACGGAATTTCCGGATCCGGATTCGCCAGCGCGAAAATGATCGGCCGCGCCGCCATCGGCATCAGCATGTCGGGCGTCACGCAGTTCGCGACACTCAAACCAAAGAACACATCCGCGCCGCGCAGAGCCTCTTCGAGCGTGCGCAGCGCCGTGTCGTTCGCGAGCTCCAGCTTGTACTTGTTCATCCCCTCGGTGCGGCCTTTATAAACCACGCCCTTCGAATCGCACAGGATGATATGTTCGCGCTTCACGCCCAGCTTGATGAAGTGCCGCGCGCAGGAAATCGCACTCGCGCCCGCGCCGGAGATCACCAGCCGGATCTCGTCGATCTTTTTATTCGTCAGCTCCAGCGCATTCAGCAAACCGGCTCCGGAGATGATCGCGGTGCCGTGCTGATCGTCGTGGAACACCGGGATCTTCATCGTCCGGCGCAGCTCTTCTTCGATCTCGAAACATTCCGGACTCTTGATGTCCTCGAGATTGATCCCGCCAAAAGTCGGCTCGAGAATCTGGCAGGTGCGAATCACTTCTTTCGGATCTTCGGTGTTGAGTTCGAGATCGAAAACGTCTATGTCGGCGAAGCGTTTGAACAGAACGCCCTTGCCCTCCATCACCGGTTTGCCCGCGGCGGGGCCTATGTTTCCGAGTCCCAGGACCGCTGTTCCGTTGGTGACGACCGCGACGAGATTGCCCTTCGCCGTGTAATCGTAAACCAGGTTCGGGTCCCGGAAAATTTCGAGGCACGGCTCGGCAACGCCGGGCGTATAAGCAAGCGACAAGTCGCGCTGCGTCAAACAAGGTTTGGTGGGGACGACGGCAACCTTACCAGCCGGCGCTGAAGCATGATACTCAAGCGCGTCCGATTTGCGAACACTCATGGAAGCTTTCAGTGTAACGTTTGCGAGAAGTTGTTCTCATCGAAACTGGCGCTCGTGTGAAACTAGATTCGATGAAACGTCTCCTCAGCACGCTCGCTCTTGCCGCCGTCGCCGTGTCCGCCGCCGATTATCCCGCCGAAGCGAAACGCTGGTGGTCGCACATCGAATTTCTCGCGAGCGACGCCCTAGAAGGCCGCGATACGGGATCGCCCGGTCACAAGAAGGCCGCCGAATACGTCGCGCAGGAATTCGAACGCTCCGGCCTCAAGGCCGCCGGCAAGCAGGGCTACATCCAGCCGGTGCCGTTTCACGTCAAACGGATTGACGAGTCGAAATCCAAGCTCGAAATCATCCGCGGCGGCCAGACGCAAAACGTAACGCTGGGCGATACCGCCACTTTCAACCTCCGTTTCGTCGGAGCAGGGAAGGCCGAAGGCGACGTCATCTTCGTCGGCCACGGCTTGGTGATTCCGGAAGCCAAAGTGAACGATCTCGCCGATGTGGATCTGCGCGGACGCATCGCCATGTACATCACCGGCGGCCCCTCCACCATTCCTGGCGCCCTGAAGTCGCATTACTCGACGCGCGGCGAACGCTGGAAGGCACTCGAAAAGGCCGGTGCCATTGGAATGGTCGAGATTCCGAATCCGAAGTCCATGGACATTCCCTGGGAACGTTCGAAGCTCGCGCGCTTCATGCCGGTGATGTCGCCCGCCGATCCGAAGATGGAGGAGACCGCGGGTGTCCAATTCGCGGTCACGCTGAATCCGGCCCGCGCCGACGAGTTCCTGCAAAGCGCGCCGTACAAAATCAAAGATCTGCTCGCGCTCGCGGACGCCGACAAGCCGCTGCCGCACTTCGCCATCGGAGCCCGTCTCCGCAGCGTCGTCGCCACCACCAACAGCGAAGTCGAGTCGCAAAACATCGCCGGAATCCTGCCCGGCAGCGATCCAAAACTCAAAAACGAATACGTCGTCATGACGGCCCACATCGATCACATCGGCAAAGGCGAACCCGTCAACGGCGATTCGACTTACAACGGAGCGATGGACAATGCCTCCGGTATCGCGTCCCTCATCGAAATCTCCCGCATGATGCGAGAAGCTGGCCTGAAACCGCGCCGCAGCATTCTTTTTATTGCGGTTACCGGCGAGGAAAAAGGACTGCAAGGCTCTCGTTGGGCCGTCGAACACCCTCTTGTGCCACGCGACAAAATGGTCGCCGACATCAATATGGATATGTTTCTGCCGCTGTTTCCGTTGAAGACCATTGAAGTGCAGGGTCTCGTCGAATCCACTCTCGGCGACGACGTCAAAGCCGCCGCGGAGAAATACGGAGTCGGCGTGCAAGCCGACCAGAACCCCAACCGGAACGCTTTTATCCGCAGCGATCAATACAGTTTTATCAGCAAAGGCATTCCCGCTCTCGCCTTCAAATTCGGCTTCAGCAAAGGTTCGCCCGAGGCCCAGATTCAAGCCGATTGGTTGAAGAATCGCTATCACGCTCCGTCGGACGATTTGAATCAGCCGGTCGCCAAAGAAGACGCCGCGAAGTTCAATCGCATTCTGATCGAGCTCTCGATGCGTGTTGCGAATGCGGACAAAAAGCCGGAATGGAAACCCGAAAGCTTTTTCCGACGCTTCGCCGCGAAGTAGTTCGGCTTGCGCTCTCGGTTTGATCTCTCCGCGCAAAACAACCGCGAACGAATTGAGCGGCCGCTATTTCCCGAAGAACATTGACTTCAGCGTGCCGTAGAAGATGTAGACGACCATCGCTGCTAGCCACACCATCGAACTGACCGATAGCACCCGCGTGGTCAGGCGGACTTCCGGTGTCCGGTCCAGTTGCAGCAACGGACCTCGTTCGTCGGCCGCCGTCCGGTCATACAGAAACAGCGGAGCGGCTGCGAACAGAGCCAGCCATGGAAACCATACGGCATTGATCTGGACGTTGACGCTGGCCCCGGGGTTGTTGAAGTGCTTCACGTACGAAGTCGCGGAATGAAATACCTGCGCCAACGTCAACACCGCGAGCGCCAGATGGCGGATCGCCAGTGCGCGGCCCGCCGAGCGCAGCCCGGTCATCAGTTGGCGGGAGCGAGAGACCGCTTCGCGCCCCGTCAAGCCTTCCGCAATCTGCACTGTCGGCCACAAGCAGTCGCCGACAATCCAGTCGGGACCGAAGTAAAAAGCACTCTGTATCTGTGTTTTTAGCAGCGCCGGCAGCTTGCGGATCAGCTTCCACAAAACGCGGACGCCCAGAAATCGGCGGACGCTGATTTGTTCCTCGACCGCCATCATCGTCGCGGCTGCGCGGATCGCGTTGTCGGCGAATACAATCATTCCGGTGGTCAGCAGGATACCGGCGATGGACCCGGCCAGCCCCAGATACTTGCCGCCGAAATAAAGCATCATGGCCTCGATCGCCAGCACCACGCCATACGCCGGCCCCATCACCACGATGAACGGGCCGATGTGCTGCAGCATGAACGCCTTCGAGCGCCGCAGCGAAAAGAACTCGGCGTCCACCGCATTGTGAAAGCGCCGCGTGAATTCGACCGCGGAAGCCGGCCGGTTTTTTGGATTTCGTTCGAGCCCCGCCAGCACCGTGTCCGAAACATCCTGCGGCACTTTGCAGATTTCCCGCGGCGCTCGCGGAACGCCGGATTCGTGATAGTCGAACAGCTCGCTCGGCTTGCCCGTGAATGGAAGCTGTCCGCACACCAGCGAATACGCGACGACGGCGAGGCTATAGATGTCGGACCGGTAATCGATCTCGCGCCCAAAGGCCTGTTCGGGCGACATGTAGGCGGGCGTTCCGAGCAGGCTGCCCGGCATGGTTTTCGCGCCTTCGCTGCTATCCAAAAATTGAGAGCCTGACCCGGATCGCAACCCACTCGACTGTGACGGCGTCGAAGCGATTGCCACCGTGTCCAACTCTTCGGCGCGCGTTTTCGAGGCGTTCGTCGTGTTGAGCGACGGTTTTTTCGGCACAGGAGCCGGAGTCGGCTCGACGACAGTTTCCATGTCCTCGGCGATGCTGCGATTCGCGGCCAGCGAATTTACATCACTTACGCTCGAGGGCACCCGGTGCAGCATTGTGCCGGCGCTCGTCAGAGTCGGCGTGTTGTCGGTATCGGGCGCCGCCCAGCCGCCCGGCATGTTCATTTTTGCCACGCCAAAATCGAGGACTTTCACCGTAAAACCGCCGCGCCCGTTCGGCTCGAGCCAAATGTTGTCCGGCTTCAAATCACGATGGACGATGCCTAATTTGTGGGCCTCGGCGAGAGCGAGCGCGATCTGATCGAGAATATCCGCAACCGTCGTCAGCGGAATGTTCTTGTTCTCTTTCTGAAATTCGGACAGCGTGTGGCCATCCAGATATTCCATGACGAGATACGGAATGTCGACCGCGCCACTCTTGCCGATTCCGAAGTCGGTGACGTTGACGATATTCGGATGCCGCAACCGGCCGCAGGCTTGCGCTTCACGCTGGAAGCGTGCCAGAAACTGAGGATCGCGGGCCCACTTCGGCGCGATCACCTTCACGGCAACCAGGCGCGTCGTGCCCAGGTGGGTCGCCAGGTACACGTTCCCCATGCCGCCGGCTCCAAGCTGGCGGTCGATCCGGTATTTCAAGTCGATGATTTCGCCGATCATTCGATTGGAACCAGCACGGAAACCGACATCATAGCAGCCGCTCTACGCCGCGCTCAGCTTCGCCTGAATCTGCCGCGCCAGGTCGCCGATCAGCTTATCGAAATTCGCCTCCATCGCCACAGCGCGCGGAGCCGGAATCACGAGCTTGCTTTTCAGCGGCAGCGCCTTCTTGCCGATCGCATCAATCGATTGCAAAGCGAGCAGCGCGACCATCGGATCTTTCGGATCCGCCAGCGCCCCCAGAACCTCCAGCGCTGCCCGCAGGTCTTCTTCGCGACCGAACCGAGCGATCGCTTCCGCCGCTGCGATCCGGACTTCCGGCGATGAATCCTTCAACATGCTCACCGGCGGCGCCATCGCGCGGACCGCGCAGCCGATCGCCATCCAATAGCGGATCGCCGGATCCGCATTCGCGAAGTCCGGTTCCCAACTGCAGCGCGACGCCGCCTGTTCGGCCGCCGCCATGATCGCCTTCAACGGATATCGCGTGTCGTCGTTGCCCATCTCGAACGGAGTCGGGGCGCTTGAATCCGCGGCCGCCCGCCGATGCATTTCGCTCTCCGGCAAGTACCCCACATCGCGGATCGCCGCCGCATGGCGCTGCTGTTCGGCAAACATTCGATCCAGCGTTTCGCGATACTCCTCGAGCGGTGCCAGGTTGCGCACTTCATCCGGATCCGCCTCGAGATCGTTCAACTCCTCGACCGGCTTGTTCTCCCAAAAATACGTCTTCGGAGGCGCCAGAGTTCCCGCGTCGTACTGTTTCTTCCACGCCCGCGTCGTCGCCGTCTGAAACATGTAATCGATCCGCGCGCCGTAACTGCGATGCGGCATGTAATTCCGGATGTACACATACTTCCGGTCGCGCACCGACCGCATCATGTCGTACCGCTCGTCTATCCGGCCCCGGAATCCGTGTAGATATTTCGGGGCCGGCCCGGTAACAGGTCCCAGAAACGCCGAACCATGGAAATGCGCCGGAACAGGAACGCCCGCCACGCTCAGCATCGTGGGCGCGAAATCGACGAAGCTCACCATCCGGTCCGACACCGACCCTGCCCGATATGCCGCTCCGCAGTGCGTCCGCCACTTCTCCGGCACGTGCACCACCAGCGGAACCTGTAAGCCGGAGTTGTAGGGAAACCGCTTGCTGCGCGGCATCCCGGACCCGTAATCGGCCCAGAAGAATACGATGGTCGACTCCGACAGCCGGTCGCTTTCGAGATCCGCCAGCAACTTCGCCGCCTGCGAATCCATGGTGGTGATGTTGTCGTAATACTGCGCCCAATCCTCCCGAATCTCGGGTGAATCAGGGTGATACGCCGGAACCCGCGCCTTGGCCGGATCGTGCTGGCCCGTCCGCGGACGCGTCCAGATCTGGCTTTCGTGCGTGATGCCGAGGTTGAACACCGCGAAGAACGGCTGATCTTTCGCCCGATTCCGCCAGTGCGCTTTCACGCTCGAATCGTCCCAGACCTGACCCGGCTTCTCGAGGTTGTAATCCTCTTTCGCGTTGTTCGACGCGTAATACCCGGCTTCCCGCATGTATTGCGGAAACATCCGCATCCCGCGAGGCAGCCGGGTCTTCGATCGCATGTGCTCGCTGCCAGTAGACGTTGGATACAGTCCGCTGATAATCGCAGTTCGCGCCGGAGCGCAGACCGGCGCGTTCGACCATGCGCAGGAATACCTCTGTCCAAGCGCAGCCAACCGGTCGAGGTTGGGCGTGTCCGCGTAGCGGTCGCCATAACAGCCGAGATGCGGTCCGATATCCTCGCAGGAAATCCACAGGACGTTCGGCCGCTCCGTTCCGGCCGCGCGCAGCAGGGAAGTCGCGGCCAGCGTGGAGGTGAAACTTCGGCGAGTCAGCATGAAGGGAAAGGCGTCCTTTGCAGGATAGCCCATGCAGGGTGGCCCCGACTCGTTACATCGATTGAAAATCAATCTCCATCGGCTTAGACGGATTTAAACTTAGCCCGTAAGCCTTCTCTTTTCATCACACACCAGGGACCAAAGATCACCAGGAAGGACCCTTCCACCCCTGCTTTGGACCCACTCGCCGGCAGCGGAGCTTGCATTTGGCATTTCAAATATGTTACACCTAACCCAAAGTCTGTTGGGGTCCGCTTACTAAAGCTATATCTGATTTTTCGGGGACTCACACGGCAAGTTGAGGAACGCGCGCTACTCGTGTTTCAGAACGTGGGCGAAACGTTTTCGTGTGGGTTTGTACTCGCGGTAATAGAGGTTCGTTGTCTAAGGGGAAGGGTTATTGGTCCGGGTCCGGGGCGCACGCTGCTGGCCGACTAGCTGCTTTTCTTTCGTCTCAAAAAGACGGATGAGATTGCTTCTTTTCCTTCTTCGACGAATCAAGTTTCCGCGTGAGCCCGAGCCCGATCGTCTCTGGGCGAACGCCGGTGCGGGGAAGGTCAGTGATCTGGTGGATCGTTCGCCAGGTGCAGAGAGTTTGCTTTGAGGAAAAGGAGATACGAAATGTTCATCCAGCGAGTGTGTTCCGCACTCACTCTAACGGCCCTCCTGGCCACGTCCATGTTTGGTCAGGTGGCGTCGGCCCGCATCGAGGGCACGGTACAGGATCAGACCGGCGCCATCATTCCTTCCGCGAGGGTGACGGCAGTCAATGTCAAAACGCAAAGCCGCGCAGAAGCGCGAGCCGACGGATCGGGAAGCTTCTCGTTCCCGTCGCTGCAGCCCGGCACCTATAACCTCACCGTCGAAGCGCAAGGCTTCCGCAAGGCCGTCCTCGACAATATTGAGTTGAACGTCGGCTTGGTGTTCGCGCAGACCATCAAGCTCGAAGTGGGTCAGACGACGGAAAGCGTGGAAGTTCAGGCCAACACCGTCAGCGTCCAGACCACGGACTCGCAGGTGTCACGCGCCATCAACATGAAGGACATCGATACGCTTCCGCAGCTGGGACGTTCGCCCATCGGCCTCTCGGCCTTCCAACCCGGCGTCCAGGTAAATCCCGGCGATACGACGTTCTCTCACGTCAACGGCAATCGCCAGGGTTCGAACAACTCGACCCTCGACGGCATCGACGTCAACGACTCGCTGGTTCCGCGCCTCGGTCTCTCGTTGACCGCGAACAACACCGATTCGATCGGTGAGTTCCGCGTCGTCACCACCGCTGGTAAGGCGGAATACGGCCGCAGCGCCGGGGGCCAAGTCGAACTGATCACCCGTTCGGGCGGCAACCAGTTCCACGGCAACCTTTTCGAATACCTCCGCAACACCGCCCTCAACGCCAATGACTTCTTCAACAACCAGTCCGGCGGCAAGGTGCCGAAGTTCATTCAGAACACCTACGGCGGTTCCATCAGCGGACCGGTTATTAAAAACAAGACCTTCTTCTTCTTCAACCTTCAGCGCCAGAAAACGCTGCAGGAAACCGTCCGCAACCGCACCGTGCTCACCGCACAAGCGCGCGCCGGCATCTTCCGCTATAAGGACGCCAGTGGCGCCATTCAGAGCTACGATATCGTCGCGAACGACCCCCGTAAGCTGGGTATCGATCCGACCGTGAAAGCGCAGTCAATCGACCTGCTACCGCTGCCGAACAACACGGACCTCGGCGACGGTTTGAACCTGGCCGGCTACCGCTTCAACAACCCGACGCCGGCGTCGAATCAGCAGTGGACCGCCAAGGGCGATCACAACATCACGCCCAACCACCACGTTTTTCTGCGCTGGAGCTACTTCACGACCACCTCCTTTGACGCTTTGAACAACGTGGACTCGACGTTCCCTGGTCAGCCCTCTGGAACCCAGGGCGGCACGCGTTGGGGCTTCTCGGCCGGATCCGACTGGAACCTCACGCCGACCACCGTTAACGAATTCCGAACCGGTCACCAAAGCGCGTCGGTCGTCTTCTTCCGCCCCCGCGTGGCCGGACCGATGATCCTCTCGAACGACTACACCGATCCGCTGCAAACCGGGTTCAGCCAGGGACGCAACTCCCCGGTGAACGAGTGGACCGACAACTTGACGAAAATCAAGGGCGCCCACACCATCAAGGCCGGTGTCAACCTCCGCCACACCCTGCAAACCGGCTACAACGATGGCGGTATCTATCCCAACATCACCTTCAGCCGCAGCTTAAACGGCAACACGCCGTCGGCCTCCGTCGGACCCGCCGGCCTTTCCTCGACCAACCGCACCAATTTCGAGAACCTCTACAACGAATTGCTCGGCCGCGTCGACCTCGTCGCCCAGACTTTCAACAGCGATCTGACCAAGTTCCTGCCCGGCGGCACCACCCGCCAGCGCGACTTCACGCTGTGGGAACAGGGCTACTTTGTCCAGGACGACTGGAAGGTGCGCCGTAACCTGACCTTCAACATCGGTCTCCGCTACGACATCTATAATGCTCCGCACGAAAAGAACTCGCTGCAGGGCACGCTGGACAAAGTCGGCCAGCTCGGCTTCGGCTACAGGGATTCGAACCTGACCGTGGTGAAGACCAACACCTACGCTCCGACCGACTTCAACAACATCGCGCCTCGCTTCGGCTTCGCGTGGGACGTGAAGGGCGACGGCAAGATGGCGGTACGGGGAAACTACGGTATCTATTACGATCGCAATATCGGCGCCACCGTCAGCTTGGCCGACGGCAACACTCCAGGCTTCGTGTTCTCCGGAACCACCCTGCCGAACTCCGCCGGCAACACCGACGTTCGGCTCCGCGACAACCCGTCGGCTCCGGCAATTCCCGGCGCGCCGGTCCTGACCCTGCCCGTGACCAACCGCCAGACCGCCGTTGTGGTTTTCAACCCCAACCTGCGCTCCGGCTATGTGCACCAGTACGGCCTCTCCATCCAGCGCGAAGTCGCGCATAATACGGTGTTCGAAGCCGGTTACGTCGGACAGCGCGGCGTGAAGTTGTTCCTGAACTACAACTTGAATCAGTCGCGCATCTACGAAGGCTTCCTCGGAGACTTCAAAGAATTGCAGGCCTTCCAGGCTAGCGGCGCGGCTCCTTCTGCGACCAACAACCTTGTCAAGATGTTCGGAACTCCGGCCGCTGCCATCACTGGCGTCGGTGGAGCGACGACCGTCTCGACCGGTGCCGTGGGAACCGCGGCGTCGTCGGTTGACGTCAACCAGAACGCGAAGTACGCCAACGCCGGCTTGAATCAGTTCTATCTGAAGAACTATCCGCAGTTCGGTACCTTCGTGTACGGCTCGAACGATGGCCGTAGCTACTACGATGCCATGCAGCTCAGCATCCGCCGTCAGACCGGTATGGTCCGCACGTCCGTCAACTACACCTGGAGCCACTCGCTCGACAACATTACCGCGGAAGGCAACGGCTTCACGTCTCCGATCGACAGCTTTAACCTCGGTTTAAACAAGGCGCGCGGCGATTTCGACAAACCGCAATCGTTGAACGCGACTCTGTCCTTCACTCCTCCGGTCGGAAAGGGCAAGAAGTTCCTCGGCGACATTCCTCGTTGGGCGGATACGCTCATCGGCGGATGGGATATCGGCGCTCTCTTCATCGCACAAAGCGGCACCGTGTTCACGGTGACGTCGCAGCGTGCGACGGGGCCGAGTGCCAACGCAGCCTTCGTCGACTTCTCGGGTGATCGCACCATCGGCGGCCTCGACAAGCGCGGCAACGGCGTGTATCTGTTCAGCGCGGACGAAATCGCCCGCTTCAACCAGAACGTCGCTGCCGGCTCCATCGGCAACTCCGGCCGCAACGCCTTCCGCGGACCGGTCTTCACCAACCTCGACATGTCGTTGATCAAGAAGTTCAAGATCACCGAAAACCACGGAATCACGTTCCGCGCGGAAGCCTACAACCTTCCGAACCATGCCGCGTTCGCCACTCCGGCCGTCAACCTGAACCTGCCGAGCACCTTCGGCAAGTTCGCGTCAACGATCGGCGGCACCACGCGTACCATGCAGATGGCCCTCCGCTACGACTTCTAGTCGTTAGCGACCGCGTTACAACCCCGCCCGAGAGGGCGGGAAAACAAAAAAAGGCGGCAGGCTTCGGCCCGCCGCCTTTTTCCTTGCGCACGGGCCGGAGGCCTGGGCCACTTAACAATTCGCGATTTCAAAACGAAGCCATTTGCCCGTAAGGCTTTTGTTTGTGAAGCGTGCGGCGGTTTATGAAAGTTCCCGGCTTCATCTGAGTGCCCGGCCCTAATCCATCCAAAAATAATCGCTACACGCTGTCGATTTCCCCACATCTCCTACGACGTATCTATAGAGCCAGCAAATATGCTCCAACAAAGAAAGAAGATGCGATGCGATTTCTATACATCTACCAGCCGCCCAATCCGTGGGAGCCGCTCCCACCTAACGCCGCCAAATCAGCCGCGACTGTTCCACATTCATCCCAATTCAGAGAGGACAAATAAAATGCGATTCATGGTCATCGTTAAAGCGTCGAAAGAATCCGAACAAGACGGCGCACTTCCCGATCCACAACTCATGGCAGACATGGGTAAATACAACGAAGAACTCATTAAGGCCGGCGTCCTGCTCGCCCTCGATGGCCTCCATCCGACCTCCAAAGGAGCACGAGTCAAGTTCTCCGGCAAGTCTCGTACGGTCGTCGACGGCCCCTTCACCGAAACGAAGGAGCTTATCGCCGGCTTCTCGATTTTGCAGGTCAAGTCCCGCGAAGAGGCCATCGAGTGGGTCAAGCGCAGTCCCAACTGCAACCCCGGCGAGTACGAAGTTGAGATCCGCCAGATCTTTGAGATGGAAGACTTTGCCCCCATCCTGTCCGACGAGCAGATCCAGCGCAAAGAACGCCTCCGCGCTGAGCTGCCAAATCAGACGGCGAACAAATAGCCGCTCTTGCGTCGACGTATCCAAAGCTGGTGTGATCGGTAGCAGTGTCCGCTACCGATCTACACCGCACGATCGAAGCCGTCTGGCGCATCGAGTCCGCCCGCGTCATCGCCGGGCTCACCCGCCTCACCCGCGACGTCGGCCTGGCCGAAGACCTCGCCCAGGAGGCCCTCCTGGCCGCCCTTGCGCAGTGGCCGCATTCCGGCGTTCCGGAAAATCCCGGCGCCTGGCTTACCGCCACCGCCAAACGCCGCGCCATCGATCTGTTCCGCCGCAACGCCGTCGCCGAGCGCAAATACCAAGACCTGGCCCGCGACCTAGCCACACTCGAGCAGACCGTGCCCGATCTCACCTCCAACCTCGACGATCCCATTGGCGACGACTTGCTCCGGCTCGTCTTCATCTCCTGCCACCCCATCCTGTCGACCGAGTCCCGCGCCGCCTTAACCCTCCGCCTGCTCGGCGGTCTTACCACCCACGAGATCGCCCGCGCTTTCCTCACACCCGAACCCACTATCGCCCAGCGCATCGTCCGCGCCAAACGCATCCTCACCGAAAAACACATCCCCTTCGAAGTCCCGCGGGGCCTCGAGCTAGCCGCTCGCCTCTCCTCCGTCCTCGAGGTCATCTACCTGATCTTTAATGAGGGCTACTCCGCCACCGCCGGCGACGACTTCATCCGTCCCGCTCTTTGCGAAGACGCCCTCCGCCTTGGCCGCATCCTCGCCGAACTCACACCCAACGAACCCGAGGTCCACGGGCTGGTCGGCCTCATGGAGATCCAGGCCTCTCGCGCGCGAGCGCGCATTGGTGCCACCGGGGAACCCATCCTCCTGCTCGATCAACACCGAGCTCACGGGACCTCTTCCTCATCCACCGAGGCCTCACCGCCATCGACCGCGCCCACAAGATCGGCAAACTCGGAGGCCCCTACCTCCTGCAAGCCGAGATCGCCGCATGCCACGCGCGAGCCCGTACTCCCGAAGCGACCGACTGGCCCCGCATCGTATCCCTCTACACCGAACTCGCCCACCTAACCCCATCGCCGGTCATCGAGCTCAACCGAGCTGTGGCGGTCTCCATGGTCGAAGGCCCTCAGGCCGCCCTCGACCTCGTAGAAGCCCTCGCCACTGACCCATCGCTCGACCGCTACCACCTGCTGCCCAGTGTCCGCGCCGACCTCCTCCTCAAATTAAACCGCCCCGCAGAAGCCCGACACCACTTCGAACACGCCGCCGCTCTCACCCAAAACGCCCGCGAACGCGCCCTCCTCCTAAGCCGCGCGGCCGCCTGCCACATCGAGTAAAACTACTTCCAACTTCCCGGTGCACGCCGCCGGGCAGTTGCGCGATCATGACGGAATGGAGGCGGAGCCATTGGGTGAGACGCAGTACTCGGCGATCGTACTCGGCGCGTCGGGGAACGTGGGTGGTCGCATCGTCCAGCTACTGATCAGGAACCCGCTGTGCAGGAAAGTCGTGATCGTATCGCGGCGTAAGACAGACGCCTTCGCCGACCCCAAGGTCGTCGAGGTGGTGGTCAGCATGGACCGGCTGGAGCGAGAGGTTGCGCCACATGCCCGAGGAGTCGACGTCGCGCTCGCCGCGTTCGGCGTTGGCAAAGGCAGCGCAAAGATGGCCGAGGAAGAAGTGCGAAAGATCGAAATCGATTACCCACAGGCGTTTTGCCGCGCCGCCAAGGCTGGAGGCGCACGTGTGTGTGGCGTCATGACAGCGGCGGGCGCGGACCCCAAGGCCAGAGCGCAGTACGCGAGGATCATCGGCGAGAAGGAGAAGGCTGTCGAGTCCGTCCAGTTCGACTTCCTCGGGTTGTACCGTCCCGCGGTCATTCTCGGTAACTCCAACACGCCCGGCTTCTTTGGATACGTCATGCCACTGCTGCAATGGGCCATGCCGTCCAAATACCACTCGATCCACAAGAACGACCTCGCGCGTGCGATGGTGGCGCAGTCGGAGCAGGCGTTCCTGAACATTGCCGAGGGCAACGGTCCAAGCGAGGCGACCGTGCAGATCCTGGAGTATCAAGACATGGAACCCTACTTCGTCAAAGGCGACAACGAAGAGCCCTAACCCGCCTCCCTGGTACGTCCTTCCCGTTCGAGGACCGGCACTGTTTGGAAGCGGAGGGGAGAGAGGGCCGGGAAATTACGGCCTGGCGAAACGAAAGCGTGAGCCAGGATGATCATCACGAAGGTGACGCTGTCCTTTGCCGTAGAGCTTCTCGCGCAGGGTACCTTCTTCGTAGCTGGTCTTGAAGACGCCGCGACGCTGAAGTTCCGGTACAACCAGATTCACTACCGCTTCGAAATCTCCGGGGCTCACGATGTATTCGACGTTGAAGCCGTCGATGTCGGTCTCTGCCATCATCTCGATCAGGCCGTCTGCGATCTTCTTCGGCGAGCCAACTAGCGATGGTTTCGTGCCGGCGACTCCAAAGCGATTGACCGCGTCTCGCAGCGTCCATACGCGGTTGGGATCCTCGCGCCGCAGGCGCTCGGCGGAGCTTTGGATCGCGTTCACGTCTTCGACCCGGAGCGGCTCGTCCAGGTCGCGGCTCGCCAGATCCATACCGAGGTAGCCGCTCAGCAGCGCGAGCATGCCTTCCGTGGCGACGTATTGCTGATAACTGGCGAGCTTCGCTTCCGCGGCGGAATCGGTTTCGTCCGCAATGATGACCAGGGCCGCGAAGATGATGAGGCTCGCCGGGTCGCGACCCAACGCCGCCGCGCGGCCGCGCAAATCGGCCACGGTTTCACGGACCGCTTTCTGATTCCGGCCCGAGATAAACACACATTCCGCGTGCTGCGCGGCGAACTGCCGACCCATGTTGGACGACCCCGCCTGGAACAGAATGGGCGTCCGCTGTGGTGAAGGCTCGCAAAGATGATAGCCCTCCATCTGGAAATACTTTCCGGCGTGGTGGACCTTGTGGATTTTTTCCGGATCGGCAAAAATCCGATTCACTTTGTCGCGCCGGACGGCGTCGTTTTCCCAACTGCCCTCCCACAGCTTGTAGACGACCTCCATGAATTCTCCGACCATCGTGTAGCGCTCATCATGAGGAAGTTGCGAGGTACGGCCGAAGGCCTTCGCCGCGCTGTCGAGATAGCCGGTAACGATGTTCCACGCCAGGCGTCCGTTGGTCAGATGATCGAGCGTCGAGAGACGGCGCGCGAAGCTGTAGGGAGGTTCGTACGTCGGAGTTCCTGTGATGCCGAAGCCGAGGTGTTTGGTGACCATCGCCATGGCGGGCACCAGCATGAACGGATCGTTCACCGGAAATTCGACGGCGTTGCGAAACCCCGCGTTCGCATTGCCGCCATACACGTCGTACACGCCGAAAATATCCGCGATGAAGATCGAATCGAAGCAGCCGCGTTCGAGGAGCTGGGCCATGTCGGTCCAGTATTTGAGCGTGTTGTATCCGAGGGTCTGGTCGTCCGGATGGAGCCACAAACCCGGCGTTCCTCCGACGCAATTCATCTCGAGTGCGTTCAGCCGGATTTGCTTGGTTAGTTTAGGCAAATATCAACCTCGGCGGACACATTCGCGATCCGGCACACGGCTGGACGCTTTGCCGGCGCATGGCTCGACGCTTTGATGCTCGACGCTTTGTGATGAATGATGAACAGCGGAAGCGGATCCGCATTTCGCGGCAACAGACAGCCACCGGCCCTTATGCGCCGCAATGACTGACCGCGGCGCCTTCCGGGATGGTTGTCGGATCGGCGGGCCGCAAGTCGCAGCCACTCGAATGCTGGTTGATCACCAGCGGTCCGTAGGCGAATTCGAGCGGAATCGAGAGGCCCGTCTTGCTGTTCCTGGGATAGGCCCAGTGTTTCGCGGCGACTTGAACGTGGCAACAGAACACGGGTTTCCCTGGCGCGCCCTGCGACGCGTACGCCCAGCCCTGGCGTGTTGCGAGATATGGAATCGCATCGAACAGGTTGCGCACTTCCGGCTTCTCCTCGCGTAAGTCGATGCCGACGTGATCGAGGAAGGGCTTGGCCTTCACTTCTCCGGAGTTCGCTTCCAACAAGTCATCCTGCGAGATGTTGATTGCCGAGAGAATGACGTTGACGCCACCGGGGAAAACCCATTTGGTGTAGCCTTCCTTCGCATTTTCCTCGCGCGCGTTGCGTTGCGCCAAAAATTCCGCCGGGATGCAGTCGATGTTATCGACCTTGATGTTGAGATGCATGGTCTCGGCGAGGCGGACGGCATCGGCGAAGGGGTGGCAAGACAGCATCGTGTTCTTGACCTCCTCCACTTCTTCCGCTTTCAGCAGGCCCAAGCTCTGCACTTCCTCAAGAAGTTGAACCGTGGCTGTCTGGTCGATCATGTTGTTCTCCTTACCAAGTGTTCCAGGAAACGCAGCGGCGCGGGCCGACCGTCTGTAAGTGACGAAATTGACGCCCGATTGGTTGCGTAATTCGCCGGAGATTTTTACTGAGGCGGCGGTTTCAGTGTGCGCGAAGAAAACGAGTGCGTTTCGTAAGGCGGATCGCCGCTATCTGCTCGCGAAATGGCGCGCTATTTCTGGAATTACCGATTTGCCCGACGGGGGCGCAACCACCATCCCGCGCCGATCAAGGCGGGCAGCGAGATGGCCAGGAGAACGGTCGAAGCCGCGGCCACGAGGGGCGTGATCGCAAATCGCAAGTTGGGCCAAATGACACGTGGAAGCGTTTCCGTGTAGCGTGTGGCGAGGAACAAAGAAATCGTCACTTCGTTCAGCGACATGACGGTCGCAAACAATGCGCTGGCGAGCACGCCGGGCGCTATCAGGGGTAACGTGACAAATCGGAATACTTGTAACGGTCCCGCGCCGAGTCCGCGCGCGACGGCTTCGAGCGCGGGATCCACTTGTTGAATCGTCGCGCGCAACACCAGAAATGCTACTGGCATCGAGAGCACGGAGTGGCCGACCGCGAGACTGAACTGGCTTCCCCACAAGGGAGTCGATCGAACCACCGCGAGCATACCCACAGCCAGCGCGACACCCGGCAGCACCAGGGGTAACAAGAGCGCGCCTTCGACAAACGCCTTTCCCCGAAATCGACTCCGCGCCATTAACAATCCGGCAGGCAGGGCAATCAGGATCGATAGGGAGGCGGAGAGAGCGGCGGTGCCCAGGCTGTTGAGCAGTGCGTCCATCCAAACCGGTCCGCTGAAAAATTCCCGATACCACTGGAGGGACCATTCGCGAACCGGACCTTGCAGGTAGCGCGAAGGCGTGAACGAGACCCATACCGACATGGCCAGCGGCCAAAGCAAGATCGCCAGGAGAATGCGTGCCAGTATCGTCATGCAAACCTCCGCCGCATCGCCGTCAGCGCGTATCCGCCGGTTGCAAGCAAAGCCATCAGCAAGACATTGAGCGCGGCGGCGAGCGTCCAGTCCAGGTCCTGATGAATCTGCCGGTCGATTTCGACGGCGACCGTGTATTGGGCTGGCTGTCCCAACAAATACGGACCGAGAAAAGCGCTCATGCTCCACAGCACCGTCAGCACCGCGGCCGCCGCGACGCCGGGAAAGCTGAGCGGGAAAGTGACCCGCCAGAAAGCGGACGATGCGGATGCTCCCAATCCGCGAGCCGCTTCCGCCAAGTGATAGGGAACCGCTTCCAACGCCGCGGCAATCGTCAGCGCGGCATAGGGAACCAGCAGGAGCACTTCGCCGGCGACCACAGGCCAGAAGCCGTTCGCGCCGAAAATCATTTTCACGCCGTACACGAAAACAAGGATGTTCGTGAATTTCGGCAGCGCGATCAGCAGGATCAGCACAATCTTGCGGCGCGGCGACGCTCGATACACCGAGTACCCGAGGATATAGCCGCACACCATCGTAAGCGCCGTCACCACCAGAGATAAGAGAATGGTGAATCCGAACAGGCGGAGGTAGAAGCCGCTGCTCAGCACGTTCGCAAAACTATGGAGCGACCAGGTTCCCGGCACAAAGAACAGCGTGTCGTAGCGATGCGGGCCCGCTACGTTACCGCGAGAGTACAGACTCATTCGCAATACGTACGCCAGGGGGACCGCGACTCCTAAGAGCCACAGCATTGCCGCTGGAGCGATCAGCCACTTCGATGGCGCGCGGCCCTGGTTCGTCACAATCCGAGGAACTCCGATACAAAGCCGGTGGAAGGCCGCAAACAAAGATCGAGGGCGGTTCCAGTTTGCTCGATCCTGCCCGCGTTGATAATCGAAATTCGGTCGGCCAGCGCCAAGGCTTCTTCCTGATCGTGGGTCACTAAAAGCGTGGTGATCCTGAGCCGCCGCTGGAGAGCGTGCAACTCGTCGCGCATCCGCAGCCTGACATTTCGATCCAGGTTCGCCAGCGGTTCGTCGAGCAGCAGAACGTCCGGCTGGATCACCAGCGTTCGAGCGAGTGCCACGCGCTGCTGTTGGCCGCCGGAGAGTTCAGACGGCTTCCGGCCGTCCACACCAGCGAGTCCGACCGCATCCAACATCGCCAGTGCCTGCTCCTTCCGCGCTTTCGCGCCCAGTTTTCGCATTCGCAGACCGAATTCCACATTCTGGAGAACGGTCATATGTGGAAACAACGCATAGTTCTGGAACACCATTCCCATGTTGCGCGCTTCCGGCGGCAAGCCGGTGACCTCGCGATCGTTGACCAGGACACGGCCGCTGTCGGCGGATTCATAACCTCCGGCGATTCGCAGCAGAGTCGATTTGCCGCATCCGGAAGGGCCGAGTACCGCCAGAAATTCTCCGTCACCCACGCGGAGCGAAACGTCCGCCAAGGCGTGGACCATTCCGAAGCTTTTGCTCAAACCGAGGAATTCGATCATAGCGGCGGTCCTAGACCAGGACCTCTTGTGCCCACCGGGTCGTCATATGGTCCCAGTGCCGAAGGTAGGCGTCGTACGGATAGTAATGAAGTTTCGCGAAGTCGGAATCCGTGTGCGGATTGACGCGCGCCCACAGCGGATCCCTGCGGGCCTGCTCCGCGGCCACGCCGGGAATCGGGCTCGGAAAGCCGGCCGCGGCGTATTCCTTCTGAAACTCGGCGCTGGCGAATTGATTGATGAATTCATGTGCCAGGTCGCGATACCGGGTTCCCCTAGGCACCAGCCAGATCGCCTGAAAGTGAGCTCGATCCTCCGTCAAAAAGATGTCGAGCGCCGCCTTATCCCGAAGCAAGCCAAACGTATCGACGCTGTGAATATTGCCGGTGGTCACGGTGTTGTGAAGCAGATTGAACGCCATATCCGGCGACGTGCTCCACCAATGCGCCACCCGCTTCCGCTGTGCCATCGCGTATTCGAAGACTCCCTCGAACTCCTGATTCAGCGCCTCTGCCGCGTGGCCGGGATGCAGTGCGGCGGCGAACGTGTACATCGACATGTAGCTAGCGCGGTAGAGGCCAGGCTTGCGCGTAAGTACGTCCGCCCATCCGTCGGGTTTGCTCCCCGCCGTGTTGTAAATCCCCGTGTGGAGCGCGTCCGGCCAGGTCAAGCCCCAACCCTCTTCAAACACCCAGTTGCGCAGCGCGCTCGGATGAAACGATTTGATGTTCGGAATCTTCGCCCAATCCAGCGTCTGGAAGTGGCCGCCTCGAATCACCGCGTAGACCTGATACGGCGCGACGATCATTACATCGTATGGGGGCTGGTCCGGCGGGGCGATCAGCAACTTCGGAATTTCTTCACCCCACCCGTTATCGAAAGACACCCGCGCTCCGGTTGACTTCTCGAACAGGGGCTTCAACGCGCGTTCGAACGTCTGTCCCCAAGGTCCGGCCCAGGTGAACACGTTGAGTGTCTCCTTCTTGCGTGAGCAAGCGAGCGAGGCCAAGCCGCCAGTCAGCAGAGCACGCCGGGTTATTCGATGCGCACTCTCCATTCAGACTAAGTCCGCCTGCTGCTCCACATCCATTTGGCGTCAGTCTCGCATAAACGCGCCTTTTCGTCCAAGACCGAAAGGAAATAATTCGTTCGAGACGATTTGACAATTCGATTCATCCGAGCATGATTTGTCACGAGAACTTTGCCCCGCGCGGATCGCCACGATTGTCGGATGAGACCGCCGCGAGCAAGCGGTTCGGCGGTTGCAGGAGCGGTTGTTGTCAGGTCCGCAGACGGTAGCAGTGAAGGTAGACTGAGTTCATTTGCGGGAATTGTCCCGCAACAACGGCATCACCGAAGGCTTGTTGGCGTAGAG
>JBBQWZ010000061.1:0-24863 GCA_038210135.1 Bryobacterales bacterium
CCGCTGCGCCTTCTCGGCAACTTCCGGGTCAGGCGAACTGGCTACAAAAAGAACGACGATCTTGGCTTCGCTCACGATGATTCTCCTGGCCGCCCTGCTCTGTAATTACGGCCGCGGATTCTGTCTCATCGATGTTGGCACGGAGGGGGACGTCCGCCTGGCTCGAAGAACAAGCCGAAGGTGGCGGCGCGCGTGGCGTAAGAAACGATCCGCCAACCACTTAGAGTGTCGACAACGTCGTCTGTCCAAGGGGTTTCACGGGAGGTGGCACGTAAACATCTGACCGAGTATCCATCCCGAGATGAAACGTGGATTAACTCCAGCAGTTTAGAGAAACAAGCACCTACGCCCCGAATTCAGTAAAAAGAGCTTGGTCACAAGGAAAATGGAAATGGGCCAGCCGTAGGCACGCTATACGAAGTGTTCGGCGCACGGTAGTTCTCGCGTGCCGTACCTGATGGCGAGAAATCAGAACGCCGCCGACTTGTCCGTAATGCAATCCGCCTCGTCGCGCCCACGTGCTGTCGCTAGTTGAGACGCCACGGGAAACGCTGGCGTTCTTAAACCAAATTCGATATTCCAAGAATAATCGGGACGTCAACGGTTCTGTCGCGCACGAACTGGCGTACCGCGGCAAGGGGCTTCCCGCGTTGCTTGAATCTCAGCGCACTGGCCAATTGCAACGGCTGGTGATTGTATCCAGTAAGAACGGCGGAGCGCGATCCTGACCCCGCCGTCCGGCCACGGCCTCAGGGGCAGGTGACCGTAGGGCGCAAGGGTGCAACCGGTTAGACCTTGCCACGCAGCCCGCTGAACGTCTAGGGTAGCTCCGCCGCGATGGTTCTAGCATCCCTCACTTTGGAGGCGAGTTGCATGCGATTGCGTTTGGATTCGCACCGAAAGAGCTATCGCACCGGATCGGCCGCGCGAGAGCCTCGTCATTGGGCAAGCCTAACGACTTGGACCAACACAGCGGTGGCGGGAAGGCGCCCTGGAATCGGAACCTGACAGCGTCCCGAAAAGGATCCTTTGCGCAAACGCGGTCAAACCGACCTGTTTCAGGCAAAATTCAGGTGAAAGGGTTATGCTGTGAGCGTTAGGAGGTCACGCTACTTGTGTTGTGTCTGGTACCGATGGGCGGTGTCGCCCAGTCTTTACCGGGTTATGCAGGATCGGTAGCGTGCACAACGTGCCACCCTTCTGTTTACACCCGCTGGAGCAAAACCGCGATGGCAAATGTTGTCCGCGATCCGAAGACGAACGCGTGAACGGACGCGCGGTAAGTGTTAGCGACTCCGATCCCAGATCGCGAGTACGCCGGAGCAGCGGCTCGGCGACGTGAACGATCCAAGAACAACGGCTCGCCGGCGCGTCGGTCCGTACGAATTAGGCGCGCTTCTCGGTGTCGGCGGTATGGGCGAAGTGTATCGCGCCGTCCGCGTCGAGGATTTCAGGCAGACCGTCGCCATCAAACTGCTCGCTCACGGGCTAAACGATCAGGAGGTCCAGCGCCGTTTTCACGCCGAACAGCAGGTGCTGGCCAGCCTTCAACATCCGAACATCGTACGGCTGCTGGATGCGGGTTCGACGTCCGACGGCGTTCCCTATATCGTGATGGAGTACGTCGAAGGCATCGGCCTCGATCAATTCTGTGAACAGCACGGCCTGGACCTCCGCGCGCGGCTGCGACTGATGATCCAGGCGCTCGGCGCGGTTGAGTACGCCCACCAACGCTTTCTCGTGCACTGTGATCTGAAGTATTCGAACATTTTGGTGACTCCGGACGGAGCCACCAAACTTCTGGATTTCGGAATTTCGAAACTGCTCAGTCCCGAGCAGTTTGGAATTGGCGAATCCCTGACGCAAACATTCCGTCCGATGACAATCGAATTCGCGAGCCCTGAGCAACTGCTCGCGAAGAAGCTTTCGACCGCCAGTGATATCTATTCCTGCGGCGTAATCCTCTACGGACTGCTTACGGGCCAGCATCCATTTGAAGAGCAGCTCGCAAGTCCAGTAGCGTTCGTCCAGGCCATCCAGGCGGGCAATGTGGAGGCTCCAGGCAACCGGGCACACAGAATTGCGAATAGCCCGGTACCGGCGGGGCTGATCGATCGGGATCTGGAAGCCATAACAACGAAGGCTTTGCGCGCTGAGCCCGAGTCGCGATATCGTTCCGCGGATCGCTTTGCGGCGGATCTACAGCGGTACCTCGACGGTCTACCCGTAGAGGCGCGCGACGGCACTCTTGTGTATCGTACCGGGAAATTCATTCGTCGGAATCGATTTACAGCAGCGGGCGTAGTGGCTCTGGCCGCCGCGCTTACGATTGGCGTCGCGGGCACAGTGTGGCAGGGAGTCCGGGCACAACGGCAGCGCACCCGAGCCGAAGCGCTGTTCAACGACACGCGAAAGCTGACAGGCTCGCTCCTCTTCGGTTTCTACGACTCTGTGAGCAAGCTGCCGGCCGCGACGCGGGCGCAGCAGTTGCTCGTGAGGGAGGCGATTTTTTATTTGGATCAGCTTGCCGCATCCGCTGCTGGAGATCGTGATCTTCAGTTGGATCTGGCAGAGGGCTATGTGCGGCTGGCCGCACTGGAGGGAAGCCCGTACGTGAACAACGCCGGGCTCACCACCGAGGCCCTACTCACGGCAGACAAAGCCATCATGACGACCACGCCCCATGCCAGGAGTCTGCCCAGGGATCAGAGAGCGTTCTTAACATTGGCAAGGGCTCGTGGAACCAAAGGCGAAGTGCTGTTGTGGCTGGGGCGTATTCCCGAATCCGTCGCTGAATCGAAGATGTCGATCGAAATCTTAGACCGTCTCGTCGTCGGTCGCCCGACGGACGCGGAGATTCTGATCGAGACGGCGAGCGCCTACGAGCTCTACGGAGACAAGATCTCCGGTGAGGATATGGAGCAGGCGATGGGGCACTACCAGCGTGCACTTGCGCTATTCGATCGAGCGAAAGGGGCGGCTCCCGCGATGCTGCGTCCGAAGCGCGCCGCGGCCGTATTGAAGATGAAGCTGGGAGACGCCATTTCCCAGACGGATCCGCTAAAAGCACTAGAGATTTTCAACGAAGTGGCGCGACTCCTGGACGCCCTAACGCAATCAGAACAGGAAGAAACCGCGACGCGGCGGGCGCGCTCAACGCTGCTCAGAAGAAGGGCCGCCACCGAAGTCGAGCTCGAGAAACTCGACGACGCTGATCGTGATTTCGCCCTGGTGCAGCGTCTACATGAGTCGACGATTGCAGTCGACCCGGGCGATGTCAGAGCCAAATGGGATTTGGCTCTAATTCTGTACGCCCGGGGTGATGTCGCGATGCGTCGCAAGCAGAATCCCGTGGCGAAGGCATTGTTCGGACAGGTGGTTGACCATCTTCAGAACATTCCAGGATTGGAGAAATCGATTCGAACCCGGCTTACACTGGCGGAGTCGCAGATCCACTTAGGCTCGCTGATGACCGCTCTCCGCGAACCCGAAGGCCGGCCGATTACGGTACGCGGTCTGCTGGAACTCAGGAAACTCGCGACAGAAGACGACGCTTCGACGGATACGCTGGAAAGAGCGGCAAATGCAATTCTCGATGCGTTGCCGGCGGACTTGTCGGATGCAAAGGCGGCTCTCGGTTTCGCCGAGCGCCACCTGGCCAAAGGAAAGAGCAGTTCGGCGCTGGATATCAAGGCGAGGGCGCTTTTGCGCCTCGGAGAAAAACGCCTCGCCCGGCAAACCGCCCGCGAGGGCCTTTCGATGCTGCCACCGACCCGAAATGGCGTACCGCCAACGAGGATCCGGGCGCGGCTCTCTAATATGTCGGCACCGTGAGTCGCCGACGATGTGCCGAACTCCTCCAGATTAGAACCACTCCAGGAATATCGTCTCTGATTGAGTTGGTGATGCGATGATTCAACAATCCGTCACGCGGACAAACTCATCATCTCCAGGCCTTACCTTAGTCCACCCGTGACAGTAGACCTTGATCTCCTCCAACATCGCATGATCGCAACCTGGTGACGAGGCGATTCGGTCCCGCATGCACTCCCATTCAAGGCCGTTTTCATGATAAGTGTGCGTCACGGCGCTGGGCCAGTAACCGAGACCGATAAGGAAATCGGCGGTACTCGCAGACAGGCCGTTGACTATGACGAAGTCGTGGCGTGCCGACTCGACGCGGGCCATAATCGCCGGTGCGGCCGGCAACGCCAGCGCCTGTAGCGAAATGCAGCCCATGAATTTGTGGGAGAGCAAAAAGTGGCGCTCAGGCAGCCTACCCCCCCACCCCAGGTGGTAGTACTGAATCTCCGTGCTCAGTTCACGGTCGGAATCGGATGACCCGGCCATTGCCAATCGTGATGTCTCGAAAAGACCGTAACCGTTCTCCGCCCAATCGGCCTCCAGGTCAATTGGGCTATAGTATCCGACACTGATAAGGTAATCGGCCGCACGTTCGGACAGGCCGTCGGCCGCGAACACGTGGCGTGCCTGCAAGACTTGGATCATCCGGGCCTTTTCCATTCGATTTACGTTCATAGCCAAGTGCAAAGAGGACCGCGATGGAAAAACCGTTGGGTGGTCCCTATGATCTGCTGGTATTCGGACAGCGTGTCCGACTGGAATACGCCATGAATGGCCCCGGCCCATTCTGGTGCGTTAGGAAACACACTGTCGACATTCCAGACGACCATGAGCATCCCGACAGTGTGCATACATTTTTCATTAGCCGCCCTCCTTTCCCAAGCGGTATCGGATAACAGCCAAGTCGACGCGCCTTCCTCTTTTAAGGTAGTGTTTCATGAGTTGCTCTCCAGTTTGGGAACAGCGGGCGCGATCAAGGAAGATTAGCATCGGGAGACGTCTTGTTAAAAAAACAGTCACCCATCCTGAGGCCGCGCGAGTCGCCGGCCAGTGGTCCAAGTATCCACGATCGCGTAGGAACGATCTAAACCGACTCCAAACAGCAGTTCGGCTTCGGGCTATCCGCCGCCCTATCTAAAGGTGACGGGGACGCGATTGCTCGCCGCTATTTTCGGTTCGACCACCCTGAACTTGTAAAGACCGAAATATTGCGGCTCGAGGTCGGCGCGAACGGGATCAGCGGGTGGGGACCGCAGAGTGATCTGCTGCTGGACGATCAAGCCGCCTCGTCAACTTAATACCGAGGAGTTTAATGCTCACCGCTGCGCGAAAAATGAATTGCTGCCCGCGTCGTTGAGGGCTTTTAGCGGGAACGATCCATTGCCGGGATAAGAGATGGATAGAGCTGTAGACGCCGCCGTTGCACAGCCCGTGAATCGGCCAGAGAAGGTGCGCGTCGTAGCGGTGCAAGGCCAATACTGCCAGGTACGGGAGTTTCGAGCGTGGAAGCGCGGCATCTCAAACAATCGTTCGTGTGGCCGTGAACTCCGATGCAGAAGGGACGCAATCTAAGAACGCTCGTGGATAAGCAGATGGCAACTTTTTCAGTTTTCGTTCGATAACTAATGGTGCCAAAGAGCAAGGTATGCCCCATGTGCGCGCTTGAGAATCCGTCGATCGCCGAGCGCTGCGATTGCGGATACGACTTCGAGTCGAGACAAATGCGCGAGTCCTTAATTTCGAAGAAAGAAAGGGCCACTCGCCGGCCCGCGAAGTGGCCCTATCCGAAGATCCTCGTTGGGCTGACGATTGCGTTACTGCTGCTGCGCGCAGGGATTGTCTTATGGCGATTGTTCGGGTCTAAGTAAATTGCTGATCACTGGTGCGGCTTTTCCGAGCTTTCGCGCCGAGTGCATCGGGTGAATAGCAGCGCCGAGACTCAGGGATTCGCGCGCTTCATTTCTTGCCAATTCTGATCCTGGAACACGCGGCTCGGATCGAAGTTCGGATTATTGCTCAGGATGTAGCTGCCATTGCCGCGCCCCCAAGCCTGCTTGTAGCCGCTGCTCAAATCCACGGGTCCGTCAGCTCCCTTCCATGTCTCGACCTCACGAATGGTCTGCACGAACCGCGTATGCTGACGGTCCTGCGAAGCCTGCTGACTCTCCCAGTTCCGCATCCGCTGGTCGCTCGCCTCGTTGGCCGCCCGCGCATACGCTTTGCTTCGCTCGCCCACCAGCCGGATCGTCTCCATCCGCTGCGCGTGTTCCGCGTTGCCTAGCTTATTCAGAAGCTCTGTTTTGGCTTGCGTCCAGATCGGATTCATCCGGTGGCTTGCTGCGATCATGCCGTACAACTTCAACGCCTCGTCCTTCCGTGCCGGCGGATAACGCATCAGCGCGCAGTAGCTCACCGCGGTCATCGAGGACGAGTTGACCCCTCCACTAAAGGCGTTGGGCGTTCGCGACAGGCGGGCCGTCACTGCAACGTGCAGCAGGCCCTCCGTTCCATCCGGCCACGTCACGCGTCCAAAAGCCCCCGTCGAGGTTGTTGTCGTATTGTCCCCGTATTGACGCGCAATCGAGTTCGCCTGCTCATCGAACTTCCGCATCAAATCTCCCAACGAGTCGTCTACGCGAACGTCCGAAACCTGCGCGCCCAGATCCTTCCTCGCGTATCCTTCGACGTATTGCCGCGCATCGAACGCTTGGTTGACGGCGCATCCGCCGCTCCGGGCACCCGACTGCATTGCCTTCAGGATCATAGAATCGCTTGACCAAGTGAAGGTCCGGGTGGGTATTACCTGGAAAACGATCGCACCATCGGGTGACGTCGCCTTCACGACCATACTGGCGATATCAGCGCGGCATTCGCCAGTGCCCCGCCACTTCACGCCGCCTTCGATTTTCCAGCCCCTTGGGAAGAGCATGCTAAACGCTTCGACAGGGCGGTCGAACCGCTCCTCGTCGAGAAATCGGTGCCGCTCCAACACGACGTAATCCTTGCCCTCAGTAAAGTTCAAAGCCGCCGCCTGATTTCGATTCGCCGGACGCTGTCCGGGAGCCGCGAGCTGCGTCGTCTCGATTATTTGCTGTGCCGGCTTGCGCGGCGCTTGCTGGGGCTCCGGGTCCACTGCCGAGTTCCCACTCCCAGACCCCGCAGAACAACAACCCAACACCACGATCACCCAAGGCATCAGCCTCATAAGTCCCCCATAACGCCGAACGATACGGCGCCCTTCTGGTAGTTCCCCACAGGCAAAGCCATGCAAGTGAGGCCGAGAAATCAGCATCTACCTGCCTGTAGTAGCGTCATTTCGTGACAGAACCCCTCAACCAGGTAAGGCTTAAAATCCATCCAAACTAGAATTGAGCCATCGACTCAGAACAGGCGCCCAATAGCAATAGTCGACAGCCCTCTGTTACAGAGTGAGAGGGCGAAGCTTGGCTGGCGGGTTTACGCTGGTGCGCCGCTGCTTTCGCCGCTTGGATTCCCTCTCGGCACACTGTGCATTATCGAGACCAAGCCGCGGCCGGAGGGTTTGAGCGGCAAAGAGGCGGCGACGCCGCAGAGTCTCGGCGCGCTTGCGATGGGCGCGCTCGACGCAATACTGCTAGTTCAGGAGTTGGAAAAAGCGAAGAACATCCTGGCGACGACGCTGGTAAGCATCGGGGACGGCGTGATCGTTAACGACTGGGAGCTGAAGGTGACTTCCCTCAACTCTGTCGCCGAACAACTGACGGAACATTCCCTCTCTTCTGCGACCGGGCAACCGGTGGCGGAGATCTTATCGCTCGTGAACGAGAATTCCGGCAAACCGGTTGAAAATCCGCTGGTGCGGGCTCTCAGCGAAGGTCATGTGATCACTCTGGCGAGCGACTCCGCGCTGCTCGCAAAGAGCGGGATTGAGATTCCGATTGACGAAAGCCGCGAATCTTACGGCCGACGATCTCCGCAGTTTGGCGCGCGCCTGGGTCGCGCACGCGCGTCCTCCCGTATGGAAGCGTCCGGAGGTCCTGATTCCCGCGCTGGTAGCGCTGATGCTAATAGCGTTGGGCGTCAGCGAATTCGGCTGGCGGCGGCCGTGGCGCGTCTTTCCATCCGACCTTCTCGCAAGCGCAACGTTTGACGAGTTTCAGACTACGGATTCCGGCAAATGGGAATGTGGGCCTGCGGGCCAACCACGTGGTGATCCGTCCAAGCCGGCTATGCGACAATCGTTACTCTGTGCCCATGAACATGGTGCGCCGCTGCCTTAGCTCGATCCTAACCGCGATTATCTCCTGCTGCCTCAAGGCTCAGTCGTTCCCCGAAAAGATTCCGGTACTGAAGACAGCCCGATCGCACGCCATGAAACACTTCTGTCGTTGCCTTCCGGCTGGAGCAAGGACCGGTTCGCGGACACTGCCAAGCACCTGAAGCATCGGCCGGAAGCACAACGATCGGCAACTACAAGGTCGATCGCCTTCCGGTCGTCTTTCGCTTTTGGGGGGCCGGCGGCCGAAGAATCGGACCTCCCATTCGTTCGCCTGAAGTTTCGGCTGTGGCAGCCAAGGTTCTCGCCGAAGCCAAGGCAAGAACCTTGTCGAGAACTGAGGCGGAGTGCGTCGCACTTCAGTCCCTCGGAAATTGATCGAGCGAAATCTCACGCTCAGCTGCACCGCCAGTAGCTGTGCGGTCGTGTGCGAGAAACGCGTCGCCGTTGGAGCTGTAGGCGAACGGGAGGTCGAGCACCTCGGCATACTCCAGCGCCTGCTGCATTCCCGCTCTCACCGGATGACTGTTGTCCTTCGCCTCAACGACCACGAGGGGAAGATTCGGCTTGTAAAAGAGGATGTAGTCAGCCTTCTTTGCGCGGCCGCGAGTAACCGATTTACCGCGAACCATGACTCGGCTCTTGGTGAAGTAGTACTCCTCTAGGAACTGCTTCATCCGATCCCATTTCGATCCGTCCTCGCCGACAATGGCCGGTGTGATGAACTTGGTGCGGATGTCGGTTTCAGTCAGCTCTTTCTTGTACATTGGGTGACGTCCTGCGTATGATCCTGCGGGAAGGACTAACGCTGGCCGCGATTGGAATCGCCATCGGAGTCGTCGCAGTCCTCGCTGTCACCCGGCTTCTTTCCGTGCTTCTGTTTGGCGTGACGTCTAGCGACCCAATAACCTTTCTCTTTTCTGTCGGTGGCTTGCTGCTCGCTGCCCTGTTCGCCGCCTACCTGCCGGCGCGCCGTGCCTCCGAGGTAGATCCGATCGAGGCGCTCCGTTACGAATAACGCCTCTCAGCGTTTTAACGCACCACAAGTCCTGTATGCAGGCTCAGAGTGCCCTTACACTCCCTCAGCCACTTTTGCGCGCGCCCTCTTACCGCACTCCGCGGCTGCCTTCTTCCGACACGCCGCCGAAAGTCGCGGTTCCTATCGCTTGCAATTTGAGCAGGAAAACCGTTCGTACAATAAATCGAAAAGTCGCGTTGTTACCGATCCTGTCCGCCCCAGTACACTCTCTTAGGCTTTGGGCGGGCCCACCCGGAAAAGAGGTTCGCAGGCATGACACGACAGATTTCGATCGAAACCCTAGTTCAGGATCTTCGCTATACCATCCGGCAGTTTCGCAAAAATCCTGCCTTTGCTTCGACGGCCTTCCTCATGATCGCGCTCGGCGTCTGCGCGAGTGTTTCGATCTTCGCCTTCGTTGACGCCGCTCTCATCCGGCCGCTGCCCTATCGGAATTCCTCGCGGCTGGTGGGCGTCTACGAGGTGGTCAAGATGTTCCCGCAGAGCAATCTCTCCTACCTTGACTTCGTGGATTGGAAGAAGCAGAACAATTCGTTCGACGGGTTTGATGCCTACACCGGTTCGGGCGCAACGCTCCAGACGAACTCCGGCGCCGTTCCTGTTCCGGGCGCCCGTGTGACGGCGGGTTTCTTCCGGACGCTGGGGGTTTCGCCGTCGATCGGGAGGGATTTCGCGAACGGCGAGGACAGCGTCGCGGCACAGCCTACGGCCATGCTGAGCTACTCCGCGTGGCAGTCGCGGTACGCCGGGCGACCGGACGTTCTGGGCAAGGTCGTCACGTTGAACGACAAGCCGACGGTGATCATCGGTGTGCTGCCCAAGGATTTCCATTTCGCTCCCGCGGAACCAGCCGAGTTCTGGATGGCGCTGCAAGCGGCGGGCTCCTGCGAGACGCGCCGGAGTTGCCACAATCTCTACGGCGTGGCGCGATTGAAAGATGGAGTCTCCTTCGAAGTCGCGCTGGCGGATGTGAAATCGATCGCGAGCCAACTCGAACGGCAATACCCGGACATGAACCGGGATCAGGGCGCGAACCTGGTTCCCCTAACCGAAGTGATCGTCGGAAACGTTCGGCCGATCCTGCTGGTGTTATTCGGAGGCGCATTCCTGTTGCTGTTGATCGCGAGCGTCAACGTCACCAGCCTGTTGCTGGTGCGCTCAGAAAGCCGGCGGCGCGAAATCGCCGTGCGGTCCGCGTTGGGCGCGTCCGGATCGCGGATGGCGAGCCAATTCGTAGTCGAAGGACTGGTGCTGGTCGCCGTTGGAAGCACGATTGGCTTGTTGGCCGCATGGTGGCTGATGCAGATTCTGACAACGCTCGTGCCGGAAAACATGATGGCGAGCATGACCTACCTGCATGGCATCGGCTTGAATCCGCGCGTCCTCGCATTTGCGGGAGTGGTTTCATTGCTGGCGGCGATGCTCTTTTCGTTGACTCCGGCGTTGCGGCTGTCGTCGCCACAAATCCGTGCGGGACTGGCCGAAGGAAGCAGAGGCTCGGCGGGACTCGCGTGGCGCCGCTTGGGATCGAAGCTTGTGGTGATCGAATTGGCGACAGCCATGGTCCTGCTGGTCGCGGCCGGACTGTTGAGCAAGAGCTTGAACCAACTGCTCCACGTCGAACTCGGATTTCAGCCTGAGCATGTGGTCGCGTTGGAGGTGGGCGCTCCACCGGCGCGTTACGGGAAGGCTGAACAGGCCCTTGCATTCGAACACGAAGTGGAACGCAGGACCAGCCGCCTGCCCGGAGTTATGTCCATCGCGGTTTCAACCGGCGTGCCGATCAGCCACAACGGAAACACGACGTGGTTCCGCGTGCTCGGGCGCCCGTGGCACGGAGAACATTTGGAGTGCCCGGAGCGCGACATCAGCGCCACCTACTTTTCGACCATCGGCGCCAAGCTGGCGCGGGGCCGTTTCTTCAACGAGAGTGAAGATGAAATCAAACCTCGTGTCGCAATCATCAATCAGGCCTTCGCGCGTCAATACTTTCCAGGCGAAGAGCCGGTCGGAAAACAGATCACGTATCTCCGTGGCGAAGTGAAGCCCATCGAAATCGTGGGTATCGTCGAGGACGTCCGCGAAGGACCGCTCGATGCCGCCATTCCGCCGGTTCTCTACATTCCCTTCAACCAGGATCCGTCAACGTTCTTCACACTGATCGTGCGGGCGACGCACGCCGAAGGCGCGCTGCTACCGCTGCTAGTTTCGATGTCGCACGACATGGATGCCGGAGTCGTTACCTTGAATGGAATGACGATCCGAGATCGCATCGGGAAATTGCCTTCGACCTATTTGAAGCGATCGTCGGCGTGGCTGGTGGGGGCTTCGCCGCGCTGTCGCTCCTGCTTGCCGTCGTCGGACTATATGGCGTCGTCGCGTACTCGGTGAGCCAACGGACCAGGGAAATCGGAGTCCGGATGGCACTCGGGGCCCGCAGGAGTTCGGTCTATCAGTTAATCCTTCGGGAAGCAGGGATGTTGATTGGAATCGGCATTATCGCTGGACTAGGCGGCGCGATCGCGGCCGCGACATT
This sequence comes from Bryobacterales bacterium, assembly GCA_038210135.1. Classification (GTDB taxonomy): domain Bacteria; phylum Acidobacteriota; class Terriglobia; order Bryobacterales; family Bryobacteraceae; genus JBBQWZ01. The sequence goes on from JBBQWZ010000061.1 coordinate 11,695, forward strand.
CATGCGCAAGATGCTGTTTGGCGTCGAGGCTTGGGACCTGCCCACGCTGACCGGCGTGGCGGTTCTACTCAGCGCCGCAGCGCTGCTTGCGAGCTTCGTGCCCGCTCGACGAGCGGCCGCCGTCGATCCAGTGGAAGCTTTGCGTTCGGAGTAGACCGGAATCAGAGCCCCCCCTTTGGTGGGATTGCTTTAAGATGCCGAAAAGACAGCCGCTCAGCCACCGAAGTGAGAATTTCTTTTCTATTGATCGCCGATGCCGGGCGAGCCCAGAAACAGAGTAATCGCCGGTAAGCTAAAGCGGACAGATTGCTACACTGTCTACGGCGTTTCTTCGAGACGACTCTTGTAAGTTATTCAGAATGAACAGAGCGTAGTATGAGCAGATCTGCCGATTGTAGCATTAGACCTATCGAGCCATACGGTTATTCGATTCAGCCTTAAGAACACCTATTTTTCGTCGTTCTAAAGCATTGAAAGGTAACGTTTTTGCCTGTTACGCAGATAGCAAATGGAGGTAAGATATCTGGCGGTTTGCACCGCTACGCCAGCGCGAATTTTCAGCCCCCGTTCCCTTCGGCTGGTGCAACCGAATCAAGAGGGTTGGCCGGCCGTTTTGCAGGATCGCAGTACCGACCGGCCCGAGCGCGCCAGTCGGGACCCTATCGATAGTCGAGCCAAGCTTTCGCTAGGAGTGCAACTCGCCGAGGCGAGGAACACCCATTTGGGAGGGCTCCACGGTACAAACAGCAGATGTTTGTGTTGTTCAAGCGGCTCCACACATCAGGCAAGGTCAAGGGCGGAGCAAAACTAGACCACTGGGGCGGAGAGAAACTAGACCGCTTCATAGGTGGGAGCGGCTGTCGTTTGAGGGATTTACGGGGGCGGCTGGAGCGTAGGCCTGCGACCCGCTTTGCGGGGAGCGTTTACCGGACTCACCGTCTCAGGACTTCGATAAATACCGCCGCATCGCAAGGTATGCGGGTACTTCCATTTGATTCAGTCTTCGCGAACGCCATTCAAATGACCGTGCCTCAGGTAGAAAGCGAAGATCCTCGGAAGGTCGAACGGGCTCGATTTCTCGCGGACCAGAGAACGTGAGCTCCGCAGGCGATCTGGAATTGCTGTCGCGCAACAAGTTGGAATGCTCCGGGGTCGAGATCGCATGCGGATACGCGAACGCCTTTACAGAGAGCCCGATCCAGCTCTCAATTCCAATCCGGGAACCTCGCATTTCTCCAATCAGCATCTCCTGGGTCTAGAACGGGAGGCTCTCGATGCAAAGCCAACGACGTCTTGATTCACCTTAGCGATTGTGGTGGATGTTACCATAAGACGCTTCCAGTGATACCGCAAGTCAGCGTCATCACGCCCGCGCACAATGTTGCCCCTTGGATTGAGGCTGCGATTCGGTCCGTAGTGGCACAGACCCTTGGCGCCATTGAATACGTTGTCGTCGAGGACAGTTCGACGGACGCGACCTACGATGTAGCATCTTCGGTGGCCGACTCAAGACTCGTCGTGCTGAAAATCAGCGCGTCGAGTTGCGCGGCGGCAAGGAATGCCGGCGTGCGCGCATCCTCTGCCCCCTACGTCGCCTTCCTGGATGGAGACGATCTATGGATGCCGGAGAAGCTCGAACGGCAGGTCGCCGTCTTGAACGAGCATCCGGAAATCGATCTGACGTTCTCCTGGTCGCGCATCATCGAGGAGTCCGGATTCAGCACGAGCCACCTTCAGCGCGCCGCGCCCGGCGTCACCGGGTTTGAAGATGTTCTCACCCGGAATGTCGTCGGAAACGGCTCGTCTGTCGTGATGCGCCGTTCGGCGCTCGAACGGGCGGGTCCTTTCGATGAAACGCTTCGTGCGGCATCGGATTTCGACATGTGGCTTCGAGTCGCAGCCTTACGGCCGGACAACTGCTGGTGCCTTCCTGAGCCTCTAACGCTTTACCGTCGCCGGTCCGGTCAAGTAACAAACAATTGGCGGCTGAGTCAAGCCGGGACAGAAAGAGTGATGGAGAAAGTTCGCGCGCTGCCGTTGTGCCGTTCTGCCAGCATGCAGTCCAAGGCTGAGGCAACCAATCACCAGTTCTATGCCTTTGCCGCGTACGAGAGTAACGAGTGTCGGATGGCGCTGCAGCTTCTTGCCCGGGCACTTCGGTTTTCTCCCGCATTCGTGCTTGGTAATCCCGCCACTTGGTCGCTCGCAGCCGCCATTTGTGTAAAGGCGGTCTTGCCTTCGTGGGCGTTTGAACCCGTGCGCGTACTCGCTCGCAGAATCCTCTGAGTCGGCCCGAGACTATAGCTTCACGGCCTCGAGGAACAGGCTCTCCTCAGGTCGGTTATCTAGGATTTGAAGATCCGGGACTGCACCGTTGCGATACTCACATTTTCCAATTTTGCTGAGTCCCGCCGCCGAAAGCGCCGCGGTTAACATCGCTTCGTCGTAAGTACAGTTACGCCGGCCCAGCTCCGACTGCGAGCTTGGAAATAATCGCGCCAGCGCCTGCTGCCGGGCGCCGGAACGATATAGATCGATAGTGCGGTCGAAATCCGAGACAGAGACCCGAATGACTCCCCCGGGCACCAAGACGCGACGTGCCTCTCTGATCAGCCGTTCCCCATCGGAAGCTGTGAGAGAGTCCAAGAAGTGTGAGCAAAAAATATAGTCGACCGAATTATCTTTGAACGGCAAACCCTGACGTAAGTCGGAATGGACGAACCGGTTTGTTTTCACGGCTTGCACATACTGATCTTTTCCGATGACTGAGTGCCAACCGGAACGTGAATACAGATAAGAGAGCACAAATCGCGGCAAATAGCGAAGTGGCGAATACCACCCCAGATCGACATTTATCCATCCGGGCGCGACCAGCAATCCAGAGCCAAGGTTCACCTTCACAGCCTCACTAGGTTCCCTTTGCGCGAAGGTCACCGCAACCGCCTCGCTACAATCCAAACGTGAATTGGATAGCCGGGTTCATTGTATGTTGCCAGCCATCGGCGCAGGCTGGGACGATCCGGGATTTGGATTCCGCGCAGGCGATCAGCCACCACGATTGCGGCAACACTCAGACGGTTGCCCCAGCTGTTACACTCTATAATCTCGCCATACGGCTCGCAGAGAGCCAAAAGCGCTGCGCAGGAGAAACGATAATAATCATTCGGATAGTGGTGAATCGGGTTCAGGAAGCAGGTTGTGTGAATCGCGATCCCGCCTTTTTTTAGAACCCGAAAGGTTTCCTGGATAGCGAGCTTCGGATCCACTACATGTTCGAGCACCTGATCTGTGATAACCCAATCGAAAGCCTCGTCACCGAACTTCAAATCGTGTATGTCAGACTCCGGATACTGAGTTTCGGTAACCGCAGCCGTTGGATCCATCAACGCGCGGAAATTGTCGATGCTACTTACACCCAGAATCTTACCTTTCATTGGTTCCGGAATCGCGGCTTCAATCCCGCGATACATCGCATAGCGCGTCAGATGCATGGCATTTTGTCACTGGTTATGATCGTGACCGGATAAGTTATGCTCGCCACGGTGATCGTGCCATCGTTCAACTCCTCCCAGACGATTGAACATTGCCTCGCATCGGTAGAAGACCAAACGTTGCGCGGCTGCGTCGAAATAATTGTCGTGGACAGTTCCTTTGACGGGACGGATCGCATTATCGCATCGCAGTTCCCCGGCGTGCAACTGTTTCACTTTTCGGACCGAAAGCTTCCCGGGGAGGCGCGCAACTACGCTGCTGCCCATGCTTCTGGAGATATCCTCATTTTCCTCGATGCCGACTGCACCGTGGAACCGACCTGGCTTGAGCGCGTCATCAAGGCGCATGATGGGGCTTATGCCGCCGTAGGCGGAGCGGTCTGCAATGGAAATCCGGAGGACAAAGCGGGTTGGGCGCACTACCTCTTCGAGTTTAGCCTCTGGCTGCCTGGTGCGGCGGCTCATGAGCAGCGCGAGATCCCGGGGGGCTGTCTATCGATAAAGAAGCCGGTGTTTTTGCTTTATGGGCCGTTTCCGGAAGGCATCTACAGCGAAGATACGGCGTTCAGTTGGCGTCTCCGTTCCGCGGGCCTCACGCTTTTGTTCGATCCCGAGATTCGCGTCTTTCACCGGCACACGATTCCGTTTTCAAAGCTGCTTCGCGTGAAGGGCTATCATGGCCGCTGTTTCGCGTGGCAAAGGGCGCGCGAATGGCCGGCGCACAAACGAATCCTGTTCGGATTACTCGCCGGACTTCTTTCTCCGGTTCTGGTTTTCCGAGTCTGGAGACGCGTCTCGCACAGCCCTTACCTACAGAAGTTTTGGGCTGTGTGGTACTTGATTGCCCTACTCGCTATTTGCTGGTCGTGGGGAGAAGTTCGCGGCTACTTACTACGGCGTAAACCTCTGGCGAGCGATGCCGGCGGCAGTGGCCGCCTGGGCGAATAGGACCAGAACGAGACAACCGCGCGCGGCGGAATACCGCAACAGCGAAAGATAGAAGCCGAGATTTCCAGATGGTGCGTCATGCAGATTTCGAAACCAGCGAGCTCCTTGACCATATCGAAAGTGTTGGTTCCAGAACGACGAGAGCGAGAGTTCGTGGTAGTGGTCCACTACCGCATCGCTCGCTACTCGAAGGCTTCTCCCGCTCTTGATCCAACGCCAGCAGAATTCGCGATCTTCGCCGCCGGCGACTCCCCAACTCGAGTCGAATCCCCCGAGTTCGAGGAAATCTCGCTTCGACACGGTAAGGTTGCCTGTGGCAACGAACTGAGGGTCACTCTGGTAGAGGAAATCAATGATGACCTGCGTGGCAGTGGAATACGGATTTTGTGGAATTGCGTTCCTGATTGAACCACCTACAACGCTGCGGGGATCGGCGACCAGGTGGGATTCGATCTTGTGGAGCCAATCTTGGGAGGGCTGGCAGTCGTCATCGGTAAAAACCAGGTACTCGCCCTCCGCCTTGGAGCCGCCTAAATTCCGTGCGAGAGCTGGTCCCCCGGGCGGATATTGGTATACCGTCCTCACGCCCGGGGGCACATTCACTCTCACGCCATCCGCAACCACGACGACCTCAAACTGGCTTCTCGGGTATTCGAGCTTCTCGATTGCGCGCAGGCAGCGCGCCAATTGGACCTCACGATCGCGAGTCGGGATTATTATCGAGAACTTCACGGGGTCCGGTGATTGTACATGATTGCCCGGATGCTATACTGATCTTCTTTCGAGAGCTGTCCGAAAGCACTCTCCCTGCGCTTCTCGGGCATATTTGCGGCAGCGTCGGTGTCTGACTCCGCCGAAGAAGGGCTGGACTCCAAGTCGCCGCTTCCCTCCCAGTTGTCTGTTCATAGCGCTCGTCCGCGTTCTCAAGCAAGCTCCGCCGAAACCTGTGTGGTCATCGGCGCGGGGCCTGCGGGGTTGACGGCGGCTTACGAGCTATCCAAATCCGGCTTGCCGACCACTGTTCTCGAGAGCAGTGCGGTTCCGGGCGGACTTGCCAGAACTGAGCATTACAAAGGCTATCGTTTCGACATCGGCGGTCATCGATTTTTCACCAAGCTGAATATCGTTGATGAGATCTGGCGCGAGCTGTTGGGGAATGATTTCCTTTCCCGGCCGCGGCTCTCTAGAATCTACTACAACGGGCGGTTCTTTAAGTACCCTTTGGAGCCCATGGACGCCCTGTCGCAACTGGGGCTGTGGGAGGCAATGGCGTGTGCCGCCAGCTTTCTTCGCGTCCGCTTCTTCCCGATTCGACCGGAGAAGACTTTCGACCTATGGGTGTCGAACCGCTTCGGCCGACGGCTGTTCGACACTTTTTTTCGGACTTACACCGAGAAGGTGTGGGGCATGCCCTGTTCGGAGATTGATGCTGAATGGGCCGCGCAGAGAATCCGTGGGCTCGACGCGCTCGCCCTGATCAAGCAAATGCTATTGCCTGCTCCAAAGGATAAGGGCCGGGTGGTCAAGAGCTTGATCGACTCATTTCACTATCCGCGGCTGGGACCCGGCATGATGTGGGAAGAGTGCGCGCGCCGGGTTGCAAATCTAGGCGGAAAGCTGCTCTACAACTCAACCGTGGCACGAATCGAATGGGAGCCGCAACGCGTCGTCGCCGTTTTAGCTGCGGGTGGCGAGCGATATGAAGCTTCGCAGTTCATTAGCACGATGCCAATCCAGCAGCTCCTGCAGGCTTTCGATCCGCCGCCGCCCGACGAGGTACTCAAGGCGGGCGAGCGGCTGCGTTATCGCGATTTTCTGACTGTGGCACTGATTCTGCGGCGTGCTCACGTCTTTCCGGATAACTGGATCTACCTTCACGATCCCGGGGTGAAGGTCGGTCGCATCCAAAACTACAAAAACTGGAGCCCGGACATGGTGCCCTCGGAGGAGACCACCTGCCTGGGACTCGAGTATTTCTGCTCACAAGGTGACCAACTGTGGAACCTGGACGACGCGGAACTCGTGCGACTGGCCAGCCGCGAACTGGCCCAACTCGGCATCGCCGGCGACGCGGAAATCGTTGACGGAACCGTAGTGCGAGCGCAGCAAGCCTATCCGGTATACGACGCCGAGTACCGTAGTTGCCTCGCCACTATACGCGCGTTTCTAGACAAGTTCGGCAATTTACAGTTGGTCGGCAGGAATGGAATGCACCACTACAACAATCAGGACCATTCTATGTTTACCGGCTTGCTGGCCGCCCGCAATATATTGGGAGAGAACCACGACGTCTGGGCAGTCAATTCTGATTTCGAGTATCACGAATCGGGCACGGTTTCAGGTGATGACAAGCTGGATGCTTTACGTTCGTCCCAGCCTAGAGTCCCCCGCAATTCCAGGGCTAACGCTTCGTCCTTGCGGATTCCGGGCGAAGGCGAACGGGATTCCGGGGCGAACGTGAAAACGATTCCGGGGTGAAGGCGAACGGGATTCCGGGCTGAAGGCGAACAGTGATTCCGACGGGAAGGCGAACGGTTTTCGCCGAAGCCCGGAATCGTTTTCGCGATGCCCGGAATGTTTTTGAAGGCACGGCGGCGCTGGACATCATCACCGGCACAATGAACCCTCCAAAGGGAGGATCAGAGTGCCGGCCAGGAGACTGTCCATGTAATGTGGCCGCCCGCGTTATGTTGCGAGGTGACGGCAAAACGCCTGATTCACGGTGAGCAGGCGTTTTTTTCGCCACATAACACTACAGCGACTGGAGCCAGGTCAGCAGAGCAGCGTCGGTCTGCCAAACTGGCTTCCGCGAAATCCTCTCGTCTGCCACGCGCGGCACGATGCACTTTTCCAAAGCGGCCTGCTTGGTACGGAGAGTAATTTCAGCGTACCGATTGGTGGTTTCAAGGCTCGCGTGGCCCAGCCATGCACGAATAACATTTACTTCGACACCGGCTTCCAGAAGATGGACGGCAGTGGTGTGCCGCCACACATGAGGTGAGACCCGCCGTGACAGGCCATCCGATCCCCGCTTGACAATCTGCGTGGTGTAACGCCGGATGATTTTGTAGATGCCGAATCGGGTCAAGGCTTCGTCTTTCACCCCGTTGAATACCGGTCGGTCTGGTGCGTTGCTTCCTTGCTCAGATATGAGGTTCTTGAGCAGGGCCGACGTTTCCGCCCAGATCGGGCAGACCCGCCATTTATCCCCTTTGCCGTGCAAGTGCACGCGCGGGGTCGGGTCGAAGTGAACATCGCTTGCGCGGAGGTCCGCAGCTTCCTGTACGCGGGCTCCGGTGTTGTAAAGGAAGAGCAGCAGGGCTCGGTCACGCAAAGCGTGTCGTCCATTCACTGGAAGTGCCGCCAGTGTGCTTTCGATCTCATCGCGCTCAAGAAAGATGGTTTCCGGAGGCTGAGCGCGCTTTCTCGGGATAGCCGCCACGTTCTGAGCCTGCCCAAGCCGCTCCGGGAATCGCTGGCCGACGTATTCGAAGAAGGTGCGGAGCGCCGCCAATCGTTGGTTGCGGGACTGAGCCGCGTTGCTTCGGCTCTTTTTCTAGGGATGATTTCAAGAACCGGGACACGACATCGGCATCAAGATCGTCCAGGCCAAGTTGGGTGATCCTTTTCTTGCCAGTCTCCGCAGCGAACTGCAACAACAGTCGCATCGCATCCGCGTAGCTTGTAATCGAGTTCGGTCGCAGTCCCCTTTGGAGCTTCAGGTGGTCGTTGAAGAACGACGCCAGGATCGCTCCCAACAGAGGTGTACTTGCGCTCATCGCACACACTCCTTCCGGCCGGTCGCTGCGAAATGCGCGAAGCGCTCACTGGCGCAATCCAGCAGTTCTGTTGTGATGGTCAGGTAAACGGCTGTCGAGGAAGGGCTGACGTGGCCCAGGAACGTGGAGAGATCGAACAAGCGCGACATCGGATCGACGCCGGTCCGGTACCAGCGCAGCAGGGTGCCAACCGCAACAGAATGGCGGAGACAATGCAAGTGCGGCGGTGCTACGCCGGTGGGAACCGTGAGTTGAAGTGCGGGTAGCAATCTGTGGAATACCCAGCTAATCGTGTTGGTGCCAATCGGCGTACGCTTCCGCTTGTTGAAGGAGAACGCTGGGCACTCCGATGGAATGGGCCCGAACCGTGATTCTTCAAGATCCAGGAAACTCGCAATGGCTCGGGCCATCTTTGGTCCGAATGGCACTAAGCGATCTTTTCCGAACTTCGTCTGGCGAATGATCAGAAGTTGGTTGTCTAGATCGATGTCTTTGCGGCACAGGCGCGATGCCTCTCCGACGCGGAGCCCCAAACCGTACAGCCGCGCGAAGATCATCTTGTAGGTCTCTCCGCGAGTCTGCGCTCGCGGGTTGCTGGGCAGTTGTTCAGCAACTTGGAGAAGACGGCGCGCCTGGTCTGGGTCGAAGAGAAATGGTCGGCGAGTTGAGGTGACGCGACGAAGTTCGCATCGTAAGGGCGACTCAGGCAGAACTTCGTGAACCACCATCCAGTCGAGCAGTCCTCGAACCGCCCCGATCAATCCATTGTGACTCCGCGGAGACCGACGCGACCGCGACATTACGAAGGCGTTGAGGTGCACGGCGGTAATCTGTCCGACTCCCGCGACGCCGTTAGCCAGCAAGTAGCCATCCAGCAGATGAAGCATCGGTCCCACTTTGGCCAACTGTTTGCCGAGCGAATGTTTGTGCGCGAGGTACAGTTTGATGCTCTCGGCCAGAAGACCTTCCTTTGAACTCTTCATAGGACCTCCTCGCCGTCGCCACGAGCGACTTCGCGAAGCGCCTCGATGTTCACCCTGGCGTAGATCTTGGTAGCGTCTGGCGGTCGGTGCCCGATGAAGTCACCTATCGTTTTCAGCGAGAACCCCGAATCAACAAGGCGTTGAACGCAAGTGTGCCGCAAAGTGTGCGAGCCCGGTCGGGGCACCTTGATCCTGGCTTTGCGAAGGTAACACTTCGCCCGCATCGAAACTGCCACACGCGATAGTGGCTTGTACGGCGCATAGGCACCAAAGAAGACCGCCCGCTCGGAGGTCGCGGGGCGACCGCTTTTCATGTATTCCAGGAGCGCCTCGCCCACAGTGGCCGCAAGCGATAAGCCGTGGAGTGGTCCGCTTTGCGCCCGCGAATGTTTAGGCGGTCCCGCTTCCAGTCGATGTCGTCCAATGTCAGAGCCCCGACCTCACGGGCGCGCAACCCATAAGTCACCAGGAGCAGGAGGATCGCGTAATCGCGCCTGCCCACCGCACTCCGCCGGTCCACCTGTTGCAGCATCTGATCCACCTCGCTCCAAGTAATCGAACGCGGCAAGTTCGCGAAGCTATATCGGCGGGGTGATTCGATGGCCTTGCCTAGATCGCGCGTCATGAGGCCCACGCGATAGAGGTAGCGAAAGAACACTTTGAGAATGCTGCACAGGCTCTGGACCGACCGCTTGTCGATGGTCTTGCCGCTTTCGGTGATGAAGGCACTAACAATCGTTAGTGGCAGATCGGGCACCAGGGCCTGCTCGGCCGTTCGCAGGTGTTCCTGAAATCGCTGAAGATAGTGCCGGTACTGAACGAGGGTGGCATCACGAAGACCCCGGTCCCGCCGAAGAAACTCAAAGAAGTCCGGGACCGCATCAGCAAATGGATCTGGTAAGCCAAGCTTATCCTCCTGGTGCGGAAGAATCAGACGCAGCAGTTGCTGGATCGGATTCCGGATACCCCTCGCGGCGGCTTGGCGCTGGAGCACAGAGTACTCCCGTCCTTGACGCCTCAACCAAGTGTCGACGAACGACTCAGCGTGAGCCGGGAGTTCGTCCCAGCTTTTTGCCCCGGCTCCCTGTGCAAGTCTCCGAACCGGAGCAGTATCGGCACACGGGTGAAGACATTCCTCGCGGCGTACTTTTGCTCTCCGAGCCACGCGACGTAACGCTCGATCGCGTCGCCGATCCAGGATGCACGGATCCGATCGACAGTGGTCGGGCGGATGAAGTATTGGTTGAGCACGACAATCTCCTCTCTGCGAGGGAGGCATAGGAGATCATCGTACGTTCACCGGGTTATTATGTGCCCGGGTGAGCAACTGAAAGTTCGGAAAGACGAGGGTGCACAGCATCCCGGACACATAACGCGGGCGGTCACATTACATGGATTATGTGCCCGGGCACATAATCCATGCGGAAACTATGGGAGGTCTTACGCCTCCGGTTCGAACTCAAACTGGGCTATCAGCAGATCGGGCGAAGCTGCTCGATTGGCGTGAGCACGGTTCACAAATACTTGAAGCGCGCCGAAGCGGCGGGATTGAGTTGGCCGTTGGCTGAGGATTGGGATGAAGCCCGGTTAGAAGCCGCGGTGTTCCCAGGCTCGGAACTGGCGACCGCGCAGAAGAACCCGGCGCGCACACCGCCGGACTTCGCCGCGATCCACGAACAGTTGCGCAGCAACAAGTACGTGACGCTGCAACTGCTGTGGGAAGAATACCGGCAAGCGAATCCGGACGGCTATCGCTACTCGCGATATGTTGCGGGCGAAAATATGTTGCGGATTTCAGCTTGGACTAGGAAGATCGCTGTCTTCCTAGCCCAATCCACAACATAATTGGATCGGCAGCGGGTTTATAGCCCTTTCAGGAACGCCATAAGTGAGGGTAGTACTCGTTTGTTGGGCGGACCTTTAAGACCTCCGATATCGACGCTAGCCAATGCCTTGGCCTTCATCTCCATATCGACCTCGGCGTAGATATGCGTCGTGTCGAGCGACACATGACCGAGCCAGGCGCGGATCGTGTTGATGTCAACGCCGGCACGCAAAAGATGAACGGCTGTTGTGTGCCGAATGGTGTGTGGGCTTACGCGTTTGGTAGCCGAGGATGGGATCGCCTGGCTCGCCAGAACGCCATACTGTGTTACCAGACGGTGTATTCCAAACCGGGTCAATGGTTGCTTGACCTGATTGAGGAAGACTGCGTCGGTAGTATTCCGGTTGGCGACCAAGCTCGACAACGAGGCGGCCGTGGTCGACCACAAAGGACAGGTCCGGAATTTGTTCCCCTTTCCATGGAGCCGTGCTGACGAGGGCGCGCCCAACTGCAAATTGGCAATTGTCAATTTGGCAGCCTCCTCTGCCCGCGCACCACTGTTGTACAAGAAGAGGAGTAGGGCGTGGTCGCGTGCTCCAAGACGCGTGTGCTGATCCGGCTGATTCAACAGAGCGTCCATCTCGACTTTCTCGAGGTACTCGATCGTAGTCTTAGAGCCGTCTTTTTGAATGGTACCGCCCGCATTTCGGCGCACCAGGCTAGGTGGACTGGTGACCGCATTCCAATGAAGCGGGCCAGCGAATGGATGGTCGCGAGCCTTTGGTTGCGGCTGACTCCGCTGCACTGGCGGTCGCGCTCCAGATGCTCGAGGAAGGTGCGGATAATTGACGGGGTCAGGTCTTCAACGGTCATGCGATCGATTGCTACCCCAGCCTGTTTGCTGACGAACGGTAGCAATAGCGCCAAGGCGTCGCGGTAGCTGGCCTGAGTGTTTCGGGAGAGATTGCGTTCGGCTATCAAATGCTCCAGGAGGAAGCGGCGAACCCACGGCCCCAGGAGCTTCTCATCCTTCATAATCGCCCCCCACTGCGTAGTCCGCAAAGCGCCGGTTAGCGGCTTGGAGGAGATCGGGAGACATCTGGAGATAACGTTGGGTGGATCGGATGTCGATGTGACCAAGATAGGTCGCTAGTTGCGGTAGCAGTCGCTGAACGTCCCGGCCGGAGCGATACCATGCGACCACTCGATGCATCGCGGTCGTGTGACGAATATCGTGTAGGCGTGGAGGTCGAGCTTCGCCGATTGGACACTCTATTCCGGCGGCTTGGCGGACATGCTGGAACCATGAGATGACACGCGGATAGCACCACTTGCGGCCATCACGCGTAGTGAACAGTGGCGATGCATTCCCACCCGGCATGGGGAGTTGATGCCGGCGCTCGATGTGCGAGGCCAGTTCCAGGGTGAGCTTTGGGCCGATGGGAACGAGGCGGGTTTTGAAGAATTTCGTGTCGCGCACGGTGATGACCTGTTCGGCTATGTCGACGTCTTGCAAGGTCAAACGAAGGGCCTCGCCGATGCGCAGGCCACTTCCGTAGAGCAACAAAAGGAGCGTACGGTACATTGCTGGCACCTGAGGGCTGTGTCCAATGCGTAACGTTGCAGTCGCTTCCAGCAGTCGGCCGAGTTCTCCTGTGGAATAGACATATGGGGTTTGTTGTGGAGGCAGATTCGGCAAAGTCACCGGCAGTGGCGAGCGGTCCACAAATCCCCGGCTGATGGCGAATCTGTACAGTCCGGTCAACACCTTGTACCTCAACGCCCATGTCGTGGTGAGCGCTCCTTTCGTCCGAAGGAAATCCGCTACTGCCTCAGGGGTGACCTCGTCAATTTTTGGGTTACCCATCACTCTGCTGAACCGGCAAAGCAACTGCCCGGCAGACTCGAAACGCATGCCCAGCGACCTCTGTCGACTCAGGTAGGCGTCGACCACCTCTTTGAGCGTCATTGAAGATCTCCCAGATCGAAAGAGCCGACCTCGCGAAGCGACACCATGTTCACCTTGGCATAAGTGCAGGTTGCCGACGACTCTTGTCTCACGCAAGATGAGCCTGGAGAGGGGATGGATCGGGATGCTGGGGATTGGTCATCAGCATGGACGATACGGAAGCGGGGAGCCTGG
>JBBQWZ010000062.1:0-24638 GCA_038210135.1 Bryobacterales bacterium
CCGAGACGTTCCGCCGGCCGCCCATGCAGACAACTGGGCCGCAGACCGGGAATAACGCGTCATAACAATTCCTTCGAGTGGGGACCTCGAGTAAAACTCCCGCTTCGCCAGGCCTGGCGACACCTCTAATCAGGTGCCAACGCCATAACCCCTCACTTCCCGTGCGGGGATTCCGCATCCACTCAGCACCGAACCGCGACCGTAAGGGAGCGGACCTGCATCTCACACGAGCCCGTGAGGATCCCGCAAACGCTCAAGCTTCCCTGACGCAATTACCGGTATTGAACCCTGAGCGTAAGCGATGGGCTTTTAACGTCGGTAATTCGACCAGCCTCATAAATCCGAGCCGCGCCATAGTGCTCCGAAGGAGCGCGTCGGAAGCGGACCATGGATTCGCTAGGGTCCGAAGCGAAGTACGTTGGCTTCGTTTCGCAAAGCCTCGCAGCCTATTGCACTAAAAGAGGATATCGAAAATCGGCTTCGTTCTGCAGCGAACTACTTCGTGTCCAGCAGGAACGTAGGAGCCAGTCCGTTAAGCGTCGAAAACCCGGTAGACCCCTTGAGCGTCAACCAACTCGAAGCGCCATGGACCTTCCCCAGGAACGAGTGCGGATGCACGTCCACCTTCATCTGCCGACGCTCGAGCGAGCCGTAGTGCAGCAGCGGGAATTCCTCGCCCTCCACCGGACCCACTTCCTGCACGACATACGGGGACCGCATCGCCAAACGGAGCGCCCGCTCCCACCCGGCATCGTCGTGGTCCGTACCGACAAACACCGGCTGATCGCCGGATTCGTCGTTCGGCTTCAACACAAAGCGGTCCCGATGCGACGTCACCGTCTCAATCAGATCCACGTTGCGCTTGCGATACTTCACCTTCGCCGGAGCCATGATCCGCGTCCACGGAATGAATTCCGCAATCGCGTGCCGCTCCGAAGCAGGGAACTTAGCCGTGACCTCTTCATCGGTCAGCAGATCGAAAATCGCTTTCTTCTGCCCGATCTCCGACCGGAAACTGTTGACCACACACACCGCGTGCTCCTGATACGCGCGCATCAGCGGATGCGTCAGGCTGTAGCGCACCAGAAACTCGTGAACCCGGATCTGGCGGAACACCAAGTCGATTACGAAGTCGCCGTTCCGCAATTGCCCGTTCCGGTACTCAAGCTGGTCCGGAGAAAGGATCTGTGTCGGATAGCCTTCGCGCGCAAAAAACTCGGCCAGCTGCACGAACTCGCTCGAATCCGCTTTCTGGAACGGCTGGCGGAACTCGACAATCGCGATGTGCGGCTTCTTCTGCTTGCCGCCGTATTGCTTGTAGGATTTCAGCAGGCCCGACAACAATTGCTTGGCGCCGCCCAACTTGGTCAGTTTGTACTTCTTGCGGAATTCCTTCATCGGGCCCGCATCCCAGTACAGCTCCGCAAGCGCCTCGCCGGCCATCACGCCAACCGACGTCTCTTCCGCGTACTCGGTGAACCGCATCGTCCCGTTGTTGACGTAGGTGTCGAGCAGCGACGCGACCGGGAACGAATAACCGGGATCAACCGCTGCCAGCATCTTCTCGGCCGGAAGCAATTGGATCCGGTTCAGCAGCGCCGGTGTCGCAAGCGCCATCGACTCAACGCGTTGGATCGACGCCGTCAACGAGTCGGCCGCTTTGACCAAACCCGCATACTGGCGGCTGCTCAAAAAATGCGGGCGGAGAACCGGAGAAATCGAGCGCGATCCCGCGGCCAGCTTGGACGCGCGAACAGACTCCTGCAGCGCCTCGGCCCAGCCAAGGTCACGAAACGGCTCAGATTCCAGAATTTTGTTGTAGCGGGCTGTGGCCTCGCCCAGTTGCGTCATGTGCTTCTAACCGTTGAGTATCGCACGCACATTGCAGCTTTGTGAAGAGCAATCCGGTACAACTTTTTGATAAAGAAGCAGTTATAGGTTAATCGGAAATTCCTACTTGGCGGCCTCTTCGCCCATTTTGTCGAAGAACCGCTTGATCATCATCTTGGCCGTGGTGTCGATCAGCCGCTGCCCGACGCTCGCAATCGTGCCTCCAACCTGGACGTCGCCCTCGTAATCGACCAGCGTCCCGCCGTCCACGGTCGAGAGCTTCAAAACGCCGTCGCCCTTCATGAAGCCGACCTTGCCCGAGCCTTCGACGACCAGGCGGAAGCTGGAAGTCGGGTTCTTGTCCGCGATCTTGACCTTGCCGGAGAACAGGCTGGAGATGCTGGCGAGCGCCATCTTCATCTTCATCGTGTACTCGTCCTCGCCGGTCTTGACCATCTCGTCGATGCCGGGCATGCACTTCGACAGGATGCTCGGATCCTGCATGGCTGCGTAGGCCCGGTCCTGCGGGAGTGCGAGCGTGTAATTCCCAGCGATCTTCATGTTCTCTGATGGTAGCTTGCGAAGGCCGGACTCAGGCTCGCGACATCGCTTGGCGGATCGCCCGGGCGCAGAACACCTTCGCCATCTGAAGCCGGTAATTGGCCGAAGCGTGGATGTCGGAATTGGCGTCGACGCCTTCAGAAACCAGCTTCGCCGCCGCATCGACATCGCCGTTGGCCAAAGCCGCTTCGACGTTCTCCGCGCGATAGGGCTTGGGCGAAACGCCGGTCACACCAACCCGCGCCATCGTGATCTTGCCGCCCACCGATGCAACCCGCACCGCGATTCCCACGATCGCGAACCCAGAGGCCAGCTGCACCATCTTTTGATACGCCGTACCGACGCCCGATGCTTCGATCGGAACGATCACCTCGCGAACCAGTTCGCCTGGCTCGAGCGCGGTCGTAAAGGTGTCCACGAAGAAGTCCGCCGCGCTCACCGTCCGCTCGCCCTTCGAGTTCGCCAACACGAACTTCGCTTCGAGAGCAATCAGCGCAGCCGGATAATCGGCTGCCGGATCCGCATGCGCAACGGCTCCGCCAATGGTTCCGCGATTGCGGACCTGCACGTCGCCGATCCACGACGCCGTCTCCGCGAGTAGTGGACACTTGGAGCGTAACAGCGCCGACGATTCTACTTGGTGATGCGTGGTGGCTGCGCCGATATGAATCGCGCCGCCTTCTTCCTTGATGTAGTTAAGATCGGCGATGCTGCCGATGTCTACCAGGTGATCCGGAGCCGCGAGTCGCAACTTCATGAGCGGGATGAGGCTCATGCCACCGGCGAGTGGCTTCGCGCCGCCGTCCACCGCTTTCAAAGCTTCGGCGAGCGTCGCGGCTTTCGAGTATTCGAAGGTTTGCGGAATCATGTGTGTTCTCCCCGCTTACGCTTGCGCGTTCGCCAGCTTCCAGATCTTCTCGGACGACATCGGCATGTCGATATGTTTGACTCCGAGAACGCTCAGCGCATCGACCACCGAATTGACCATTGCGGGCGAGCAGCCGATGGTTCCCGCTTCGCCGACGCCTTTGACGCCCAGCGGATTGACGGGCGACGGAGTGCAAGTGTGTTCCGCCTCGATCCACGGCATCATCGACGCCTTGGGCATCGCATAATCCATGAACTCGCCGCTAACCAACTGGCCGCTTTCGTCGTACACCGCATGCTCCCAGAGCGCTTGGCCGAGACCCTGGGCGACTCCGCCATGAACCTGCCCCGCCACAATCAGCGGATTCAGAATCCGGCCGCAATCATCGACCGCAACATAGCGGCTGATGTCGATCTTGCCGGTTTCCTTGTCCACTTCGGTGACGACGATGTGCGCGCCGAAGGGGAAAGTGAAGTTTGGCGGTTCCCAGAAATATGTCGCCAGCAAGCCAGGCTCGGTATTCGGAGGCAGCTTCATCGCGCGATAAGAGGCTCCGGCGATTTGCGCCAGCGGAACGCTCTTGCCGGTCTTATTGCAGATAACCGATCCGTCGGCGAAGGTGACGTCGTCGGATTCGAGCAGCATCGCGCCATAGCGCTTGATCTTGTCCTTCAACGTCTGGAGCGCGAAGTACATCGCGGTTCCGCCGACCGCCGTACCGCGGCTGCCAAACGTTCCGATGCCGTACTGCACGATGGCGGTGTCCCCGCGTAGAACCAGGATGTCGTCGATGTCGATGCCGAGTTCGTCAGCGGCGATCTGCGCGAAGGTGGTCTCCTCACCTTGGCCGTGATGGCAACTGCCGGTCATCAATGTAACCTTGCCGGTCGGATCCACCTTGACCGTCGCGCTTTCCCAGCCGCCCGCCGGAGTGGCAGGCGAGGGTCCGAGAGCGCAAATCTCGCCGTACGTCGACATGCCGATGCCCATCAGCTTGCCGGCTTTGCGAGCCTCCACCTGCTTCGCGCGCAGCGCCGTATAGTCCACAATGCCGAGCGCCTTGTTCAGCGGCGCGGCGTAATCGCCGGAGTCGTAGGTGAGTCCGGTGGCCGTCGGGAACGGGAATTCGTCGTTGTGGACGAAGTTCTTGAGGCGAATCTCAGCCGGATCCATCTTCAATTCCGCAGCCAACATATCCACCATGCGTTCGATGCCGTGGGTCGCTTCCGGACGTCCGGCTCCGCGATAGGCGTCGGTTGGAACGCAATTCGTAAAGACGCCGACGATGTCCGCCGACACGTTCTTGAAGCGATACAGGCCCGGTAGCATCAGCACGCTGAGCGTCGGAATCGCGGGCGTCAGCAATTGATGATATGCGCCCAAATCCTGAAGAATCTTAACTCGCAGACCAGTAATGGTGCCGTCTTTCTTCGCCGCGATTTCATAGAAATCGACGTGCCCGCGGCCGTGAATTGTGCACAGGAAGTTCTCTCGCCGCGACTCGATCCACTTCACCGGCTTCCCGGTTTTCATCGCGATGAAGCCCATCAACGCTTCTTCCGCGTAGACGTTCAGCTTGCTGCCGAAGCCGCCTCCGACTTCGGGCGTGATCACGCGCAGGCGATTCTCTTCGAGCCCGAGCATCAGGCCGACCAGGGTCCGCATCAGGTGCGGAATCTGCGTCGAGGACCACAGCGTCATGGAGCGGTTCGCCAGGTTCCATTCGCAAACCACGCCCCGCGTTTCCATGGCGTTCGGCACCAGGCGCTGACTGGTGATGCGCTGCTTGATGACGACGTCCGCTTCGGCGAAGGCCTTGTCGGTATCGCCGCCTTCCTGGTGGTAGGTGAACGCGGTGTTATCGGGCCATTCCGGATGCACCGCCGGCGCGCCGGCCAGGAGCGCCTTTTCCGGATCCGCAATCGCGGTGGTCGGTTCCCACTCGACTTCGATCAGATCGACGGCGTCGCGCGCAATGTACTTATCCGTGGCGACGACGACCGCGATGGGATGGCCGACAAAGTACACGCGATCGATGGCGAGAATGTAGTGGTGCGGAACGCGAAGGCCCGGCAGAGAGGCTCCGCAAGGGACAGGCCCGACGTTCTTGGTGTCTTCGCCGGTGAAGACCGCGATCACTCCCGGATGCGCTTTGGCCGCGTCGATATTGATGCTCTTAATCTTCGCGGCGGCATGCGGACTGCGCAGAATCGAGGCGTGGTTCATGCCCGGCATCTGGATGTCGTCCACGTAGGTCGCGGTTCCGGTGATTAGGCGCGGATCTTCGCGGCGGCGGATCGACTTGCCGACAAGAGTTTCGTGTTTGGTAACTGTGGTCGCCATGGGATCTCCTTATGCCTTCGCGGCGGCCTTCACCGCGTTGACGATATGTTGATAGCCGGTGCAGCGGCAGATGTTGCCTTCAAGGCCATGGCGAATCTCTTCGTCGGTAGGATTCGGGTTGCGGTCTATGAGCTGTTTGGACGCCATGATCATGCCAGGAGTGCAGAAGCCGCATTGCGCTCCGTGCTCGTTCCAAAACGCTTCCTGCATCTTGTGGAGCTTGCCATCGACAGCTAAGCCTTCAATGGTCAGGACGTCGCGGCCATCCGCCTGGACCGCAAACATCGTGCAGGCCTTGATCGCGGCGCCATCGACCTCGACCGTGCAGGCTCCGCACAGCGAAGTCTCGCAGCCGATGTGCGGACCCGTGAGGCCGACGGTTTCGCGAAGGTAGTGGATCAGGAGGAGACGGGGTTCGACGTCGTGGGAGTAAGCTTTTCCGTTGATCGTGACGTTGATCTTCATAGCGGTCCTTATGGCTGGAATGCGCGCGCGAGATCTTCCCGCCCTTGGCGATTCGGCCCAGCCCAATGAAGATATCAGAACTCGCGGGCGGTTAGAACGCGTAGGCGCCAGAAGCGGGAACGCAGGCGCGATATACTCTGGCTTCCATGTCACTCCCTCTTGAAGCGACTCCGGCTGAGGTGAAAACCCGGCTCGACGCGGGCGACGCTGTCGTTCTGATCGACGTGCGCGAGCCGGATGAATTTGCGATTGCGAAGATCGGCGATGCGGAGCTGATTCCGATGCGCACCGTTCCGGCGCAGCTTCAGCATCTTGAGGCGCTGGCGGATTCGACGACGCTGATCGTGTTCTGCCACCACGGGATGCGGAGTATGCAGGTGACACAGTGGCTCCGTCAGCAGGGCATCGAGAATTGCCAGAATATGGCCGGCGGAATCGATCTTTGGAGCGCAACGGTAGACCCATCGGTGACGCGTTATTGAGTATGACCGGCGCGTGTCACGATAGAGACATGGCGATTCGTTTTTATACCAAGCCCACTTGAACCACCTGCCGCAAAGCGAAGAGTTGGCTTCGCGACAACCAGATTGAGACCGCGGATGTGGATTTGAACAAGGGCCTGTCGGAACAGGAACTCGATGCGCTGATTGGCGACCGGGACTACCTGACGTTCCTCAATGCGCGGAACGAACTCTATCGCGAGCTGGACATGAAGAAGTCGCCGCCCGGCCGGAAGGAAGCGATTGCGTTGATGGCGAAACATCCGAACCTAATCAAGCGCCCGATTCTGGTTCGTGACGGAAAGCATTTTGCGCTCGGCTTCGACGAGAATAAATTCAAGGACGTCTCGGGCGCTTGATCGATATTCACTCGCACATTTTGTACGGCATGGACGATGGCGCGCGGACGCTCGAAGAGAGTGTTTCGATGGCGCGGATGGCTGCTCAATATGGCACGACGGCGATCGTCGGAACCCCGCACGCCAACCTGATGTACAAATTCGATCCGGCGGCAATTGCGGAGCGAAAGGCCGAGATCGAGGCCGCGTGCGAAGGCGCCTTGAAGATTCTTACCGGCAGCGATTTCCACCTCACTTACGACAATATTCAGGATGCGATCGAGCATCCGACGAAATATTGCGTAGGGCACAAATGCTACCTGCTGGTCGAATTTTCCGACCTGCTGATTTTCAAGAACATGAGCGAGATCTTCACGCGCCTGCAGGAAGCGGGCATGGTGCCGATCATCACGCATCCGGAACGCAATCAGCTATTGCAGATGCGCCTTCCCACCATTGAGGAATGGGTCGCTGCTGGCGTGCTGCTACAGGTGACGGGGCAAAGCCTGTTGGGCGAATTCGGGAAGCGGGCTCGGGAATTTTCGGAGACTCTGCTTGCGAAGGACATCGTGCATTTCATTGCGTCGGACGCGCACGACACGCAGCGGCGGCCTCCGCGGCTCGATCTGGCGTACGCGCATATCGAAAAGAAGTACGGTGTGGCGCGAGCGGAGCGGTTGTTTGTGCAGAATCCGCGGGCGTGCATCGACGGCGTTCCGCTGCCGGTGGCGGAGCCGGAGACCAAACCGGCTAAGAAGTTTTTGGGCATTTTCGGCTGAGCTGCGCGGCGGCTGGGGAGCACTTACTGCGCTCGACTTCGTCTCGCTTCGTGCGCGCCTCGATGCCTTTGGCGCGATGCTTTTTGGTCTGGCGCTTTAGAATTAGACAATGCCTTTTGCCGGACCGCTCGCGGGGATTCGTGTGATCGATTTCGGGCGGTTCATCGCGGGACCGTATTGCGGAGCGCTGCTGGCGGATATGGGCGCGGACGTGATTCGCGTGGACCGGCGCCAGGGCAGCGAGGACCGCTACATCGCTCCAGTGACGTCGGGCGGCGAGGGCGGTGGCTTCCTTTCGCTGAATCGCAACAAGCGCAGCATTACGCTCGATCCCTCGAAACCAGGCGGCTCGGAAGTGATTCAGCGGCTCGCGAAATCGGCGGACGTGGTGGTCGCTAATTTGCCGATCGCCGTCATGCGTAAGATGCGACTCGATTACGAGACGCTGTCGGCGGCGAATCCAGGAATTATTCTGGCGCGCATTTCGACCTTCGGGCCGGACGGTCCGTTCGCGCACAAACTAGGCTTCGACGCGATTTCGCAAGCAATGACGGGAGCGATGGCGCTAAGCGGATTCGAGCAGCCGACGCGCTCCGTGGTGTCGTTTGAGGATTACGGCACCGCGCTCCACGCCGCGTTCGGCATCATGGTCGCGCTCTGGAATCGGGCGAAGACGGGCAAAGGGCAGATCGTCGATGCGTCGCTGCTGGCGACCGGCATCACGTACATGCAGGGCATGTTGGCAGAGCGGGCGGTGGTCGGCACGGAGCGCACGCAGCGAGGGAACACAGGATTTTATTCAGCGCCCGTCGATACGTATCGCACGACGGACGGTTGGATCATCGTGCAGACGGTGGGTCCGGATATGTTCCGGCGTTGGGCGAAACTGGTGGGCCGCGAGGACCTGATTGCGGATCCGCGATTCGCGACGGAGCTCTCTCGCGCCGATCATCACGAAATTGTGACCGAGGCGATGAATGCGTGGCTTACCTCCCGCGATACGGCGACGGCGCTTGCGGATCTGGAAGCGGCGCGTGTTCCGGCCGGTCCGGTGCTTGATCTCGACCAAGTGCTGGCGCATCCGCAGGTGAAGGCTCGCGAGATGCTTCGGGAAATGGATTATCCGAGCGCGAAGGCGGTTCCGCTGGCCGATACCGCGGTGAGATTGTCGGATACGCCGGGCGGCATTCACAAGCGGGCTCCGCTGCTTGGCGAGCATACGGACGAAGTCCTGCGCGAGGTTGGTTACTCGGACGCGGAGATCGCCGCACTGCGCGCCGCCGAAGCAGTCTGACTTCGCGTTTGGCTATCATTCCAGTTCGGCACGACAAATCGATCGGGGAGATTCACTTGGCAATACCGAATGGGTGGAAGAGCAGGCTGGCGGCTCCGGCAATCGCGGCGCCGATGTTCCTGGTTTCCGGGCCGGACCTGGTCGTCGAGGCCTGCCGCTCCGGAATCATCGGAACGTTTCCGGCGTTGAACCAGCGCACCAGCGAAGGCTATGACGAGTGGCTGACGGACATTGAAGCCCGCCTTGCGGCGAGCGAAGCCGCGACCGGCGTGAAGCCCGCGCCGTACGGAATCAACCTGATCGTGCACCGCTCGAATCCGCGCGTCGAAGCCGATCTCGCTATCACGGTGAAGCACCGGGTGCCGCTGGTGATCACGTCGCTCGGCGCGGTGAAGGATCTGGTCGACACGGTGCATTCCTATGGCGGATTGGTGTTCCACGACGTGATCAATTTACACCATGCGCGAAAGGCCGCCGACGCCGGCGTGGACGGATTGATTGCCGTGTGCGCGGGGGCGGGCGGTCATGCGGGGTTGCTGAGTCCGTTCGCTTTTATTGAGGAAATTCGCGCGTTTTTCGATAAAACGCTGATACTCTCGGGTGCCATTTCGAATGGCCGGCAAGTCGCCGCGGCGGAACTTCTCGGCGCGGACCTGGCTTATTTAGGCACGCGCTTTATCTGCACCAAAGAGAGCATGGCGCCGGACGAACAGCGGCGGATGATCGTCGATGCGACGGCGAAAGATATTATTTACACGTCCGCAATCAGCGGTGTGAACGCGAATTTCCTGCGTCCAAGTATCGCGGCCGCAGGCCTCGATCCGGACAATTTGCCAGTCCATAATCACAAGCTCGACATGGCGGGCGAAGCGCGCGCGTGGAAGAACATCTGGTCCGCCGGCCAAGGCGTGGGCAGCATCCACGACGTTCCCGCGACGGCGGATTTATGCGTTTCGCTAATCCGCGAGTACCGCGACGCCAGGCGCGGCGTGCAGGAATCAGAAGCGGCCATCGCGCAAGGGAAGATCGATGCGTAAACACATTTTGCTATTGGCGCACGCTTCGTTACCGATGTTCCCTCAGGATGATTATTTGGCGCGGGCGCGAAAGCTGCCGACCGAGTAAATCGGCATCGATACGCACATCGACACCGCGGAAATACGCTGCGCGTTGTCCGGACGGTCGTTGGGAGGTGGGTATCAGGCCTCTGGCGTCCCGTGCTTCAAGTGCAGCAGTTGCTTGATCAGAAACGGCACTTCGGTGGGATAGGTGGCGCACCAGGCGATGATGCGCTCCAGCTTTACGGAATCGTCCTGAATCGCGCTGATCTCGACCAGCTCGGTTTCGATGGTCTCGGTATCTCTCATCTCAATTTAGGATCCCACTATAGAGAGTGCCGTGTGTCCGCTCCGTTATGGTTGCGGTTCGGTGCTGAGTTAGTAAGCGCGGCCTGACGAGTCCGTGTGATAAGTCCGCTCACGATGAAGATCGGAACTGGGTCCCGTCGCTCACGCTCCGGGTTCAATTCGTTGAGGTGAGACGCGCCAGCGTTTTGGAGCGTTGGCGCCACGAAAAAGGCCCGGCCGCCGTCTCCGGCACCGGGCCTTTTCTATTGGACGCGCTGTTAAGCCTGCGGTGTTAAAACTCCGGTTTTCTTCCACGTGGCGATGCGCTGGAAGTGGTACTGGAAGTAGTAAATGTTGAAGAAGAACGTCATGATCGGGCTGAGCTTCAGGCCGATCGGTTCGACGGTGTTGTAATACGTCATGATCGACGTGCGCATCTTGAAGATCGCCATGTACACGCAGACGATCGCGGCGATGTAGAGCACGGGGAACAAAAGCGACAGGATCGGAAGCAATGCGGCCATGCTGGTGCTGCCCGAACTTACCGCGCTGGCGACAACGATGCCGACGATCATTCCGAGAACGACGACGCCAACGATCAGGCCGATGCCCATCAGCCAGAGCTTCTTCGAATTATTCTGCGGGTCAATCTGCTGCACGAAGTTCAGTTGCTTGAACAGCGAGATGATCACGTAGATGCCCATGGTGATCGCGCCGATCAGCCACACGGCGACCCAACTCTGGTCGGGTGGCATTGGTCCGCCGCCGGGAGGACGCATGCCCATTGGCGCGCCCATTTGCGGTCCGCCGGGACCGGGCATTCCGCCGCCAAATCCCGCAGCCGGCACGCCATAGCCCTGCTGACCCTGCGGAGGTCCACCGAAACCCTGTTGCCCAGGATGTTGTCCAGGGGGCGGTCCGCCCATGCCGGGCTGCGGCGGACGGGCGGCGGGCGGCCCACCGAACGGTAGTTGACCGGGAGGCGGCGCTCCGAAGCCTTGTTGTCCTTGCGGAGGTCCGAAGCCCTGTTGTCCTTGCGGAGGCCCACCCATACCGGGTTGCGGCGGACGCGCGGCGGGAGGTCCACCGAAGCCTTGTTGTCCGGGAGGCGGAGCTCCAAAGCCCTGTTGCCCCGGAGGCGGTCCGGCAGGTTGCGGCGGACGCGCACCAGGAGGCGGAGAGCCAAATCCTTGCTGACCTTGTGGCGGAGCGCCGAATCCTTGCTGCCCCTGAGGAGGAGCGCCAAAACCCTGTTGTCCCTGAGGCGGTGCTCCGAAGCCTTGCTGTCCGGGAGGCGGAGCGCCAAAACCTTGCTGTCCTTGTGGCGGTGCTCCGAAGCCTTGCTGACCTTGTGGAGGCGCGCCAAATCCCTGCTGACCTTGTGGCGGCGCTCCGAAACCTTGTTGACCGGAAGGCGGTCCCATGGGCTTCGGCGGCTGCTGCATCGGCATCGTCCCACCGGGGGGAGGCTGGAAGGCCGGCGTCGGCGTCGGGGCAGGCGCAGGCGCAGGAATTACTTCGCCCACTGGAGCCCAGCTCGGCATGCCCTCTTTCCAAGCTAAATCCGTCCGCGCAATCTCGCCGACTGAGAGCATCCGCTGGACTTCAGCGACCTCAAAGGGTCCCAGCTTCTTTCCGTCTTTTCCGATCCAATATGTCATCAACAGGGCCTCCGCAAAAGCTTATCGCATCTGGGAGATGCGGGATCGGCGTCGATCTTACCGCGACTTCCAGCGATTGGCGAGTGCTGCCAGCTTATCATCCATCGAAGGGGCGGCGGGAGGTTTCGAAGCCGGAGGCGGTTTGGTAGAGGCACCTTTCGGCGGCGGCGGATTTCCTGTGCGCGGGGGCAGCGCTTCCGGGGTCGTCCGGCGCGCCGCGGGTTCGAGCAGTGCCTTGATCGAAAGCGCAATCCGCTTCGACTTGAGGTCGATGCTGAGCACCTTAACTTTCACGATCTGCCCAGCCTTTACGACTTCGGCCGGATCCTGGATGTATTTGTTGGACAGCTCGCTGATGTGGACGAGCCCGTCCTGATGGACGCCGACATCGACGAACGCGCCGAATTTGGTCACGTTGGTGACGACGCCTTCGAGAATCATTTCCGGCTGCAAATCGGAGAGTTCGTTGACGCCATCTTTGAAACTCGGGGCGACAAACGTCGCGCGCGGATCGCGGCCGGGCTTCTTCAGTTCTTCGAAGATATCGTGTAGCGTGTAGACGCCTGCCGCGAGATCCTTCGTCTCGACTTTTGAAACCAGCTCCGGCGTTTCGATCAGTTGCCTGACGCCGACGCCCAATTTCGCCGCGATCTGCTCGACCACCGCGTATGATTCCGGATGGACGCCGGTGATGTCGAGAGGATTGTCGCCGCCGCGGATGCGAAGAAATCCAGCCGCCTGTTCGAAAGTCTTGGGGCCTACTCCCGGCACCGCGTTCAATTGCACGCGGTTGCGGAAACGGCCGCTTTCATTGCGGAATTCGACGATCTTCTGCGCCGTCCGTTCGCTGATCCCAGCAACGTAACGCAGTAGTGCCCAGGACGCGGTGTTGAGATCGACGCCGACGCGGTTCACGCAGCTTTCGATGGTGGCTTCGAGCGACTGCTGCAGCTGCCGCTGGTCTACGTCGTGTTGATATTGACCGACTCCAATGGATTTCGGATCAATCTTCACGAGTTCCGCCAGCGGATCCTGCAAGCGCCGGGCGATCGAGATTGCGCCGCGGACGGTGAGATCGAGGTCGGGAAACTCCTGCCTGGCGATGTCCGACGCGGAATAGATCGACGCGCCGGATTCATTCACCGAGACACTGAACAAGCCGAACAGATTTTCCTGCTTCAGTAATTCGCGGACCATCGCCTCGGTTTCACGCGACGCGGTTCCGTTTCCGATCGCGATCGCCTTGACGCCAAATTTCTCGATCAACGCTTTGAGCGTCTTCGCGGATCCGGCCGTATCGAACTTTGGCGCGTGCGGATAAATCACGTCGTGCGCGAGGAACTTGCCGGTCTCGTCCACCACCGCGATCTTGCAACCGGTACGGATTCCCGGATCGATCCCGAGCACGGCGAGTTGGCCGGCGGGCGCCGCTAACAACAGGTTCTGTAGATTCTCGCGGAACACATTGATAGCCTCCAAATCGGCGCTTTGCTTGAGTTCCAGGCGGATCTCGCCCTGGATCGACGAGCTCAGCAGGCGCTTCCAGGAGTCCTCGGCGGCGAGGACGAGCTGGGGAGTCCAATCGCCGGGCTGCTTCAGAATTCTGCTCTTGATCAGCATGCCCGGACCGGCGGCGTCAAGTTCGATCAGGAAGTAGAGAACGCCTTCACTCTCACCGCGGCGGATCGCAAGCATGCGGTGCGACGGAATCGCCTTCACCGGCTCGCGGTAGTCGTAATACATCTTGAACTTCAACTGCTCGTCGGGCGCGTCCTCGATCTTGCGGCTCATCACAACGCCTTCGTCGAACATCAACTTGCGGAGATCTTTGCGGATGGCGGCGTCCTCGCTGATCATTTCGGCCAGAATGTGGCGTGCGCCTTCGAGCGCTTCGGTGGCGCTCGCAACGCCAAGCTCAGCGTTGACGAATCCGGCCGCGTATTCGTCGAGCGGAACCCCCGTCGCCGTTTGCTCCCACAGATACATCGCGAGCGGCTCGAGCCCTTTCTCTTTGGCCATGGTGGCCTTGGTGCGCCGCTTGGGCTTGAACGGCAGATACAGATCTTCGATCTCGCTTTTCTCAAAGCTGTGCTGGATACGCGTTTCGAGCTCCGGCGTCAGCTTGCCCTGCTCGCGAATCGAAGCGAGGATCGTTTCTTTGCGATTCTCGAGCTCGCGGAAATACAGCAGCTTCTCTTCAATCGTGCGAATCTGCACTTCGTCCAAGTTGCCGGTAACCTCCTTGCGATAGCGAGCGATGAAGGGCACTGTGGCCCCGTCGTCGAGCAGTTCGGCGGTCGAAATCAGGCTCTTCATCGACACGTTGGCGAGCTGCGCAACGTGAATCAGGATTTCAGGAGAAAGGGTGCGTGAGGAGGAAGCTTTGGATTCGGACATCGGGAGGAAACTCCATCATAGCTGTCCGCGATTTGGGGTCTACGCGAGATCGTCGACGATGTCCGGACGCTCCATCGCGAAGGCCATGTACTCCACGCGCACCTTGCTGCGCGCCGGAATCCAGCGGAAGCCGGGAACGCCGAATAGCGATCCGCGATCAATCATTTTGCGCCGCGATTCGGGAATCGGCGAAGCCCCGAATTCCATACCGCGGGTCATGGTCCTGCCGTTCCACGGCGCGGAAGCACGGCTGTGATTTTCGTCCCAGATTCCGAGCCACGGAAAATCTTCGCGCTGCCAGGAGTAGCCGAAAAGCAACTTCGACTTGGGCGAGTGCGCTAGAAAGAACGCCTGCTTACGATGCGGATCCATCAGGTGGGTGCTGAAGCCGCCGGAGCTTGTGCGCTTGGTGTAGGTCAGCATGCTTTCGCCGCCGGCCATCGGCCAGGTGAAGACCTCGCCGGCGATGGTCATCGATTTCGCGACCGGCGCACGGAACTGGGTGACGCCGCGCTCGAGGAACGGGGGCCCCAGCGTGACGTGCTGCGTCCAAGCGACTGGCCGGTCATGCGCCGAAAGGTTCTCCACCTCTTCGACGAAATGAACTTCCTGGCCATGCAGGCGAACCTGCCGCTCCACCATCAATTGCGCCAGCGGCATCCGCACCCGCATCACCAGCTTCTGATCGATCGCCTCGGTCCAATAGGTATTCACGGACGCCTCGCCGTGGACGGTGAGTCCGGCGGCAACCTCCGTGGCCGACGGCGTTCCGAAGGTGTCGAGACACAGATTGTGGCCCATGATTCCGGCTAGCAGCTTGCTCTCGGAGTCCGCTCCGTACTCCGGATGTTTCGTCAGGTCGTAGCTGGACGGCTCGATAGAGGGCCACGGCGGCGTCCACAGAGGATTGACGCCGGTCGCCTTGTGAAGAATTTCGGCGACGTGTCCACCCTCTATGAGCAGCGTTACTCGAAGGTGGTCATTTTCGATTTGAACAGCGCGGCGTCCGCGATAGAGGACCTCAGGCATACTATGGTCATTGTATGCCGGTGCTTCTGCTGTTCGCGTTTTTACTCAGCTTCGAGTACTGGGATCGGCCTCCGGAACAATGGACGCAGGACCAGGTGGAGACCATCCTCACGGCGTCTCCTTGGGGCCGCATCATCGAAGGAAGCGGGCGTATGCAGGGTCCTCCCGTACTGATGTATCTCGCCAGCGCGGAGCCGCTACGGCTCGCCGAAGAGGAGCTTCGGCGGCGCGACAAGAAGCCTCGACGCGAAGACATGCTCGCCGAGGAATATCGAGCGTGGCTAGCGGAGGACGGCGGAAAGCATATTGTCCTGGCGGTTCGCGTGATGGATGCGCGGGCGTTCGACGACGCCAAAGAAGTGAAGCGAATGGAGAAGGATTGTAGTTTGAAGATCGGGAAGAAGAAGGTGAAAATCGACGGACATTTCCCGCCATCTTCAACGGATCCGTTTCTGCGGCTGGCGTTCCCGCGGGATGGCGCCGAGAACGAGAAGATGCTGCAATTCGAGCTGTACCTTCCGGGCGTACCGCTCCCTTTCCGGATCGCGGAGTTCCTCGTGAAGGACATGATTTACAAAGGCAAGATCGGGTTCTGACAAAAGAAAAGGCGCCAGGTTTTCCCGGCGCCTGCCTTTCGTTTTAGAGGCTGTTTACGCCTTCTTGCCCATCTTTTCGATCTCGTTGAAATACACTTTGCGGCCTTCGTCGAGCGACTGATTAGCCAGCATCACCGCGATCGAATCCTGTAATCCAACTTCGACGTCGGCCCGCGGCCGGGCGCCAGTGCGGCAGGCATCGAAGAAGCTTTCGAGTTCGGTGTCGACCGGATTCTTCTGTTCTTCGGGAACCAGGACGCCCTTCTGATACAGCCAGCGGCGCGCGAACTTCATTTCGCGTTCGAGGAAGCCGTCGTTGTTCGAAGGCAGTTCCTTGTTTAATAGCACTGGCAGCGCACGGCCACCAGCGGCGGACACCATGGTCGCGCCAGCTTTATAGGGGGCTTCCTTCTTATCGCCCGCGACGGCGACCTGCGGCTTGGGCGGTTCCGGATACCACATGGCGGTGGCCGGATGCGTGTCGTCGCCGACCGTGATGTGGACGGCGCCCTGCGTACCTAGGATCAGCTCGCCCATTTCGGTCCGCGTGCCGTTCAGCAGCGGAAGGTGCGAGTTGGTGCAGATCGACGAGAAGGTCATCTTCTTGCCGTTCGGATATTTGAAGATCAGGTATTCGTTGTCGTAAATATCGCGCCCGTCGTGGAGCGTATCGAGGCCGGCGAGGCCCATCACGAATTCCGGAGTCGCGCCCAGCATCCAGTCCGCGATGTCGATCTGGTGCGAAGCCAATTCCGCGGTCAATCCGCCCGAGTATTCGCGGAACAGGCGCCAGTTCTTCATGCGATCCTTCTTCGGATCGCCCTTCATGGTCCAGCCCGGGTTGCGGTGCCACTGCGCGTGGACGTGCTTCACGTCGCCGAGGATGCCTTTGTCGATCATCTCTTTGACGGTCTGGTAATAGACGCTGTAGCGGCGCTGCAGACCCGTCTGGATGACCTGCTTCGGATACTGGGCGGCTAGTGCACGGAGCCCGTGCACTTCATCCGGCTTGAACACCAGGCTCTTCTCGCAAAACACGTGCTTGCCCGATTGCAGGACATCGCGCGTGACCGGGAAGTGCATGAACAGCGGCGTGGTAACCCACACGGCGTCGATGTTCTTCTGCGCCAGCAACTCGCGATAGTCTTTGAACTTTTGCGGATTGGTGCCGATCGTTTCCGCGCCGCGGTTGAGCGCCGTTTCGTCGATATCGCAAATCGCCACGCAGCGGCCGGCGTCGATCGATTTGAGATGCTTCAGCAGGTATGATCCGCGGCTTCCCGTACCGACCATGCCAAACTGCACCTTGTCGTTGGCGGCTCGGACTTTTTGAATGAACGGGGCGCCGAACTGCGAAATCGCGGCTCCGGCTACGGCGGCTCCGCCGGCAATCTTCACCGCGTCGCGGCGAGTGGGCTTCTTGTTCTCAGGGTTTTTGGGCATCGGAAATCCTCGGCAAAATGACAGGGTAGTTCTTCAAAGTTAGAGTTTAGCGCGCCGGCGGAACACTTTTTGGATGCAGTCGCCGAAAGCGCGGTTACCGCCGCCGTATCATGTAATACCTATGTCCACTTCTGACAGCAAGGCTCTTCGGGTCGAAATCGCGGAGCAGATCGCGACGGTCACGATGCTCGGGCCGGGCAAGGGCAACGCGATGGGACCGGATTTCTTCCGCGAACTGCCGGAGGTGTTCCGAAAGCTGGAGGCGGACGACGACGTCCGCGTGGCCGTGATTCGCGGCTCCGGCGATCATTTCTGTTTTGGTCTGGACCTGATGGCGATGGGCGGAGGGCTGAATTCCGCTGGTCTCGTCAACGAGCGGACCCGCTTCCTGGACCATCTGACCGAATTGCAGGATTCGATCTCAAGCGTCGCTGGCTGCCGGAAGCCGGTGATCGCGGCGGTGCACGGGTGGTGCATCGGAGGTGGCGTGGACCTGATCACCGCTTGCGATATCCGGCTCTGCTCCGCCGAAACGAAATTCAGCGTGCGCGAAGTGCGCGTCGCCATGGTCGCCGATCTCGGAACTCTGCAGCGGCTTCCCTACATCATCGGCGACGGAGCCACGCGCGACCTCGCCATGACCGGCGCCGATATCCTCGCCGACCGCGCCCTCCGCCTCGGCCTGGTCAGCGATGTGTACGCAACTCCCGCTGAACTCGCGGAAGCCGCGCACGCGAAGGCGCTCGACATCGCGGCGAATCCTCCGCATGCCGTGCAGGGAATCAAGCGCGTCATGAATCACGAGCGCGAGAACGCCGTCCGGCGAAATCTCGAATTCGTGGGAGCATGGAATTCCGCTTTCATGGCGTCCGCCGATTTGCAGGAAGCCATGTTGGCGTTTCGCGAGCGCCGTCCGCCGAAGTATCAAGGCAAGTAGATCTAACGAATCGGCGCCGCCGGCTGGATGTCCTTTGGAATCGTGACCAGCCGCTGGCGCGCCGACCATTCCGCGCCGGCCAGAATCAGCATGGACGCGAAGAAGGACCAAAACAGGATGGCCACCGAATACTGGAACGGTCCGTATTCCTTCGCCAGCTTGGCTTGAAACCAGGGCCACATCAGCAGGTTGATGTACTTCAAAACTTCAAGCAGCAGGCCGACGCAAATGGCGGCGGCGACGATGCGGTTCCTCGGTACCGGTCCGTTTGGCAGCAGCCAATAAATCAGGAACAGCGTAAGGATGACCAGCGGTACGGCGGCGACCTTAAAGATCAACACACTCACGAAAGCGGTTACGCTGCCGGAGCCGAACGCTTTGACCATGTAGCCGGAGTTGATTGCGGTCAATGAGGTGGACAGCAGCGCCATGCTGCCGCACGAGAAAATCAGCGCCAGGCTGATGATCTGATTCTTGAGGAAACTGCGATTGGTGGTGATGCCCCAAACGCGATTCAGTGCGACTTCGAGCGGCTCGAAGACCCCGTTGGCGGTAAAAAGCAACAGCCCGATGGAGCCATATTGCAGAGGCCCGCGCGATTCCACCGTGGCGATCAGATTCCGTTTGATGAAGTCGCCGGCAGTCTCCGGAAAGTAATCGTGGAGCGCGACGTAGATCGCCTCGACGGCGGCGTTCCAGTGAAATACGTACCGGCACAACGACAGAATCACGATCAGGAACGGGAAGAACGACAGCAACACGTTGGCGGCAACCGAGAACGCATACACGTGGACCTCGGTTTCCATCCAGTAGTGAAAGGTCGGGCGAAGCCAGCGGAAGAGGCGCATGACTACCAGATGGTCCGGACAGGATAGCGCCGGATCAGCGGGTCCGGCGTGAGGAGGGCCATTCCATGCAGGATAGCTTGGGCGATCAGCATGCGATCAAAAGGGTCGTTGTGGAATTTTGGCAGTTGGGCGGCGTAGAGGGCGGCTTCGTCGTCGATCGGCAGGCTCAGAATTCCGTGGGCCTGACGATGGTGTGGGACGAATTCCGAGACGGGCATGCGGATCTCGAGTCGTTTTGAGTGGTACTTAATCGCCAGTTCCCAGGTGGACGCGGCGCTGAGGTAGGCTTCGTTCGCGGTGTCAGAGAGGAGGCGTGCGGCGCTCTCAGACAAAGCAGATTGATTCGAGGTCAGCCATAAGAACGAGCAGGTGTCGAGAAGCAACTTCACTCAGGCGGGCCACCGTAGAAGGCTTCGAGGAGATCATCCGGAAGCGGGTCCCAGAACGAATCGGGGATATGGACCAGCCCCGTCGCCAAACCCATCGGGCGGGGGGCGCGGGTCTTCTTTGGAAGCAGCTTCAGCTCCGCGATCGGCTCGTTCCGTTTGCAGATTACGAGCGTTTCGCCTACGGCTAACTCTTCCAAGTACTTGGAAAGGTTAGTCTTGACCTCGTGGATGTTCGCCTTCATAACTTAGTCCACTACTAGACTAACATGTGAACTAGATTGGTTCAGGAAACGTGGGACGTGTCTGCAAAAGCGACAAGGCGAAGAAGGTCAGGTTGTAGGTCGCGTGCATTAGGAAAGAGGATGCGGTGGAGCCGGTGATCAAGCGCGTGACGCCGAAAATCGTTCCAGCGGATCCGACCAGGAAGATATGCTGCCACGACCAGGAGTATTGCGGTCCGTGCAGCAGCGCGAACGCCAGAGCGGTACCGGTTACGGCGGCGATCGCGCCAAAACTGCGGCGGAACAGCGGCAGCAGGAATCCGCGAAAGGCAAGTTCTTCGGCTAAGGGACCTAACAGCACCGCGAACAATCCGACGAGCGCGACTTCGGTTGTGGACTGCATCATCCCTTCGAACGGATTGCGGATCACCGGCGCGCGTAGCATCATACCGAGCATCCCCACCGAAATGGCGAGCACGGGTCCGATCAAAATCGGCCAAATCGCACCCGACAAAGAAAGCGTCCAGCCGAGCGATCCGAACAGCGGGCGGCCGTAGCGCGCTATAAACAGTTGCCGCAATCCTCCGAAGAGGAACAGATACGTCAGCAGCTGCCCGCCCAGATTTTGAACTACTGGACGCTTGAAGAACGCGGACCACAGCATTCCGCCACCGGCAATCGCGAGAACAGCCAGCAGCACTGCCGGCAGGACCATTCCGACGAACATGGCGACGTCTTCGTAGCCCCAGAATGGATACGCAGGCGGAGCTTCGGCGATCGGTTTTGGATCCACTGGCGGATCGCCGGAAGGGTTCACTTCATTCCTCCACGAGTGCGGCGGCCAGCAGCGGAATCATCAATTCGTGATGGCCTGTAATCGCGTAGCCCTGGCCGCCGGATTGCGCGTGAGGGCGCTTGACGACGTTCGCCGTGGGCCGATAATGCTGCAGGAAATCGAAGTTCGCGGTTGTGAATTCGCCCAGCGGATACCCGAGATTCCGGACTACGGAGACAGCTTTCAAGAATACTTCGGGCAATACCACTGCGGATCCGACGTTGAGGTACACACCGCCGTGGTCCAATTCACGAACGATCGAACACAGCAGCTGAAAATCCTGGTGCGTCGCCGCGCCGATGGCTGATCCGACGGCTTGCGGATGCGTATGCGGAGTATCGGTACCGACGGCGACGTGCACCGTCACCGGAACTCCGGCGCGATACGTTTCGTACAGCAGGCAATACGGCGCGAATTTCGGCTTCGCGATTTCGGTGATGCGGCGGCCCAATGCCTCGCCCATTCCGAGTCCGTCGCGGACTCCGGCGACGATCGCTTCGTTCATTTCGCGGCCGGTTTCCTCGGCCGCGCCGAAGCGCCCGTCGGGAAGAACAGCTTCCACATCTTCACTGGTCGAGCCCACGATGCCGATCTCGAAATCGTGAATCGAGGCGGCGCCATTCATTACGAAACCGGTGACGAAGCCGCGCTTCATGAGGTCCAGCAACACGGGCGCGAGACCCACCTTCACGACATGCCCGCCGATGCCCCAAAGGATCGCGCGCTTTTCCGCGCGTGCTTTTCGAATCGCCGCTACGACGGCGCGAAACGAATCGCCGGCGAGGATTTTAGGGAGGGAGTCGAGGAACGCGTTGACGCCGCCCTTCGCGTACGCCGTGCCGAAATCCTCGACGCGGACCTTGCCGCCGCGCGCCTCGATTGGCACTGTCTTCAACGCCTCAAAGGTCAGCGGTTTCTGCTTATAACGGCTCAACGTATTCTCCAAAATTGCGCTGGGCACTTACTTCGCGAGACTAGTCTCGCTTCGTGCGCGCCTCGACAGGATTCTTCACGCCACCTTCGGGCCTGGCATCACCTTTTCCAAGGCGCGAGCCGTGTAGCTTTTCTTGTTCCGCAAAATCGACTCCGGCGTTCCTTCGGCGATTAAGTGGCCGCCTCGATCGCCGCCCTCCGGACCCAGGTCGAGAATCCAATCGGCAGCTTTGATGATATCCAGATGATGCTCGATGACGATCACCGTATTGCCGAGATCGGTCAGGCTCTGCAGAACATCGAGTAGTTTGCCGACGTCCTCGAAATGCAGTCCCGTTGTCGGCTCGTCGAGGATATAGATCGTGCGGCCGGTCTGGCGGCGGCTCAACTCTTTCGCCAGTTTGATCCGCTGCGCTTCGCCGCCGGATAGCGTCGTCGCCGATTGCCCGAGATGGATATAGCCGAGGCCCACGTCCACCAGCGTCTTCAGCTTCTGCTTGATCTGCGGAATCGGCGAAAGCATCTTGAGCGCGTCCTCAACCGTCGATTCGAGCAGATCCGCGATCGAATACCCGGCGTACTTCACTTCCAGCGTTTCGCGATTGTAGCGGCGGCCGCGGCACACGTCGCATGTGACGTACACGTCCGGCAGGAAGTTCATCTCGATCCGCTTCAGGCCGTCGCCCTGGCACGCTTCGCAGCGTCCGCCCTTTACGTTGAAGCTGAAGCGGCCGGCCTTGTAGCCGCGCGCGCGTGACTCCGGCAGCATCGCGAACATGTCGCGGATCGGCGAGAAAACTCCGGTGTACGTTGCCGGATTCGAGCGCGGCGTTCGACCAATGGGCGCCTGATCGATTTCGACCACCTTGTCTACCAACTCCAGCCCCTCGATCGAATCGTGTTCGCCCGGCGAGGTCCTCGAGTTGTACACCGCCTTCGAAACGGCGCGATACAGAATATCGTTAACGAGCGTCGATTTGCCGCTGCCCGAAACTCCTGTCACCACCGTCAACAGACCCAGCGGGAACGCGGCGTGGACGTCCTTCAAGTTGTTCTGCCGCGCCCCATGGATCGTAATGAAGCCAGCATTGGCGGCGCGGCGCGTGGCCGGCATTTTGATCGACTTCTTGCCGGACATGTACTGCCCAGTGAGCGAATTCGGATCCGCCTCGATTTCCTTCGGTGTTCCGGCGGAAACCAGCGCGCCCCCCAAACGGCCAGCACCGGGACCGAGATCGATGACGTAATCGGCCCGCTCAATCGTCTCGGCATCATGCTCGACCACCAGTACGGTATTCCCCAGGTCGCGCAGGTGCGCCAGCGTGGCCAGCAGCCGGTCGTTATCGCGCGGATGCAATCCGATCGAGGGTTCGTCAAGGACGTAAAGCACGCCTCGCAGCTTCGACCCAATCTGCGTCGCCAGCCGGATGCGCTGCGCTTCGCCGCCTGAAAGCGTCTGCGCGGATCGCGAGAGGCTCAAGTAATCCAAGCCGACTTGCGCCAGGAAATCCAGGCGGTTCGTGATTTCTTCCACCACACGCCGGGCGATCTGGTCTTCGCGCGCGGTCAGCTTCCACTTCTTCGCGGTCTCAAACGCGCGGACCACGCTCAAGCCGGTGAATTCCGCGATGCCGATTCCCTTTACGCGCACCGCGAGGCTGGAAGGACGCAGCCGCTTGCCGTCGCAATCCGGGCACTTCGAGGGCGACATATAATCCATCAGGTACTCGCGATACCCCGCGCTCGATTCGTCGTAAGCCTCCTGCAGCGTCCCCAGAATCCCAGGCAGACCCGCCGCCCCGTGGATCAGCAGGTTGCGATTCTTTTCGGACAGCACGTCGAAAGGCTTCTGCAGCGGAATTTTATACTTCGCGCGCAGATCGTCCAAGCGATGGCGCATGTACGCGGAACTCCCGCCGGGTCCGATGCCGCCGTCGAGCAGTGGCTTGGTCGGATCGGTGATCACCTTATCCGGGTCGAAGGTCCACTTGTTCCCCAGGCCCGTGCAGGTTTCACAGGCCCCGAATGGACTGTTGAAGGAGAACGAACGCGGTTCGATTTCCTGGACGCTGGCGCCGCAATTCGGGCACGCCAGCTTCTGCGAGTACATCCGTTCTTCGCCGTTGACGACGGCGACAAGAACCACGCCGTCGGCCAATTTCGACGCCGTCTGGATCGAAGCCTCGACACGCTTTTCGATATCAGGCTTGACTAACAGACGATCGACGACGACTTCGATCGTGTGATTCTTCCGCCGGTCGAGCGTAATCTCTTCATCGAGCGCGCGCAGAACGCCGTCGATGCGCGCCCGGACAAAGCCCTGACGCGCAAATTTCTCAAGCTCTTTCTTGTATTCGCCCTTGCGGCCGCGGACCACCGGCGCGAGGATCATCACGCGTTCGTCCTTGCCGAGCGCCATCACCTGTTCGAGGATTTGCGAAGCGCTCTGGCACGTGATCGGCGTACCGCATTCCGGGCAGTGCGGAACCCCGATCGAGGAATACAGCACGCGCAAATAATCGTAGATTTCCGTGATGGTTCCGACGGTCGAACGCGGACTGCGGCTGGTGGTCTTTTGCTCAATCGAAATGGCCGGGCTCAGGCCGTCGATCGAATCGACTTCAGGTCGCTCCATCTGGTCCAGGAACTGGCGCGCGTAGGGCGACAACGTTTCCACGTAGCGCCGCTGGCCTTCCGCGTAGATCGTATCGAAGGCAAGCGACGATTTTCCGGACCCGCTGAGTCCGGTGATGACAGTCAAAGAATTCCGGGGAATCTCGACGTCGATATTTTTAAGATTGTGCTGACGTGCTCCATGCACGGTGATGCGTTTGAGCATGGCGGGGAGAACCTCTATTGTGGCACGGACGTGCTACCTGGCCCGGGTCACTCTTGTCTCACGCAAGATGAGCCTGAAGGTGGGGATGGATTCTCACGCAAGATGAGCCTGGAGAGGGGATGGATCGGGATGCTGGGGATTGGTCATCAGCATGGACGATACGGAAGCGGGGAGCCTGGAGCAGAT
>JBBQWZ010000063.1:0-22396 GCA_038210135.1 Bryobacterales bacterium
CGGGTTGGTCTCCACCAGAGCCCGCCTCCGCTTCGCCAGCCGGGCACCAGTATGCTGTAATGTCGTCTTGCCGGTCGAGAGCTTTTCATCGAACGGTCAACTATGCCTTAACTGTTTGTGTCAGCCCAGGGGGCAAGCGCAGTCGGTTCCCGATGGCAATGTCGGCGACGCGCGGCTCGCCTCCCCGTTGATCCTCCGACTACGCCCGGGTCTTGCGCCGCTTCGGACCCAGTTGTGTCGCTACCAGCGCGTAGGCCGTCTCGACCCACTCGCACAGCAGTGCCCGCGTATCGCGTGGATCGATAATCTCTTCGACCCCAAACGCCTCCGCTGTACGGAACGGCGAACGGTACTGCTGCAGCCGGTCTTCGATCTCGCGCCGTCGCGCCGCTGGATCCGGCGCCGCCTCAATTTCCCGCTTGTACGCCGCTTGCACGCCGCCTTCGATTGGTAGCGAACCCCAATCGCCGGACGGCCACGCATACCGCAAATTCAGCCCCTGCGCGTTGCCGTGCGCCGCGCCGGCTACACCGTAGACGCGGCGCAAAATGATCGAAATCCACGGTACCGTCGCCTGATAGACCGCCATCAGGGCACGCGCTCCGATGC
Organism: Bryobacterales bacterium; assembly: GCA_038210135.1. Lineage (GTDB taxonomy): Bacteria > Acidobacteriota > Terriglobia > Bryobacterales > Bryobacteraceae > JBBQWZ01. Next base: position 610 of record JBBQWZ010000063.1, read on the forward strand.
GGGCCGTACCCGCTTTCTCCGATGCGGTTCCAATCAGGAATCCGGGATTGTCCACGAAATTCACCGCAGGAATGTGGAACGTATCGCAAAGGTCAATAAAGCGAATCATCTTCTCCGCCGCATCCGCGTCGACGGCGCCGCCGCCCTGTTTCGGGTCATTCGCCATGACACCGATCGGATACCCGTTCAGGCGCGCGAGGCCCACCACCAAAGGCTTGCCGTACAATCGCCCGATTTCGAAGAGCGAATCGCGATCGACTACGTGGCGCAAGATCTTGCGGACGTCGTAGCTCTTCCGCCGGTCGCGCGGAATCGCAGATAACAGATCTTCTTCCCGCCTTCCCGGATCGTCCGCGGCCTCGCCACGCGGCGGAGCCTGCCACACGTTCGAGGGCAAATACGAAAGAAACGCGCGGACCTGTTCGAAGGCTTCCGCTTCCGTCTCGACTTCGTTATCCACCGCTCCGCTGCCGCGCGCGTGGATCTCCGCGCCACCCAGTTCTTCTTTCGTGACCTTCTCGCCGACCCCTCGCTCGACCACTGGCGGACCGGCTATAAACAGCTGGCTTACGCCTCTCACCATTACTGAAAAATGCGAAGTGACCACACGGACCGCACCCAGGCCGGCCACTGGACCCAGGCAGGCAGCCACCACGGGAACCTCGCCTAACAGTTCGACTACCGTGTCCCAACTCGGATTCGCGGGCACGTAGGTGAAGCCCATCACCTCGAGCGACTTGACGCTGCCGCCGCCACCGGTGCCGTCCACCAGACGCACCATCGGAAGCTTCAGGCCGAGCGCGATCTTTTCCGCGTAGCCTTGTTTACCGGCGATGCTGGCGTCGGCGGCGCCCCCGCGCACGGTAAAGTCGTCGCCACCGACCACCACGCGGCGCCCGCCGATGCGCCCGGTGCCCATCACAAAATTCGAAGGCAGGAAGGAAGTCAGGTTGCCTTGCTCGTCGTAGGACGACTTACCGGCGAGCGCACCGGTCTCGTGAAAACTGCCGGCATCGAGCAGGGCGTCGATTCGCTCGCGGACCGTCAGCCGTCCGGCGGCATGTTGCCGCTCCACGTTCGCCCGGCCGCCCATCATGCGGGCGAGCTCCATGCGGCGCTTCAGTTCATCGATTTCAGGCTGCCAACTCATGAACCCGCCATCCTAACAGCTACCCCTTACATCGAGGAGAGGTCGAGAGTTTGTGTTGAAGGAATCCGCTACCTCACGGTCGCGGTTCGGTGCTGGGTGGTCGCGGGTGCTGGGTGGTCGCGGTTCGGTATGGTCGCGGTTCGGTATGGTCGCGGTTCGGTGCTGGGTGATCAGCTCGGCCTGGCAGCCGAGTTTGGCGACTAGTGTTCCGGAGGTCCGACTTCGTTGTCGGTGGATTTCGTGGTTGGCAATGATTTTTCGCCGCCAATCTTATTCACGGCGTTGACGACGCGGAGCAGGTCGCCGGTCAGGTAGAAATCGACGGCGACGATGTTGGCCATGTGGTGACGCTGCTCGGCACACTGCTCGACCCTCTTCAGCAAAAAATCGTAGGCATTGACGATGGCCGCGTTTGAAGGCTTCGGCGTGGGCGTCGAATCGATCCAATGATTGATGAGGAACAGCGAACCTTCATCACCGCCACGGTTGGCGGCACATGAGAATTCTTCCGGTTTGTGGAACGAGTAGGGCGTCTCACGCATGGCTGGGTAGGCAGGCGGCATCCAGGAAACGCCGGGCTTGCCGGATTCGAGAAACACGGCGACGCGCTGGCCGGACGAAATCATTTCGCGCAGCGTCGGCCATGGCGTGCCGGGCTTGGCTTTATAGACGAATTCCGCGAGGCCAGACTGCTCAAACGCGCGAGCAAGATCTTTCGGATCCACGTAGTCTTCGATGTCGAGGATGAGCACCTCATCGGGATGCCCGACCAGGAAATCGTGGATCTCGACGAACGTCGGCACGACGGAATACGCACCCAGTTCGCAGAAGCCGTGACAGAAATAAAGGCCATGGTGTTTCTCGTCTACGCCGTTCAGCCGATCGCGGATGCGCATGGCGGCATCGAAGCCGGCGTTGCCGATAGCGGCCTTCAGCTTCTCGGAATTGGGTTCAAGCGCGAGGTCGGTTTTGATGCGGGCGCCACCGGCGAAGCCGTAGTGAACATCGATCAACAGGGCGCGGATGCCGTCGCGAAGTTGGGTGGCGATACTGGATTCCTGCTGCGGAAACATCCAGCCGTCCGCGTCGGGGTTGGACATGGAGTTGTGGGTTCCGGCGAAGGCAACCTCGTCGAGACGGCGGTCACAGAGTTCGGCGTAGCCGTTGCAGGCTGTCGTCGAAGAAGCGGCGGCGACGGTATTCTCGCCGGTACGATTGTGCCAGATCATCCAGGCTCCGCCGAACAGGATCAGCAGGCCGGCGTTGAGAGTCATGAGAAGCCGCCAGTGGGTATGAGAAGGCTCCGAGGTGATCTGCTCCCGTTGCGAGAGACGTCCGAGGAAGAGGCGAAAGAATTCGCGCATGCCGACGAACGCGGCTCCGACGCCGATCAAAAAGATGACGCTGCGGAGAACCAGCGCGGGATCCCAGATCGCGATGAGACCGAAGAAAAGCAAGCAGGCGCTCCAAAGAAAACGGCGGCCGTTGGTAGCGGGAGGCGTCAGCACGAAGTGGCTGACCTTGGCCATATGCTCACGGGTATGGACGGCTTCGAGCAGAGACGAGGCTCCGGCCGAAAAGAGGACGCCGACGCCGGCGAAGAATAGGCCCCAACTGGCGAGGTCCTGGAAGTAGGTGAACCAGAGTCCGCGGGCGAGTCCGCGGAGGAGCTGTTGTTTGATGAAAATGGCAGCGAGCGATCCAAGCGGCAGCAAAGCGGCGAGAGCAACTCCGAGGAGAATCAGGGCTACACCCGCGCGAACGAGTCCATGGCGACGATCATGCGCGAAATATAGCGCGCCGACCAGGAGCAGGAAGCCGGTGGGAAACAGAATTTTCCAGACCCAGCCCAGACGGATGCCCCAGCGCCACATGTCCACGAGGTAGTGCGCTTCGTGGCCGTCGCCCAGCGAAGCAAGGGTGGTGTCGAGGTTCTTCGGCACTTTCGCGGCGATTTCCGGACCGGCCTGCTCGAGCGCGTTGTGGATGAGGATCTGGAGATCCGGAATCGAGAGCACCACGCGGCGAGTACTTTCGGACATTGCGGCGTCGTGCGTCTGGCGGGCCGCGGCGCCAATGAGAGCTTGGAAGGGACGGGCGGAAACCAGGCCGCGGGCTCCGGCTTCGAGGATTGGACGGATGGCGATGAGGTCGGGCTTACTCTTGATCACCGCATCGGTCACCAGGGTTCCGGCGTAGGCGGCAACGGCGGGGTCGGAAAGGCACTCCTCGGCGCGCTCGCCGAAGATTTTCGCGTCGAACAGGTTCCGGGCCGCCACGAACGAGGTGGTGCCGGCGAAAAGCGCGATGACGCCCGCCACGAGACAGGTGGAGGATCGAATATTGTGCCGGTGATTCAGCGGACTGGTTCTCTCTGCCGGATTGCGCGTCGCCGCGTGCTGATTGCCAGATTATCACTCGGGCAGCGCGGCTTCGATTGGGCTGAGTGCTGGTCGAGTTATAGGCGATGAGGGACGATCCGGCGAGGTCACGTAGCTTCTCTCGAATTGGAGCAACGGCGACCCGACGGCACGGGAAGACGTTTTTTCGCTAGTGTCCGCGCGGACTCCGCCCGCTGGCCGCCTCGCCCGCGGATGGAGGGAATGGTTCCCCCCATGAAATCCGCCGGTTATCGGCAATCTGGTGGCGAAAGCGCTGGGCTTAGTACACTCCTATATACAATGTCCGACCGGTGGGGGCGACTTTCCGACATACTCGACGGCGCGCTGGCGCAGCCGGAGGCCGCCCGCGACAAATGGTTGCGCGCCGAATGCGGCAGCGACCAGGCGCTGTACTTTGAGATCAGCCAGCTTCTGGCGAGTGAGAGCGCCGGATTCACGGGCATCAGCGGCTCGGTGAGCAACGCGCGGACCGACTTTCTCAGCACGAATGTGGTCGAAGAAGGCTCCCGGCTGGGGCCGTACAAAATTGTCCGGCTGCTTGGGCAAGGCGGCATGGGCGCGGTCTACGAGGGGATCCGCCAGGACAATTTTGAGAAGCGGGTCGCGATCAAGCTGATCCGCTTCGGCCTCGACACGGAATTCACGCGAAAGCGATTCGAGCAGGAACGGCAGATTCTGGCGCGGCTGGATCATCCGAATATCGCCAGACTCCTTGATGGAGGCGATTCCGCGCAAGGACTGCCGTATCTGGTGATGGATTTCGTCGAGGGCAAGGACCTTGTCCAGGCGACGGCGGACTTCACGATCCGGCAAAAGCTGACGCTGTTCCAGGAGATTCTGTCGGCGGTCGCCTATGCGCACCGCAACCTGGTCGTGCACCGGGATTTGAAGCCGTCGAACATCCTGGTCACCGAAACGGGCGAACCCAAGCTGCTGGATTTCGGGATCTCGAAGCTGATCGAGGAAGACACCGATGCGACGCGGACGCTGACCTCGGCGACGATGATGACGCCGGATTACGCGTCGCCCGAGCAGGTCCGCGGCGAGACGGTCGGCATCGCGAGCGATGTGTATTCGCTGGGCGCCATTCTCTATGAATTGTTGACGGGCGCGCGTCCGCATCAGTTGACCTCTTACTCGACAGCGGACGTGTTTCTTGCGATTTGCGAAAAGGAAACGATTCCGCCGAGCAGTTCAGTTTCAACGACAGACCCGGAACGGAAACGCCAGATCGAGGGCGACCTCGACACGATCATCTTGAAGGCGCTGCAAAAGGATCCGGCGGCGCGCTACATTTCCGCGGATGCGTTCCGCACCGAGATCGAGCGCTATCTCGACGGGCGGCCGTTGACGATCCGCCCGGCGTCGGCATTCGAGCGCGGCTGGAAATTTGTTAAAAGGCATCGACTCGCGGTGAGTGCGGCGGTGGCGCTGGCCGCCAGCTTGATCGGCGGAATCACGGTTTCGATGATGCAGGCGCGCCGGGCGGAGAGGCGGTTCGCGCAGGTACGGGAACTGGCGAATACGTTCTTATTTCAATTCTACGACCAGGTCACGCCGCTTTCCGGATCGACGGCTGTGCGGGCTTCGATCGTCGAAACGGCTCGGAAATACCTCGACAACCTGGCGTCGGAAGCCGGTAGCGACAAGGCTCTATTGCTCGAATTGGCGCAGGCGTATCAGCGATTGGGCATCGTGCAGGCGGCGCCGGGAAGAGCGAGTCTGGGCCAAACGGATGGTGCGCGGCGAAATTTCGAGCGGGCGATGGAATTGTACGGGCGAGTGCCGGTGAAGCCGGAGTCGCCGGCGGCGTGGCGTCAGAAAATGGCCTTGGGGCTGCTTTCGTGGTGCGAAGTCGAGTACATCGCGAATCGCGCGGATGCGGCCGAGCCGTTGGCGAACCGGGCGCTGGCGTTGATGCGAGAGGATGATACGGATGTCCAAAGCCGGCTGATTCGCACCATCGCTCAGCGGCATTTGGCCGAGGTCCGCCTGCTGCAAGGGCGCATTCCGGAGTCGCTCGCGTTGTTCGACAAAACATTGCAGGAGCAGACCGCGTTGGCGGCGGCGGAACCCGTGCGGAAGGACATCGCGCTGGAACTTCCGGTCACGACGGACCGGCTGGCGAGAACGCTGGTGCGATCGGGCGACCTCGACCGCGCGATCGCGGGCTTTCTCGAAATGGTGAAGCAAACCGAACCCTGCAACATGACCGAACCGGACCGGATGAAATGCCGCAATTTAGCGATCCGGCTGAGTTGGACGGCGGATGTATACGGCGCGCTGGACCGCCCGAATTTGAATGAACCGGAGAAAGCGGCGGCTCTCTACGAGCAGTCGATCAAGATTTTCGAGCGTTTGACGCCGCAGGACAAGCAGGATCGGCAGACTCTATTCGATCTCGCGGGACGCTACGGAAAACTGGGTGACGTGGTGTGGAAATCGGATCCGAAGCGCGCGCTGGATTTGTACGAGCGGGCCCTCAAGACAGCGGAAGCATTAGTCTCGAAGGAAACCATCTCCGCCATACGGGCCGCTTATCTGAAGTCGATCAGCCGGCCGTTGCTCGCCTTGAACCGGAATGCGGAGGCGAGGCGGGCGTTGGTTGAGGTCATGAAAATGGAGCAGGCGGATGCGCAGAAGGGTTCCTACGCGGAGAACATCGGGGAAATTGAGACACAGCTCGTTTGGGCGCAATTGTTGAAGAAAGAAGGCAAACCGGTCGAAGCGGAGCGAATGCTGCAGACGGGGATCGAAAGCGCGGAAAAGCTAAAGGTCTCGCACAAAAGCGACTTGACCGCGATCTATTTCTTAAGCCAGTGTTACCGGGAATTGGCGGGGATGACCGTCGGCGAAGAGCGGCGCAAGGCGTTGCGGGCCAGTGCCGCGGCCTGGCACGCCTGGCCCGCCACCAGCTTTACGACGCGTGAGGAGCAGCGCGACAAGGCGGCGGCGGAGCAGTAGGGCTGTCCACGTTATATTAGGACTTGCGCTGTAGCCTGCTCTTGCTTACCGGCACCCTCTTCGCGGCGGATCCGTGGACGGCACAAGTTGCGCCGTTTTTCCAGCGGTCCTGCGTGGCATGCCACAACGCAACACTGCACCAGGGCGGCATCGACTTTTCGAGCTATAAGACTTCGGCAAGCGCGCTGCGGGACCGCGATGTTTTCGAGAAGGCGGTCGGCAAACTGCGGACCGGCGAGATGCCGCCCAAAGGACTGCCGCGTCCGAAGGCGGAGCAGGTCGCGATGGTGGATGGCTGGTTCACCGCGGAGTTCGCGAAGCTGGACGCCAGGCAGAAACCGGATCCGGGCCGGGTAACGGCACGCCGCCTGAATCGCGAAGAATACAACCGCACGGTGCGCGATCTGTTGGGCGTGGACATTCATCCGGCGAGTGCGTTTCCGCCGGACGACAGCGGGTATGGGTTCGACAATATCGGCGATGTGCTCAGCGTTTCGCCGATCCTGATGGAGCGCTACTTAAGCGCCGCAAACAAGCTGGCGGCGGCGGCGATCGTGGCGGGTCCGCCGCCGAAGCCGACGGTCGAGAAGCATGGCCGGCCCCCGAAGTGGCCGGATAGCTTTCTCGAAGCAAAGCACAGGTTTCCGGCGGATGGCCGCTACAAGCTGCGGTTCAACGTTTCGGGTGAACGGAAAAAAGACAAAGCCATTCAGGCGGCGATCTCGTTTGATGGACGCGTCCTTGAAACTTTCGACATCAGCTTGGACGGCGACTCCACCCGGGTTCGCGAGGTAGAGATTCCGGTGATGGCGGGCGAGCACATGATCCGCGCGGCGTTCGTGACGCCGGTGCTGGCGAAGGAATCGATTTCGATCATCGAAGTCCGCGGACCGTATGACGCGAAGATGCCTTTGACGGAAAGCCACAAGCGGATTTTTGTATGCGGCGAAAAGACGCCGGAATGCGCCCGGCAGATCCTTGGCAAGCTCGCACGGCGCGCCTGGCGTCGTCCGGTGAAGGTGGCGGAAGTAGAGCGGCTGGCGGCGTTCGTCGCGGCGGCACAGGCGGATGACGCCTCGTTTGAAGAGGGCATGCGGGTGGCGCTGAAGGCGATCCTGGTGTCGCCGAATTTCTTATTTCGCATCGAGCGGGATTCGAAGCCGGAAGACTCGAAAGCGGCGCATCGCGTGAGTGACCTGGAGCTGGCTTCGCGGCTTTCCTATTTCCTGTGGAGTTCGATGCCGGATGAAGAATTGTTGACGCTGGCCGAGCACGGCAAGTTGTCGAACGGACTGCGGACTCAGGTGGCTCGCATGTTGAGAGATCCGAAGTCGAATGCCTTGGCGGACAACTTCGGTGGCCAGTGGCTGGAACTGCGAAACCTGGACACGGTGCGTCCGGATCCGCAGAAGTTCCCTTCCTTCGATGAGCCTTTGCGCAAGGCGATGAAGGAAGAGACGATGCGGTTCTTCGATTCGGTGTTGCGCGAAGACCGCAGTATTTTCGATTTTCTCTCGGGGAACTATACGTTCCTGAATGAGCGGCTAGCGAAGCACTACGGAATCGAAGGCGTCGAGGGACCGGAATTCCGACGCGTCGAGCTGACCGACGCGCGGCGCCGGGGGGTGATGACGCAAGCGAGCATCCTGACGCTGAGTTCGTATCCGACGCGCACGTCGCCGGTGCTGCGCGGGAAGTATGTGCTGGAGAATTTCCTGAATGCGGCTCCGCCGCCTCCTCCGCCGGGCGTTCCGCCGCTCGAAGACAGCGCCATCGGAGAGGTGGCTTCGATGCGGCAGCAATTGAACGCGCATCGCGCGAACGCAGTCTGCGCGTCGTGCCACGTGCGGATGGATCCGATTGGCTTTGGATTCGAAAATTACGACGCGATCGGCAAATGGCGGGAACGGGATGGCAAATTCGCGGTGGATGCCAGCGGAGAATTGCCGAATGGCCGAAAGTTCGAGGGTGCCGCCCAACTGATCGCAATTTTGCTCGAACGCAAAGACGAGTTTCGATCGGCATTGACGGAGAGGCTGATGACGTATGCGCTGGGCCGGGGCCTCGAGCGGTACGACCGCGCCGCGATACAATCGGTTAGCCGGAAAGTGGCGGCGTCGGGCGACAAATTCTCAAGCTTGGTGTTTGAGATTGCCGAGAGCGTGCCGTTCCGCCAACGGCGCGGTGAAGATATCGCGAATCCAGCGGGAACGAAGTAGCCAAGGACATCATGTTTTTGACGCGCAAACATCTGTCGCGCCGGACGCTGCTGCGGGGAATCGGCGCGGCCTTCGCGCTGCCTGCTCTCGATGCGATGGTCCCGGCATTCGCTGCGACGGCGCAGGCGACTTCGCCGACGCGAATGGCCTTTCTGTACGCACCCAACGGAATCATCATGCGGAATTGGACTCCGCCGGTCGAGGACCTGATTCCTTTGCATGCGCCGCTTCCAGGTGATTTTCCGCGAATCTTAAAACCGCTCGAGTCTCTTCGACGAGAGATTTCGGTGCTGTCCGGATTGACGCACAATGGCGGACGCGAATTGGGCGACGGCGCGGGAGATCATGCGCGGGCGGCGGCTTCGTTCCTGACCGGTGCGCATCCGCGCAAGACGGCCGGGGCGGATATTCACAACGGCCCGTCGGCGGATCAGATTGCGGCGCAGCAATTCGGTTCGGCGACGAAATTCGCGTCGCTTGAATTGACGCTTGAAGCAGGCGGACAGGCTGGCAGCTGCGATTCGGGTTACAGCTGCGCCTACACCAATAATATTTCCTGGCGCACGGCAGAGACGCCGATGCCACCGGAAGCGGATCCGCGGCAGTTCTTCGAGCGGCTCTTTGCGGGCTTCGATACGAGTGAAACCGCCGCTAATCGGGCGCGGCGGTTGAAGTACGAGAAAAGTATCCTCGATCAGGTGATGGAAGACACCAAGCGCCTGCAGGGCAGCCTGGGCCGAACCGACCGGCGCAAACTCGACGAATACCTCGACGCGGTTCGGGCGATCGAAGTGCGGATCGAGGGCGCGGAGAAAGCCGGCGCGCAGCAGGCGCCGGACTTTGAGCGTCCGGAAGGTGTTCCTGCGGAGTTCCACGAATACGCGAAGCTGATGCTTGACATGCTGTTCGTCGCGTTCCAGACGGACACCACGCGCATTGCGACGATGATGCTGGGCCGCGAAGGCTCGACGCGTCCGTATCGCGAAATCGACGTTCCGGATGCCCATCATCCGATCACGCACCATCAGGGCAAGAAGGATCTGATCGAAAAGATCACCAAGATCAACACGTATCACGTCGAGCAAGTGGCGTATTTCCTCAAGAAATTGCGCGATACTCCGGACGGCGATGGCACGCTGCTCGATCGGTCAATGATCGTATACGGATCCGGAATCAGCGACGGCAACGCGCATCATCATCACAACCTGCCGGTTCTGCTGGCGGGCAAGGGCAACGGCGCGTTCCCGAACCATGGGCGTCATCTGTTGTATCCCAAAAATACGCCGATGTCGGATTTGTACGTAACGATGCTGGAGCGTTTCGGCGCGAAGGTGGATTCGTTCGGCGATAGCCGCAAGCCTTTGGCCATCTAGCGACGTCGCTTACGCGCGCGCTTCCGCCTGGTTTGTGTTGCCTGCCAGCGCCAACCAAAACAGATAGCCGATCACGGGGACCAGCGCAGCGATCGCGAACGCCGTTTGAAAATTTCGCTGATCGAAGAGGCGTCCGAAATTTGGCATCGCGATGGCAAGGGTGGCTCCGTATGCGCCGGTGCAGAGGCCGCCGATCCATGCGGATTTTTGGATCGAGAATAATTCCGTGGCGTACGTGACGGCTAAAAGTTGGAATCCGGACGCGACGAACATGGCGAAGAAAAACTGCGCAAGGACGCTCTGATAGGCGATTTGCAACGGGATTGCCGCAATCGGCAAACTTAAAAACGCGACCAACGGCAGCATCCACGGAATGACCTGGAGCTTGCTGCGGCTTCGCGCAAGTCGGTCCATCAGAAAGCCCCAGAAGAAGATTCCGACTTCGGACCCGAGCGGCGGAATCCACAGGAATGCGCCGATTTGTTTTTGCGACAGGTGCATCGCGCGGTCGAGGTAGAGCGCCGCCGAGTAGACGATGAAGCCCAACGGCAGGGCTCCGAGCGAATAGCACAGTAGGAACGCCCAGACGCGGCGATCGGCAAGAGAGGGCCGCGCTCCTTGTGACTGCATTTCCTTGGCCTGCGATGTCGCGGAAGCCCATGGAGCGCGCCGCGTGAGGACGAGCCAGAAAATCAGCCACGCAATTCCAAGGATGCCGGTAGCCCAGAAAGCCCCGCGCCAGCCGTAGCGAAGTGCGATGGGCGTCATCAGGATGGGCGTGAGGATGGCTCCGGCAGATCCGCCAGAGAACGTCATGGCGATTCCGCGGGAGCGCTCGGACGTGTTCAGCGTTTGCGTGACGGCTCGAAGTCCACCGGGGGAAGCAGCGCCCTCGCCAAGTCCGAGCGCCGCGCGCGCAAAGAAGAAGCCGAGGAAACCGCCAGCCCAAACGTGGGCCACCGAGGCAAGAGACCAGAGGGCGACGGCACAAGCCATTCCGCGGCGCAGGCCGGTACGATCGAGCACCCAACCCCACAGCGGATTCGCAACCATGAAGGCGATGGAAAACGCGGAGACGACGTAGCCGAACTGCTCGGCATTCATGCCGGTTTCTTTCAGGATGGTCGGAGCGAGCAGCGCGAGCGTATTGCGGTCGATGTAGCTGATGATGACGACCAGCATCATCGAAGCCGCGGGAATCCACCGGCTCATCGCGGACCGGCCCACACAATCACGAACGCTCCTCCGCAGCGCGCGATTTCAGCAGCGCCCACGCGACATATCCGACGACAGGCAGCGAGGCGGCGAGGGCAAAGGATTCATCGTAGCGATGCCGGTCGAACAGGCGGCCGGCGTAGGGCATAACGACGGCGACACTGGCGGACCAGGATCCGGCTCCGAGTCCGGCGATCAGGCCGGAGTGGCGAGTTGAAAAGGTGCGCTGGGCAAAGGCGATTCCGCCGATGATGAAGCCGGAGGTCGTGAACATGGCGAGAAACAATTCGGCCATCACGAGGGGCAGCGACTGAATGTGCGGGACTAAGGCAAGCGGAAGCGAGCAAAGGACCAGAAACGGGAACAATCGCTCGAATTCGCGATGCGCGGTGCGCCCGGCGATCATACGGTCGATGGCCCAGCCCCAAAAGAAATAGCCGATTTCCCAGCCGAGTGGGGGAATCAGCAGTAGGTATTTCAGCTGATCCTGCGATTGATGCCAGGCTTGCGAAAGAAAGAGCGAGGTGTTGTAAAGGACAAAGCCCAACGGCATCGCACCGAGCGCGTAGATGGCAATGAAGGCCCAGGTTTCGCGATCTGCCCACTGTGGACCTCGTAGCTTTTCCGTGACACTTTTGGCAACCGGCTCGAGTTTTTCGTTGCGCGGGCTGCCGGCCAACCACCACCACAAAATCCAAAGTGCTCCGACGAATCCGGTACACCAGAATGCGCCGCGCCAGCCGAATCGGGCGGCGATGGGAATCACGATCAGCGGTGTGACGATGGCGCCCAGCGCTCCTCCGCTGTAGGAAATGGCGATTCCGCGAGCGCGTTGTAGTGGCGGTAGAGATTCCGTGGCGGCGCGCAAGCCGCCGGGAAACGTGGCGCCTTCGCCGAAGCCGAGCAACGCGCGCAGAGCGGCGAAACTGGCGAATCCGCCGGCAAGAGCATGCAATACGGAGGCGAAGGTCCAGAGCGAAACGGCGGCGGTCATGCCGTTGCGAGTGCCAATGCGATCGAGGGTCCGGCCCCAAACGGGATTGCCGGCCATGTAGGCGAAAGAGAACGCGGCGACGACCCAGCCGTATTGCTCGGCGTTCATTCCGGTTTCTTTGAGGATGGTTGGCGCGAGAGCGGCGAGTGCGTTGCGGTCGATATAGCTGAGTACGGAAACCAGCATCATGGCGACGGACGGAATCCACTTACGCCACGTGGTGTCGTAGAGGGCTCCGCTGTCGCTATGGGTTTCGGTGACTGCTGACACAAAGGTGGATGATAGCGCAGGGGCGGCGGACGAACGTTCTGGAGTCACTCCGGTGTCAGTAGTTCGAAGACGAGGTGGGTTTCGGTGGGATGTGTTTGGTGAAACCCGTTGCGCTCGAGAACTGCGATCGAGGGCGGGTTCGAGGCTGTCGTTCTGGCGGTGACTCGGCGGACACCCGCGTCCCTGGCACGATCGACGAAAGCGCTGACCATTTCCGTGGCGAAACCTTGGCCGCGCCAGTGTTCGGAAACCGAATAGCCGATTTCCACCATACCTTCGCCGTCGGGCGGACCCATAAAACCGCCACTGCCGACCAGAGTCGCCGGCCGCGATTCGGTGGCGTGGGCGACGGCGTACCAGCCCAACCAGCCGGCGGCTTCGGCGCCGCGCGTTTCGAGTTGTTCGAGGAAGTACTCCATCGCGTCGGCGTCGTACTCGCCGGGCGGCCAATCGGCGGGCACGTCCGCGAACAACGCGGCGCCCAGCAGCGAGGGGCTTTCGATTTCCATTTTGAGGAATTCGACGGTGGCGGCGAATAGAGTGAGGCGCGGAGTACGCAGCGGATCAGGCGGTCGGAAGCTTTGCGGCAAGCCGAAGGATAGCGCACCGCTCGGCATTCGTCCGGTGATTTTCGCTGTTGGCCGGTTTTCCGAATCGAAAAAGAAGCCGGCGGGTATTCTACTCACGAGGAGAAACGATCATGAAGAAACGGACCCGACTGGCGATTGCAGGAGCGGTGGCATTTATGCTGAGTTTTGTGTTCGCCTTGAAGAGTGCCCCGGCGCAGGACGCCGCGCGTTTCGATCATGCCGTCCGGACGGACTTCTTCGCCGGATTTGCGGGAAATAAAGAGTTGCTGGCGCGGGGCCTGGCGGCTTGTGAAAAGACGCTCGCGGCCGATCCGAATCACGCGGAGGCGCTGGTGTGGCACGGCGCTGGCTTGTATTTTCAGGGCGGCCAATTGCGCGCCAAAGAAGAAACGCAGCGCCGCTTCGAGCTGATCCAGAAAGGAATGGGCGAGATGGATCGGGCTGTGGAATTGGCTCCCGATTCGATTGGCGTGCGCATTCCGCGAGGCGCAGTGCTTCTCGCATCGGCTCCGTTTATTCCGGCGCAGTTCGGTAAGCCGATGGTGGAGCGCGGGGTGAGCGACTATCAGCGCGCTTACGATCTGCAGAAAGACGTCCTGATGACAATCGGATCGCATCCGCGTGGCGAGCTATTGAGCGGGTTGGCGTTTGGCAACGCGTATTTGGGCAACATGGAACAGGCGGAGTCGTTCTTTCTGAAAGTGAAGGAGATGAATCCGAATTCCCCGTATTCAAAGCGCGCTGACAAATGGCTGGTGGCGAAGTCGCTTCCGGCGACGGAAGGCGCCTGCATCGGCTGTCACGTGCCGGGCAAGTAGCGTCTGAAGGCCAGCACGGCGTTCAGTCCACCGAACGCGAATGAGTTGGAGAGCGCGGCTTCGACTTGGACGGACCTTGCGTGGTTGGCGATGCAGTCGATCGGGCAGGCGGGGTCGAGCTCGTTGAAGTTCGCGGTGGGTGGCAGAATTCCGTGATGCAGGGCGAGTACGGTAGCGGCGGCCTCTAGCGCTCCGGCAGCGCCGAGGGCGTGGCCGTGCATCGATTTCGTCGAGCTGATGAGCGGCAGGTTCGAGCCGAAGATGCTCGCGATGGCCTCATATTCCGTCGGATCGTTGGCGCCGGTGCCGGTGCCGTGGGCATTGATGTAGCCGATCTGAGGGAGCGCCAGCGCCGCATCCGAGATGGCGGCGCGAATCGCCCGGGCTGCGCCTTTTGAGGATGGCTGCGTAATGTGGTGGGCGTCGGCGGTCATGCCGAAGCCGGAGATTTCGGCGTATATGGTAGCTCCGCGGGCACGGGCGGAGTCGAGCGTTTCGAGCACCAGCATAGCCGCGCCTTCGCCGAGAATCAGGCCTTTGCGATCCTTCGAAAATGGCCGGCAGGTGTCTGTGGAGACGACGCGCAGAGCTTCCCAGGCTTTCAGCGAACCGAGCGTAAACGGGGCTTCGCTGCCTCCGGCGATGGCAACATCGGCGACGCCGTTGCGCAGTAGCCAGAATGCCTGCCCGATGGCGTGATTCGAAGACGAACAGGCGGTGGCAAGGGTGAAGACGGGTCCGGTGATGCCAAACTCGAGCGAGATCCGGCTGGCCGCGGCGTTCGCCATGGACTTCGGAATCGAGAAGGGCGGAAAGCGCGTAGCGTTATTAGCGTATAAATCGCGATAGCCGATCTCTTCGCTCGCTTGACCGCCCATCGCGGAACCTGTGGCGATGGCGGTTCGTTCGCGAAGCTCGTCCGTGAACACGATTCCCGAATCCGCGACGGCTTCGCGCGCCGCGACGTTGCCGAACATCGCGAAACGGTCCAGCAGGCTCGCGTCTTTTTCTTCGAAATGCTGCTTCCCATCGAAGCCGCGAACCTCGGCGCCATTCGGGAAGCGGGCGGAGCCGGGCGGAAGCGACTCGATGGGACCGATTCCGGACCTGCCCTCCGAGAGCGCACTCCAGAAATCCAGTTTGCTGAGGCCGATCGCGGAAACGACTCCGATGCCTGTGATCGCGATGCGGCGATTCATGACTTAAGCCGGTTTAGCGGCGAGAAGCTTTTCGATGCCCTCGACAGAAGCCCGCACGGTGCGCAGTTCGCGCGCGGCATCGTCCGGAATGTTGACGTCGAATTCGCCTTCAAGCCCGAACAGAATATTAATGCCGTCGAGTGAATCGATGTTCAATTCCTCGAAGGTGCTGTCGATGGTGATTTTTTCGACGGGCATTTTCTGCGCGTTGGCGATGACGCGGATCACGCGTTCGGCGACGGATTCGGTGATGAGGTTCGGCGCTGCGGATTCAGACATAGCAGTTCACTGACCGTGACGAAGCGAAATCCTTGGTCAAGCAATAAGGGTAACGCGGATCGGACGGCGTCGAGCATGGTGGTGAGGTCCGGCGCAGCCTGAATGTCACGGCCGTCGTGCAAACACAGGATCGCGCCGTGGTGCGCGCCCTTTAGCACGCGGTCCGAGATCGAGTTCGCGGGCAGGATCCAGTCGCGGCCGATGGTCGTCCACATGACACCAAGCAGGTCGAAGCGCTTTTGCGCGGCGCGAAGTCCGAACCAGCGCTGTCCGTACGGCGCGCGAAACAATTGGGGAGAGATGCCGGTCGCGGTGCCGATCGCATTCTGCGCTTTGGTGAGTTCATTGCCGATGAAGGCCGCCGACTTCAGATAGAGGTGTGGATGCGAATAGGTATGATTGCCGAGCTCGTGGCCGGCGGCGACCACTTCACGCGCGATGTCGGGGTGCCGCTCGACGTTCATTCCACACTGGAAGAAGGTAGCGGGGATGCGGTTTTTCGCGAGGAATTCGAGGAGAATTGGGGTCGAGGTGCTGGGTCCGTCGTCGAACGTCAGCGCAAGAGTCGGCGGGGTGTTCTGATCGCGCGGACCATGCCACGCGGAGGGCCCGAAGATTTTCGAGGACTTTCCCCGGACTGCCCAGCTTAAGAAGCCGGTTGCGGCGGCGAGTGTTCCAACAGCCGCCGGAATCATGACCATTTTTCGCTGTGATCGCCGCTGACGGCCCAGGTCTCGGCCGGGGAGTCCAGGGTGAAGGTGGACCATGGGCCAGGAATCCACGGGTAGCGCCAGATTACGCTTTCGTCCACTTCCACGCCGAGGCCGGGTTCCCGCGACAATGCGAGCTCGCCGCGGTGAATGGTGAGCGGCTGCTTGAGAATTTCGGAAGCAAGTGGAAACGGGTACATGCCGGCGCCGCCGTCGTGCGTGTAACAAGGGTACTCGAGCCAGCGCACGACGGATTCCGGCCAGCAGACGCCGAGTTGCGCGGCGGCGACGAGTTCGAGCGCGGTGCCCCAACTGTGGAATGCGAAATGGAGTCCGGCGCGCGCGATGTCGGGGAACAGCCGCCGGGCTGCGGCGTAACCGCCCTGGCACACGACGTCCATTTGCACATAATCGACGCAATCGGATTCGATGAGATCGAGGAAGCGCAGTTCGCTGGGCTCGTGCTCGCCGCTCGCGAGCGGCACGTGATCGAGTTCGTGAAGGCGGGCGTAAGCCGGGTGATCGTCCGGAGGCAGCGGCTCTTCGAGCCATGCAATGCGGTACGCGGACATCTGTTCGGCGACGCGCGCGATGGTTTCGGGCGAGTAACTTTTGTCGCCCATGCGCCACCAGGTGTGGGCGTCGATCATGAGATCGAAATCGGGTCCGCAGGCTTCGCGCATGCGGCGAACAGTTTCCACGTCCTGGTCCGGGCCCATGCCAGGTCGCATTTTGTAAGCGCCAAATCCCATTTCGCGAACTCCGGCGGCTTCGGCGGCGTAGGCATCGGGCGACTGGTACATGCCGGCGGAACCGTACAGGCGGATGTGGTCACGAACGCGTCCGCCGAGCAATTCGGAAATGGGAACACCGCGCGCCTTACCAACCAAATCGTAGAGGGCGACTTCGACGGAGCCGTAGACCTTGTTGATTTCGGCATCCGTACCGGCGCCTTGTTGGAATTGGACACGGAGCGCATCGGGATCGGATAAAGTCCGTCCCATAAGGAAAGGAGCGACGATGTGCTCGATCGCTTTCTTGGCGCGTTCGCTCCCTTGCCCAGGCGCATAGCCGGTGAGTCCGTCGGTGGTCTGGATTCGAATCAACATGGCGTCGCGCTTGGTGATGGTTCGCTCGCCTCCGTAATAGCGGAGCTTGAGCGGCTGCGGTAGAGGGTAGGAGAGAAGGAATGGTTGGACTGAGGAGATTTTCATGCGCGATGACTGGCGGATTCAAATGGGTATGCTCCGGCGGGAGCGATTTCTTGAGCGTAACAAAAACGCGGTATATAGCGACTTTTTGAACTGAACGCAAAAAAGGCCGGATGCTGTGAAGCACCCGGCCGAGGAGCACCCATAAGTCGCTTGGAGGTAGCCAACCCGGGTATGCGGAGGAACCGTTTAGCTGAGTAGGCCGCCATGTCCGAGGCAGCCCACTTCCCATCCGGAGACCCGGTAGCGCGCAAGCATGGGCGGCAGCACCAAGTCCACAATATTTTCTTTGGCCGAGCGGAAACATCCCGGCGCGGACAGAATTGGAGTTTCGTCCCGGTATGCTAGCAGGAAAAGATTGCCCGGTTCAACGGGAGCGAGAAATCGTTCCAATTGGCAGTTTACGCGCATCAGGGCGCGCCCAACAGTATCGGCCGGACCGGCCGGCGCGGTGGTGGACGCCACGATGACGACCGTAGGTTTCGCTTTCAGCAGATGTTCGAGACCGCGGGCGACCGCGGTTTCTTCCTCGACGGCACTGAGGACGTAATTGGCGGACACGCCGAGACGTTCGAGTCGCTGCGTCATCACCGGCTCAAAAAGCTGCCGCGCACGGTCGCCTGAAACCAGGTCCGTGTAGAGGATGCCGATGGTTGGGGTTCGAATGGGCCGGGCTTGCAGAATCGGGCCGCGTTCTTTGAGGATCGAGATGAGCGCGTCGAGCTGGGTTTGGGGCACGGCGAACGGCGTACTCTTCACGGTTGCCACGCGCTGACCGGCGGCGGCGTGACGGAAATTCAGGATCGTCGCGATGACGACGCTAGACGCGCAGTTGATCTGGCGAAGCAGGTCGTCGTCCACGAGTACGCAGCAGTCTTCGGTCGCGACCAGATTGGCGCGTCCGCCGCTGGCAAGCCGGATTTCCATGCAGCCGCAGCCCATTTCGCAGGAAACCTGGCGCACGGCTTCGTCTTCCGAGACTTCGCCCTCTTCGAGCTCTGTAACCCAGACGTCGTTCATGCCTGCAGTGGAAAGCAAGCGGACATCTTCGTCGCTGAGCAGGTGGCCTTTGCCGAGTAGCTTCTTTCCGCCGGGACGGAATATGGTACAGCTCAGGATTCGTCCTGTGGATTCCCGAACATCAACGGTTTGGGCTTTCATCGCTCTCCCACTCAATGACTAGACTGATGAACGAGCCTATTTCACGCTCGCTCTAAGTGTATGTGGAGAACTATAAAATAAAATCTCAAGTAAAAACTGTGCAAAAGAGATCATCTCATCAGTTATGTTAGATACCGTGCGTTCTACCTGAGGACAGGGAAAGCAATCGGCTCGAGCAGTTGTACCGGTCGAATCAAGGCAGGACGCTCGATTTCGGCCTTTAGACGCCGTAACATCGCGATTTCATCGCACGCCTGAAACTTGGGGCAACGCAAGCAATCCTTCCACGCCTTGAGCGGAAGTTCGCCGCGGTCCACCTCATCAAAACCGAGTTTTTTGAAAAATCCAGGCACATATGTAAAGGCGAATAAAGAATACAGTCCGTGACAATTCGACTCCTCAATTAGAGATTCAACGATCCGGCGACCCATTCCGTGCTGTTTCTGCTCAGGATCGACAGCGAGCGAGCGGACTTCGGCGGAGGTGGTTGTATAGAAATGTAATGCTCCGCAGCCGACCAGTTGAGTGTCATTAAATGCAACTGTGAAGTCGCGGATATTCTCGGCCATTTCGAATTCGGTTCGAGGCAGCATAATGCCTTTGGTGGCGTAAGCGTTGATCAAGCGGAGCAATGGCGGAATATCGGTGAGGGCAGCCTTACGGAGGGTGATTTCGGACATGACGGTCGGTTACGGCAGGAGCAGAGTGCCCAGCCGTTCTCCTTTCAACAGGCAGCTGACAATTCCGGGCTGCGCGCCGGCCGCGATGTGAACGGAACCACGGGTGGCTCTCAACGCACCGATGGCGGCTTCGAGCTTGGCCTGCATCCCTCCGGCGGCGACGCCAGTGGCGATGAGGTCACCTGCGTCCTGCGCGGATAGTTCGGCGATCGTCTGGCCATCCGATCCACGGACGCCTTCGACGTCGGTCAGAAAAAGCAGCCGATCCGCTTCGAACGCCACGGCAAGCGTGGAGGCCATCTGATCGGCATTGACGTTATAAATTTGACCTTGTGAATCGCCGCCAACGCAGGCGACCACCGGCAGGAATGCGTTCGAAGAAAGCAAATTCAGCAGGGCGGCGTTGGCTCGGACCGGGCGTCCCACAGCACCAAGCTCCGGGTTCCAGATCTCGCAATCGACGAGGCCTCCATCGAGGCCGCATAGGCCCACAGCGGCGGCTCCGGCATTCACGAAGGCGCTGACTAGATCTTTGTTCACGCTTCCGGCGAAGACTTTTACGACGGCGTCGATGACTTCAGGCGTCGAGACGCGCAACCCGTTTACGAATTTGCTTTCGATGCCGCGTTCGGCCAAGAAGCGGGTCATCTGCTTGCCGCCTCCGTGGACAACGGCGACCTGATGCTGCTTCGCGGCGGCGGCGATTTCTTGGGCGAGGCGCGCGCGGGTGGTGGGATCGTCAAGCAGGGTTCCGCCGAGTTTGATGAGCACCTTCATAGCAGGCCCGCCGCCTCTTCAAAACCGAACGCGAGGTTCATGTTCTGGATCGCCTGGCCGGCCGCGCCCTTGGTCAGGTTGTCGATGGCCGCGATCACAACCGCGCGGCGCGTGGCGGCGTCAAAAACGAAGCCAATGTCGCAGAAATTGGTCCGCTGAATGCCGTGCAGGTCCGGAACTTCGCCCGGTTTGTAGAGGCGGACGAACGGTTCGTTCGCGTAGCGAGCCTGATAGATCTCGAAGAGCTGATCGGCCGTTGTACCCGCGATAGCGCGGAAGTAGATGGTCTCCAGAATGCCGCGGTCGAGCGGCAGGAGCTGTGCCGTGAAACTGAATTCATCCAGCTCAAGCCCGGAATTCAGCAGAACTTCGGGAATGTGGCGATGGTTCAAAATCGAGTACGCCGAGAAGTTTTCGGTGACTTCGCAGAAAGCGGTCTTGAGGCTGGGCTTGCGGCCCGCGCCACTGACGCCGCTCTTGGCATCGCAGACGATACCGGCGCTACGATCGACAATTCCGGCTTCGATCAACGGACGAATGGCGAGATTCGCGGCGGTCGGATAGCAACCGGGGTTCGAAATCAGGCGCGCGCCGCGAACGCGATCGCGATAGAACTCAGGGAGTCCGTAGACGGCCTCGGTCAGCAGTTCCGGTGCGGTGTGTTCTTCCGTATACCAGCGTTTGTAGATCTCGGCCGACGGGAAACGGAATGCTCCGCTGAGATCGATCACGCGAATGCCCGCGTCGAGCAGCGGCGCAGCAGCTTCCATCGAGACTTCCGGCGGCGTGGCGAGAAAAATGACGGCGAGGCCGGCTGCCTTTGCGGCCTCCACGGAAAAAGCGATACGTTCCGGACTCTTCGCATTGATGGGCCGAGGCCGATCGGCGGCGTCCGAACGGTGTTCGAGCAAGACGGCATCAGCGTGCGGATGGTGCGCGAGCAGGCGAACCAGTTCCTCGCCGCTGTAACCGCGAAATCCGACGATACCGGCACGAATGCCTGATGAGTAATTATGCACTACTTTGAATAATTATACTATGAGTGGAGATGTGGTGGCCGCGGAGCGCGAACGCTTCGCCGCTGGGATCTACAGGCGTTGTTCGGAGACGGAGCGGTCCGCGAGCTCGCCGAGCAGAGGAAGCTTATACATTTCGTCCTTCGCGACTTTAATGATCATGAAGATCCAAGCCGCGTAGACGCCCAAGTGCAGGCATGCCGTAAGGATGCGCCGCGGGGGAAAGCCTTCCATGCCGGGGAAGAACAGCAAAGGCGACAGCACCATGTCGATCAACAGCCAGGCGACGAAGATGTAAAGACCCTGGAACGCGTGAAAGCGGACAATCTGATTGTTGCGGAATCGATCGGTGGCAAGAACGACGATGGCGCAGATCCAGCCAGCCATCGGAACGTAGCAGAGCAGCGAGGCGGTACGCGGCGTGACTCCCCAGAGCTCTTCCGGGCCTGGATGACTCGAGGCAGCCGCACGACCCGGAGCATTCGCATGCGACCCATGCGGAGGCTGCTTCATTCCGCACTTCGCGCAGAAGAGATCGGCGTCGCCGACCGGGTTTCCGCACTGTGTACAAAACGCCATTGCTCTGTTCACTTATACGACAGAAACGAAGCCGGGGTTCCAGCATTTTCTCATCGAAGGATGAGCCTGAAGCGGGGCGTTGAGGGTGGGTGAGGCTGGAGTCTTTCTTTTTTGTTTGAGGAAAGAAGCAATCGTAGGCGCTGTGGGAATGTGGGAAACGCGGGAGCGTTTTCCAAGGGC
>JBBQWZ010000064.1:0-21106 GCA_038210135.1 Bryobacterales bacterium
TTTGTCGCCCGGATTCCTGAATACATTCGGACAAAACAACTCGATCGTCGATGCCAACGGCCGGGGGCTGCCGACCGCGCTGAACCAGACGTCCACGACCTCGCGCCAGATTCAGTTTGGGCTGAAGGTGGTCTGGTAAGGGAAAGTCACGGTCGGCAGATGGATGTAAAGACTCGGACTAAGTGGCGCGATGCGCTAAAACGGCATCGCTCGTAGACGCTTGACGCTCCGTCCTGGCTTTGGACGAGCGTCGTGCAACTCGTGGGGAGACACGAAGCCGCTTACTTGGAGCATTGGCGCACTGACGCGATGAAGAAACGTGGTTAGTGGGCAGGCCCTCGCGATTTGAATTATTCGGCGTCGCGGTCGCAGACTTTGCCGTTTTTTGCGAACTTGATCAGCGCCCCGCGCTCGATGCCTCCCGCGTGGACTTCAACGAAACCCTCAAGGATTCCGCCCGCCTCGTGCGGGAAATTTGCGGCGTTAGGTATCCTTTCAAAGCGATTATCCTGTTCCTGGGAGGTTCCGCTTGTCCAAGTTCCTATTTAAAGTCACCTTGGCGGTCATCGTTTGTGGCTTGTGCCGCGCCGAGACGAATGCAGAGCTGAGGGAGCAGGTTCGCCAAGCCGAGCTCGGATTCGCCAAGACCATGGCAGATCGCAAGCACCCGGCTTTCGGATCTTTTCTTGCGAAGGAAGCGGTCTTCTTCAGCAACGGTGTGCCCCTCCGCGGGGCGAAACAAATCGCGATAGGCTGGAAGCGATTTTTTGACGGTCCCAGCGCGCCATTCTCCTGGGAGCCGGATCAGGTCGAGGTTCTCGATTCGGGAACGCTGGCCATGTCCTCTGGACCGATCCGCGATCCCGGAGGCAAGCGCATCGGTACTTTCAATTCGGTATGGCAGCGCCGGCCGGGCGGTCCCTGGAAAATCGTCTTTGACAAGGGCTGTCCACCTTGCGATTGTGGGTCGGCGAAGTAGTGATGTAGTTTCACAATAGCAATAACTATTTTGGTGGCCAAAAGTCGCAGCATCAGGCAAAGTGCCAGGCACGAGTCGAAGAATTTCGGCGCGGGAGAAGCGCGTCGGTCTGAAATCGGGTAAAAAAGGGTCAAATATTGCCTGGGCGGTACTCACGGTGTTCGCTCGGAATCCTTGCGTAGGCATCGGAATTAAGAAAGAATCGGTGCGCCTCGCAGCCAGAGTCGTGTTGGCAATGTGAAGCCGCTCAAGCTGACGCCGTTCTGTTCAGGCCAAACGGAAATCGCGTTCGTCCGTCTCCCACCTCATGCCTAAGTTGAGTTTCAAACTGCGGTTCTTGTTCCTGCCTCAAGTGTCGATTGGAATCTTGCTGGCCGGGGCGATCTTCGCAGCCGACTGGCCGGGCTGGCGCGGACCGGAGCGGAACGGCATCTCCAGCGACACTCATTTGCTAAAATCCTGGCCGGCAAATGGACCTGCCCTTGCGTGGCGCACGCAAGACCTGGGTGTGGGATTCTCGAGCATCTCGATTTCTGGCAATCGGATTTACACGATGGGCGACCGCGGAGACAGCCAATACGTCTATGCGCTAAACCTCGCGGACGGCAAAATCGTATGGTCCACAAAGATCGGACCGGCTTGGGACGACGAGTATGGCGGTCCGCGGGGGACCCCTGCTGTCGACGGCGATTCGGTATATGGGATCGGCACTGAGGGGGAGGTCGTATCTCTGAAGGCGTCCGACGGGTCATTGCGATGGGAACGCTCGATGACGCGCGATTACGGCGGGCAGATGATGTCGCAATGGAAGTTCGCGGAGTCCCCGCTAGTGGATGGCGACCGGCTGCTGTTTACTCCCGGCAGCTTTGGCGCGACGGTGGTGGCGGTCGACAAGCGAACCGGAAAGGACATTTGGCGGGCAGGCACACGGCGGGGCCCAGTGGCGGGCAGCAATGGCGCGGGCTACTCGTCGATCGTGATTTCCGAAGGCGCCGGCGTAAAGCAATACGTGCAGCTCACGGGACGCGGGCTGATTGGGATTCGGGCGAGCGACGGACGAACTCTCTGGAGCTATAACCGAATCGCCAATGATGTCGCGAACATATCGACGCCGGTAGTCAAGGGCGACTACGTCTTTGCGTCTACGGGCTATCAAACCGGAGCCGCTCTGCTGAAGCTCTCGAAGACTGCCGACGGAGTCGAAGCCAAGGAAGTGTACTTCCTCGATCCGAAGGTATTCCAGAACCATCACGGCGGGTTTGTTCTGGTGGGCGATTTCCTGTACGCGGGCCATGGACACGGAAACGGCTTCCCGATCTGCATCGAGTTTCTGACGGGCAAAGTCCGCTGGGGCGGCAATTTCCGCGCGGAAGGCGGCACCGGATCCGCGGCCGTCGCGTATGCCGACGGGCATCTGTATTTCCGGTATGAAAACGGCGCGATGAAGCTGTTTCAGGCGTCGCCCGAAGGGTTCAAAGAGACCGGGACATTCAAAATTCCCGGTGTCCGGAATCCGAGTTGGTCGCATCCCGTGATCTTCGGCGGAAAGCTATATCTACGCGAGCAGGATTCCCTGTTGTGTTACAACGTTCACGAGTAAGGGCAAGCGAAGGCGTAACCGGGAAGTTGGGTGTCAGCATGAACACGGCCCGAACGCATATGCGCCGAATCCTGGAAAAAGCCAGAGTCCGACGCCAGTATTGCTTCACGGGCACGCCCAAGCCGGACGCGCCCAAATACTGAAAAGACAACGCTTACGTTGTAAGTCTCTCGCAAAAACGTTTCAAAACGTTTCATCTCATTCGGCACGCGCTCGATGGAGCAGTAACTCGAGCTGGCGTTGGGATCGAAGCCTTGCCACCGCCTCATTCACAACTCGCCACGCGGAATGAATTACGTCCGCCACCTGGATCAACGCCTTCGCACCACCCCGTCCGACAACTCGCCACAATGGCGCTCGCCTCGTGGCCAAAGTTCGCTACGATTCCACCACACTGTTCGGCTGCCAAGGGGCGGCGAGGATCTCACTTCTAGCGCATTTTGAAAAACGGCATTCGAGGCTCGAAGCTCGAACTGTTCACCACCTAAAAAGGGGGATGGAGACGTATGCATACGCGAGTTTCGCTTGAGCGGAACCGCTGCCCGCAGACTCGCGTTCGGGGACTCCACCCGGCCGCACTTTCCATTTCCGAAAGGATGTCAATGCGACGAATTCACTTTCCGTTCTTAATAGCGGCCGTGCTCTGCCTGCTGCTGGCGATGAATGCGTTTGGCCAGGCGACCGCCAGTGCGACGCTCGAAGGCCGAATCACCGACAAAACCCAGGCGAGCATCGCCGGGGCCGAAGTCAAAATCTCGAACAAAGAAAATGGGCTGGTCCGCACGACCACATCCACCAACGAAGGCACCTATCGCTTCGATTTGTTGCCATCGGGCGTGTATGAGGTCCGCATTTCGAACAAGGGCTTCGCTACCGCGGCCTTCCAGGGCGTTGAGTTAGCGGTTGGCCGGACGACATCGGTCGACGCCTCGCTGACGATCAGCTCGCAAGCGGAAGTCGTCACGGTCGAGGCCAGCGGCGCCGCGCTGGTCGACACGCAGAAGACCGACGTCAGCCGGGCAATCACGCCGACAGAAATTCTGGAACTGCCCCTCAATGGACGCGACTTCTCGAACCTCGCGATTCTGGCTCCGGGCGTTCAGCAAGTCAATTCCTTCGATCCGACGAAGAACCGCATCGGCCTGTTCGCCACCAACGGCTCTACCGGCCGGAACGTGAACGTCACGGTCAACGGCGTCGACAACAAAGACGGCACGGTCGGCGGACCGGTTATGCAGTTGCCGCTCGAAGCCGTTCTCGAGTTCAACATTTCGACGCAGCGCTTCTCCGCGGTCAACGGCCGTTCGGAGGGCTCCGCGGTCAACGTCATCACGAAGTCGGGCACCAACGCGTATCACGGTGCGCTGTACTTCTTCGGCCGCGACCAGGCGCTGAACACGATCAATGCTCTTGAAACGACAAAAGGCGCATTCAGCCGCCAGCAGTTCGGCGGAGCGATCGGCGGGCCGGTGAAGAAGGACAAAACGTTCCTCTTCTTCACCCTCGAGCGCACGCGCGAACAGACCGAAATCAGCATTACCCCGCAGGCTTTCGCCGAACTCAACCTGGTTGCGTTCCTCGGCGCGAAGCCCGCCGCCTCGGTCCCGACGCCTTACTTCGACTGGCGTTATAACGGACGTCTGGATCATCGCTTCAACGAGAAGCATGCTTTGAACTTCTCGTATAGCAACCAGAACAACACCGGCGCGAACGATCAGGTCACCGCCACGACGGATCTGTCATCAGGCAACACCACGATCAATTCGCTGATTCTGGCGAACGCGACGTTGAACTCGGTGCTCTCGCCGACCATCGTCAACGCGGTCACCGTCGGCTATCAGTATTGGCACAACCTCATTGACACAAAAGAGCAGGGCTTCTGGCCCGTCTTCCCCGGCGGCATTGCATTCGGTAAGAACCCCAACGTGCCGCAGGAATCCTATCAGGCGAAGTGGCAGTTCAAGGACGATCTCGCGATAACGCGCGGAAAGCACACCTTTAAGACCGGCTTCGATTTCCTATATGAGCCGAAGCTGGGCGGCTTCTTCGTCAGCAACGGATCGGTTACGCCCACGTTCATTGATCTGCCGAGCGTGATTCTTGGGAACAAGACCAAATATCCGCTGGGCTTCGCGACCCCGGGCGCGATCCAGTCGATCACCGGCTCCACCGGAAATCCGTACTTCAACCTTTCCGGCAAAATGTTCGGCATCTACCTCAACGACGACTGGAAAGTCACGCGGAACCTGACGCTGTCGCTAGGCATTCGCTATGATCGCGACTTCAACCTGCTTGGCCAGGATCAACTCGGCAACAGCCGCACATACCTTGCGCTCAAGGCGATCAACAGCCCGTACGCAGCCGCTCTTCCCGAGGACACCAAGAAGGCCTTCAGCCCGCGCGTCGGCTTCGCCTGGGATATGCGCGGCAACGGACACCACGTCATCCGCGGCGGATATGGAATCTATTACGGCCAACCGTTTATTAACATTCCGCTGTTCGCGCTACAGCAGGCGAACCCCACCTTGTTCGCCCAGACCCTGAGCCTTACCAGCACGGGACCGGGAGATACGAAGGCAACCATCGTTCCGACGACGGGCCGTCCACTCTCTGAATTCCGCTTCGGCGTCGATCCGCTGCCCTCGATTCCGGCAGCCGGAACGCAGTTGCCGGCGAATTCCACCGGCCGCCTGATCGATCCGAATTACAAGAACCCGTACGTCCAGCAGTGGAACCTCGGCTACACCTGGGCGTTCAGCAACACGCAGGCCATCGAAGTGGATTACGTCCACAGCCTCGCCCTACGTGAAGGCAAACAGGTGAACATCAATCCGATCAATCCGGTAACCGGTGTCCGCGTATACGCCGCCGCGTTTGCCGCCGCTGGGGTGACACCGCTCGGCGCGATCCGCATGGATTCTTCGATCGGCCGTTCGCGCTATGACGGCCTGAATGTTTCCTACAGGCGCCGCATGTCGCGTCACTTCTCGCTGAACACGGCCTACACGCTGTCGAAGGCGGTTGGCTACCAGGGCGTCGTAGGCGCGTTCGGCGGCTTGGCGACGAATCCGTTCCAGATCTTCTCGCCGCAGGATTACGGTGCAGGCCCGAACGACGAGCGGAATCGGGTGGTGGTCTCTGGCGTCGTCGATCTGCCTTGGGGAATCAAGTTCGCGCCCGTGATGCAGGCCGCTTCGGCGCGCCCGTATCAGGCGACCCAGGGAATCACGGACGTGTTCGGCTACGGCGCGAACACCGGTGCCACTCACGCAATCACTCTGAACAGCGATCCGAGCAACCTGCTGGCGACGAAGGATTTCACCGCCGCCCAGCTCCAGGCTTGCATCGCTGGAGGGACTTGCACCCAGACGGGAGGATTCAATATGCGCGGACAGGCGTTCTTCCAATTCGATGCGCGCTTCTCGAAGACCTTGAAGTTTGGAGAAAAGATGAAGCTCGACCTCATCTTCCAGGCTTTCGACCTAACCGATCGCGCCAACTTTGGCAACCGCTTCGTCGGCAACATCAAGTCGACAACGTTTGGTATGCCGAACGGCTTCATCACCCCGGCCGGAACGATCGTTCCGCGTTCGTTCTCCGGAGAATTCGGCGCACGCTTCAGCTTCTAGAGGAAACCGAAGCACGAGTGGACAAGGGCGGTCTCAGCGATGAGGCCGCCTTTTTTGTTCCGATTGTCACGCTGAGCGCCTTTCCCGCCTTGCTTACTGAGATGCCAGGGGCCTGTGGATTGAAATTGTGGGTCGCGCAGTAGCCGCCCGTGTAGCCGTGATCGTTACGCAGCCGCTCGAAAATCCGCTTGGCCGTGTGGCGCTGCTTTTTGCTTTCCGCCTTATCGGCTTCGAGGATTTGGTCGATGGTCCCGTCGGAATCACCGTTCGCCTTCAGCCCGGAAACCCGTTCGTCTTCGCGGAATCTTGCTATAGCGGACCCGCGCGCGTCAGCCCTCGCGAAGAACCTGCATCGGTTCGAGCCGCGACGCACGAACCGCGGGCAGCAGCGACGCGATCACCGAAACCGCAACGATGACTCCGACCACGCTGGCGAGAGTCACGAAATCCGATGGCGTCACACCAAACAGCATCTCGGCTAACAGACGCCCCGATGCCATCGCCAGTCCGATTCCAACGACGCAACCCAGCAACGAGATTCGCAGGCCTTGCGCCAGATACTGGCGAAGAATCTGCCCGCGCATCGCTCCCAAAGCAAGCCGCAGACCCACCTCGCGTTGCCGCACGCTCACCAGGTAGCTCATCGTCCCATACAAACCCAGGCTGACGAGCAACACAGCAGTAGCCGCGAAGAACGTTAGTAGGATCGTTCGCAGACGATTCTCGGCGTACGCCTCGGAGATGTGCTCGGTCAACGGCGTCAATTCATACACCGAACGCAGCGGCTCGATTTCACGAACCTTTTTCCGTACCGTTTCTGCCATCGCGGCGGCATCTCCGCTCGTCCTCACCAGAAAGAACGTGCCCGGCTGGTGCGCGCCGTAGCACCAGTAGATCGTCGGCACGGGCTCGCGTTCGAGACCCGTTTCCCGGGCGTCCCCGACAATTCCGCGGACTTCGGTCGATGGAATGAAACTCTGCTTTCGCAAGAGATGATGACCGATGACGGCCGTGCCGCCGAAATAGCGGTCCGCGAAACTTCGGTTCACCATCATCGTTGGCGGATTCGCTTCATCCCCGCAGACTTCTCCGCTCAACAGCGGAATCTGCATCGTCGCGAAGTAGCTCGGCGTCACCGACCGGCTCTCCGCCCGCAGCTTGGGTTCCGATTCTCCGCGTCCTTCGATGAGCTCGAGGTCTGTCTGATACTCGACCGGCGTACCCGGCAGCGCGAAATTCGAAGTCGCCGCCGAGACCACTCCTGGAATGCCTCGGACGCTGTCGAGGATCCGGTTCACGCGCTGCTTCGATGCTTTTGGATCCGAGGTTTCTCCCCACGAAGTGCTCACGTGAAACGTCAGAACGCGCTGCGGCTCGAATCCCGGAGAAACCCGCCCGAGTTCCTGAAAGCTTCGCAACAACAATCCCGCGCCCGCCAGCAGCATCACAGCCAGCGCCACCTGAACGCCGACGAGTACGAATTGAACCGGGTTGCCGCCCGCCACCTGCGAACGGCTTCCGCTGGCAAGCGAACCGGCAAGCTCGCGCCTCGTGGCCTGAATCGCCGGCAGGATTCCACACAAGAGCGTCGCTCCCAGCGCGGAAGCGAGCGTGTACAGCAGGATCCTCACATCGATTCCGATTTCTTCAATCCGCGGCAGGTCGCGCGAAAGACTCGAGAAGACGCGTGACGCGCCGGCCGCGATCAACAGGCCGAATGCGGCCCCCGCCAGCGCCAACAGCAAAACTTCCATCAGCAATTGACGAATCACAGCCGCGCGCGAAGCACCCAAGGAGAACCGCACCGCGATCTCATGCTGCCGCCCCGCCGCGCGCGAAAGTAATAACGCCGCGATGTTGGTGCAGGCGATCACGAGCAACAGCGACACCGATCCAAACAGGATCCACAGCGAACGCCGTACGCCGCCCACGGTGACTTCCTTCAACGGCTCGACCTTCACCGAGAGTTCCCCGTCGGATTTCGGAAATTGCTTTTTCAGACTCTCCTGCACCGTCGCCATGTTCGCGCGCGCCTGTGTGAGCGTAACGCTCGGCTTCATTCGGCCTATAACCGTAAACCACCCGGTTTCGCGATTCTGTGCGTAGGGAGCATCCATCGGACTGGGCGCCCACAAGTTGACGTCCCGATCGGGAAACAGGAACGACGACGGCATCACTCCAACGATGGGAGTTGAAACTCGTCCGAAGCGCAGCGTTCTGCCGATCACGTTCGGGTCGGCGCCGAAACGCCGCCGCCAGAGCCGCTCGCTGATGATCAGCGCGTCCGGCCCGCCGAACTTCTCCTCCTGCGCGGTGAAGCCGCGACCCAGCATTGGCTGAATTCCCAACACCTGTAGGAACCGCGGAGTGATCAGCGCCCGCTTCATTTTCTCTGGCAATTCGCCAGACAGCTCCGAGTCATCCTGCGTGTAGTAGCCCATCACGGCTTGGAACGCTTCGTTCAACCGGTTCCAATCCTCCACGCGCGGAGGAGCCACCGCCGTGTCCTGCGACTTCGGTGTCGTCTGCTCGATCTTCACCAATTGGTCACCATTTGGGAACGGCAACGGCTTCAGCAGAACCGCATAAATTGCGGAGAACACCGCGGTGTTCGCGCCGATTCCCAAGGCCAGCGTCAGTACGACCGTAGCCGTGAACGCAGGTGTCTTGCGCAGCGTCCGGGTCGCCAATCGCACGTCGCGAAAGATCGCTTCCAGCCATCCGCTCACGTTCATATCCCGAGTCCTTTCGACTTGCGAGGTGTAATTCCCAAACGAGAGGTGCGCCTGCCGCCTCGCCTCGTCGCGGCTCATTCCGGCGGCTTCCCGTTCGTCCGCCCGTTCCGATACGTGAAACGCGAGTTCGCGATCCAGATCGCGATGGACCCGCCCCGGCCGTACCGTATTCCAAGCTCGCTCGAACCAAGACATAGTTCCCTGCCCACGAGCGGCCGTCTACGCGTACCGCATCACCCGTCCGACGCCTTCGGTCAGGCGCGTCCAGGTTTCTTCTTCTTCGAGCAGGCGCTTACGGCCCAAACCGGTCAAGGAATAAAATCGAGCTTCCCGATTCTTCTCGGTTAAACCCCATTCGGCTCGAACCAGACCTTCTTGCTCCATCCGGTGCAATGCCGGGTACAGGCTGCCTTCCTCGACCCGCAGTAGTTGATCCGAAACCCGCTGAATATGCGCAGTAATCGCGTACCCATGCAGTCTCTTATTGGATGCCAGGGTCTTCAAAACCAACAAGCCCAGCGTTCCTTGTAGAATGTCGTTCTTCTTCGCGGCCATAATTCAATACCTAACTAACTATGCCTAGCTAGCTCCTGAGTCTACCCGATGGACGATGAATTCGTCAAACGGTTAGTTGAAAATTTGCCGAACCGCCACGGTCCATCACGAAGCTGCGTGGCTTCCGTTGGTTGATGATGACCCGGCAGGTGGACGTAGCGCGCGACTAAGGCGCTCATGAAGCGGCCTGGCCGGTAGCCACGGGGTTATCCACGGGACCGCTCCCGGTAAAGTAGATCGACACATAGGATCCGAGCGACGCAGGGTTCTCCGGTACATTCACCGATTGGTCCTGATTGCGGACCGCGGCGCGATTATTTCCGGGCTGGATATTCGCGTCCCCGAACCGTTCATCATCACGGCCGAGATTCCGGAGGGAATGACCAAGAACAGTTCCGTCAAATGCTTCAGAAAGAGGCCAACGGTGTGCCTTCTGTACCGGCCCGCGGCCTAAAGGACAATCGGAGGCGCGCGGGCCGTTCGCTGCCTCGCGCAAAAGGCCCCGGCGACGAAGTAATACTTCTTTGCCCGGTCCATAATGGACCATGCAAGCTGCTCCGGGGTCGCCACGGCAGATTCTCAAGAACACACCGCTCTTCGCCGCGCTGAACGACACTGAATTGAATTCTCTAGCCGCCCGCTCAGGGGTCCGATCCTTTGACGCGTCGGCGATTCTGTTCTCCGAAGGCGATTCTTGCGCGGGACTATACATCGTGGTGAGCGGACGAGTCCGAATTTTCAAGACCTCAGCAAGCGGGCGCGAACAGGTGCTGACCGTCGAGGGTCCCGGGAGTTCCATCGCGGAACTTCCTGTCTTCGACGGCGGACCCTATCCGGCTTCCGCATCGGCTCTTGTAAAGGCTGAAATGCTGTTCATCTCGCAGGCGGATCTTCGGGCGATTTGCCTGGAACATCCCGAGGTGTCGCTGAAGTTATTGCAGGTCGTGGGAGCGCGACTGCGCAGGCTGGTGGGAATCATTGAAGAACTCTCCTTTACCACGGTCCGGCACCGGTTGATTTCGTGGATTCTGCGGGAAGCGAACACCGAAGGCAAAGTGACTGAGCGCGGCGTCGTTTTTCCTTTGCGTGCGAACCAGCAGGAGCTGGCGGCGCACATCGGCACGGTCCGGGAACTGGTTTCGCGGAACTTGGCGCGCTTGCAGGCTCAGAGCTTTATTGAGATGAACGGACGCGAGATCACGGTTTTGGATGCCGAAGGTCTGAAGGCGGATTTGGCTTCAGCCGTCTGATTCACATTTATTCTTGCCACCGGTGACTTAGGTCACAGCTTCGCGCAGGTTTACGGCTTACTCTCGCCCCAGAGGGTAAGCCAAATGAGCTTCGAAATCACACAAACCGTCGGCGAGATCGCGGCCGAAAATCCATCCAGCATTCGCGTTTTCGAATCGCTAGGCATTGACTATTGCTGCGGCGGAAAGCGGTCGCTGACCGACGCCTGCACCCGCGTGGGCGTGGACGCCGCGCATGTTCTGCAGCTTTTGGCGGATACGAAAAAGGCCGCGTCGGCGAAGAATACTACACGGTGGGACGAACAGCCACTGCGGAAGCTGACCGGCCACATCATCGAAACGCATCACGCCTACGTCCGGCGGGAGATTCCGCGGCTGGAGGCGATGGGCGCTAAGATCAGCGGCAAGCATGGCGCTTCAAAGCCGGAAGTCGTTCAGATTGCGGAGCTGTTTTCCGCGATGGCTCAGGAGCTTTCGACGCACCTAATGAAGGAAGAGCAGACTCTCTTTCCGTTTATCGAGGAAATGGAAGTGGCGGTCGAAAGACAATTGCCGATTCCAACCGCCTGTTTCGAAACCGTCGATCGTCCGATCGCGAACCTGGTGGCGGATCACGACGACGCGGGAGCGATTCTTGAGCGGATCCGCGATTTGTCGAGCGGATACGCCGCGCCCATAGATGCCTGTCCGACGTTCCGGGCTTACTACCAGGGCCTGCGGGAATTCGAACAGGATCTGCATCAGCACGTACACCTTGAGAACAACATCCTGTTTCCGCGCGCGGTGGCGATGGAGCTATCGGCTTCGCCGGCTCATTCTTTTTAAAGAAGGATTGAGAAGTTTTGGCTGCGCGGAACACTTTGAGGAACAGGAAAAATCTGACATGAGAAAACTTTGGATCAGCTTTGCGGTGGTTTTTAGCGTTTCGTTCGCAATTCTAGGATGGATTGGAACCAGAATTTATCAGGAAATGCCCCCGATCCCGTCTACCGTAGTGACGACGGACGGCAAGGTGGTGGTTGCGAATGGCGACGTCGGGCGCGGGCAGAATGTCTGGCAGGCGCTCGGGGGGATGGAGGTGGGTTCGATTTGGGGTCACGGCAGTTATGTGGCTCCGGATTGGACGGCGGACTGGCTGCATCGCGAAGCCGTGTTTGTGCTCGACGACTGGTCGCAAGCCGAGGTGGGTAAGCCATACGCCAACCTTTCGGCGGAGGAGCAGGCGCGCTATCGGGGCCGTCTCGAGGAGATGTACAAGAAGAATACATATGATGCGGCGACGAACTCCGTAGTCATCGCGCCGGTCCGCGCGCGCGCCTTCGAGGCTTGCCTGAAGCATTACTCAAGTGTGTTTATTGGCGGCAATGCGGCGTATGCGATTCCGGAGGGCAGTGTGAGCAGCCCGGAGCGGATGCGCCAGTTTGCGAGCTTCATTTTTTGGACGTCCTGGACGGCGGCGGCGAATCGCCCAAATGACAAGATTTCCTACACGCACAACTGGCCGCACGAGCCGCTGATCGGCAATCGTCCATCCGGCGAGAGCGTCATTTGGACGGGCGTCAGCATCATTGTGCTTCTCGCCGGAATCTGCGCGATGGTCTGGTGGTATGCCTCGCAGAAAGCCGAAGAGCTTCCGGGTAGTTTGCCGGCTACCGATCCGCTGGGAAAATGGGCCGCGACGCCATCCCAACGCGCGACACTGAAATATTTCTGGGTGGTTTCGCTGCTCATCCTGGTGCAAATCGTCATGGGAATCGTGACGGCTCACTATGGCGTCGAGGGCGACGGCTTCTATGGTTTCAAGATTTCGAAGATGATTCCCTACAGCGTGACGCGCACGTGGCACGTACAGCTTGGCATCTTCTGGATCGCGACGGCGTGGCTTGCGGCCGGGCTGTTCATCGGTCCTCTGGTCAGCGGGAAAGAGCCTAAATTCCAGGCGCTTGGCGTCCATGTTTTATTCGGAGCGTTACTCGTCATCGTGGTCGGTTCTATGACGGGAGAGTGGCTGAGCATCCAGAACAAGCTGTCCGATGCGAATTCATTTCTTTGGGGACATCAGGGCTATGAATATGTCGACCTTGGCAGAGTCTGGCAGTTCCTACTATTCGTGGGTCTGCTGATCTGGCTCTTCCTGGTGGTGCGATCCGTAAGGCCGGCGCTAAAGGAGGGTGGCGAACACAATCCCTTGCTGTGGCTGTTTCTGATGTCCGGCGCGGCCATTGGTTTGTTCTACGGCGCGGGCCTCATGTGGGGGCAGCACACGCATCTATCGATCGTGGAATATTGGCGCTGGTGGGTGATCCATCTGTGGGTCGAGGGCTTCTTCGAAGTGTTTGCCACCACAGTGATCGCGTTCTTCTTTACGAGGCTTGGCTTGATTCGTCCGTTATTCGCCGCCAAGGCGGCGTTGCTGTCGGCGACGATCTTCCTGGCGGGCGGCATTGTCGGAACCTGCCACCACTTGTACTTCTCCGGCACTCCTACTGTAGCCCTGGCGTTCGGATCGGTTTTCAGCGCGCTTGAGGTGGTTCCGCTGACGCTGGTCGCGTACGCCGCACTCGATGATCTACGGCGCGGCAAGATGACGGTATGGGCCGTCCGATACCGCTGGCCGATTTACTTCTTCGTCGCCACGGCGTTCTGGAACATGATCGGAGCCGGGTTGTTCGGCTTCATGATCAATCCGCCAATCGCGTTGTACTACATGCAAGGCCTGAACACCACGCCGTTGCATGGACACGCCGCCCTGTTCGGAGTCTACGGGATGCTCGGCATCGGACTGATGCTGGTGTGTCTGCGGGCGATGAGTCCGGGAATCCAGTGGAGAGAGAACTGGCTCCGGAATGCGTTCTGGGGAATGAATGTCGGTCTGTTCACCATGTGCGTCGGAAGTCTGCTTCCGGTGGGACTGATGCAGACGTGGGCGTCGGTCGATCAGGGTTACTGGTACGCGCGCAGCACCGAGTTTCTTGGAACTCCGCTTATGCAGAATCTCCGCTGGCTGCGGGTGCCGGGCGATACGATCTTCGCGATAGGCGCGTTGATTCTTGTCGCGTTTGTGTTCCTGACGCGATCCGGCCGGAAGGTCGAGCCGGTGAGCGACGCGGCGGAATCTGGCTTGAAACCTGCGATCCAGCCGGCAAAGTAGGCGCTGGCACTAGAGGAAGCGTGGCCTAGTACTGCCTGCGCGCCGCTCGCGTTTGCATGAGTTCGACCAGCCACTGTTCGGAGTCTGAGAGGGATGATTTCGCCATGTTGCTACGAAGTACGTGAGGTGATTCGATGGCGAGCGAGCGTCGAGCGGAGAGGTTGGAAACGTTGGTTTTCGGGGGCTTCTTCGTCGGAAATGAAACGTTTTGCGAGAGACTAAGGCGCGTAAGTGCCACATAGCCGCGTGACGCCTATGTCATCGAAGTGTCGCGGCCAGTTTACTCCTGGTTGGTCGGCAAACCGGAAGTTGAGATCGCAGCCCTACTATGCCGGGCTAACTTCCGGATTGCCGGTGATCCAGGAGTAACGGCTGCGGCCAGGGAAGCAAGTCACTTCTCCGAGATGCCGACTATCCGTCCAATTCGCGCACCTGCCTACTCGGCATGGGCCTCAATTTCGTAGGCGCGAGAACATCCCGTGTTACCCCGGGGGCCCTATTATAGTAGTCGGCTCTCGCCTCGACGGAGAACGATTCCTCCAACACAGAACGTTTCCCCCGCTATCGGCACCACCTGATTTGCGCGATCCAAGCTGAGTGTTTCCTGTCGGAAAGCGACGTATCTACGGACAGAACCCTCGTTTGCTAATCCCCAGCGCCTTGAGGCGCGACGACAGGGTCGCTGGATTGATTCCGAGAAGTTCGGCCGCCCCGCCCTTGCCGGAGACGCGGGACCCAGATTGCTCCAATGCCGCAAGAATGTTCGTTCTCTCGCGTAGAAGACGTTCCTCTTCGGAGACGATTAGAGTAACAGGGCTTAAAGCTGCGGCCGTCATGGTCTTGGTCTGAGGAAATTCGAAAGTCAGCGGTCCGCCCGCGGCCAGGATCACCGCCCGCTCAATCACATTCTGAAGCTCACGAACATTGCCCGGCCAGTCATACTGCCGGGCCCGTTCCAATTCTCGCTCGCACATTCGGGGTTCCCGGACATGAAAACGCGCACATGCTTGCCGCAGAAACGAGGCCGCCAGTTCGGGAATATCCTCGCGGCGGTCGCGCAGCGGAGGAACCTCAAGAGGGAACACGCCCAAGCGATAGAAAAGGTCGAGCCGGAAACGGCCCTCGGCCACTTCGCGGCGCAGGTCGCGGTTGGTAGCCGCAATCACCCGGACATTCACGCGACGGGTTATCTCATCGCCCACGCTTTCGAATTCGCCTTCCTGCAAGACACGCAAGAGCTTGGACTGGAGTTCCAACGGAATTTCACCGACTTCGTCTAGGAACAATGTCCCGCCATCGGCAAGCTGGAAGCGGCCCACGCGGTCACGAATGGCCCCAGTGAACGAACCGCGCGCGTGCCCGAAAAACTCACTCTCAAATAGTTCCCGTGGGATCGATCCGCAATTTACCTTCACCAAAGGCTTCTGCGCCCGAGGGCTACGTTGATGGATCGCGCGAGCAATCAGCTCTTTTCCGCAACCGCTCTCACCGAGGATGAGGACGCTGGCGTCTGTCGCGGCGACCATTTCCACTTCCCGCAATACGCGATTCAACGCCGCACTGTGCCCCAGTATCTCGCCGAACAGACCCGTTTCCTGAATCTCGCGGCGCAGATAATCGCGTTCGAGTTCGAGCTCATGCCGCAGCGCCTCAACCTGTTCGAAGGCTCTGGCGTTGGCAATTGCCACGGCAGCCGCATCGGCCAATACTCGCAACCAATCCCAGCATGCATCCGTTGGGTCAGCGCGTCGAAAGACCGCCAACACGCCAAGAACCTCGCCGCGAAACACCAATGGATGACCGGCAAAGCCTATCAAATGCTCGCTTTGGACCCAATCTTGATGGCGCACCCATTTTTTGTCTTCGGAAAGCCGTTGTATGCGGACGGATTCACCCGACGCGGCGATATGGGTAATCTTCGAATGACCTGTAGCAACCGGCATCCTGTGGAAACTGCCGTTGGTTCGCGACCAGTCCGCACCAGCTATTTGTGGGTTACCGGCGCTGGCTCGAAGATGAAGTGAATCGGCCGTCTCGCGGGGATCGCGGGCACACTCGGGGCACTCTTTGTCTGGCTGCTTGAGCCACAGGCGCGCGAGCGCCACGTCGGGTTGTTGAGCGACCGCCTGGATAATCGCCGTCAAAACGGCGGACAAAGAACGCTGCTCCGCAATGGCGAGGATGATCGTTGGCAGAGACGCCAGATCCATGCCCAAGACTCTATCACGAGCTATCACGACATCGTTCGTGAGAATTCCGCAATTCGTTAGAGTTCCCAACGTTGATCGAGATCGATCACCTTTGTTTGCTATCACATAGTGCCTTTTTTGGGTTGGCTCACGGCGTGCCTTACCTAGTATGTCGAGAACACAACGACCAACAGCCCGACCAAGAAAAGGAACCTACACAAGATGCAACGAATTACCGCAATTAATCCCACCGAAGCCACAGGCAGGCCGAAGCAACTGCTGGATGGCGTTCAAGCCAAGTTGGGGATCACGCCCAATCTCATGAAGACCTTGGCGACCGCGCCGGCAGCGCTGGAGGGCTACCTCAATTTCGGCGCGGCGCTGGGAACCGGCGTGCTGAGCGCCAAGTTCCGCGAGCAGATCGCTATCGCCGTCGCGCAGGCGAACTCCTGCGAATACTGTCTATCTGCGCACTCCGCGATCGGCAAGATGGTGGGGCTTACGCCCGAAGAGATCGCCGCCAGCCGTGAATCGCACGCCGCCAGCGCCAATCTCGACGCGGGGCTTCGGTTCGCGCAGACCGTCGTAGTGCAGCGGGGAGAGGTCTCCGATTCGGACATGGCCGCCGTGCGCCAAGCCGGCTACACCGATGGGGAGATCACCGAGATCGTCGCAAATGTCGCAATCAACATATTCACCAACTACTTCAACCACGTGGCGCAAACAGTGGTGGACTTCCCTCGCGTCGCAGTCGCATTGCCCGCGGCCTCGGCCGTCTAAAACAGACCTTTTTGAGAAACCAGGAGAACAACAATGACAAACCGTTATTTATGCACCCTCTTTTGTGGGCTGACGCTTATCGCGTCTTCTTCCGCCGCCGTTTCTACTTCCTACAAGGCAACCAAGGTTGACGGACTCACCATCGCCTACCGGGAAGCCGGAGATCCCGCAAGCCCGAAGCTGGTGCTGTTGCATGGGTTTCCCGCGTCGTCCCACCAATATCGCGACCTCATTCCGGCGCTCGCCGCGCACTTCCATGTGATCGCACCCGACTACCCGGGCTTCGGAAACAGCGATATGCCCGATCCGGCTGTCTACGCCTATAGCTTCGATAAGATCGCCGCTGTCGTCGACACATTTCTGAAGGACCAGGGCTTCGACCACTACGGCCTTTTCGTTCAAGATTACGGCGGTCCGGTTGGCTTTCGGATTGTCATGCGCCATCCAGAGGCGCTCGACTGGCTAATCATTCAGAACACCAACGCCTATGAGGTTGGCTTCACGAAAGCTTGGGACGGCTTTCGCGGAGCTCTTTGGAAGAACCGCAGTCCGGAAACCGAGAAACCCCTCGCCGCATTCTTGGACCACGACGCGATCAAAGGCATCTATCTATTCGGCGCAAAGAATCCGGAGCTCATCAGTCCGGATAACTGGGAGTCGGACTCCGCCTTCATGCAGCGTCCGAACGCACGCCGCGTTCAACTCGACCTGTTTTATGACTACCGCAAGAACGTCGAGCTTTATCCGAAGTGGCAGGCGTTCCTAAAGGAGCGCCAGCCTAAAACGATCATCTTCTGGGGCCAGAACGACGTTTTCTTCACACCGGAAGGTGGCGAGGCCTACCTGGAAGATCTGCCCAACGCGGAAATGCACCGGTTGGCGGCAGGTCACTTTGCTGTCGAAGACTCGCTCAACGAGATCGTTGCAGGCATGAATCGCTTCTACGGTGAAAGAGTTGTTAGCTCCCGCTTGGGCAAAACGCAGGCAGCAGACAAGGGCAAGAAGGGGCGCTAGTTCGTTCGAGCGTGACGTACGGGACCGGCCGGCCCGGTCCCGCATTAAGGAAGATAACAATGACACCCACATCGCCCATCGTTCCACCCTTCACCACCGAAAGCGCCACCAGGAAAGTCCAACTTGCAGAGGATTCCTGGAATTCGCGTGATCCCGAACGGGTCGCGCTCGCCTACAGCGTTGACTCGGAGTGGCGTAATCGTACCGAATTCGTGCGTGGTCGAGACGAAATCAAAGCGCTGCTTCGTCGCAAGTGGGCCAAAGAGTTGGACTACCGCTTGAAGAAGACACTGTGGGGCTTTCGCGAGAATCGTATCGCCGTAAGCTTTGAATATGAATGGCACGACGTTGAAGGTCAGTGGTACCGCTCTTACGGAAACGAGCTGTGGGAGTTCGACGAGAAAGGACTGATGCGGCGGCGGCTTGCCAGCATCAACGACGCTCGCATCGAATTCGGCGAACGCCGTATCTTCTGATTCAGCAGTAGGAGACAAAACAATGCACGTAGCCGAAATATGGCGATATCCGGGTAAGTCGATGGCTGGCGAACAATTGGACACCGCCCGGTTAAAGCCAACGGGCATCGAGGCTCATCGCGTTCTCCAAGTTCGGAATGGTCTAGGCCGCATGATCACGTCCAGAACTCATCCCGGGCTTCTTGGACACCGAGCGGCGCTCAGTGAGAAAGGCATCCCCCTCGTAGATGGCCGGCCTTGGACCGATCCTACCGTTCTGGCGGACATTCAACAAATCGCCGGAGCGGGTGCCCAGCTCGTTTATAACGATGGCCTGGATCGCTTCGATGTTATGCCCTCCTTGTCGCAACCGACGGAGCTATTGTGGAGTTTGGGCGCGACCGCCGCCGTCTCCGGCCCAACATTGTGGTGGGCGGAGTCAACGGCCTCGATGAAAGGCTGTGGCAAGGCGGCAAACTCGTCATCGGCGACGTAGTGATCGACATCGCGGATCTTCGCGGTCGATGCATCATGACCACCTTCGATCCCGATACACTTGTGCCTGACCCGAACGTGCTGCGCGATATCGTCAAGCGTTTCAGGGGCAAGCTTGCGCTGAATTGCGAGCTCGCTCACGGAGGGTTCATTCAAGTTGGTCAGACGGTCGAGTTGCTTCCAGCCACCGTGCCCGGCAAATGCCATTAGAATCGACGAGGGCCGACGTCGACAGGAACGCTTGCTGCTCCGGTTTCGTCCGGCCCGTATGGAACTGCTCTTCGTCGGCGAGTCCCCACCAGCGTCAGGCGGGTTCTTCTACCAAGGCGACTCCGGGCTCTATCGTGCAATTCGTGATGCATGCCTTATCGCCGATCCATTCGGGAGTGCCGTCAGCTTCCTCGAATGGTGCCTGGTTCGTCATTTCGGATCTCGGACTAACCAGCACGCTGACTCATAAAGCGCAAACCGTCAAATTGGTTGACTCGGATTAGGATTGGGAATGGTTGGTCGGCAATCCGGAAGTTTTCCCGGCGGTTCACGTTAACTTCCGGATTGCCCGTGATCCAGTCTTTATGTGCTGAGTTCAAGTGGCATGGGAAGACGCTACTTCGGAGTCAATCCAGCGGTCCAGTTCTGCACCAGCGTTAACGGCCGGGCGGCGTTGCCCGCGGGCGGCGCTGACGCGAGGACGCGGCCATCTGCCGAGACGTCGTAGCGATAGAATCAGCCTTCGGTTAGCGCCGGAACTTGCAGGTAGCGAACGGCGCCCACTTCGAGCGTGTCTCCCTTTGCCGTCACCTTTGCTGCCATCAGGCGGCGGTCCTGGGATTGATAGAGAATCTCACTTCCATCTCGCGACCATCGGGGCGCGAATCCGCCGCTTGTTGATACCTGGCGCTTCGCAACCAGCCCTCTTGTGGCTGTCTTCGAATCTCGAGACGTAAACCTCCGTCTGCCCGGATTCGTCCGCCTGATAGGCGATCCACCGGCTGTCCGGCGAGAACTGCGCGGTAACGGCCTTCATTGCAGCCGTAATTCGTAAATAGGGATTGCCCTTACCCATGAGGGGCAGCACTGCTCGGCCCTTTTCACTGCTATACAAGAGAAACCTGTCGCCTTTGGACATACTCAAGGGCGTCTTATCCTCGCCGTTCGCGTAGAGGAGTTC
Source organism: Bryobacterales bacterium (assembly GCA_038210135.1). GTDB lineage: Bacteria > Acidobacteriota > Terriglobia > Bryobacterales > Bryobacteraceae > JBBQWZ01. The sequence goes on from JBBQWZ010000064.1 coordinate 20,004, forward strand.
CTCCGCGCCGGTGCCGTCGGAAGACTTTTAGTACAGATCGAAGTGCCGCTTTCGGGTTGAAGTGAACGCGATTGGGCGATTCGGAAGGTGAGGACAGGCTTCTAATTTCCGCCACACCACACCTCCTGAAAACATTCATATGCCCAGGAGGAGTTCCTTGCCTGTCCTCAGTTTTCCAGCGCGAAAATATTTTCTACCACGGGCCGCTAGGACGTGGGGATTCCGGCGAAGGCGAATGCTGATTCCGGAGTGAACGCGAACGCCATTCCGGGCCGAAGGCGAACAGTTGTCGGAGCGTAGCGACGCTGGCAGGTTGATTGTGGAACAAGTGTTCGGCTTCGTCAAGAAAAACCTGTCCTTCGACGTCCGGAGCGGAGCGGAGGAATGCGCGCCGCTGGCGGAGAAAGGGGTGCGGGGAAAGGGGCGCAGCCCTTGTCCCCGCTCAGCGCACATTGACCCCGGCGAGCGTCAGCTCGACGGCTCAAGGCCACGTCTCTTGCGCATTTGAGTTACGGTTGCGGACCCCGTTTCTTGCGCATGGAATCGCCGCGCATTTCGATTCGATGCGCGTTGTGGACCAGGCGGTCAAGGATCCCGTCGGCGGCTGTAGGATCGCCGATCTGTTCGTGCCAGCGCGCCACCGGAAGCTGCGAGGTCAGGATCGTCGAGCGGGTTTGATAGCGGTCCTCGCAGATTTCCCAGAAGTCGCGCCGCTCGGCTTCAGCCAGCGGAGCCATAGCCCAGTCGTCGATGACGAGCACATCGATGCGACTCAAACGCGCCAATACGCCGCGTAGGCTGCCGTCGGCGCGAGCAATGGCCAGATCGCGAAACAGAGCCACGGCTCGGATGTAGAGGGCGGAGTATCCGTCGCGGCAAGCCTTCTGCGCCAGCGCACAAGCGACGAAACTCTTGCCGACGCCGGTGGGCCCGAGCACGAAGATGTTTTCATGATTCGCCACCCAGGTGATTTCGGTAATCTGATTTGGCCCAGTTCGGCATTTTGTTTTGGCCCACCTCATAGACGAACGGGTACTCTGATTCGGGCGAAGCCCGAAGTGGAGGAACCTCGTTGGACTGGAGAGGCAAAGTGGAGTTGTTTG
>JBBQWZ010000065.1:0-17435 GCA_038210135.1 Bryobacterales bacterium
CTCCCGCCGCGTCAGCCCGCTCGCTCCAAACTTTGCGATGATCCCCCGCCACTCCTCAGCACTCCGCCTATGCTTGCCCATGCCGACATCTTCGGCCAAATTACCGCCCTCCTCCAAGAGGGGTTCCCTAGACGCTTACGGACCAGCTAACGGTTCACAAAATCGCAATCGCCGCGACGTTTATCGTTAGCGTATCTACCGAATCGGCGGGGGAGCCTTTGACGAAGGGGTTAGTTTTCCGTCGAACGTGTCCGGCTCCATTAATTCCACTCGCGTGCCGTCAGGATCGAACAAGTTCAGCTGGCGCTTGCGGTTGACTCCGATCTTGGGTTCGATTTTGCCTGCGTACTTGGCGGATCGCTGTTCGAGAGTTTCTACAGCGGCATTCATTTCAGGCACGACTAAGCAAATGTGGTGGCGGCCGCCGCGCTGATTTTCCGCTGGTAGCGTCTCGTAGAGCATGAACTCTATGTAATCATCGCCATCCGGCACTCGGAGGTTCACCCAGCTTAGCTGCTGTCCGGCACCGCCGCGCCAGGTTTCTTTGAAACCAAGAATGTCCACGTAAAACTTCGATGCGCGGCTGAGCGATCCGACGTTCACGCCGGCATGGGTCATGTGAACGGAGATTTGCATGGAGGCCAACCGGTTGTACTGCTGGCGGGAACTGAAGCTGTCCTTTGCGTATTGGACGAACTCGATTTTGTGTCCGTCGGGGTCGCGAACGGCGAAGTTCCAATCGCGGCTTCCATCGCGAGTGAGAGCGGCGGGCACGACGACGCCTTTCGACGCGAGATACCGTCGCATTCGTTCGGCGTTATCGGTATAGAAGGCCATGCTGTGCAGGCGATCTCCGGGGGAAGGCGCAGACAATAGCTCGACGTACTGTGACTCGTTGATCTTGATGTAGGCCGAAACGCTGTCGCGGCCGGCCAGCGGCAAGGGCGCGAAGCCCAGGAATTCCTCATAGAAGAGGCGCGCTTGGGCGAGGTCGGTTACGTAGAAAGAGGCGCGGGCCAAGCCTAGAATCCTGGGCCGCTCTGGATCGGCCGCGAACAGGCATGCCGCCATCAGGCCGAACGCGATCAGGCGATTCATGTGCATTTACCTTGAGTGTGACGCGCTAGGGGAGCGGGTAGAAGCGCCAGGTTGATTTCGCATCCGGCGTGAGTTTCTGATTGGTCAGCGCGGCACGCATCAGTTCGATGGGGATCCGATTCTGGTGCAGGATCGCGTCGTGGAAATCGCGGTTCGTCATTTTGCCGGTCTCGACCAGGTCGCGATGCAGTTGGCGGATCTGCAAGCCGCCGATCAGATATGCGCATTGATAGAGTGGCGAATAGCCGCCTCCGAACGAGCGCCGGACTTCGCCTTCGGCGGTCGCGCGCTCGTGGCCGACTTGCTCGACAAGCATGTCGATGCATTGCTCCGGCGTCATTTTTCCGAGGTGGAAGCTGAGGGAAAACTTGATCCGGGCGGAGCGATGCATACGCCAGAACAGGGCTCCGACGCGCTGCTCCGGAGTCTTTGTGAAACCGAGGTCCCAGAGGAGCAGTTCCCAATAGAGAGCTCCGCCTTCCGAGGCGAAGGGCGTTCCGAAGGGGCGCCGGTACTCGCGATAGCGCGCGTTCATGAAGCCCTGCAGATGATGGCCGGGAATCAATTCGTGAAAGACGGTGGCGCGGGAAAAATAGATATTGTTGCCGCGCATGCTCATCAGTTTCGCTTCATGGGACATTTCTTCGGTCGGGTAGGAAACCAGAATCGTTTCGCCACCGAGGAAGAACGGCGCGACCAACTGACGCGCGGGAGTCATCATCGACATGCGGTAGGTTTCCTTGGCGAGTGCCGGAACCGTTACGAGGTCGTGCTTCTCCATGTACTCAATGGCCTCTTCGGCGAGTTGCTTAATCAACTCCGGCTGTTTGCCCGGCTCGACGTGCACGTCCTTCACTTTTTCGAGCGCGTCGCGCCAGTTGTCGAAGCCCATTTCCTTCGCGGCGCGGACCATCTCTTTTCGGCACCATTCCATCTCTTTGTCGGCGATAGCGACCATTTCTTCGGGTGTGTACGGGATCCATTCGCGTTCCAGTTCGACGCGCAGAGCTTCGCGGCCGATGGGCGATCCGACGATGGCGGTTTCGTCGCCGGGCTTGATGCCGGCCACTTTTTCGCGCAATAGGGTGGCGTACATTTTGAGGGCAGCGTCCACGGTTTTGTAGGGCTCGGAGTTCCACCAAGTGAAGAGCGGATCGTAGCTGTTGTAAAACTTGAACCAGATTCCGAGGGTGGTTCGCAGGCTTTCGACGGATAACGCGGCGTCGTTGGCTAGCGTTTTCGCAGGTAGCGGTCCTTTCTGCGCGATGGTCTCCTGCACCTTACGGGCTTGCGCGTCGATCTGCTTTCGCAGGGCGGTGAGCAGGCTGGCGGAGTTTTTGGGATTGAACTTGTCGATATGCCGCCGGGCGTCTTCGAGTGCCACGATCTTCTGCGCGAACGGCGCGAGCGACTCGATTTCCGACTGCCGTTTGGCGTCCACATCCAACTTTTGTAGAGAACTGCGAAGGTCGCTGACGAGCAACAGATAATCAACTTGGCCATCGGTCGAGAGCTTGTCGAAAGGCGTCTTCGCGAGGCGCGCCTGCCATTCGGTAAAGAAGGCGCGCATGCGTTCGCGGCGGATAGGCGATTCCGGCACCGCATACTGACGCTGCAAAATGCCGCGGTCTGAAATATAGAGGTCGATCAACGGGCGCATTTCGCTCCCGATGGTGGGAACGGGTTGAGCGCGGAGGGAAACGACGGCCAGGAAGGCCGCAACCAGAATTCGCATCGAAGTCCTCAGAGAGTTAGGCTACCGCATGCGCGTCGTAAGTATTGCTCACGCGCATGTCGCCTGAGCGTTGGATTCAGCAGCCCCAAGCTGCCCATGAGACTAAGCGCAGCCAAGTGCAAAGCGAAGGGCAGCACAAATCTCGCTCATCCGCTCGGAACTCAAGGATGCGACTCGCCTTCCAACCTTCGCCTTTCGCGTTGATGACGACCTGAATCGTTTTCATTGTGGACTCCACTCCACAGTGTGTACTCCACAGTCAGCCGCGATCAAGCAAAAGGCGCTTCTCCCGAATCTCACGAAAGAAGCGCCTTTGTTCTTCTTGCGGTCAAGCAAAAAACTCGTGTGGCGACCCTGCCACTTCTTTTTGTAACAAATTCGGCGTCGGCACTGGCGTCCGCCCCGCCGGATGCCGGATGATAGAGCGAACCAAGTTCAGTTCTTTTTTTTGTGAGGTGATGGGATGTCTTGTAATCCGGACGTACTGAAGAACGTTCCGTTATTTGCGCTGCTCGATGACGATGAGACGGCGGTGCTGGCCGGACAGGTGGAGCTAAAAACCTTTGAGGCGAGGCGCCGCATCTATAAGCTGGGCGATCCCGGCGGGAACGGGTACGTACTGGTTTCGGGAGGCGTTCGGATTACGACGATCGACGAGGATCAGCAGGAAGTTCTGGTGGACGAGCCCGCCATCGGCGAATTCTTCGGCTTCGCCTCGATGCTCGAAGGCACTCCTCATCAGACGAACGCAATTACGCTCGACGAGACGGTTTGCATTGAGATTGACCGGAACGACATCGCGATCCTTTTGCAGCGAAAACCGATGGCGGGGATGGACATGCTGACGGTGCTGGGCAAGCAATTCCATGCTTCGCAGCAGTTGGTTCGCGTGCGGTCGAATCGCAATCCGAACGAAATGATCGAAGAAGAGGCCACATTTGGTGAGCGGATCGCGGATGTGGTCGCGCGCTTCGGCGGATCGTGGACGTTCATCATCACCTTCGGCGTCATTCTCACCGTCTACACGGCGGTGAACATCGCCCTCGGCGGACACGCCTGGGATCCATATCCGTTTATCCTGTTGAACTTGTTTCTCTCCATGTTGGCGGCGATTCAGGCGCCCGTGATCATGATGAGTCAGAATCGCCAGGACACGAAAGATCGGCTCCGCGGTGAGCTGGATTTCGATGTGAACAAGCGCGCGGCTTCCGACATTCAGGGTCTATCGCGCAAGCTGAATCTGTTAAGCGATCAGCTCGGCGACATCGACGAGATGCTGCGCGAGAGATCGAAGGCGCTACCTCCAGCGCGACCGGATCACGAACCGCACGAATCCGCTTAGCGGATGGCGATTTTCGAAATAATCACTCCTAGGTCCCGAGGGTCGCCGGGCGGCTGGAAAGTGCGGCTGACTTCGAGTTCGACGGTGACCTCGCGTTGGTTTACTGTCGAAACGGGCAAGGCAAAATCGATCGCTAACAACGAATCCGCTTTTTGCAGTTTCGTCATGCCAACGGGCTTTCCGTCGACTCGCAGTGTAAGGGTTACAGGTCCGCTAGCGACTGCGCCCGCGGGTATGAAGCCATCCACGTAGAGACGCTCGGCGGCATTTTGCGGTCCAGCGAGTCGGACAGTCGCGCGCTTACCCATCCAACGAAATCCCTTTTCGGCGGCGTGCCAGCCCTCGCCCAGCAAATCCGCAGACCCGGTATCGCCGAGGTCTATCGAGGTCCGGCGTATAGCGGTTCGCTGCGATTGGACGACGGCGCGATAGGAGGCCGTCACTTCGCGAACTCCGCTGGATGAGACTTGCAGGGCAACGGCCTGGTTCTGTTCGAGCGCGCGGACGGCGCGGTCGGCGGAAATGACGTAGCGCGAAACGCCTCCGAGATCCGCGCGCGCGGTAAGTCCGGCTTCTGAACCAGGGGCTAGAAAGACGAGCGGCTGATTCGCGGAGAGCGCGGCGCCGGCGGCGTAAAACGGATCGTCTTGAAAGCCGGCGGCAAACAAGTCGTTATCCACGCCTTGAATCAGAATCAGCTTTTGCGGCTCGGCTTGATGCGCGACCTGGACCGCGCGGATCAGCTTTTTCATGCGACCGGTTTGTTCCGCGTAGTAGCCGGTGGTTTCGCGGTCCTCCCAGATCGAACCCGCGGCGAACAACGCGGCCAGCGTGAAGACCGCAACCTTAAGCACAGTTCCTCGATTCCAGAAGTCAGCGAACATCCAGCCGATCAGCCAGCAGATTCCGATGGTTGGAATCGCCAAGTAGTAATCGGACACGTGATTCGCGAGAGGAAGCACCGGCGCGAGAAAGGCTGCGAACCACAACAAGCAAAAGGCGAGCAGCAACGACCGGCGCCGGTACGCAAACGCGGCCAGCGCCACAATGAGGACAGCCGCGAACGCAAATCCATAGAAGCGCAACGACTGGTCGATCATGTAGCCGATGCGGCTCGGTCCCATGGACCAGACGAAATATCGATAGAAATTTCGGAGCAGGCGTGTGTCGAAGAAAAGCTGGTAGGCGGGCGAAGCGGATTTTGGGACCAGCAGAAGCTGCGCCGCGGTGAATGCGATCGCGGCGATCCATAAGGGCACGGTCGATTTCCACTTGTCGCGGCCGAAAATCCAGATCCACAGCGTCGCCAGCGCGGGATACACGACGCCCAATTCGAGTGCTCCGAACGAGAGCAGAAACGCCGCGTATTGCGCGAGGAGCCATTTCGTTTTTCCGGTGGTCAGGTAACGATCGAGGCATTCGAGGGCTAACAATACGAAGAACGCGCAAAGGATCTGGTTGTACACGCAGGTCCAATACATCGGCACCGCCATGCGCGGCGAAAGCGCCCACAGGCAGGCTGCGATGCAGGCGGCCGCACGCGATCCGGTGATGCGAAATCCCAGGCGATTAACCAAGGCCAGGTTCGCGAATTGGGTGAGGAAGACGACGATGCGGAACGGAATCGCGTTCAGGTCGAACAAGCTGGTGAGGCCGACGAAGAAGACGCGTTCGCTGAGGACGCGGATGGTGCCTTGCGCGTACGGCGCGAGCATGGTCGTCAGCGGATCGGCGGACTCCTCCATCAGGCGGCTTAGTCCCAGCCAGCGAAAATCGTCGCGCAGGAACCAGACCTGAAAGGCCGGGTAGAAGGCGGCGAGGCAAACCAGCGGGGGGAGCAGCCAGAGCAAGCCGCTCCAGATCCGGGCGCGACGGTCCGGTTGCGTCATCCGAAAACTTGACCTGAGGAAAGGCTGCCCAAATGGAGATCGTAGCGTATTCGCTAGCGCCGGTCGAGTTCCTGCGCGAGGCGTTCGGCGTGCAGATGGAAACTCAGCGCCAGGCGTGCGCTTTCAGAAATGCGACTAGTTCGGCTGGATGGTCGGTCTGGATTCCGTCCGCGCCGCGCTTCACCGCGTCCTCCCAGGAGGCGGGGTTGTCGGCGAGTCCGAGGCGGTCCAAATAAACCTGCGCCTTTCGCTGGTGCGCGGCGGCGATGAGGTCGTCCTTGAAATCCGCGGCGTCGAATGCGATCACCTTTAGCGGCAGGCTGTCGAGCAGATCGCGCAGGGTATCGGAGTTCCGGGCTTCGGGCATCGCTTTCATCAAGGGAGCCAGTTTCGCAACTTCGAGGAGAAACTTCTTGCCCGCGTAGATCACCACGCGATCCTGCATGTCGTGGGCTCTAATGGCGTCCACCAACTGCGCCGCGGAGGCGGACTTTACGTCCACGTAGATTCCGATTCCGGCCTTGCGCGCCAGCGCCAGCGCCTCTTCAAACGTAGGGACTGGCGGCGGCGAGGCGACGGCATCCGGCGCTGGACGCTTGAAGGCGAGCGCGCGAATTTCGTCGAAGGTCATTTCCGCAACCGCACCTTGGCCGGTGGTGGTGCGGTCCACTTTGCTGTCGTGCATCAGAACAAACTTGCCATCCCTGGTAGTGCGCACGTCGCATTCGAAGTAGTCGGCTCCGGCGTCGGCGGCGGCCTGAAAAGCGGCGAGCGAATTCTCGGTGTGACGCAGATGCTCGCCGCGGTGCGCGATGACGGTGATCCGACGGGAGTCGGCGAGAACAGCGGGAAGCAGAATAAGAAAGAGTGCGGCGAGCCTCATGCTCATTGAGGATATCGAGCGCGGCGGGTCGGCCGCTTGCGGGGCCGATGGAAGCGTCTGTCAGGAATCACTGACGTTTGCGATACTAAGCCCTAAGCCCGGCCGGGAGGGGATTCACGGACGGCGATTGGGGATTCGATTCATGCTGCTTCGTTGCGCACTCTCTCTGCTGTTTCTGACTTCGTTTGCATCGGCCCAGAGGCCGGATCCGGCCGCCATCCTTGCGGCGCAGAAAAAAGCGATGCAAGCGTTGTCGTTCATGGACGGCGTTTGGCGTGGACCCGCCTGGACGATTCTGCCTACGGGGAAGCACAGTATCACGCAGACCGAGCGGATCGGTCCGTTCCTCGACGGCTCGGTGAAGGTCCTTGAAGGCCGTGGTTACGAAACCGATGGCCGCGTGGGTTTTAATGCGTTTGGAACGATTTCCTACGATGTCGAGAAGAAAACGTATACGCTGCACTCCTACGCACAAGGCTTCGCTGGCGATTTTGAATTTAAGGTGAGGCCGGACGGCTACGTGTGGGAAATTCCGGCCGGTCCGGGAATGACGATCCGCTATACCGCCGTTGTGAAGGACGGGATTTTTCTTGAGGTTGGGGATCAGATGGTCGCCGGCAAAGAGCCGTTCCGCATGTTCGAGATGAGGCTCACCCGGGTCGGCGATACGGATTGGCCTAGCGCGGGCGCAGTGCCGCAAAAGTAGCTACTGCAGGCCGACGGACGAAACGATGAGCCCGAGTTCTCGCTGATCTTGCGGGGTTGGTGGGAAGGCCTTGTCGAGAGCGAACTCGATCGTCAGCGCCTCGCCTTTCAGAACGCCCGGCGGAACCTCGCGGCGAAACGTGTAGTCGCCGGCTTTGACATACGTTTCCGCTGGCAGCGCGACACCGCCAGCGGTCGCCGTCAGAGTGACGGACTTCAAGTTGTCGAGAATCACCTGCGGCAGGACGAATTTCAATTCGAGCGCGGTGGTCTTCTGCGCGGCGCCATCCGGAATCCGCAACGACACGGCGAACTTACCTTCGGTCCAACGCCAGGCGTCGTTTTCAACTGCGTGGAAACCGCGGACCAACTGAACCGCGGCGCGCGGATCCGCGACTTGCAAAACGCTGGCGAGTTTTCCGTCGTCCGGCGGGGCTTCCGCTCGCGCCTTCCGCTTTCGCCGGCAACCCGGCGCTGCGACGACGAACGCGACCAGCGCGAGTACAACGATCAGTCTCCGCATTTTTCGATCTGCACCAAGCAATTGTAGAACGTCGGGCCCTCGCCGAGATCACTGAGCCGATCGGAGGTCAGAACGTTCACGCTCAACTTGTCAGCCGCTTTCTTTGCCCACCGTACGGCGGGCACACGTACGGTGCCTGGCGAGACGACGCCATCGACACGCGCTGTGAGGAGCAGGCTTCCGCGTTCGTTGAACACACGGACAGAATCGCCGTCGTGAATCCCGCGCGGGCCGGCGTCGGCGGCATGCAGATCCACCTGCGCGGTCGCGCGGTCGACCTCCGGCCGATTGCCGAACGTCGAATTCATCGCGTCGTCCGCTTTCGCCGAAATCATTTCCAGCGGGTAATGCGCATTGGCCAGCGAACCGTGTCGTGATTCCATCGGCGGCGTGTATTCCATCGCTTCGGGCGACAGCTCGCACTTACCGCTTTTCGTGCCGAACGCGCCGGCGGCGTAGGGGAGGAAGGGTGATGGGAGGTTCAGGCGGACCGACTTTTCCGCGTCCAGCCGCTCAAGCGTAACGCCTTCGAGGAAGGGATGACCGGAGGCGAGGGTGGTCCGGATCAGGTCGTCTTCGGTGTCGTCAAACGCGGAATCGGCGAAGCCCATCCGCTTGGCGAGCAGGCGGAAAATCTCGACGTTGGATTTGCATTCTCCCGGAGCGGGAAGCGCGGGACGCGCGAGTTGCACGTAATAGTGGCCGTAGGCGCGATACAAATCGGTGTGTTCGAGGAAGGTCGTGACGGGCAACAGGATATCGGCGTAATCGGCGGAGTCCGTCTGAAATTGTTCCAGCACCGCGATGAATAGATCGTCGCGCAGAAATCCTTGGCGGACGAGATTGGCGTTCGGGGCGATGGCGGCCGGGTTCGAGTTATAAACCACCATGGCCTTTACTGGCGGATCGTTTTGCGCCGTCAGAACCTTGCCGATCTCGGTCATGTTGAGGAGGCGAGCTTCGCGTCCGAGCGCGGACTTGTGTTGCAGGTCCGGCATCTCGAGTCCGCGCAAATTGAAATGAAAAGCCCCACTGGTGGTGAGTTGCAGTCCTCCACCGACGTCGCGCCAACTGCCGGTCAATGCGGCGAGCGACGCGATGGCGCGGACAGCGGTTCCGCCTCGCTCGCTGCGCTGCACGCCATAGTTGACGCGGATCACGGCGGGCTTGGTCGTCGCATATTCACGGGCCAGCGAAACTACATCCTCCCGGCCGATGCCGGTAAGCGCTTCGACGCGCTCCGGAGGATACCGGGCGACCAGTTTCCGCAGATCGTCGAAGCCGGTAGTGTACTTGTCGACGTACTCGGCGTCATGCAGATTCTCGCCGAGGATGACGTGCATCAGACCCAAGGCGAGGGCGAGGTCGCTGCCGGGATGGACGAAGAAATGTTTGTCCGCAACCGAGCCGGTACGATTCTTCACCGGATCGATCACATAAAACTTAGCGCCATTGCGCCGCGCTTCGACGATGAAGGGCCAAAGGTGCACATTAGTGCCGAGTACGTTCGCGCCCCAGGCCAGGATGAATTTCGAATGCTGGAATTGCTCCGGCTCGGTGCCGTAGCGGAAGCCATTGGTCATCATCAGCCCGACGCCGCCGGCGTTCGAGCAAATCGTGCGGTCGAGCCGCGACGCGCCCAGCCGGTGGAAGAATCGACGGTCCATGCCGGATCCGTTGAGCAGGCCCATGGTGCCGGCGTAGCTGTATGGAAGGATCGCTTCGCTGCCGAATTGGTCAGTAACCTTGCGGAGTTTTTCGGCGGTGGTATCGAGTGCTTCGTCCCAGCTGATGCGCGCGAATTTGCCTTCCCCCTTGGCGCCGACGCGCTTTTGCGGATAGAGCAAACGATCGGGAGAGTATTCGCGTTCGAGATATTGCGCGACTTTGCCGCACAGGAAACCGCGTGTCACCGGATGCGCCGGATCGCCGCGGAGCTTGCTGCCGACGCCCTTGGCGTCCACGTTCACAAGCAGTGAACAGCAGTCCGGGCAATCGAGGGCACAAACCGAATGACGTGCTTCCACAAACGTATTATAAGGGTGCTCCGGCGCGGAGGTGGGCGTCCAGGAGCCGTGCCGAATTCTGTGATAGCGTAATCGGCAGGAGCACTCCGTAATGCGCGTAACGGTCCTCTCATTGATTTGCCTCTCCACGGTTTCCGCGCAGCCGCGCGCGGGAACCCCTTTGCATCCGGGCGGCGCGCCTGGCCCGAAGTCGCCGACGCCCAGCGTGCTGCGACCGGGAACGCCGACGCAAACCGCTGCGCCCGCGCGCCAGGGATTCTCCAATGGATCGGCGATCACGCGTCCTGGATCGGTCGGCAATCCCGCGGGGCAAGGAGTGCGGCGGCAAACGCGGCGTCCCGTGAATACGATCCTGGTTCCGTACTATGCTTCTCCCTACTACGGACCGTCGGCGCCGAATGGCTATCCGGACGAGCAGCCCGCACCCGTTTCGCAGTATGGTTCGCAGGGTGTCTATCTGAATCGCGAGTACCAGCCGGAGCGAATCAATCCGGTGATGCGGGATTACTCGAATGCTCCGCTGCCCGAGACGATGCGGCAGGAGCACGCGCCACTTCAGGTGTACGATGCGCCGGTGAACTTAGGGAATCAGCGGGACGACGAGCCGACGATTTATCTGCTGGCGTTGAAGGACCAGAATGTGATTCCGGCCTTGGCCTATTGGGTCGAAGGCGACACGCTTCGCTACGTCACGCGGCAGCACGCGATCAATCTGATTTCGCTCGACCTCATCGATCGCGATTTCTCGATGAAGCTGAATCGCGAACGCAACATCGAATTCAAGCTGCCATAAGGCCGAGCCTGTCTCACTTTGCTGAAGGGCGACCGAACGGACCGGATCACTCGCCCTCCGAACCGCTATCCTGACTGTGGAATGACCTCCGCCGAACACATGCGCGGGCTCGTAAACAGCCTTCAGGAACTCGAAGATAAACTCCGCCAGGGCGGAGGGCCGAAGAAAATCGAAAAGCAGCATAAGGATGGAAAGCTGACGGCGCGGGAGCGCGTCCGCACACTGATCGATCCGGGCTCGCCGTTCGTCGAAATCGGTCTGCTGATCGCTTACGACCTGTACGACGGCCAGGCACCAGGCGCGGGTGTCGTCACCGGACTAGCCAAGATCGAAGGACGCCCGGCCGTGATCGTCGCAAACGACGCGACGGTGAAAGCCGGATCGTGGTGGCCGGAAACGATTCCCAAAATTCTGCGCGCGCAGGAAATCGCGATGCGGAACCGGCTTCCGATCGTTTATCTCGTCGATTCGGCCGGTGTGAATCTGCCCTATCAAGATGGGATATTTCCCGGTCAGTACGGGGCTGCGCGGATTTTCTATTACAACTCGCTGATGCGCCGGAAGCTGCACGTTCCGCAGATCGCCGCGGTAATGGGCATGTGCATCGCGGGCGGCGCGTACTTGCCCGCTCTATCCGACGTGATCCTAATGGTCGAGGGAACTTCCTTCATGGGCCTCGGCGGACCCAACCTCGTGAAGGGCGCCGTCGGCCAGGTGACCGATGCGGAAACACTCGGCGGAGCCGCGATGCACACGCGCATCAGCGGCGTCGCGCACTACATGGCGAAGGACGACGCCGAGTGCCTGGGGATGATCCGGCAACGCTTCCGCGAGCTGCCACTGCCAGTGCCCGCTCCGTTTGAACCGAAGCCTCCGGCCAAATCGGCAGAGGGTCTGTACGACCTGATGCCCGCCGATCACCGGCTGCCTTACAGCGTCGAGGAAGTAATCGCGCGGCTCGTCGATGCCGACGAGTATGTCGAGTTCCAGCCGGCGCACGCACCGGAAATGATTTGCGCCGAGGCGCGTTGGAACGGCCGACCGGTCGGGATCATCGCGAATCGGCGGGGCTTCTTGAAGACGTCGACCGGTCCACGCATCGGCGGGATCGTGTATACGGAATCCGCACGCAAGGTCGCGTATTTCGTCGAAAACGCGGAGCGCCGTGGTCTTCCACTGATCTATCTGCAGGACGTCTCCGGCTTCATGGTCGGCGTCGATGCGGAGCAGGGCGCGATCATCCGCGCCGGAGCTGAGATGGTCGAGTCGATGGCCTGCGCCAGTGTGCCGAAAATTATTCTGACACTGAATCACGCGAGCGGCGCGGGATATTACGCGATGGCCGGGCAGGGATTCGATCCTCATTTCAGCTTTGGCTGGCCGACGGCGCGCATCGGCGTGATGGAAGGCGATTCCGCAGTCCAGGCCGTCCATGGACCGGAACTCGAACGTTTCAAGAAATCCGGCGAGGCGATTCCTGAAGAATTGCAAAAGCGTATCGACCAAACGCGCGGCGATTACGAACGGTGGCTCGACGCGCGATTTGCCGCCGCTCGCGGCAACGTGGACGCGCTGCTTGATCCACTCGAGACGCGCCGCGTCATCGGCTTCGTACTCGAAAGCGCGTGCGCACGCGGGCATCGCGAACACCTGGCCGTCGAAACAATCGGCTGACACCATCGACTCTTATTTGCCGTGGTCGCGAGCAACATCGCTCACCCTACATTCCACAGGCCAAGTACACAAGCCGCTGTCGTGACCCGCGAGGCGTCATACTATAGCGACCATGCCAAAGTACGTCATCGAACGAAATATTCCGAACGCGGGAAGCATGCCTGCCGACCAATTACAGGCGATTTCACAGCAGTCATGCGGCGTGCTTCGCCAAATGGGGAGCCAGATCCAGTGGCTTCAAAGCTACGTGACCGCGGATAAGATCTACTGCGTGTACATCGCACCCGACGAAGCGTCAATCCGCGAACATGCGAGCACAGGCGGATTTCCCGCCGACCGCGTCAGCAAGGTCACCTCGATCATCGATCCCACAACAGCGGAATAACCGTGCCGGCTGGCCCAAATTAACGCCTGATTTGAGCAGCTGGATTGCACTTGCGCCTCGACTATTGACGGCCGACGATCGCGCTTGCTTTCGGTTCGCCTTTGATCTTGACGTTGCGAAAATCACCGAATTCATCAAAGGAGCCGAGTCCGACGCGGCCATGGCGGAGGCTGAGGTCGTACGCGTCGAGGCTGAGGTTCCGCTTGCCGTTGACTTCGACATGGCATCGGCCGGCGTCGCCGTCGAAGACCAGTTTCACCGGTGTCCAATCCTGCGTGGGCAGAGATGCGGGTCCGTCGAGTGCGGAGATTCGAACGCGCTCGCCGCCGAAGACATGGAACATTCCGTTATGATGCACCTGATCGGTCGCCGAGTCAGACGAGATGTGGGCGTAGTTGTAGTGATCCTTATCCTGCCATGAGTAGACGATGATCAAGCTGCGCTTGCCGCGCCGGATGTCGGCTTCGACGGTGACTTTTCGAAATGGCTCGGTCTCGGCAAGCGCGAATTTCTGCGGCCGGCGAGGGAGTCCGGGAGGCGGAGTGCCGGGCGTGCGGAGACTTAATTCGGTCGGGGTGACGACCCAGTCGGCAAGGTTCTGCACGGTCCAGCGGAAGCCGAAGGCGTCGAGGGAATCAGCGGCGAAAGCCAGCGCGGCGAGCAGCAGCGCGCAACAAAAAGGACGCATACGGGCTGATGCTAACACGGCCCGGGCAGGCTTACCCTGAGCAGGTTTTAGGTACTCTACGGCAGACATGACTCGGCCTCGGATTGGCAGCATCGCCCCGTGTTTCATCTCGCGGAACGTTCCGGCAGGAATCAAGTTTTATCAATTGCTCGGCTTCGAGATTGAGTATCAGGTGCCGGGCGACGACGTATTCTTCGCGATCGTGCAACGTGACGGCGCGATGATTTTCCTGAAGTCGGTGGAGGCGGATCCGTTGCCGAATTCGCTGCGCAATGCGTCGGCGCGCTGGGATGCTTATATGTCGGTCGAGGATCCGGATGGGCTGGCAACGGAGTTCCTGTCGCGCGGCTTGGTATTCACCTCGCCTCTGCAGGATACGCACGATGGGTTGCGCGGGTTTGAGTTGAAGGACGCGGACGGGTATGTGCGGTTCTTTGGTCGTTCGCGGTAGGAATGCTTTTCCGGAATTATCGGGAGCCCTCTCGCTCTCGCTCCCGGTGCAAGCCATCCTGGCAGTGGGAGAGTTGGTAAACGTGACCTTACGGTCACGGCTCGCTCGCTGATTACGAGACCCGCTTCATCGTTTCCGGATCCCAGCGGATGGGCTGTTGCTCGTAGTAGCTGGCGTTCGTCAGCAGGGCGGGTCCTGCCGTGCGCAGACCGAATTCAGCGTCCTCGAAATGGTTCTTCCGCGTGCGAATCGATGTAATGAAGTTGCGCATGTGCTCTCTGTGCGGATCGTGACTCGACGGGGAGGCGAAGCGTTCGTCCTTATCGGGACGCATGCTGTCGGCGGTTGCCACCTGCACAGGATACTTCTGGCGGTACTCGGCGACGTAGCGCTCCTGCATCGCTTTGCTGAAGGTGCCGATCGACATGCCGGGCTCGGTTTCGCGCGGATGGCGCGATAACGTGATCTCGCGCATCGAAGTCATCATCTGCCCTTCGCTGCCGATGAAGCGGAGTCCGAACTGTTCGCCTTCGGCGCCGCTCGCGAAATTTACACGAAGGCTGAACGTGAAGTCCGGGTAGTCCATTAAGCCGAGCATGACGTCGGGGACGTCGCGGCCATCTTTCCAGAATCGGATTCCGCCCGTCGAATACACCCGGTTTGGACCCTTCGCACCGGTTACCACATGAAGACCAGTGAGGAGATGGACGTAGAGATCGCCTGCGAGTCCAGTGCCGAAATCCTTATAATTGCGCCAGCGAAAGAATTGCAGCGGATCAAAAGGACGCTTCGGCAGTCCGCCGAGATAGCGGTCCCAATCGACGGTCGCCGTCGAAGCATCGGGCGGAACGGAGTACTGCCAGGCGCCAATCGCGGAGTTGCGGTCGAGCCAGGCTTCGACCATGTTCAGCTTGCCGATGGCGCCTTGCGCGAGCAGATCGCGGGCCTTCAGGTAGGCGATGGAGCTGGCATACTGGCTTCCGACCTGGAACATGCTATTAGTCTTTTTCCAGGCGGCAATCACCTCATGACCCTGGTCGATATACTGCACCATGGGCTTCTCGCAGTAGACGTCCTTGCCGGCATTCATCGCGTCGATCGAGATGCGGGAGTGCCAGTTGTCGGACGTTCCGACGATGACGGCGTCGACGTCTTTGCGGGCGAGGACTTCGCGATAATCGCGGGTGGTGAACAGATCGCGACCCCAGCGTTCTTTGGCGCGCTCGAGCCGTCCGTCGTAGAGGTCGGCGGCAGCGACGAGTTTGACGCCGGGCACAAGAAGGGCGTCGTTGGCGTCGCCGGAGCCCATGCCTCCGGCTCCGATCAGGGCGATTTGAATGGTGTTGTTAGCTTGCATGTTAGTTGCTACGCCAGGCCTTGGCAGGCCGCTTCTACATCAGGAAAGAATTTGAAAACCGTATCCAGGCGAGTGACCCGGAACGCGTCGCGGACCGCTCCTGTGGCTCCGGCGAGACGAAGCTGGCCGCCAGCTTGGCCAATCTTCGCGAAGGCGTCGATGAACCTGCCAATGCCCGTCGAATCGATGTGGCTGACTCCGCTCAAATCGAAAATGAAGTGCTTGCGTCCGGCCTGGATTCGTTCGGGAACCATGGTACCCAGCTGCGCGCTCTCCAGGCCGAGCATCAGTTTACCGGTGAGGGTGATGACGGCGATGTTCGGTTCGACGTCGTGCTGCTCAATGAGTAGGGGTGCGGTTTTCATTGCGGCGGTCTGATTCTCCCTCACGCTTTTCGAGTCATCGCTTTCGGATCCCACTCGCAGGCGCGCCCTTCAAAATAACTGATATTCGAGAGCAGCGCCGGACCGGCGGCGCGGAAACCGAACGCGGCATCTTCGACGACTGGCTGGCGGGTACGGACGGAGCGGATGAAATTGCGATGGTGCTCGGCGTGATCGCTGTAATTTTTCGGAGCCCGGAATTGCTCTTTGCTGATGGGCCGGAGCGCGTCCACGCTGGGCACCTGCGGAGGATACTTTTGCCGATATTGCGCGATCGACTCTTTGCGCATGGCTGCCGAAAATGTATCGATCGACAGGCCGGGCTGGGCTTCCCGGGGCTTTCGATACACCGTGACGGTCGAATCGGTTAGATCGAGCGAACCTTCGGCGCCGATGAAACGAAAGCCTGAATTTTCCGTGCCACCATTGACGAAATTTACGCGCAACGCGAGCGTGAAGGGCGGATTCTTTCCGCTCTGGTCGTAGTCGTAGAGGCCCAGCATGATGTCCGGCACGTCACGGCCGTCGTTCCAGAAGCGCAGCCCGCCGGTCGAGAACACGCGGCGCGGGCCGAGCGAATCCATCACGAAATGCATGCCGCTGAACAGGTGGACGAAAAGGTCACCCGCGACTCCGGTGCCGTAGTCGCGATAGTTCCGCCAACGGAATAGCCGGATGGGATCGAATGGAACCTTCGGCGCGCGGCCGAGGAAACGCTCCCAATCGATGTTCGCCGGGGAGGCGTCCGGCGAAATGGAATACTGCCATGCGCCCTGCGCGGAGTTCCGATCCCACCAGGCTTCGATCATGTTGACTTGGCCGATCGCGCCGGACGCAATGATCTCCTTCGCCTTCTGGTAAACGATGGAACTGACTCGCTGACTGCCCACCTGGACCAGTCTTGGCGTGCTGCGCGCCATGTCCACGATTCGCATTCCGTCTTCGAGGTGCTGCACCATAGGCTTCTCGCAGTACACATCTTTGCCGGCGCGCAGGGCGTCGGCGGTAATCGTCGAATGCCAGTGATCCGGCGTCGCCACGATCACGGCGTCCACATCGCGGCGAGCGAGCACTTCGCGATAGTCGCGAGTCGTGAATAGGCCGGCACCCCAGCGTTGCTTGGCGCGCGTCAGCCGTCCATCATAGACGTCGGAAACGGCTACGAGCTTGACGCCGGTATTCAGAAGCGATGAATCGACGTCGCCGCTGCCCATGCCACCGGCCCCGATGAGGGCGATCTGCACGTTCGAATTCGGGTCGCGGAAGGGCTGCGCCTCGGCGGCGGCAACGGGGATTAGCGTGGCTGCGGCAGCGGTTTGGAGGAAGCCGCGGCGAGTGGGGGGCATGGCTATCATTCTAGAATGACTCTTGTCTCACGCAAGATGAGCCTGAAGGTGGGGATGGATTCTCACGCAAGATGAGCCTGGAGAGGGGATGGATCGGGATGCTGGGGATTGGTCATCAGCATGGACGATACGGAAGCGGGGAGCCTGGAGCAGATT
>JBBQWZ010000066.1:0-16683 GCA_038210135.1 Bryobacterales bacterium
GGCGCGGAGCGAGTTGCGCACCATCATCCCTCCAATGCTGCTAGACGCCTGGGCTGCTGCAGTCGGCCGATCTGCGTTCGTTACATCCACAGTCGCAGAGATCACAGGTGAACCGGCACGGACATTCTTCGACTGGGCCACGTATCACGCTGCGGAGTTTCGGGCGTGAAGGCAAGCCCGATCATCTCGGCATACCGGTCTGGGGCATCCTGCATGAGCGCATAAGTCCCGAGTGACGTTAGATCTCTATCGGAAGCGGCCCGGCGGAGAGAGCCGAACATCAGAGCGAGGTTGGGGCCGGGGCGCTTCGGATCGAGTCGTAAGAAGGAAGCGGCTGGCGCGGCGCGCTGGATGCCGCTAGCTATGGGTCTTGAATGCCGATCTTCCCAGAACGGCCGGAAGGAAAGTGGACTTAGGTGGAGGACCGAGAGCAAGATCTTGGGGAACGGGGTTAGGGTCGAGCTTGGAAGCGTTGCGAGGAGACGTCGCAAACACGGTTTCTTGAGGGGCAGACACACTTGGAGTCAGGCGTTCCCGAAGGCACACCACCAGGGCGACGAATGCTGCGGCGCTAGAAAGCCGTAGAAGAGCCTGAACACCTCAGGCGTTGGCTGAAGGTTCCACTTCGAACCCTGCTTCCCGCGCATTCCGCACGTCGGCTATATGCGTCATCTTCGTCCACAGATGCGAACGCAGTAAACCAAATTAGTTGCAATCTAGCCGCGGCGGGTTCAAGATGGGCGAACACATGCCAACTTTAAAGTCTCGCCTCTTCGTCGTAACGGACACTGCAACCAATGCCACGCTTGAGGCGTGCGCCACTGGGATCCCAAATGAACATTCCACCCACTTCACGCTAAACGCCAGTGGTGAGCATATCCGCCTTGTTCAAGTTGCGCTTAGCCGTGTCCAAAAGCGTGAACCAGGGCTGAAGATTCCTGCTTTCAACATCGACGGGATTTACTCCGTTCCCTTTGCCAAAGCTGTCGCTAGATTCAAGGAAGCTAGAGGTATCAAAAATTTCGCGGGCAAAATAGATGAGATAGTTGGAATAAAGACAATCATCGCCTTGGATAAAGAAGAGGGTCCAGCCGAAGTGTTACCAGATCCGCAGATCCCGCCGGATGATTTTACAAAACCCATCCCGGTAAAAACGATCACGAGAAAGGTATTTACTGCAACATCTATACCTAAAAGCGAGAAGCCAGATGATGGGTCATCCTCCGGCTTGAGCACAAGAGATCTTGTGGATGCGCTCAAAGACATTTTTGATAGCTTTCAAGACCCAGATTTCTTTCTCGGAAAGGAAGATTTAGGCAAAAGGACGATTGAGTTCGTTAGAGAAGATTTTGGAGTGAATGTTGTCACAAAAAATACACTCGTAGACATTAACACGTTCGGAGGAGCGACTACAACTTCTACAACCACAACTATATTCACCTATCAATATGGAACCAAGACTCCTTTCGTCATAGTAAATAGTACGTTTGAATCAAAAATAGATGGAATATCTCAACGAGTAGAGTCCAGTAGGCAGACAATTCCTCGGGCACAGGCTGAAAAAAGTCAAGTCATCGTGCCGTCTAGGCCACGTTAGGGCAACCGAGCCGTTCAAGTAAAAATCGCGATCATGCGGGCGTTCGTCAAGCTCCGCGAAGTCATGGGGACTCACAAGGAACTGGCGCACAAGATCGAAGCGCTCGAACGAAAGTACGACGCCCACGACGAAGAGTTGCAACTCGTGTTCAAGCCATCAAAAAGCTGCTTGCGGCGGCCCCACTCCCGAAGCGCCGAATCGGATTTCAGACCAAGACAAGTAATCGTCTGAGATCACAATTTGCGATTTCACAATCTGCACTATGACCACCTTAACCATCAAACAGGAGACCATCTACGTCGCCTACGCGGCGGATTTTGGCATGTCCGCCTACGGCAGTTGTCGGAATGAGGCGCTCAATAACCTCACTGAGGAACTCCAGCAGAAGTCCGAAGTTGGGGAGTTAACTGCCTACGAAAGGAACTAGCCATGCCTTCAACCCTCCTGCCAACCGGCATTGCTGAGGGATATATCAATTCTGTACAGCCTACCTGATCAAGAAATTCTGAAATTGTGGGCTGAAGTAGGAAAGCACTAGAATGACTTCCCGAAAGACGGAGGCGACCATTTTCGCGGAACGCATCGGTTGGGAGATCTTTCCCGGATCGGACACGCCAAGACCGGGACGAAATGCTACGGATCGTCCGGCAGCGGCGCGCGGGTTCGTTCCTCCAAGTGTGAAGCGTGGGAAAACGTCGAGAGGCCACGAGACTTCACGCCAGGAATTTCGTTGAAAGCGTGCGGTGCGCAAGACCCCTATCGCCGACATTGAAGCGGGTCACCACTCGACGTCGGTGGCGCTACTGGAAACATCGTTATGACGACCGGCAAGAAGTTGCACTGGGATGCGCAAAGGGAGCAATTCGTCGACGCTCCAGATGCGTCGGCTCTGCTGACTCCCGAGTTACGGAAGCCGTGGGGGCTAATCGGTCTCTGAGGTCGTCGCGACACGCCCCCGGTCGCTCGCGATTATTTGATAGGCTACTCCAGCGGTCGAGAGGTCACCCCATGAAAATTATTCTTCCCATCGCCCTGTTCGCGGCTGTCGTGTCCGCGCAGACTGTTTCAGGAACGCTGGCAGGTCGCGTAACCGACCTGTCCGGCGCGGTGGTGCCGGGCGTCTCGGTGGTCGCAAAGAATGAAGAGACGCAACTTACCCGCGAAGCGCGCACCAATCATGAAGGATATTATTCGCTGTCCTTCATTCCACTAGGCTCTTACGAAGTAGTGGTGAGTCATTCAGGATTTCAGACAGTGATAAAAACGGGCGTGGCGGTGAATCTCAACACAACCACCACCTCGGACGTCAAGCTGACGCCTTCCACCGTTACCGAATCCGTGCAGGTGAGCGGCGAGACGCCGATCGTCGAATCCTCGCAGGGCGACGTCAAACACACCTTGACCACCAGGCAAATCGAGGACACGCCGCTCGCGGGCCGCAATTTCATCAGCCTGATGGAACAAATCCCCGGCTTTCAGAACGCCACCTGGATCGGTTCCGCAAATAATCCCACCAACTCCACGGGTTCGTATGCCGCATTCAGCGGCATGGGCTCCCGCTCCACCACGTTTCAGATCGACGGAGTCAACAACGACGATTCTTCGGAGAATCAGAACCGGCAGAACGTCAACATCAGTTCCATTAAGGAAGTGCAGGTGGTGACCAACTCCTATACGGCGGAATTCGGCCGGGCCGGCGGAGCCGTTGTGTTGGTGCAGACCAAGTCCGGCACGAATCGGTTCCACGGTGACGCCTACGATTTCATTCAAACGGAGAGCTTCAACGCCAACAGCTTCTTCAACAATCAAAGAGGCGCGCCAAAACCGGCGGTGGACCGGCAGCAGTACGGCTGGACCCTAGGCGGCCCCATCGTCAAGAACCGTGTGTTTTTCTTCCACAGCGGAGAGCGCGTTCGCAACATCACCACCAGCAGCATCACTCGCTTCATCTGGCTGCCTTCCGACCGGCCCCACGGGTGCGCGCCCGGAGAAGCGTCTAAACCCGGAGGGCCATATTGCCTAGATGCGGCCACGCATCCCAACCTGCAACGCGACTTGGCTTTCATGAACAGCGTGATGTCGCTCTGGGACACGCCCGAGCTCAAGGGCCAGGCCCCAAACGACCCCGTGGCGTGCGCGGATATGATCTCCAGCGGACGTCCGAACCGCTGCGTCACGGTGAACGGCATTTCCAACGTGTTCCCGGACTCGGATTACAGCGGAAAGATCGATTGGCAGGCGCCCAAGAACACCACCGTTGCGCTCCGCTACCAATACAGCCGCCAGAATCGCAACTCCGGCCGCATCATTTTTGGGGACAACTTCGGAATCAATAACAACCGGCAGTACAATCTGGGTCTCACGGCAACGCACGTCTTCAATCCCCGGCAGACCGGTGAGTTCCGGTTCGGATTTGGAAACCGCGCCACGCTTCAGGACGTGGTGGACGACAACACCATCCCTACCATCCGCTTCAACTCCACCCTATACACCGCCGTGGATGGAATTCCCGGCACAGTGATCGGAACGTCTACCAACGTGCCCATCAACCGCCGCCAGCGCGATCGGCAGTTCGTTTACAATCACACGCTGGTGCTGAGCCGTCACACCGTGAAGGCCGGTGGAGACATACGGTTTTCGGCGCTGGACGATATTTCGGGCGACCGCAGCCGCGGCTTCTGGACGTTCAGCACGCTGGACGCGTTGGTTTCCATCCGGGCGCTGCAGGGCTACACCGGCTGGGAGAATTTTCTGCGCGGCTTTACCACCGGGTACCAGCAGGGCTTCGGCAACCCCCTTGCCGAAAATCGATACAGCGAAGTCAATCTCTACGTCCAGGACGATTATCGCGTGACGCGGAATCTTACCCTCAACCTTGGCGCTCGATGGGAAGGGGCCGCCGCTCCTCACGAAGCCCAGAACCGGTTCCAATACGGGTTCAACGGCGATTACAACAATTTCGAACCGCGCTTCGGCCTGGCCTGGAGGCCGAACGTGCAACCCAGTCGGCTGCAAAAGATCACGGGGAAACAGGGCGACTTCGTGGTTCGTGCCGGGTACGGTATTTTCCATAGCCGCATGTTTCAGTCCATCTTTTCGCAGAACCAGTTGAGCCTCCGCACCCAGCCGCCCAACGGCTTTGCGCGCGACTTCAGCGGCCTGTGTCAGAACGAGATTTCCGATCCGAGCTGCGGTTTCGTGTTCACTCCGGGCACGGCCGCCCGCAGCACCGCCTCTCTCGCCGGCGGAGTCGCCGTCAAGGGAGGAACCTTGCTGAGCACGCTGCTGATCCCGGATCCTAAGCTACATCTGCCATACGCTCAGCAGTGGAACTTCGCCCTGGCTCGGAGCTTGCCGAACAGCATGGCGATCG
The DNA here is from genome assembly GCA_038210135.1 of Bryobacterales bacterium. Taxonomy (GTDB): domain Bacteria; phylum Acidobacteriota; class Terriglobia; order Bryobacterales; family Bryobacteraceae; genus JBBQWZ01. The sequence continues at coordinate 4,971 of JBBQWZ010000066.1, forward strand.
AGGTGACCTATAACGGAAATCGAGGCATCGGAGCGCAATTCTTCGATTCGCTGAACGACGCCCGCTTCCCGATCCTTTCGCCGCTGGTGAGCGTCGATATCGGTGACGGAAACTTCAAGCCGGTTCTGTTCGATCGCGCCTGCTACGACGCGACCGTGGCGATCTGCCAGACGCTGGATGCGAACGGCGGCGTGGTCGGCGCCACCAGCGGTACGCTCAAGCTGTTTTCCGCGCTCACCAGCACAACGGCGACGCTGGCGCAGAAGGGCATCGTCGTCGAGAACGGCGTGCCCCATGGTTACATTTCCCTTAGCACCGTCCGCGCCAATGAGCGTCGTCCCGACCCGAATTTCATTCGCAACGTGGGGCTGCGCAATTTCGGCTGGAGCTACTATCACGGATTGATCACGAAATTCACGAAGAGGAGCAACAAGGGCCTCTCGCTCACCGGCAGTTGGGTTTTCAGCAAGGCCATCGATACCGGATCCGAGTCGACGTTTACCGGCGTGGACACCAACGCCCCCACCGGCAAGGGAAACGCGGCGCGCTCGCTACGCGGGCTGTCGAGCTTCGATGCGCGGCATCGGGCGGTCTTCACGTACGGATACGAACTGCCATGGATGCGTGCCCAGCGCGGCATTACCGGCCGTATCCTGGGTGGCTGGCAATTCACCGGAATCACGTCTTTCCAGTCCGGAGCCCCCTTCAGCGTGCTACTGGGCTACGATGCGAACCTGGATGGTCTCGGAAGCGACCGGCCGGGGATCGCCGATCCTAAGTACCTCTATCGCTCGGTCGACAACGGCCGCGCTGTCTCGAATTGCCCGACCAGCGTGTCGGCCGGGCCGTGTCCAGATACCGGTTCCCAAAACCAATTGCCCGGCAGCGCATTTCTTCCGGCGGCGGCAGGCAGCATCGGCGCCGAGCAACGCGTCATAACACCCGGCTCGGACGGGAGCGGCTCCATCGGCCGGAACACCTTCTTCAGTCAGGGTCTGAACAACACCGATCTCACGCTGTCAAAATCGGTAAGCTTGCGCGAGCGCTTCAAGCTCAACTTCCGAATGGAATTCTATAATCTGGCAAACCGCGTGACGTTCGACGTGCCATCGCGTACCGTCCTTTCCGGAACTCCCCTGGGACGGATCACCTCCACGCGCAATGTGAATGGCTTTGTGAATTCGGGCCGTTCCGGAGGCGCTCGAGCGGGCCAGTTCGCGGTGCGGCTCACGTTTTGATGGCCCCTCGTCAATCGACGTGACCGCCGTTACAGTTGCGAGTGTGAAACGAGCCTAGCGTAGCATTATCGGCGCTATCCGGTAGGTTCTGGCGTCAAGGAGGTGTACGTGAACCTTCTCCACGAAGCTCTTCCGACTGAAATGCGACCCAATGGGCGCTCGGCGAAAAGGCCGGAGCCGACCCGCCGTGCGCGAAAAGCTGTGACTTTGCCGTCTTCGGACGATCCGGGTCCGTCAGGCCGCACCAAAGTCATCATCATGGGGAGCGACTCACCCCTACTCCCGCCGGATCACATCCGTGAGCTGTTGCGCTCCGATGCCGACGTTGCTCTGGGTCCTACCAAGGACGGCGGGTATTACGCGATCTGCTGTCGGAGAGCTGTGGCGGAGATGTTCGATGGGGTTCCGTGGTCCACGGGAGCAGCACTTGCCGGCACCGTCGACGCTCTGACGCGCTGCGGTCTGACCGTCGAGCAAGGGCCTGGCTGGTTCGATGTGGATACACCGGACGACTTGGAGCGATTGATGCAACGGCTCGGCAAGCCGCCACTTTCCAGCCGAGCCATCGAGTTGCTCGATGCGATATCGATCGCGCCGAATTTCCTGCTCGATCCGCAGGATCTGGACGGCCTTGCCGCCTATCTGCACAAGACGCAGTTGATTCCGGACGAGCGCGTTATCTCGGCGGAGCGCATCGGCGACGGCAACATGAATCTTACGGTTCGGCTTCGCACCAGCAGCCGAACGCTGATTTTGAAACAGGCGCGGCCCTGGGTGGAGAAGTACCCGCATATCCCGGCGCCAGTCGAGCGGGCGTCGGTTGAGGCCGCTTTCTATCGTGTCATCGGGGCGGCGCCGGACCTCAGTCGCCGCATGCCGCGGCTCCTCGGCTTCGACTACCCTGCAAAACTCCTCATCCTTGAAGACTTGGGCGAGCGATCCGACCTGATGGGCCTTTACCGCGAAGATCGGTTACCAGAAGCGGCGTGCCTGCAGTTGGTCGAGTTTCTCTCCATGCTGCATGCCTGCGCCGTACCCGCGAGAGAGGCGCCCGCTCTTCGCAACCTAGCGATGCGCAAGCTTAATCATGAGCATCAATACGATCTGCCGCTCAGGAAAGACATGGTCTCGATCTTGACCGGATTACCCCAGGTCTTGAGTTCGAAGCGGTCCGGCTGCGGTCCGATGTCAAATATTGCGCGCGCATCGCGGAACTGGGAAGCAAGTATCTGACCGATGGTCCCGTCCTGGTTCACGGCGATTTCTTTCCCGGCAGTTGGCTTCCGACCGGCGACGGCCTCGCCGTGATTGACCCCGAGTTCTGCTTCCTCGGCCCGCGTGAATATGACATCGGCGTGTTTCTCGCTCACCTCCATCTGACCAATGCTCACTCCCGTTGGAGCATCGTCGAGTCCAGCTACGACGGCCCCGTCAACTGGCCCCTGGCCCGGCAGTTTGCAGGCGCGGAAATCATGCGCCGCCTGATTGGAGTCGCGCAATTACCTGTTCCGCCAGATTTGACTCGCAAGCGCGAATGGCTCGAACTGTCCAGGAGCCTGGTGTGCGATTAGTTCTCGCCGCACTGTGGTTTGCTCCACTCATGTGGTCCGCTAAACCGGTTTGGATCGACACGGACCCGTCCGCTATTCCCGGCGGTCACGAGGTGGACGATGCGTTCGCACTACTCCAGGCATTCGGTCCCCGGAGCTTTCGATTCGAGGTATCAGTATCGTCTTTGGCAATGCGGATCTTCCCACGGCAAGCCGCATCGGCAGACAAATCGTAAAGGAGTTTGGACCCTCGTCGATACACGTCTTCGACGGAGCGGGTGACGCATCCGACCTGGGCCGGGAAACCGAAGCTACCCTAGCCCTGGCTGACGCTCTGCGGCATGGCCGCCTGACCATTCTCGCGTTGGGCCCGGCCACGAACATCGCGACGGTATTGCGGAACCATCCCGAACTGACGGCGAATATCGACCGGATCGTCGCGGTGGCCGGGCGCCGGCCGCAACAGCGCTTCGTCGCGGGTCCAAAACAAAAGATACCCTTTCGAGATTTTCAACTTCGAGTTGGATCCCGAGGCCTTTCGCGTCATCCTCGCATCAAAGGTTCCGCTAACGTTGGCGCCTTGGGAAATTTCATCCACAGTCTGGCTCACTCCCGAGGACATCGACGCTCTGGCCGCGCGCAGCCCCAGGATTAGTTCCCTACTGCCCGCCGTCCGCGATTGGCTGGCTTTTTGGCGCGACGAATTCGGTGCGCCCGGCTTCAACCCGTTCGACACCCTGGCAGTCGGTTACGTGGTGGTTCCGTCGAGCCTGACCTGTTCCGCGATGAACGCCACTGTTGAGAATGCCCCGGACGACACCACCTCGGCGCCTGGCGCCCCAAAACCGTATCTCTTGGTGAGGCCGCCCGGACCGGGGGGTCACAAGGTCCAGTACTGCCACGCCGCGGCACCCGCGTTCAAGAAAGACCTGCTGGCGCGCGTCGCCGCCGGTGCCCGATAGAGCAGTTTCAGGGTTTTCGTCAGCGGCGGAACAGCATGTAATCCGCTTACGCTGCAGCGCTGCGCGCTGCTTTGTGCGCGGCTCGGATCGAGCGCGGTCTACATAAACTCAAAAACTTCTCTCTAGATCTGGCCCTGAGCGATGGGAAGCCGCGCGGCCGTGGGTAGATGCCGCGCACCTCGATGTGGGCCATGCCCGCGCTGTCAGCGGTCAGTTTCGTGGTTTAGATGCAGTACTCCAGTCGTGCTGCCTCGCAGGCGGAACAGGCGTTTGATCCAGGTTACGCGCGAAGGCGTCAGCACGTTGTTGGCGTAGAGATCCGCGGCCCTGCGATTGCCAATCGCGTATGTCGGATAGGGATGGATTGTCGCGGAAACTTTGCTTAACCCGGCCTTGACTTTTATGGCCAGCGCGTACTCGGCGATCATCTCGCCTGCGTTCGCCCCAAGAATCGAGGCGCCCAGAATCTTGCCTCGCTTGCTGGCCCACACTTTCACGAGGCCAGTGGGTTCCGATTCGGTGATTGCCCGATCCAACTTTGAAAATGGGAACCGATATACGCGGAAGCTCTCGCCGCGTTTCCGCAGTTCCTCTTCACCCAGCCCAACATGCGCCAATTCGGGGTCGGTGAAGGTACACCAGGGAACCCGCCCGCCGTCCACAGACGATGGAAAATGCAGAATGGCATTCATCGCCGCGACCTTGGCTGTATGCTCAGCCATGTGTGTGAAAAGGGATTTTCCCGTCACATCGCCACAAGCGAAAATGTTCTTCCGTGTGGTTCGACAGCGATCGTCCACGACAACGCCCAGTTCATTGTGCTCGACGCCCGAAGCCGCCAGGTGAAGCGATTCGGTATTCGGTCGCCTCCCGGTAGCGGCAAGGACTGCATCGAATGCAATCCGCCCCCCGCCCTTGAGATAAGCCACCCCGGGCTCGATCCGTTCCACCTCTACGCCGAGTTGGAAGTCGACACCCTCTCTTCGAAGCGACTGCTCGAGGATCGCGGTAAGATCAGCATCGTCCCGCCGCAGAATCCGCGCACCGCGGCCGGTCAGCGTTACCGCCGAACCTAAACGGCGGAAGGCCTGCGCCATTTCCATTCCGATCGGGCCCGCTCCTAGGATCAGCAATCGCTTCGGCTGCTCCTTCATCTCGAATAGATTCTCGTTCGTGAGGCAGCCCACGCGATCGATTCCTTCGATCTTCGGGATGGTCGGTCGGCTGCCCGTCGCAATGATGAAGAATCGCGAGCTAATCACCCGCTTGGCTTGCGTCCTTGAGTCGGTGAGTTCGACCAAGTTGCCGGCGACAAACCTGGCGCGAGCCGGGATCACCTCGACGCCCAGCTTCTCCATATTGGGCGGCGCGTCCGCCTCCTGATAAACATGTTCACGGATAGAATGCACGCGATCCATGATTTGCGTCCAGTCGTGGACGACGTCCGGCGCAACCAGGCCGTATTTGGACGCGGAACGCATCTCATGGGCAACCTTGGCCGCTTTCAGCAGACTCTTGCTGGGAATGCAGCCGTGCCATGTGCAATCCCCGCCCAGCGGCGAATCGGAAACGAGCGCCGTCTTTGCCCCCAGGACCGCGGACATTCCCGCGGCGGTCAACCCCGCCGCACCGCCCCCGATTACCACCATATCGAAATCCGTTTTCACGCGGAATGCCCCGTCGCCACAACCCGCGTCCGTACCTTGCGTACCGTCGACCATGCACCGAAACCCAACAGTCCAATGATAAAAACAAGGACCCACGCTGGAATGTTTTTGCCGGCGATCAGCAGGTAGATGTAAGCGGAGAGGAAAAAAAGCCCGCCGCCAGCAGTGGCGCTATTACCGGCCGCTTGTTGCGTAAGTTCCGGACCAGCCAGGCGATGGATAGCGAAAAGAACGGAATCGCGCCAACATAGATCCCGCCAAAGATGACCGGGTCGACGCCGTACTTGCTGCCCAGCCCAAGGAACCAAACCCCGATATCGGCGCGCAGGTATCCGTTCTTCACGTAGTCGATGTAAAACTCAAAAGCGGAATACGAATCGCCGACCGATCCGCTGTCGTTCAGTCCCCAGTTGTATTTCAAGTATTCCAATTTGTACGTCGATGTGAATATACGCGGCGGCGCAAATTTGCCAAGCACCGCCGGCACACCTCCCGCGGACGCAAAATCAGCCGCGTACCACTCAAAGATTTTGCTTACCTTCGCCAGCTGTTTGCCAGGGAGGAACTGGTTCTTGCTGTCGTCGGCCAGCCAGACTCGAAAGTTATCGTCCAATTGCCCGTCTATGGACTCCCCCGTGTAAGCCTCGCGCCGTAACGGTGGACAACTTCGCGCGGCGCACACCAAAGCTCCGTGAATACGCGGGTCGCTCATTTTTCGGAGGCGCGTCTCCAGGCTGTCGAGCGATTCGGCTCCACCGTTCAGCCGGTGCCGCGCCACCCGGAATGGATTCTTGGTACGCCAGATGCTTTTCACCGGAAAGTTCGAAACCATCCAGCGGATCGTGAGAGCGTTATATGCGTTGATCAGTGCCGCCTTCCTGGCGTTCTCATCCAGCGTCGCCGGCCAGGGCCTGGCAATTTGCTCAAGATAGACGTCCAGCCTGGCGCTTCCGTCGGCCTTGAGCGCGGCGTAATCCACCCGGGAGTTTACGGTCACGTACCGCTGGAGAATGGCTGACCAGGCGGAGTGATCGAGATCCTGCCCGAACGTAGCGGAGCAAGACGCGGCGTATACCAGCACCAAGGCTCCTCGAACGATGTTAGTTTTCACCACTAACCCCCATTGTTGAGTGTAGCGATCTACGAATTCCTTACCCCTGCTTGCATGGCAGAGGACGAACGCTATAAATTCTTCTCGCGGATGGCGTGGCTCGCCCGCGCCGGGTTGCGAGTGGCGCGCGCAGGAGCGATCCGCGCACCCGTTACGAAGGCCTCCCCACACCGGTCCATCGGATAGAATCGATCGCTGAGGTTTCGGCAAGCCCGGAACTGTTGTCGCGGTCCAGCCCCGCATTGTTCAACCGTTTGGGATCTCTCGCCCATCCGAAAAACGCCAGTAATCCGGCTGCTCCCGAAACGGCATTGCCAGGATTGCGGGCAAACCAAGAGCATGAGCGTCCTGAAACGCTGGCAAGCCGATCTGGATTTTCTCTTGCGGGACGTCCAGTCGAAGTGTTCCGTGCAGCCAGTCCCAGCAGGTCAGCCCGCTCGACCAGTTACTATTCGTCTCCGCCTCCATGTTGGAGTGATGAACGCCGTGCATGCGCGGAGTCACCAATAGGCGATTGAACAGCCGTTCCCAGCGAATGGGAAGACGGACATTTGAATGGTGGAACATGATGCACGCCGCGAACCAGACCTGCCACAGCGAGAATGTCAACGGACTCAATCCGATGATGAGCACCTGGGCGGCTCGCCACGGTACAGAGAGCAGGATCTCGCCGAAGTGGAAACGTAGTGCCGTCGATGTGTCAAGATCCAGATCGGCGTGATGAACCGCGTGGAACCTCCAGAGACCCGGAACACGATGCAGCAGTATGTGCCACACGTAGAACGTATAGTCCATCACCACCAGAGCGGCCAACGCCGCAATCGTGCCATGTAGGCGGAAGACACCGATCAGGCCCCAGTTCCGATCTTCCACGAGCCTTGCGAGCGGCTGGATTAGCGGCGTCTCGACAACAACCGTGGTCAAGGCGCCAAGTCCAGCCAATACTAAATTCCGGACGTGATGTGGCAAAGCAGGTTCAACCCGTTTGCGAAGCGGATGCCTGCGTTCAAGCCAGACCAGCAATACATAGGTGCTGATCGCCAACGGCACGGCAATCCAGGGAGCGAGGCGCGTCATCGCGGCGATCCTGATCGGAACTTCCGGGAATCCGCCGACCATCTCGCGGCACGACAGGGCAGATTTGGCATTTTCAACATTCGCTCGAGGTCCTCCTCCACATTCGCATCTAACCATGTTGTACCCGTCGCGAGGTTCAAGCCGCATTGAGGGGCGCTTCGGGACACAACCCTTGTCTTCACTCGACCGGCGATTGGGGCTTTGGCGAATAAGATAAGTAGAGGACGATTCAGGTCCCTGCCGACAATTCCATGGTAAGCATCATCATACCGGCGCTGAATGAAGAGACGCGGATCGGCGGCACAGTACGCGCCCTTTTAGCGTTAAGCGGCGAGAAGGAAATCCTCGTCGCCGACGGAGGCAGCGACGACCTTACGGTGGAAATCGCTACTCGCCTCGGCGTGCGCGTCGTCTCCTGTGAGCGCGGCCGTGGCTGCCAAATTCGAACCGCGGCCCTCGAAGCAACGGGAGACGTACTGTGGTTCGTTCACGCCGATACCAGACCCGAGGATGGCGCCCTTGAATCGATCCTCGATTCGTTGCGCGACGGTGCTACGGCTGGTGGAAATTTCTCGCTCGTCTTTGAGGGCGACCATTACTCCGCCCGGCAAATGACGTGGATCTATCCATATCTTCGCCGGATTGGCCTGAGCTACGGCGATGCCGGCATCTTCATCCGGCGTGGCGTTTACGAGGCGATCGGCGGTTGTCGGCCATACCCACTGTTTGAGGACCTGGACCTGATCCGCCGCATGAAGCGCCGCGGTAAATTTGTCCATCTCTCCACTAGAATCTTCACGTAGGCGCGGGGATTCAGCGGTCCGCAGTATGTAAGAGTGTGGGCACTTTGGATTACACTGCAAATCCTCTATTGGGTAGGAGTTTCACCGTATCGCTTCGCCCGCTGGTACCGCCTCGCGCGTTAGTTCCCGGGCAACGCTGGCAAGTACCCTGCCGAAGACCTCCACGCTATCTGCCGGCTCGATGCCCTCTTTCTCCAGAAGGGCCATGGTCGCCTCATTCTGAAAGGTTTGATCGAGCGCAAGATGCGGCAGAAAGTGGGAGACCGATCGGAGCATGAGCTTATCGACTTCGCGCGCGCCGTTGGTCAGAAGAAGCTCGGTAAATCGTTCGAATCGTTCCAGGGATACCATTGAGGGCTGTCGCGCCCCCAGCGAGGAGAACGCCATCTCGACCAGTCGCCCGATGGGAATCGATCCCCGTTTGCCGGCGCAAATATTGAAGATCGCGCCTGGGCGGAAATGCCGCTCAAAGAGTGTGTTCAACGCTGCGCCAGCCCAGTGCTCGCCGATCAGGTCCACGCAGCCCGTTGGAAGCGCCGGCATTAGGGGGAAGCGGTTGTGCGGAATCATTCGAAGGGCCTGTCGCAGATAGCCGGTCGCCTCCCCTGCTACCGAACTGAGGCGAAAGATGGCAGCCGGAATTTCGTCCATCGATGCCAGCACGGCGGCTTCCCCTTCGTACTTGGACTCTTCATAGGTGTTCACGAATCCCGCGATGATGGAGTGCTCGCGTTCCCCTAATTCCCCGGTATCGCGGCCCATAACGTATGCCGTGCTGATGAAGGCGAAGCTATGCAATTCCTTCACATCCCTGGCCAGAGCCAACATGGTTCGAGTTCCTTCGGTGTTGGTTGCGCGTGCTTCTTCGATGGGACGGTTGAATCGAATATCGGCGCCACAGTGAACGATGCCGGTTATAGAGCCAGCCAGCCGGTCCCACACCGGACGCGCCAAGCCCAGCCCCGGCAATCGCAGGTCGCCGATGAGCGCGGAAACGCGTGAATGTTTGCAGGCTTTTGCTGCATCCCGGACTAGAACCGTCAATTCGCGCTGCGGGTCTGCTTCGAGTAATAACGGGACCCATCGCCGTCCGACCGTTCCGCTTGAGCCGGTCAAAAAAACGTGTGATTTCGGAATCTGGAGCCCTCCCTACTAGTTTGCATCGTGGAATCGGATTGTGTCGATGCTCGGCTGCTCAGCCCGGTTTCCAACTATCGCCGTTGAAATCTGAACCCTGCGCGACCGGACAGCGTCACCTATATCCTTCCGCCAAGAGCGCTTCCAGGCCTGCCCGAACAAGGCAGGCCCGACCGGGGGACACGATCACCATTTACGGGGTCGGATTCGGAGCGGTCAACCCGGCGTTTTCCGGTTCAGGTGGTGACCCAATCCAATCAACTCGCGCTGTCCTTCCAGATCCTCTTCGGCCAAACGCCGGCGCAAGTGCAAGATGCGGGTGATAACGCTGCTGCTTCCCTCATGGTTCCCGTGAATGAAGATCTTTGAACCGGCGCCATTGCGTTGCGCGACAAGTTGTCCGTCTTGGTAGACGTACGAATCTGGATCCATGTTGTGTCCGATAAAACGGAAGAAATTGTCAGTTAGACCACCGAGTATTCCTTCCGTCGCGAGTTCCTACAGTCGTTCGATCGGAAAGATGACGTTGATGTCGACATCGGCGTCGTCATGAGGATACTTCAACTGATGGATGGTTAGATCTTCGTGGCGTGAATTTGACGGCACGCGGCAAAATCGAAAATCGCCAAACGGGTGGCGGACGTCAAGAGGAGGATCGTTAAGCGTAGACTTCACAAGAACTGATGAGCGTGAGCCGCGATTCCGCGAGCGGTTTTCGGGCGTTCTACAGGTTGCGTCCCTGTTCGGTGAGAGTTTTGGCCTCACGGCGGACATCGGCCCAGGGTATGGACAAATCTCGGATGGTTCCAGTCTTGTCCGCGGTCTCCAACAAGTCAAGAGCTTCGAACAATATGCGCCTTTGTAATTGGCGATGAAACGGGACACCGAAGTGGTGCCCCATAGGCCATGGTAGGAAAATGGCACGCGGCGCTTTGATTTTTTCGGTGATATCTTTAGCGACCGTGACGGAAACAGTTGGAATTCCACGGGATTCGATCGCGCGCTGGATCAGTCCGACCGACTGATGACAGATCGGTCAAGCCGGAGCTAACAATGCGACGTCGGCGCGCTCCTCCCCAACCACAGCTTCCGCTATGTCGTGAGCAACGGTCCGCTCGAATCTCTCTGGATCCATGTTGTACCCGATAAAACTGAAGAAATTGTCAGTTAGACCACCGAGTATTCCTTCGGTCGCGAGTTCCTGCAGTCGTTCGATCGGAAAGATAACGTTGATGTCGACATCGGCGTCGTCATGAGGATACTTCAACTGATGGATGGTTAGATCTTCGTGGCGTAAATTTGACGGCACGCGGCGAAATCGGAAATCGCCAAACGGGTGGCAGACGTCAAGAGGTGGATCGCTCTTGGCGTGGACTCCACAAGAACTGATGAGCGTGAGCCGCGATTCCGCGAGCGGTTTTCGCACCTGAGCCAACGGCACGAATTCATACTTCTCGATCATGGAGCCGGGATATCGCTCGTTGATCGTTCGCCAAAGGCCGGGACGTAGTTGCGCGCCGGTGTCGCGCGGATTCTTCTGAGTGCTATCGACTTCCGTCATGAATCCATTCTCCCGATTTTCGGATCAGATAGAAGTGCAAGTGGAAATACAGCAGCGCCAAGGTCGATTCTTCGGCGGCCAGTATATGCCCGATCGCGCTTTCGTCGACCGGATCGTAACGCAGAAGTATCTTGATTGCTTCCACCCAAGATTTGTCGATCTCCTTGCGGCCTGTCTCTTCGTTGCCGTCCCCCAGGTGAAGTCGGACAAAACGGATCAGTTTGTCGGTTTCATCCGCGGCGGCAGCGTCTCTCAGGAAGGGAACGGACATAATACCCCATAGTGTATCTTCGAGGCGCGCCTCGGATAAGCACGGCGTCAAGGCGACTCGCGCGGCCTCAGGATGGGTGACTGTTTTTTTAACAAGACGTCTCCCGATGCTAATCTTCCTTGATCGCGCCCGCTGTTCCCAAACTGGAGAGCAACTCATGAAACACTACCTTAAAAAGCATGGATCCTTTCGGTCCTAGTGGGCTGTCCCTGAGATATCGCTACCACGCGGGAATGCGTTTACGAACATCGGAGTATTTCCATTGAAAGGGTTTGGCTGTCTTCTGGTAGAGGCGGATGTAGCGTAGGATCTTGCGTTTTAGATCAGCGACGGAAG
>JBBQWZ010000067.1:0-15615 GCA_038210135.1 Bryobacterales bacterium
TACGCTCCGGGTTCATGGCCGGAGTTTCTTGGGAGGAAGTTCGTTGCACAGGCCGGAGGCCTATGCCACTTGTAAACAATTCGTGAAATCTGGTTGATTGGAACTTCGAGGTGGTGGGGCTCGACTAGAATTGAGGCTGCGTTCCAGCGATGCAAACAATTCTGGTGATCGACGATGACGACAGCCTGCGGGACACGATTGGGCTGATGCTCGAGAAAGAGGGCTTTCGGCCGATCCTGGTTGCGGACGGTAAGACGGGCCTTCACGAAGCCTTGAATTCGAATCCGAATCTGATTCTGGTGGACTTGCGGATGCCGGGTTTGAGCGGCGTGGATGTGTGCAAACGGGTTCGGGCGGCGGGCGTGCGGACTCCGCTGATCGTGCTGAGCGCGGTGGGCGATGAGTTCGACAAAGTGCTGCTGCTTGAAATCGGCGCGGACGATTACGTGGTGAAGCCGTTTGGCGCGCGGGAATTGTTGGCGCGAATCCGGGCGCTGCTGCGCAGGGCGACTCCGGAGGCGAACGAGGTGTTGTCGTTCTCCGATGTTGAAGTCGATATTGAGCGGCGGATCGTGCGGCGTCACGGCGAAGAAGTGAAGATGACACGCGCGGAATTCAATTTGTTGGGTTTCTTTCTTCAAAATCCGGACCGGGCTTTGACGCGGGATGTGATTTTGAATTCGGTGTGGGGTTATGAGTCGTTCCCGAACACGCGCACGGTGGATGCGCACGTGGTGCGGCTGCGGCAGAAGCTGGAGCCGGACGCGAATACGCCGCGGCATTTCGTGACGCTTCACGGCGTGGGTTATCGCTTTATTCCGTAATGACACGACGCAACGTATTCCCGGAGCGGACGATCCTGGTGGTCGAGGATGCGGACGACTGCGCGGCCACGATCGAAATCGCGATGCAGTCGGTGGACGGCATTGTGGTGCGGGTAGCGGGGTCGGCCGAGCAGGCTTTACGGCTACTCGAAGAGACTCACGTATCGGCGGTCGTTACGGATCTGCACTTGCCGTCGATGGATGGACTGGAGTTGGTGGCGCGTCTGCGCGCGGACGCGAGGCACTCGAAGATTCCGATTGTAGTGATCAGCGGCGATAGCGATCCGGCGACGCCGGCGCGGGCGGTACGTGCCGGTGCGAACGCGTTTTTCGCCAAGCCGTATTCGCCGGGCGCGGTGCGAAAGAAACTCGAAGAGCTGACTGGTTTGGGAGGTCCCGATGGTCCGAAGTAGTGGGTGGTTAGCAATCATTGTGGCGGCGTTGCCGGTGGTGGCGGCCGGACAGGATCAGCCGGACTGGAAGCAGGTGCTCGAACGATTGCAGCGGCTCGAGGAGCAGAATCGCGAATTGATCACAGAGGTCCGCGCGCTGCGGAAGCAGGTGGGCACGGGGACCGCGACGGCGGCGGACGCGCGAGTGGAGGAGCGGTTGGCGATCCAGGAAACGCGAGTCGAAGAACATCAGCAGTCGAAGGTCGAGTCGGAGAACCGGCTGCCGGTGACGTTGACGGGCACGGTGTTGTTCAACGCGTACATAAACGGCGTGAACGCGTCGGGGCAGAACACGGTGCTGGCGTCGACGACGCCGACGAACGCGGTGGCGGGCGGCTCGTTCCGGCAGACGGTGCTGGGCCTGAAATTCCAGGGTCCGACGGTGTTGGGCGGCGCGAAAGTGAGCGGATCGATCTTCATGGATTTCTTTGGCGGCAGCGGAGGGACATTAAATCAGTTGTTCCGGTTGCGGGTGGCGACGGTGGATTTGGCGTGGAAGAACACGACGCTGAGCTTCGGGCAGGATAAGCCGATTATTGCTCCGCGAGAGCCGGATTCATTGGCGCAAGTGGGCATTTCGCCGTTGACGGACGCGGGAAATTTATGGCTGTGGCAGCCGCAGGCGCGGGTGGAGCATCGTCTGCACTTCGGGGAAGCGGCGGGGTTGCGGGCGCAAGTGGGTGTATATCAGACGAGTGAATTCGGAACCGGGTTGAGCGCGGAGTATGGCGACCGGCTGGCACCTTCGCGGCCGGGACTCGAGGGGCGGCTCGAATTCTGGAAGAGCTTTGGAACGAACCGGCGGATTGAAATCGCGCCGGGATTTCATGTAAGCGATACGCATGTGGCGGCGGCGAAGGCTCCGTCGCGGATCTATTCGGTGGACTGGCTGATCCGGCCGGCGGGGTGGTTTGACTTCACCGGGATGTTCTTTGAAGGCGAAAATGTCAGCGTGCTGGGCGCGCTGCGGCAGGGCGTGACGGCGTTCCCGTCGGGCGAATTCCGGGCGGTGAAGTCGTATGGCGGATGGGCGCAGGCGAGTTTCCACGCGACCAAGCGACTGACGTTCAATGCGTATGGCGGTCAGCAGGACGACCGCAATCGGGATCTGTTGCGGGGGTCGGTGGGGAAGAATCAGATGTATGCGGTCAACGCGATTTACCGGCTGGGATCGAACGTGTTGACGAGTTTTGAAGCGTCGCAGGTCCGCACGACGTATTTAGGAATTGGAACGCGGTTGAATCCTCATTATGATCTCGCGATTGCGTACTTATTTTAGGGGGCTGTGGTCGTTGGGGGTCCCGTCGCTTACGCTCGGGGTTCAATCCGGGCGGCAGCGGTCGTTGGGGGTCCCGTCGCTTACGCTCCGGGTTCAATCCGGGCGGCTGGCCGTGACAGTTCTTTTGCTGGCGGAGGTGTGCTTAGCGGGGAGTGTGCGCGGCACGGTGGAGTTGCGGGATTCGAAGGATCCGGCGGTGCGCAAGCGGCAGGATTATTCGAGCGTCGTAATTTCGCTTGAGCCGGTGGTGCCGGTGGCTATCGCGCCGCGGCGGGCCAGGATGGTGCAGAAGGACAAGACGTTTCTGCCGCACGTGCTGCCGATCGTGGTGGGGAGCACGGTCGAGTTTCCGAATGTGGATCCGATTTTTCACAGCGCATTTTCGAATTACAACGGACAGCTTTTCGATGTCGGATTGTATCCGCCGGGCACGTCGAAGAGCGTGCGGTTCGCGCGCCCCGGCGTGGTGCGGGTGTTCTGCAACATTCACGCGACGATGAGCGCGATTATCGCGGTGTTGGACACGCCGTACTTCGCGACGTCGGCGGCGGACGGGTCGTGGGAGATTGCGAATGTTCCCGCGGGCGAGTACACGGTGAAGGTTTTTCACGAGCGCTCGACGGCGGCCACGCTGGCGGCACTGACGCGCAAGATCACGGTGAACGCGGAGCCGTTGGCGCTTCCGCCGATACAGATTTCCGAGAGCGGCTATTTGGCGATTCCGCACAAGAACAAATTCGGCAAGGAGTATGGCGAAACTCCCGACGATAAGAGCGTTTATCCCGCCGTGCGGAAGTGAAGCCGCGGAGTTTATCGAACGTGTCGCTGCTCTGGAAGATTTTATTCTCGACGTCGATCGCGATCACGGTGCTGTTCGCGGGCATTGGCTGGGTGGTGCAGGATCAGTTCGTGCGCATCGCGTCGGCGGGGCTCGAGGAAGAGGTCCACGCGAGTTTCCAAGCGTACAACTCACTTTGGGAAGCGCGGGCGCACGAGTTGGCTTCGGTGAGCCTGGTGCTGAGCAGGATGTCGGATGTGCGGGCGGCATTCAGCACGGCGGACGAGGCGACGATTCGCGACACGGCGGGTGAAATCTGGGAAAAGATTTCGCGGCGCGGCACGGTGTTTCTGGTAACGGATCCGAGAGGCGCGGTGCTCGCGGGATTGGGTGAGACGAACGGTCCGGCGATTCACGATGTGCCCGCGGTACGCGCGGCGGCGGCACGTTTTCCAAAACAGGCGACAGGGATTGCGTTGCAGGATGGACGGCTGTATCAACTGGCGATCACGCCGGTGTATGTGGCGGCGGCACAGGGTTCCGCGTTGCTGAATGTCTTAGTCGCGGGTGTCGAAGTGGACGCGGATCTGGCGCGGGAATTGAAAGAGGCGACAGGCGGCAGCGAGTTCGCGTTCACGATTGGCGGCGGCGCGGTGGCGTCGACACTCGATACGCAAGGCGCGCGCGAGGTCGGGCGGACGGAAGGCGGAAGCCGGTCGCAGGTGGTGATCGGGTCGACGGATTACGCGCAATTTGCGACTCCGCTATTGGATATCGAGGGACGGCCGATCGGCGAGTTGCGGATTCTGCGGTCGTTCGACGCGGCGCGGCGGCGCATCGCGGCGATGCGATGGAACATTGTGTTCCTGTGGGCGCTGGCGGTGTTGATGGGGCTCGGGTTGACGTACATGCTGGCGCGGCGATTGCTGGCTCCGGTGCAGGCGCTGGATCAGGCGGCTTCAGAAATCGGCCGCGGAAATTACGATGTGCGGGTGCATGTGACGAGCAAAGACGAGGTTGGGCGGTTGGCGGCCACGTTCAACGCGATGTGCGAATCGATTGGCGGCGCGCGGGAGGAACTGATCCGGCAGGAGCGCATTTCGACCATTGGGCGTTTATCGACGTCGATCATTCACGATTTGCGAAATCCGTTGGCGTCGATCTATGGCGGGTCCGAGATGTTGGTGGATGACGAGCTATCGCAGCCGCAGGTGAAACGGCTGGCGGGCAACATCTACAAGTCGTCGAGGCGGGTACAGGAATTGCTGCAGGAGTTGGCGGACGTGACGCGAGGCCAGGCACATGCTCGTGAAGTCTGCCGGTTGCGGGATGTGATCACGGCCGGATGCGAGACGTTGACGGCGTCGGCGGATTCGCGGCAGGTGACGATCGACGTCGAGGTGCCCGAGGCAATCGAGTTGCCGCTCGACCGGTCGCCGATGGAGCGGGTGTTCCAGAATCTGGTGGCGAACGCGATTGAGGCGATGCCGGAGGGCGGATCGATCCGCGTGACGGCGATGGCGCAGCCGGAGGGAGTGTTGGTTACGGTGGAGGACAACGGTCCGGGGGTTCCGGTGTCGATCGCGGCGCAGTTGTTCCAGCCGTTTGTGACGGCGGGAAAGAAGAATGGCACCGGCTTGGGGTTGGCGCTGTCGCGAAAGACGGTCCTCGACCACGGCGGGGATTTATGGATGGATCCGGCGTCGGCCGGCGGGGCGCGATTTTTTGTGCGGCTACCCGCGGGGTAGGTCGGTTTGGTGCGCAAGCCGTTCCGGTTTGGTCCGCTTCCGACGCGCTCCTTCGGAGCGCTTTGGTCGCGGCTAGGATTTTGGTATGTGGAGACTTGCGCCAGACGTCCGCTCCCTTACGGTCGCGGTTCGGTGCTGCTAAGACTTCGTCCGACGTCCGCTCCCTCACGGTCGCGGTTCGGTGCTGCAAAGAGGTCCATTCGCTTGCGGTCGGGGTCAAACCCGGCGGGGTGGTGCTTTTATGCGAAGGCGGGGCGACGTCGGGCCATACGGGTGGGCTGCTTGGGTTCTTTGCGGAGGGACATGGGGCGGGCTTCCTGGTCCAATCCGCGCCAGGATTCCACCGATGCGGCCAGCTTGCGGCGGGCACTGACGATGAATGCCTTGGCTCCACTGCGATTGGTGAGGCCTAGTTCACGGGTGATGGCCTCAAGCGGTAGTTCGAGGCCAAAGTGAAGTAACATAACGCGGATTTCAGTGCTGGTAAGGATGCTGGTAATTAATTGCCAGCGAGTCTGGAAGGCTTGGCGGAGCTCTAATGTTTGATGGATTGCAGAAGATGCCGGGTCCGCCAAGCGGGCGGCGATGACCGGAGCGAGCTCGACGTGGTTATGCGCCCGGCGCTTCAAACTGTTTAAGCAGTGGTTGCGCGCTATGACGTAGATCCAGGTTGAGAAGCGAGAGTTTCCTTTGAAGGTATGAAAGCTGCGAAAGGCTTTCATAAAAATTTCCTGAGTGAGATCGAGGGCGGCTTCGTGGTCGCCGGTGTAGCGGAAGCTCCAATGGGCGATGCGGACGTGATGACGGCGGAAGAGCTCGTCGAAGAGCTCGCGGAAAGCGCCGGGTCCGGCACTAGCGTGATAGCGTTCGATCAGATCCTCGTCGGACATGTCCTCCATGCGGGGCCGTAGGAGTGGTTCCGCTTCGGAGCGGAGAAGGACGGCGGCGATTCCAGGTTCCGGTACGAGTTGGACTGAAGTTTGGATCACATAGATATTCTGCCGGTAAGGCGGGGGGAAGTCGTCGCTAAGTTGTAAAATCGTTGTAAAAATGCGAGGGGGGCTTATTTTAGTGCACAGGCCGGAGGCCTATGCCACTGGGGGCGTTTCGTGCGCGAGGCCCTTTCAGAATTTAGCGGGCGATTTGGCGAACTTGGGCCAAGGCTTCGGCGAGTTGGTCGCTGACGCGTTTTAGGGCGGCGGAGACTTTGTTGGCTTCTGTGCGGGCTTCTTCCCAGCGTTGGGCTTCGACGGCTTCGCGGACGCCCGGCAAGGTTTTGACGCCGTAGCCGGTATACATACCGGGAGCGTAGAGGGTGTGCTTGTACCAGTCGCGCTTCGGGAGCCCGTTGGCAGTGAGGAGACCGCGTTCGGCGCGATAGAGGACTTCGTTGAGTTTCGCGACCTCAGCTTGCGGAGCGGAAGCTAGTTTGGGCAGCGCGGCGGCGAAAGCTTCGTGCAAGCTGCGGGCGGAGGCTCCGATGGCATCGGCGCTCGACGCGATGCGGGCGAGATCCGCGCTGATGTTGGACGGAAGACTTGCGCGGTCGCCCGAGGATCCGACCGGCGCGCGCAATTCCGCTTCGCGGCGAATTTCATCAACGTATGTTTTGACGGTGCCGGCGAGATTCGCGAATTCAAAAGGCAGGACGGGGGCGTCGGCGAGGCGCATGAGGATGGTGGAGGTGACTTGCGCGAGCGCGCGGCCGTAGGCGAAATCGGGGTCGGCGAAGCGTTCGTACCATTTCACGGAATCGTAGATGGAGTGATAGACGCCGCCACCGCCTTCGCCGCCGAAGCCTACGTTGAGGCTGGAGACGCCGATGTGGTCGAGGAAGGCGACGTAATCGGATCCGGCTCCGAGGGCTGCGATTTTGTAGTCACCGGGAGTGGGCGCGGCCTGCGCGGGACGCCCATCGCGCGGAGGACGGCGACCGCTCGATTCGATCAAAGGCTTGCCGGTGACGGGATCGTTGATGTCGCGGAGGACTTCGGCCATGAACGGTTCGAGGGCGTGGGAGCCACCGACGCTGAGCGTTCCGCGGCTGTTCGAATCGGAGTTCATATAGAGGACGGCTTTCTTCGCGAGCTCGTCCTGGTGCTTTTCGGCCCATTCCGTCGAGCCCATCAGGCCGAATTCCTCACCGTCCCAAAGGGCGAAGACGATGGTGCGTTTGGGACGCCAGCCCTGTTTATAAAGGGTGGCGAGGGCGCGGGCGGATTCGAGGAGAGAGGCGGCTCCGCTGATGGGGTCGCTGGCGCCGTTGACCCAGGCGTCGTGATGGTTGCCGTAGATGATCCACTGATCGGGATAGACGGAGCCGGGAATTTTTCCGATGACATCGTACAGGGGCTTGGTGGTCCAGTCGAAGTCGAGCTTGAAATGGACGGTGGTGGGGCCGGGTCCGAGGTGATAGGTAAGAGGGAGCGCGCCGCGCCAGGGTTCGGGAGCGATGGGTCCGCCGAGAGTTTCAAGAAGCGGCTGCGCGTCGGCGTAGGAGATTGGCATGACCGGAATGGTCATGAGGGTTTTCGCTTCCTCGATTTTGAGGCGCTTCGAACCGGGTTCGGAGGCCCAGCCGGGGCTTAGAGGATCGCCGACCATTATGGGCATATCGAGAACGCTGCCGCGTTGGACTCCGTCGCGCGGACGGTAAGGACCTTTGGGATAGACGTCGCCCTGGAAGTAACCGTCCTCGTGCGGATCGGAATAGATGAGGCAGCCGACGGCTCCATTTTCGGCGGCAACTTTGGGTTTGGTGCCGCGCCAACTGCGACCGTAACGGGCGAGCGCGATTTTGCCTTTGACGTCGATCCCTTTGGATTTCAGGTACTCGTAATCTTCGGGCAGTCCGAAGTTGACGTAGACGATTTGCGCGGTGATGTCGCCGGAGGCGGAGTAGGCGTTGAAGGTCGGAAGCTGGCCGGCCTGCGTGGAGTCGCCGTCCTCATTGACGCCGGGTTCATTGAGACGGGCGGCGAACTGGCGCGGAGCGGTCATCTCCAGTTTGCGCGCGGTGGGATAGGGGAGAAGCGCCTCGAAGTTTTCGATGCGAGCGTCGAGGCCGAATTCCTTCATGAGGCCGAGGGCGTATTCGGCGACGGCTTTGGATTGCGGGGATCCGGCGGCGTGCGGTTTCGCGGCCATGCGTTCGAGGTAGGTTTTGACGCGATCGGGACGGGGGATGGCGCGGACTTTGTCTTCGAGGTCGCGGCGGGCCTGCCATTCGGAGGCGGGATATCCGCGCATGGGGGCTTGGGCGGAGAGTATGGCGGCGGACAGAAGGATGCAGATGGCGGTGCGCATTTCGGGTATGAGAAAGAGGGTAGCAGAGAGATTGTGATGAGTCGGGGTTCGGTGATGGGAGTCCGGTCGCTTACGACATAGAGTCCCGTCGCTTACGCTCCGGGTTCAGGATCGGACTCGGCGTTTTTGTGGGGGTCCGCTTCCGACGCAGCGCTTGCGCGCTGCTTTGGGCGCGGCTCGGATTGGGGCGGTGCGGACTCGAGGATACACAACCGTGTAGGGTTTCCTACCGAATACGGGAATATCCAGTGCACGGGCTGGCGCAAAACACTGTATTATCAATGCAAGTTCGCTGCTTCGGGGTTGGTCATTCACTTGCATACGCAACCTCGGGATAGTGTGTTTCGAGGCGAAAGCCTTCGTGGCCAACTGACGTGAGGGAGCTCAAAGAACAGTTTATTGGCGCACTGCTGGTGGTTCTCACCGCGGCGGTTGCCATTGCGGCCGCACTCAATTTTCAACAGCAAAACAAATTTCATCTGGCCGACGACGGCGTGACGTGGATCGATCGCGCGCAGAAAGACGGTTCGACGCGGGTGGAGGCGCTGCATATCGTTCCGGGCGCTCCGGCGGAGAAGGCGGGCGTGCAGGCGGGCGATATTCTGTTGTCGATCAGCGAATACAAGGTGGCGGATTCGTCCGAAGTCACGCAGGTGCTTACCCGGATCCGGTCGTGGAACAAAGCGGATTACAAGGTCTGGCGGCCGAAAGGAACGGGCGGCGCCGAGATCGAGTATCACGTGATCGTCGGCGAAGCGCAGGCGGATACCGCGCTGTGGGCGCAATATGTAGCAGGTGCGGCGTATCTAGCGATCGGACTGTTCGTATATTTCCGGCGAGGTAGCGCGCCGAAGGCACTTCATTTTTATTTGTTGTGCCTGGTGTCGTTTATTCTTTCGACGTTTCATTATTCCGGCAAGTTAAATAATTTCGACAAGGTAATTTATTGGGGCAACGTGGTGGCGGGCTTCCTCGCACCGACTGTGTTCCTGCACTTCTGCCTGGCGTTCCCGCATCCGAAAAGGTACCTGCGGGGATGGCGCGCGATGTTGGTGTACGTCCCGGCGGTAGCGCTGACGTTGTTGTGGGTGGGCATCGCGACGGGGACGGTGCGGCTGGGCGGCACGCTGCTTGAAGTCAGAATACTGCTCGACCGCTTGCAAATGGCGTTTCTGAGCGGGACGTATTTGTTGGGCGCGGGAATTCTGGCGCTGCTGGTTCGCAAGGAAGAAGATCCGGTAGTGCGGCGGCAATTGACGTGGTTGCGCAATGGCGCGATTGCGGGAATTTTGCCGTTCACTGTTTTTTATGTAATGCCGTATCTGTTCGGGGCGGTGCCGACGCATTTTATGAAGCTGTCGGTGTTGACGCTGCCGCTGATGCCGCTGATGTGGGCGTACGCGATTTTGCGATACCGGCTGATGGACGTGGATATCATTTTCCAGCAAGGCCTGGTCTACACGATGGCGACGCTCTCGGTGCTGGGCATCTTCTTTGGCGTGTTGTCGTCGCTCGGCAAAGTCGGAGAGCTTTCGGGAACGGCGCTGGTGGCACTGCTGTTGATCGCGGCGTTTGTGTTTCAGCCAATTCGAAACTGGCTCCAGGAATTGTTGGACCGGTATTATTTTTATCGCGACCGCTATGATTACCGGCGCACGCTGATTGAATTCGCGCGCGAGTTGGGCGCGGAAACGGATCTCGATCAGATGATCGAGTCGGTAGCCGATCGGCTGATCCGGACACTGTCGATCCGTTCCGTCGCGGTATTCCTGTGGGAGGAGACGGAAGGGCGTTTCCAGATCCGGATGGCGAGCGATCGCCAGGGGCGGTTCGACGAGCTGCCGCAGAATCTGGATTTGAGCTTCCTGTCGAACGCTCCGGGCAAACCGTATCTGTTTTTCGAGCGCACGCGGAACCTGCTGGATATCCTTTCAAAGGACTGGCCGGCGGGGGTTCGGCAGACGATCGCCGAGCTCGAGCTGACCTACTACATGCCGTGTTCGGCGCGCGGCCGCACGATCGCGTATTTAGGCGTCAGCCGGACCGACGACGGCGATTTCCTTTCCTCCGATGATGTCGAGTTGGTGCAGACGCTGGCTGGCTACGTGGGCATCGCGATTGAGAATGCGAATCTGTATCGCTCGCTGGCGCGCAAGGTGGAAGAGTTCGAGCGGCTGAAGGAGTTCAGCGAGAACATCGTCGAATCGATCAACGTCGGGATCCTGGCGGTTGATTTGGAGGATCGCGTCGAGAGCTGGAATACGCAGATCGAGAAGCTGACGGGGATTCCGCGGCTGACGGCGATTGGGCGCGTGCTGAACGAGTTGTTCCCGAGCGATCTGTGCGAGCGCTTCTCCGCTGTCCGGGGCGAAGTGGGCGTGCACAACATTTATCAATTTGTGCTGAAGCAGCCGCACGAGGCGACGGTGAATCTGGCGATCGCCCCGCTGGTTTCAAAAGATGGCGAGCAAATCGGACGGCTGATCATTTTCGACGACGTTACGGATCGCGCGGAATTGGAGCGCCGGCTGGTGCAGGCCGACAAGCTGAGCTCGATCGGGCTACTGGCGGCGGGCGTGGCGCATGAAGTGAATACGCCGCTGGCGGTAATTTCAAGCTACGCGCAGATGCTGGCGAAACAAGTGTCGGGCGACGAGGCGAAGTCGAAGCTGCTCGATAAGATAGCGCGATCCACATTCCGGGCCAGTGAGATTGTGAATTCGCTGTTGAATTTCTCGCGGACGTCGCCGGTGGAATTTGTCGAACTCGATCTGAACAAGGTCGCGAGAGAGACGGTCACGCTGGTTGAACATCAGTTGATGAAAGCCGGAGTGCGCGTGACGCAGACGTTCGACGAGAATCTGCCGGCGATCAAGGGGAGTCCGGGCAAGTTGCAGCAGGTCTTGTTGAACCTGATGCTGAACGCCCGCGATGCGATGGAGGCGGGCGGCGCGCTGGTGATCCGCACGTGGGCGGATCCGCTCTCGGCGCACGTTGAGGTTTCAGACACCGGGTCGGGAATTTCGCACGAGAATCAGGCCCGGATCTTCGATCCGTTTTTCACGACCAAGGGCGCGAAGAAGGGTACCGGGCTGGGACTTTCGGTGAGCTACGGAATTGTGCGCGAGCATGGCGGCGATATCGAAGTGGATAGCGCGCCGGGTGAGGGCACGAGCTTCCGGCTGACCTTCCCGCGCGCGAAGGTGGCGGTGAAACAGATGCCGCTGGTCGAGGTCGTAGCGGCCGCGAATGGAGCCGCCAGTGTTCTGCCAACCCGCGGACATGGGTCCCAGGTGAGGGGCGACGATGAATCCGCGAAGGCCGCCGAAGCGCAACTGTTAACCTAATTCTGACCCCGCGATACGCCCAAACAATGTCCGCATCCAACTACCCAGCCGAAGGCCCGATTCCGGGCGGAGTGCGCGGCCGGATCCTCGTCATCGACGACGAGGCCGACATCCGCGAGAGCCTCGAAACCCTGCTTACTCTTGAGCGCTTTTCCGTCGAAACGGCCCAGACGGGGACGGAAGGTCTGAAGAAACTGGAGACGACCGGATACGATCTGGTGCTGCTCGATCTGATGATGCCGGACAAGAGCGGCATGGAAGTGCTCGAGGAATTGCGCACGCGCGATACCGAGACGCCGGTGTTTCTGATCACGGCGTATGGCTCGATCGAGGTGGCGGTCGAAGCCCTGAAGCGCGGCGCGAGCGATTATTTTTCGAAGCCCTGGGACAACGAAAAGCTCCTGATCGAAATCGATCGGATGATCCTGAAAGCCCGGCTGGAGCGGGAGAACGTCGCGCTGAAGCGCGCTCTCAAAGAACGCTACGGGTTTTCGAATATTGTCGGAAAGAGCGAGCGGATGCTGCGCATTTTCGATCTGGTGGCGCAGGTGGCTCCGAGCCGGGCGACGGTGCTGGTGACGGGCGAGACGGGCACCGGAAAAGAGCTGATCGCGAAGGCGATCCATGCGAATTCGGCGCGCGCGAACCAGGCGTTTGTGGCGTTCAACTCAGGGGCGGTTCCACCGGAGCTGATCGAGTCCACGCTGTTCGGACACGTGAAGGGCGCGTTCACGACGGCGCTCGCATCGCGCAAAGGCTACTTCGAGACGGCGGATCGCGGGACGATATTTTTCGATGAGATCGCGAATTTAAGCCTCGAGACGCAAGCGAAACTTCTGCGTGTTTTGCAGGAGAAGGAGTTCATGCCGGTTGGTTCGAACGACATCGTAAGAGTGGATGTCCGGATCATCGCGGCGACGAACGGCGATTTGCGGAAACTGATCGAAGATGGGCGGTTCCGCGAGGATTTGTATTACCGGTTGAACGTGATCAATCTGGCGCTTCCGGCTCTGCGGGATCGCAAGGAAGACGTTCCGCCGCTGGTTGATTATTTCTTCACGAAGTATTGCCGCGAGAACGAGAAGTTTCTGGATGCATCCGGAAGGTCGCTGCTGCGGTTCGAGCCGGACGCGATGCAGATTCTGATGGATCACAACTGGCCAGGCAATGTCCGCGAGTTGGAAAATGCGGTGGAGCGCGCGGTGGTGCTGGCGTCGGGCCAGGAGGTCCACGCGAGCGTGCTGCCGGATCACTTGTTACAGGCGGGCGGGATGCGGATCCGGCGCGACGAATCGGGCTTGCTCGCATCGGATGCGAGTTTATTCGAGATCGTGGCGGATTTCGAGCGGCGCAAGATTCTAGAACAGCTCGAGGTTTCGAACTGGAGCCAGACGGAAGCCGCGGAGGCTTTGCATATTCCGCTGTCTACGCTGAATCAGAAGATCAAGCGGTTGAACATCGACGTCAAGAAGCGCGGCGCACAGTAGTCCGGCGGGCTGCCTCGCGGCTTTGTGTAGAGCACTTACTGCGCGGCACTTCATGCCGCTTCGTGCGCGCCTCGACGCGTCGTCGGGCTTGGGGTAGATCTTTTTTTCGTTATTATTTCACTCGATGGCCTACTTAGTCGAAGTCCGGGAAGTGGCTGCTCAGCCGATTGCAGTGGTACGGGGGCGAGCCGTCCGAGGGCTGATCCCGAAAACAATTCGCGAGTTGTACAGCAAGGTGTATCCGGTTCCGGTGGCTGCCGGGAAGCCGGGGTTGAACGTGGTTTACTATCCGGGCTGCTCAGCGGGGTCCGAGGATTTTCCGATCGAGGCGGGCGTGCAGGTGGATGCTCCGTTCGCGGGAGCCGGGGATCTGGTGGGCTCCGCGACTCCGGCGGGGACGGTGGCGACGACTACGTATTTTGGCGATTACGGAGAGATGTCGCCCGCGCACGGGGCGATTCACGATTGGGTGAAAGAGCATGGGCGTAAGCTGGCGGGTGCGAGCTGGGAAGTATACGGGCATTGGGACGACCGGCCGGAGCATCGGCGAACGGATATTTTTTATTTGCTGGCGTAGTGGTCCGCTTCCGACGTAGCGCTTCGCGCTACTTTGGTCGCGGCTCGGTTTTTGGGCGCCTATTTGTACAGTGCGTTGAAGAGGAACTTGTAGGCTCCGTAGGATTGGCCTCGCCACTGCGGGCGGAAGCCTAGCAGGATGACGTGGCCCTTCCCGAGCTCGACGTCGAGCGCCGCGATTTTTCCCTGGATCTTTTCAGGACCTAGCAGGAAACCGCTCAACAGCGGATTGCGATCTTTTGGATAGGTTGCAAGCACGGTGCCTTTGAATCCGGTTTTGGTTTCGAAGGCGGGGCTGCGCTCGAACATAACGGCGGGTTCCTTGGCGAGTCCAGCGACGAGGGGATTCGCGGTGTCGCGGAGTTGGATTCGCACCAGGCACCCGGAGGCCGAGAACTCGGTGGGCTTCACGGTGGCGAGCACGTTCGAGACCGGCAAATGGAATTCGTCGATGGCGAAGAGCGAAGATCCGTTGAGGGTGACCAGCGTTCCGCCCTCTTCGACGAACTCGCGCAGGGAGGCGGTTCCGGGCTCACCGAGACCTCCGGCGTAGCGTTCGGGAATGGTGCCGGCGCGATGGCCTTCGAGGATCTGGCGGGAAGCGATGTCGGGAATCACGATGGTGTCGAAACGGGCGCGTAGACGGCCGGCGACGATGTCGTTGTTATAGAGACTGGTGAACGGCAGCGCGTATTGCTCGAAGATCCAGCGGGTCCAGCCTTCGTCCATGCTGGCGGTCCAGGGACGATAGAGACCGACGCGAGCAGCTTTCAATGGCTTTGCCGTGTTGCTGTTTTTCGCGGTTGCGTTGACGTTGTTCGATTGCAGGATGGGATCGAGTTTCGCGCGATCGAGTGCGGCGAAAAAGTCGGAGCCTTCCGCGGAAACGGTTCCGCCGGCGGCGAGGATCTGGTTGACGGCGCGGTAGGCGGAATTGGAATTGCGGGTAAACGCGAAGCTGGCGCCGAATCCGTCGAGCGTGCCTTTCGGCATTTCGAACTTGTCGAGCCGTCTCAGATTCGCGCGTGCTTCGCTGGAGACTGGCGCGGCGACGGGAGCGCTTCGACTCCCATCTGAAGGGGCAGCGTCCAGCCGGTCACGTCATACGGGCGCTGGCTGAGGGTTGGATATTTTTGGATGTCGAACAGATCCTTGACCAGGCCGGCGTAGGGCTGGTCCATCAATACGATCCAGGATCCGGCGGGATAGGTGGTGCCGTTCGCGTCGAAGGGCTTGGTCGCCTGGGAGATTTCGATCCCGCTGAGCGAAAGCTTCTCGACGAGCAGCGCGGCCGACGACGCGTCGTGCTGGGCGTTCGGAATGACGTAGGCAAATGGGCCTTCGGTGGCGAACTTCGCGATGACATCGCGGCCGGCGAGGTAACGATTGTAGAGCAGGTTCTCGCGATACTTCGCGGCGGTGTCGAGCACCGATTTCGAAGCCTCGACCATGTAGCGGACGGCGTCACCGAGACGCCACCAGCCGCCCTTCCAAGGACTCGCGTAGAAGACTTCCGTGCGGAGGTCGCGTTTCGCGGCGGGGAATTCGTCGGTGGTATAGAAGTGCGGCGTGGCGTAGCGGTAGAGCGCGGTTTCGGTGAAGAACGACAGCGAGTGGCGGAAATTTCCGATGTGATCGAGATAGCCAGGATACCAGACGTCGAAGGGATCGCGGTGCATGACTCTTGTCTCACGCAAGATGAGCCTGAAGGTGGGGATGGATTCTCACGCAAGATGAGCCTGGAGAGGGGATGGATCGGGATGCTGGGGATTGGTCATCAGCATGGACGATACGGAAGCGGGGAGCCTGGAGCAGATT
>JBBQWZ010000068.1:0-13950 GCA_038210135.1 Bryobacterales bacterium
GGCGCGGAGCGAGTTGCGCACCATCATCCCTCCAATGCTGCTAGACGCCTGGGCTGCTGCAGTCGGCCGATCTGCGTTCGTTACATCCACAGTCGCAGAGATCACAGGTGAACCGGCACGGACATTCTTCGACTGGGCCACCTATCACGCTGCGGAGTTTCGGGGGTCGCGATGTTACAAATAGATACGACTGCAGTCCACCGGCGGACGAAGTTTTTGCGGAGGACAACTAGGGCATCATCGGAAGACGCTGCGCCTTCCGATGTTCCTGTTTCACCAATTCGTCAGCCCTTCGCGGATCGCAACGGGCAGGTACTTATTGTGACCAGCGCTCCAGCGGATTCGAGGCCGAGACTTACTGGAGCGTTGTAGGCGATCACGCCAGCGCTCTCAAGCCGCGCCGAGTTTACCCGAAATCGAATTGCGCCATAGATCTCGCACCGTTTTTCCACCACTACGCACCAGCGACTTTTGTCGCATGGTGCGCGCTTTAGCAGCCTTGTTCGAACTGCATGCGGCAGGCTATCGTCAGCGCCCGTTGATCGGTCGCCTTACTGATAAGTAACCGGAATTCTCGTCCCCACCTGAGCAAACACCGCGCCCAGATCGAGTCCCGGTGCACTAAAACGCGATGGGATAGTGACCGACGTTACACCGAGGTCTCCAGTTACTGGTGGTAGCGCGAGCAAAATGGAAGGCGGCACCGTGAAGGTTCCGGCACCTACGGGAGCGGCACAATAGAACTCTACTTTATGATTTGTGGGAGCGGGGACGACCGCAGATCCTCGGATCACAACGAACTCACCCTGCGAACCTCCACTCCAGGTCACGGTAACGCCTTGCGTACGATTAATGGTGGGAATCGCGCTCATGTTCGTCCAAATGACGGGGGACGGCAGGGCGACGGAAGCGTTGCTGAAGGCTCCCACTGATGCCGATCCAGTGCCGCTAAACGTAAACGTGCCTCCGCCGGCGGGAATAAAGCCAGTAGGCAGCGGCGTCTTGTAGTCACCCACCGAACCGTTTTTCAAGGTGTTGAGCATTGCGGACACTGCACCGCCGGATCCAGAGACCCCGATAGAGGAACCAGCGTTCAGGTGGACAGGATTCGCGCCCGCCGAAAATATCTGGCAACTGCCGTAGGAAATGAAGCCGTGCAGGGGCGGCTCGATGTTGAACTCCCCCGCGGTGTAGCTCAGGAATCTGCCCCTCAACTCCCCGCGAAGGGTGTTCTTAACCAAGTCGTTCTCCTGGTCGAGGAAGATCGTGCCGACGTTGATCGTACCCTTGTTTCGAACTGCCTGTAATTGAGCGGGAGTGAATTCGGTATTGGGGTCCGAACAGGTACCGCCAGCGTTCGGCGCAATCGGCACCGTGGTGGAATTGCTGACGATTGTCCCACTCACGACGATTGAAGATACATAGCATCCGGTCGGCACGCCTTGTGGAATGGTCACATTAATCTGGTCCAACCCAGGAAATTGAGATCTGCCGCGGTAGGTGATGTTTCCGGCGATTCCACCGATAAACACCTGCAGGGGGATGTTCGTCAGATTATTCTGCTTCTGAGGAAAGATGCGATCGTCATTGGCGGGATCGGCGCCCAAGCCGGTGCCGTAGAGCACAATGGTTTGTCCGGC
The DNA here is from genome assembly GCA_038210135.1 of Bryobacterales bacterium. Taxonomy (GTDB): domain Bacteria; phylum Acidobacteriota; class Terriglobia; order Bryobacterales; family Bryobacteraceae; genus JBBQWZ01. Next base: position 1,641 of record JBBQWZ010000068.1, read on the forward strand.
GCTGGTGGAGTTGGTTGGTGTCAGAAACTTGTTGTTTGCGTCAAACCCGGCCACGGTCGCATATCCGGCATTATTCGCGGTCAGGATACCGAAAGCACTGGCAACGACTTTAAGAGGAGCGGGCGCGCCGACTTGGTTATTGTTCGTAACCGTAATCGTCCCGGTGCCAACGGGCACGGTAGCTGGTAAGATTCCGGCAATCTGCGTCGCCGAAACGTAGTAGAGCGGCACCGCGGCAGTCCGTCCGCCGACAGCTACCGAGACACTCACACCGTTCAGGGTTAATGGAACGCCCGGAGCAGCGCTGGATTGCAAAACAGGAACCGTGACCGTGGAGAGGTTAGATCCGAAGATCACAAAAATAGAACCGGGCGCGATGCCATAGTTCGGCACACCTGGCAGTGTGTAGCTGTAGTTATTCTCGACCGCGGTAATGGATGGTGGCTGCGCCAGAAGCACGATCGCACCGAAGACACTGCCGACCAATAATGAAATCACCCGTAACGTCATACCCGCATTCTAGGTCCCCAGCGAGGAGCGTTGCAAGAAAAACTCCAAAACTTGTGCGGAATCCCCTGCACTCAGCTTACCCAGGTCAAGGTGACCTATTTTCCGATGCGCGGCCGCAGCGACCGTTTTTGTGATCGCGGCGTAGACGAAACCTGTCCCTAGCAGGAAGAAGACCGAGCCAAAGAATCAGGAGTGGAGTCACCAGCGCTCCACCACCCAGTCCGGTCCATCCGATCAGCAGACCCGCCGGAAAGCCCACTGCCATCAGATTCAGGCACGCCTGCGTGGGATCGTTTCCGCGAGCCGGCGCAGATCGCTAAGCACCGACCGTGGAACACTCACATTCCCGTCGATCCCGGCGCCCAAACAGACGGCCGGCTTGACGGTTCCGTGAAAATCCGAGCCGCCCGTGACTGCGAGATCCAGTTGCCGGGCGAGATCGCGGTACTGAATGCGGTCGCTGGCAGTGTGATCGCTGTGAAAGACCTCGATCGCCTGGAGGCCGAAAGCGCGCATTTCAGTCAATGCGCAAACAAATGCGGCCGAGTCCCGGCTGAATCGGCAAGGATGAGGTAATGACGAGACGCCCCGCGCGGCGCGGATCCGCTTGACGCTCTCGGCGAAGCTGGGCTCATCGCGCGGAGCGTAGCAGGAGGCGCTCTCATCCAGGAATTCATCGAATGCGTGTTGAATCGACTTGGCGTATCCTCGCTCCACCAGCGCGGCGGCGAAATGGGGACGCCCGATTAGCTTCCTGCCGTGTCGGCGAACCTCATCCAACGTGATTAGCATGCCCTTGGCATTCAGCCGTTCCAGCATTTCGAGATTGCGCTCATGTCTCGAGGCCTGTAATCGAGTGATCCAGTTCACGAACTCGGAATCTGGCTCGCCATCTAGGAAATATGCGAGCAGATGCACCGAGCGGCCGTGAAACTTGGTCGACAATTCGATTCCCCAGACGAGCTCAACGCCGAGCGCAGCGGCGGCCGACGCGGCCTCCGCGTACGCGCCGAATGTGTCGTGATCCGTAATGGACAACGCCTCGAGGCCGATTCGAGCAGCGGCGGCAATCAATTCTCTCGGCGAGAAGCTGCCATCGGACTCGGTCGTGTGTGTATGCAAATCGATCATGCGGGCCGCCCGGCAAGCCACGCGTGAATGGCATTCACAACTTTCGCCGCGCTCTCGGCAAGCGTTTCACAATCGGTAAGGCATTCGACATCCGGAGACTCCGGGGCTTCGTACGGATCGTCGATACCGGTCACACCGCGAAGCTCGCCCGCCCTCGCTCGGCGGTACACGCCTTTCAGATCGCGCTGCTCACAAACGCTCAGCGGAGCGTGAACGTACACCTCGAGGAAATTGCCGATCTTGCGTCGAATTTCGGCGCGGACGGCCCGATATGGCGAGATCGCCGAGACCAGCACAATCACTCCGTTGCGCGTGAGCAGATCCGCCACAAAGCCAATGCGGCGGACGTTCTCATCGCGGTCTGCTTTGCTGAAACCTAAACCTTTGCTCAAATGCAGTCGCACAACGTCCCCGTCAAGCCACTCAACCTTGCGCCCTTGGGCCCACAGCTTCTCCTGGACCGCTTGACTTATGGTCGTTTTCCCGGCGGAACTGAGTCCCGTAAGCCAGACCGTCAAGCCCTGGCATGTGCTTGGTCCCTCCGAGACCGCTGGCCGGTTCTCGTCGGGTTTGTCCAGCGTAATCATACCCGCCGCCACGGTTTCGTTGCCTGCGGATTCGACAACAATAAACGCGCCCGTAGCGTGATTCGCGGAGTAAGGATCAAAGATCAACGGCTGATGCGACTCCATCTCAACTTCACCGAATTCGTTGACGGATAGAGTATTCGCAGGCAGTCGATCCAACGTCGTGGGATCGATCAGCGCGTGCACCCGGACGATTTTAGCGTGGACGTAACGGGTGGTATGTTTAACGAGGTAAGGATGATCCAGCTGCAGCGGACGACTGCTGAGCCATAACAAATTTGCTGTGACTCGCTCGGCGACTGAAGGCAACCCGCGCTGGTTGACAAGCATATCGCCGCGGCCGACGTCGATTTCTTCTGCGAGTGCCAGCGTCACAGAAAGCGGAGAGGACGCCGACTCCAACTCCTCGTCGCCGATTCGAATGGAAGTTACGGAAGTGGCTCGTCCGGAGGGCAGGACGATCACCGGGTCTCCTGGTCGAATTACACCGGAAGCAATCTGGCCGGCATAACGGCGCGCGCCGCCCGGAGAGCGCAACACGAACTGCACCGGGAAACGAAGGCTCTCCAAATCGCCGTTCGTGGGAATGGGCACGTTTTCCAAATGTTCAAGAAGGGACGGCTGGCCATACCACGGAGTGCGGTCGGAGCGCAGAACGATATTGTCGCCATGGAGCGAGCAGGTGGGCACGAAGAACGGCGCAGGACAGCCGAGCTTTGAAGAAAACTGTGTGAAGTCGCGCTCAACCCGACGGAATGCGTCCTCGCTGAATTGCACCGTGTCCATCTTGTTGATAGCCACGGCGAAAGAGCGGATACCTAGTAGCCAAGCGATGACCATGTGACGGCAGGTTTGCGGCAGGACACCTTTTCGCACATCCATCAGCAGGATAGCCAGCGAGGCGGTCGAGGCTCCGGTCGCCATATTACGCGTGTATTGCTCATGTCCGGGCGTGTCAGCGATGATGAACTTGCGCCGGGCCGTCGCAAAATAGCGATAGGCTACGTCGATCGTTATCCCCTGTTCTCGCTCTGCTCGCAAACCATCGGTAACGAGCGAAAAATCAATTCCGCGAGTTCCGTTGACTGCCGAGGCGGTTCGAATCGAAGCGAGCTGGTCCTCATAAATCGCGTTGGCGTCGTGCAACAGCCTGCCGATCAACGTGGACTTGCCGTCATCGACACTGCCTGCGGTCAGAAATCGCAACAACTCCGGCACCAGGTTAGAAGTACCCCTCCCGTTTTTTTAGTTCCATCGATCCATCCTGGTCATGATCAATGATGCGATTCTCACGCTCAGACCGCACCGTCGTTTGCAATTCCTCGATGATCTTGGTCACAGTATCAGCGCCGGAACGAATCGCGCCCGAGCAGTACGTGCATCCGAGCGTGCGCATACGACACAGCACTCGTTGAGGAACTTCGCCGGCGTGCAACGGCGGGTCATGCTCCACCGGGATTAGCGTGTTTCCACGCACGAGCACGTCTCGCTCCTTTGCAAAATACAGCGGGACGACGGGAATGTTCTCGACTTCGATGTATTGCCACACGTCGAGCTCGGTCCAGTTAGAGAGCGGGAACACGCGCATAGTTTCGCCGTTCTCAATGCGGCCATTGAACAGGTTCCACAATTCGGCGCGCTGGCTTCGAGGGTTCCATTGACCGAATGAATCTCGAAGGGAATAGATACGCTCTTTGGCGCGGGAGCGTTCTTCTTCGCGCCTAGCGCCGCCTATCGCCGCGTCGATGCGATTGTCGCGCAAGGCATCGAGCAGGGCTCGCGTCTTCAATTGTGCGCAACAGTTGGCAGTCCCTAGCCGGAATGGAGTTGCGCCTTCGCTCACCGCCTTGGTATTCGTGTGAACGATCAACTTCAAGCCAAGTTGCTGACAGGTTCGGTCTCGAAACTCGATCATCTCGCGAAATTCGAAAGTGGTATCAATGTGCAGCAGCAGAAATGGAACCGCGGCCGGCGTAAAGGCCTTCTGTGCCAGGCGCAACAAGACGGAAGAATCCTTGCCGACGGAATAAAGCAGTGCCGGTCGGGAGAACTCCGCGGCTACCTCGCGAAGGACGTGGATGCTTTCCGCTTCGAGCATCCGCAAATGGTTCGAAATTGACGCTTCGGACTCTCTCACGAACACTTGCGCCACCACCTGATTGAGCCGGGGTAAGCCAGAGACAATCGAAACGGTATGATGGTGGGTACGAACGAGCATGGGTGAAAGCGCGTTTCGACGAAAGTATTGGCTACAGACATAGCGACTCAGATTTCATTTTAGAAGCATTTCGTGCATAAGGGCGGGTCGCGCCGCGCCGAAGACGTTCCAGCCATCTATGTCAATAAACCTCTCCTCTGAGCCGAATGGTCCCATGGAACGGAAACGCGCCGTGGCATTCGCGATCGTCCATCACGCGAATCAGTACATCATTACAGACGGCTACTCGAACCGGTGCGGGATCACGTCGGTGGTTGGTTCCGTCGGCGGCAAGCGGGGACTGATCTACATCCTGGAGCTTCACCGCACGTACAAAATCCCTGCCAACATTCATGTAAGCGGCACCCTGCTGGAATCCCTGGCTTGGTATCAACCGGAATGCCTGACCTTGATTCGTAAGATGCGCGACGAAGGCCTGATTGAAATTGTGGGCAGCGCCTACAGCCAGAACATCATGAGGTTTTTTGACCACGCATACAACGTGAATCAATTGAATGAACAGCTCGACTTGTATCAGACCCATCTTGGTATCGAACCAGGGCACATCAAATCGTTCTGGCCTCCAGAGCGCGTCTGGGATACCGCGCTCATGGCGGGAGTCCTCCGCGATTCGACGCTTCGCAACGGCGGATTTGACTGTGTGTTTATCGACGATCGGTTGCTGCTTCCTGTCGCGGGCGAAAACTCCCCGCGCCTACTGTACGACCAAAATCCGGAATCGCATCCGGAACTTTTTCAGGCCTGCCAGATTCTGGGTGGACAAGGCCTGGTTGCGGTGCCTATAGCAGGGAACCTCCGCCGATGCATTCCGCCACGTGACCCGCGACAGCAGCGCGGTGTGGACCACCAGCTACGGTGGGTCGGCTCGCTGGAGCCCGATTTACACGGAGGAGATTTCTTAGCGCTTTATGCCGACGATATGGAAAAGCCCGCCGCCGTAGGATGGGATCCCGATGGGCCTTCGCAGTTCGAGAGTTTCCTTCGGTGGCTCAGCGAGTCACCGTGGGTGAATCCTGTCAAGGTATCCGACTGGCTTGCCAGTTCTCAGTTGGCGGAAGCTAAACATATCGAAGCGGGCACTTACATGGAACTCGCTATCCAATTTGAGGCCGGCGAAGCGTATGAGAAGTGGTACTTTGATTCCCGGTGGGCCCCCTATCGCGAGTATTTCGCATGGTCCGAAAGTCGTGCGCATTGTCTGAGCGCCCTGGGCGCCGATCCCAGCTTGATGGAACTAGCCGAAAAGCACTTGCTCGCTTCGAGTTGGGAAACGGCTTGGCATACTCCGGTCGAAGGCGCTCATGGGGATATCAACAGCGACGGTGGTCCCAGCGGTTCGAGCCGGACGGTTGCGAGCCATAGCCGCCACGCCGCGATGATCGCCGAAGCCGGGTATTGGATGACGCATAAAGATGACCAGTCGCATTGTTACCTGCGTGATGTTGATAATGATGGCGAAGAAGAATTGATTTTAAAGAATCGAGAGTTGTATGCCGTGATATCCCCGAAGGGGGGCGGTCGGCTAGTGGCTCTCTTCAATGTCGGCGGCGATCGCGGGACCATGGTCGTTGGAAATCCAACCGATGACTGGAATCTTAAAGAACAATTGCACGACTATATGGATATACCTCGTAATCATCCCGGCGCTTTTGCGGACGTAGCCTTTGAGCACGATAGTTATGCGGTTGAGATCCCGGATGGGGAGGCGTGCGCTGTACTACGAAATACCGTGTCAGCCAGCCTCGCTTTCGATCTAATTAAGGAATTTCACCTCGAATTAAACACGATTCGTGTCGAGTACATATTGCCTCGGACGCTGTCATCTCTTGATGTGGAATTCGGTTTGTCACCGGACTATTTGAACTTATTAAGAACTGGTCGCGCCGCTTTATCGACTTATGACTCGAATGGCGCGTGCGGTTGCCGCACAAACAATATTGCTGTATGGGTGAAACCAACGGATCGGGAATCTGCCGATTGGGCAGAACCGTACCAATCAGAGTTTGGTCATGGACGCGCACTTAGACTTTCGCTGCGAGGAAAACGGTGTGGTGTAATGATGGGAATCGAGCGACTGACGCCACCAGGCGCGACGCAGACGACAACCGCCACCTCGATGGAGTTGCAGTCTTGAAGAATCCATTTTTATTTGTATTAGGCTGCCAGCGGTCGGGAACGACGTTATTGCAGCATATGTTGGATAGCCATCCTCAAATGGCGGTCATGCAAGAGGCGGGCTGGTTTGGCACCTGGTATGAATTAGGCATGGGAGTTACCCCCGATGGATTTGCGACCCCCGACTTAATATCGAATTTACTCCGTACTTCAAAGAATATCGATCTTGGCATGAGCGCGGAGGAACTTCTGCAAATGCTGAATGATCACCAGCCGATTTTGTACAGCGATTTTATTTCGAAAGTGTTTGACCGCTACGGAGCATCCCGCGGGAAGCTACTGTCGGGCACCAAGAATCCCGATTATCTGCGTCATCTTCCTGTTTTGCGCAAGCTTTGGCCTGAGGCGAAGTTTATTCATATTATTCGGGATGGCCGAGACGTGTGCCTGTGCGCAAGCGATCGGTGGAAAGATAAACAGGGATTCCAAGGGTTTCCATTCTTTCTCTACGAGGCCCCCGATCGAATCTTTGACGATTGGAAAGAAGATCCGGTGATGACAGCGGCACTGTGGTGGGAGACGAATGTCCGCCTCGGACGTGAGTTTGGCAATGCAGTGGGGCCAGAAACCTATTACGAATTGCAATACGAAGCCTTGGTCGATCATCCAAAAGAAGAATGCGTCGGACTTTGTGAGTTCCTCGGAATCCCCTTCGACAATGCCATGCTCCGCCATGAGGAGAATTTCAAGCCACGTCGAGGACCCAATGGAACTGTACTCCACGCGCGCGTTGGCCTTCCGGTGACGCCCGGGTTGCGGAATTGGCGCACGGAGATGGAGGGCGCGGAACTAGGACGCTTCGAGGCAACCGCCGGACCGTTGCTCGAAGAGCTCGGGTACGAAAGAGGAGCAGCGCAGCCCGCCGGCAAAGATGTAGACGAAGCGGCGAGAATTCGTGGGGCGTTTGCGAGAATTGCGGGAACTCCGTGCGCGCCGCCGCAAAAGTGAGCCAGCAATGACCAACCCATTCGCCTTCATCGTAGGAAATCCGCGATCCGGAACTACGCTGCTGCGGCACATCGTAGACAGTCATTCTCAAATCGCTTTTCTACTCGAAAGCGCATGGCTCATGAACTGGTTTGAAAAGCGAATTGGTCTTGATGCCGACGGTTTTGTCACTCCCGAATTCGTTTCCACACTGCTTTCCAAGCGCCGCCTTTTCAGGGATATTGATCTCGGGCTCACGCCAGAATCGCTTCTCCGCTGGGTTGAGTGTGACGGCGGACTTACGTGGTCAAAGTTCATTTCGAATCTTTGCGAAAGTTATGGCCACGCGCGTGGAAAACCTCTGGTGGGGAATAAGACGCCGAGCTTCGTGCGGCGGGTCGGTGCGATGCACCAACTCTGGCCCTGCGCAAAGTTCATTCATATCATTCGCGATGGACGCGATGTATTCCTCTCCGCTCGAGTCAAATGGAGGGACAAAACCAACTTTCATCAATTCAGCACGTGGAGCGCAGACAACGTGACGACGATAGCACTGTGGTGGGAATGGAACGTGCGACTCGGGCGAGAAGCCGGGCTTCGGCTGCCTGCGGGCTTGTACTATGAGATACGTTATGAGCGCCTGGTGGCCGATCCTGAAGGAGAATGCTCCAAGCTCTGCGAATTTCTTGGGGTACCATTTGAAACCGCGATGCTTCGTCATCAGGATAATTTTCAGGTGAGGCGCCGTCCTGACGGGGAGGTCATCAACGGACGTGTTGCGCTGCCCATCACTCCCGGATTACGAAACTGGCATTCCGAAATGACCTCGGAAGAGCTTCAGCGGTTCGAGGGAGCAGCCGGGACTCTCCTCCAAGAACTAGGATATCCCCGTTCTGTAGAGCGTCCCCATCCGGCAACTTTGGAGCATGCCCTATGGATTCGTAGTCAATTCGAGGGCCGTCCATTACCGCAACGTTGGGGTGCGTAACAGAGTGGCATTCGTTTTGCCGCACCTCGAAATCGCGCCAAGAGTCACAGGCTCGCGATCAAACTCATATCCCTCCGTGTGCAGCGCTAATCATCTGAGCATGTAATTGTTGCTCTCCTCAGCGATGAGTAACGCCAGAATCTGTTCGGTTGTGGGCGGGTACCCCTCAGGCTGCACGCAAACACCGCGCCCAATAACTAGATCATCAACTGGAACGCCGAAATCAGCAGAACTGCCACAAGTACCAATCTTAGCGCTGGTCGCGGCATCTTGGGCGCGAGGCGCGATCCGACAAGTACACCGGGGATCGACCCGGTCCAGAGCCATGGAATAACGGTCCATTCGACGGAGCCGAACACGACGTGAAAAGCTGCCGAAACGCTGGCCAGGATCATCGCATGAAAGAGATCCGTGCCCACGGCGCGCACCGCCGGAAGCCGGTGCGCAAGGATGAGAAATGGCAGAATCAGCAATCCGCCGCCGACGCTGGTGAGTCCAACCGAAATGCCCACGATAACTCCATACGCGAGAGTCGTGATGTCGAGGCGGCGGCCGGTCAGCCAGCGGGAGGCAAATTCTGTCTCAGGCACGTCTTTTTGGAACATCCAAACGACGGCGGTCAAGAGCACAGCGGCGCCAATTACGATCTTCATCCGGTGCGGCGGACCGAGCCTGGCTGACAGGAGAGCGCCCAACGCTCCGGCAGGGAGGCTCGCAACCGCAAGATGCCTCACGATTCGTAGGTCAACGTGACCCATTTTCCCATGCGCCAGCCGCAGCGACCGTTTTGGTGATCGCGGCGTAGACAAGATCCGTCCCTACGGCCGTCGCAGGAGGAAGTCCGAGCCAGAGAATCAGCAGTGGCGTCATCAGCGCGCCGCCACCCAGTCCGGTCAATCCGATCAGTTACCCGCCGGAAAGCCCACTGCAATCAGATTCAGGCTCGCGTGCATGGGATCGTTTCCGTCAGGCGGCGCAGACCGCTAAGCACCGACCGATTCCCTGCTATGGCACCGCAACCAGGACCTTGTCTAGCCAGGATTGGGTAGGCCTGAAAATGCTCCGGATTCGACTTCGGATTTCGGTCGTATAGTAGGCGCGGGGAGTTGTCGCCCGCGACGGGAAGCAGCAACCTATCGTCGATAAACACGAAGTCAAATCCGCCGTTGCGAAGCGTCGAATCGCGGAGGACTTCCGCCATTAACGCGGTATCCCAGACGCGCTCTGGAGGCCAGAACCATTTGATGTCCCCTGGCTCAATGCCCGGATGGGTCGGATCCAGGTCGAGCTGTTCATTAAATTGATTCACGTTGTATGCGTGGTCAAAAAATCTCATGATGTTCTGGCTGTATGCGCTGTTCATTGCCCGTGGGATCGACGATGATAAGGCTCCGTGATCTTGTTCCCGGAGTAGGGTCGAAGATCAGCGGCTAATGCGACTCGATCTCGACTTCGACGAATTCATTGAGTGACATTTGGCGCGCGAGCGACGGCTCCGAACGCTGCGCTCACCGAAAACGAAATCGCTCGTATCGTGTTCATGATCAAATTTTACTCCTCCTTCGAGGCAACACCGGTAACAACTGGGGGCCCCGGAAGGCGATCAGAGAGAAAGGGTCTTACGGCCAGCGCTGGCACCGGGTTGCCACGCCACTCGAGACCAAAGTGGAACCGCCGCCCCGAATAACTCGACCTGCGGAGGCTGATGAAGATTAATTAGGGACGAGTATGCGGATCGATCATGGGTTGGTTGTCGATTCAGGGTGCCCGCGCGGGGATGGCGTCAGGCGATTCTCGACCGCCTTTAGAACTTTCGCGACGCTTTCCGCGAGTTGTTCCCGATCCGTGCGACACTCCACCTCCGGCGACGCCGGCGGCTCGTAAGGGTCGTCCACGCCGGTGACGTTATGAATTTCGCCGGCCCGAGCTCGCCGGTAAATTCCCTTCACGTCGCGGCGCTCGCACACTTCGAGGGGCGCGTGAACAAATACTTCGAGAAACTCTCCAATACGCCGGCGCATCTCGTCGCGAACCGCCGCGTACGGCGAGATGGCGGAAACCAGCACAATCACGCCGTTACGGGTGAGTAATTCCGCAACGAACCCTATGTGCGGCGGACATTTTCGTCGCGATCCTCTTTACTGAAGCCGAGGCCTTTGCTCAAGTACGTCCGCACGGCGTCCCCGTCGAGCCACTCCACTTTGTGCCCTCGTGCCCAGAGTTCTTCATAGACCGCCTGACCGATGGTGGATTTCCCCGCCGAGCTCAGGCCAGTTAACCAAACAGTCAAGCCTCGACCCGCGCCCGGGTGTGGACGATGCGCGTTGCCGCGCTCGGGGAGATTGCCAGATTCGATCATTCCCGCCGCCACCGTTTCATTGCCGGTGGGATCGACGATAACAAATGCTCCCGTAATCTTGTTCTCGGAATAGGGGTCGAAGGTCAGCGGCTGATGCGACTCTATCTCAACTTCGCCGAATTCATTGAGGGACAGTGTCTCGGCGCGCCGGCGATCCAATGTGGTGGGATCGATCAGCGCGCAGACTCGCGCGATCCTTGCTAAGACGTAGCGCGTGGTGTGCTTGATCAGATAAGGACGACCCAATTGCATGGGCTGGGCGCTCATCCATAAGAGCGTGGCGGTGATTCGTCCGCCGGTCGATGGCAGCGCGAGCGGGTCCACCAGCATATCGCCGCGGCCGATATCGATTTCGTCGGCGAGTGTTAGCGTCACCGAGAGCGGAGAGGCGGCGGACTCCAACTCCTCATCGCCCACTCGAACGGAGGTGATGACAGTGGTCCGTCCGCCGGGTAGCGCCAGTAAGGGATCTCCTCGCCGAATTACACCGGCAGCAATTTGGCCCGCATAGCGGCGGGATCCGTCGGGAGCTCGCAGCACGAATTGTACCGGAAACCGCAGGTTCCGAAAATCTCCGTTGGAGACAATCGGAATGGCTTCCAAGTATTCAAGGAGACACGGGCGATCAAACCACGGAGTGCGCTCAGAGCGCCGCGAGATGTTGTCGCCATCGAGGGAGCAGGTCGGAACAAAGAAGGGCGCCGGGCAGCCGAGCTTGGACGAAAACAGCGTGAAGTCCCGCTCGACTTGACGAAACGCTTCCTCGCGGAACTGCACGAGGTCCATCTTGTTAACAGCCACGGCAAAGGTGCGAATCCCCAATAGCCAGGCGATGACCATGTGCCTGCCCAGGTTTGTGGCAGGACACCCTTGCGCACATCCATTAGCAGGACAGCCAACGAGGCCGTGGACGCTCCCGTCGCCATATTACGCGTGTATTGTTCATGTCCGGGCGTGTCGGCGACGATGAACTAACCTTCCATAACGAAATGAAACGTTTTGACACGTTTTCTGGAGGGGCTAAGTCCGTAAGTGTCGCGTTTTCAATATTCTAGATAAATGCAGACGAGAGGGTCGTTTCACGCTTCCTACGTGACCGCCGTTACAACCTGCCTAGCGTAGGCTTGGTTCAGACGGTTGAAAGTACGGCACTTACGCGCTTGGACTCTCGAAACGTTGCGGACTTAGCCCTCCTGGGCGGAGTCTCATTCAGTTTCAGTGCTCCGACCGCTCTCGGCCTAGCAGAACACTGGACCTCCGCCTATCGCGGTTCGCCTTACCAGACCACCTTCAGCCCAAACTGAATCTGGCGCGAGGTCGTGGACGTCTGGTTCAGCGCGGTCGGCAGCCCCCGGCCGTTGGCATCGACGATCGAGTTGTTTTGTCCGAATGTATTCAGGAATCCGGGCGACAAA
>JBBQWZ010000069.1:0-12292 GCA_038210135.1 Bryobacterales bacterium
TCAGTCCACCGTGGCAAGCGTCGATCGCGGACAGCCCACTAGTGCTCTGACCGGTAATCAATGTCCCCGGGCTGACGCCCGGCGTTCTAACCCCGCCCGTAAGGTCGGGGACTCTTTTTCACTCCACCGTGGCAAGCGTCGATCGCGGACAGCCCACTAGTGCTCTGACCGGTAATCAATGTCCCCGGGCTGACGCCCGGCGTTCTAACCCCGCCGGTTACGGCGGAGATCCTTTCGATCCGAATCACGCGGTCATTACGACTAGTTGGCCCCTATCCGTCATAGTGGGTCCACATCCGAAGCACCTTTGCCGTTCGCTCTTCTCGAAGCACTTGATACACCAAGCGATGCTGGATGTTGATCCGCCGCGAGTACGTTCCCGCCAAGTCGCCGACCAACTTCTCAAAAGGCGGGGGAGATGGAAGCGGGTTTGTTCTTAGAATTTCCAGAAGCCACTCAACTTGTAGACGTAAGCCAGCCCGCGAAATTCGCTGGGCGTCCTTGCGGGCATGCTTCGTGAAAACGAGGTTCCAGGGTGCCAATTGGCATCACCAGCCAGGCGTCTTTGCGCATTTATCCATCGGCGTCTTGAGCCCTTCCCGGATCGATTCCCGCATGCCGGGAATGGACAATAAGTACAACGTCTCTTGAATCGCTCGCCAATCGTCTTCCGAAACCAGGACCCCGTTTGCGCGCTTCCCTGTAATTAGGATCGGCTCGTGCGAATCTGCGGTTTCGTTCAAAAGATTGTACAAATCCGCCCGCGCTTCGCTGGTGGCGATGACTCGCCTCGACATACCTAAAATCGTGCGCGTTTACGTACGCATTAGCAACTCAGTTCGCCTCCACCGCCAGAACCACATGCGACGGATACCGCTTCGACCGGTATACCCGCTGCGTCGCCTTCTTGTAATCCGATTCCGCGGCCTCGTAAATATTCGGCACGAACGACTGTGGATTGCGATCGATCACGGGAAACCATGAACTCTGGATCTGCACCATAATGCGATGCCCCTTCAGAAAACGGTGACAGTGGGTCAGCAGATCCAGCGTGTATTCGGTGACCTCATTCGGCTTCACCGCCTTCGGCCTTTCCAGACTCTCCCGGAACCGCGCCCGCAGCACGTCCGCCGCGATCATCAATTGATAGCCGCCCATCGCCGGGTCTTTCGCATACACATCCGGATACACATCGATCAGCTTCACGATCCAGTCGGAATCCGTGCCCGAAGTCGACGCGAAGAACTTTGCCAGCACCTGGCCCGCAATCGAAATATCTTCCGTCAGCGGTTCCGTCACAAAACTCAACACGTCCGGACGCCCGTCCACGAAACGCTGGTCGTCCGCGTGCCATGTGGTCCAGCCAGGCCCCTGATACGTGGGCGGAATCGGCCTCTGCCGATACGGCACCGGACGCGCCGGATCCGACACATACTCATCGAACGCCCTACCCGTCTCTTCGGGAGCCTTGAACAACAGCTTCCCCGACGGCTGCAAATAAATCCCCTGCTTGCTGATGTTCTTCCTAGGCGGCCAGGCGTCGTACGACTTCCACTCATTCGATCCGGTCTGAAACATCAGCGCCTCGGGAAAGTTCCCCTTGCCCTGATCCTTCAGCCAATACGCAAACCACGGCGCCTGGATATTCTCCCGAAAATGCTTCGCCGTCTCGCTCCCGAAATCGATCTTGCCCAGCGTCTTGCCGTCGCTCCGTGCCCATCCGCCGTGATTCCAGGGACCCGCCACGAGGAAATTCTTATGCCGCGTATCCGTCTTCTCCGCCTCTTCATACAACCGGATCGGGCCGAAGAAATCCTCCTGATCGAACCATCCCGCAACATGCAATTGCGACACCGTGATGTTCTTCAGATGCTGCGGCAGATTGTATTTCTTCCAGAACGCATCGTAATTCGGATGCGTCACGAAGTTGTTCCAGGTCGGCCGCGCGCCATCCAAATACTTCTTGTTCGCGTTCTTCAACGGACCCAGCCGCAAATACCAATCGAACGTGTCGTAGGTATCAAACTTGAAATCGTGATTCTCTTTTCCCGTCTCCATCATCGACGCGTACTCGAACCCATAGCTCAAACGGAACGCCCCGTTGTGATGAAAATCGTCGTTCCAAAAGATGTCCGCCGGAGATGCCTGCTCCGAAGCCGCCTTCAGCGCCGGATGCGGATCGATCGTCGCCATCACCGTCAGAAATCCGCCATACGAAATCCCAAACATTCCGACGCGCCCATTATTCGCTGGAACGTTTTTCACCAGCCACTCGATCGTGTCGTACGTGTCGGTCGATTCGTCGATCGCCTTCTTGTCGCGATGATCCACCAGCGGCCGGTTCATCGAAAATTCGCCCTCTGATTTGTAGCGCCCGCGAATATCCTGAAACACGAACAGGTAGCCTTCCTTTACCAGTTCGACGTACGGACCCTTCAGCGAAACCTCAGGCTTGATCCCGTACGGCGTGCGCTGCATCAGCAACGGCAGGGCTCCGGCGGGCTTCGACGTATCCCGCCAAATCTCCGTATGTAGCCGGACCCCGTCGCGCATCGGAACCAATGCGTCCTGGTGCTCCCAGGTCTGCGCCCCGAGTGCCGCAGCCATCGCGAAGAATAAAAACCAGCGTGTTGTGAGCATCAAATCAACAGCAAGTTAACACATCCTCAATGTACGCATATGCTATTCTCCGCACGTTCATGCAAATTCGGAGTCGCGCCGAGCAATCCGTCGTCGAACGTCTCGACTCGATGGTCGAAGAGTTCGTCGCGTTCACCCAGGATCTGGTCCGCATCCCCACCGTGAATCCGCCCGGCGAGGCCTATCCTGAGTGCGCCTACTTCATCGGATCGCGGCTCCGCGACTTCGGCTACGATACCCAATTCATCGCGGCGGAAGGCTTGCCGGAACACACCGCGAAGCATCCGCGCGTCAACGTCATCGGCCACCTCCAAGGCACAACCGCCCGCCCGCTGCTCCACTTCAACGGACACTTCGACGTCGTGCCCGCCGGTTCCGGCTGGACCCACGATCCCTTCGCCGCCGTAATCCAAGACGGAAAAATCTTTGGCCGCGGAACTTCCGATCAGAAAGCCGGAATCGCCGCCTCGATCTACGCCGTCGAAGCCATCCGCCGCACCGGAATCGAACTTCACGGCGCGATCGAACAGAGCGGAACCGTCGACGAAGAGAGCGGCGGCTTCGCCGGAGTCGCCTATCTCGCCGAGCGCGGCTACATCCATCGCGACCGCACCGATTACGTCATCATTACGGAACCGCTCGGCGTCGGTCGCATTTGCCTCGGCCATCGCGGAGTGTATTGGCTGAAGGTCGCAACGCTCGGCCGCATGGCCCACGGCAGCATGCCGTTCCTTGGCGTCAACGCGATTTCGAAGATGGCGGCCTTCCTGCACAAACTCGAAACCCGCCTCAAGCCGGACCTCTTCGAGCGCATCACGCAAATGCCGGTTGAGCCGCCCGAGGCCCGTCGTGCCTCGCTGAATTTCAATTCGATTTCCGGAGGCCAGCCCGAAAGTGGAATGCAGACTCCCTGCGTCGCCGATCTCTGCGAAGCCATCCTCGACCGCCGGTTCCTGCTCGAAGAACGCTTCGAGGACGTCCGCGGAGAGATCCTCGCTCTGCTCGATGAACTCGCAGCCCACGATCCGGATTTCCGCTACGAAACCCAGGATCTGATGACCGTCTATCCCGTGCAGACCGACCGCGCATGCCGCCTCGTCCGCGACGTCTCTTCCGCCATTCAAGACGTCCTCGGCTTCGAGCCGCCGCTCATCGCCAGCCCCGGAACCTACGATCAAAAGCACGTCATGCGCATGGGCCTCGTCGACCAGTGCATCGCCTACGGACCCGGCCTCCTGCACATCTCCCATCAGCCCGACGAATACTGCATCATCGACGACATCGTGCATGCCGCGAAGGTAATGGCGCTGACCGCGATGCGGCTTCTCAGTTAGAAAGCCCCATGTAACGCAAGGGGCACAAAAGTGGCATAGACCTCCGGTCTGTGCGAATCAATATTCCGACCGCAGTACCTCTAAATAAATCCGCAAACCCTTGTGAAACTCCGCAATCGGAATCCGCTCCTCGTCGCTGTGCATGGTCGCGACCGTCTTCAAATCCAGAACCATCGGAATGAATCCATACGCGACAACCCCTTTTTTGCGAAGATTCACAGCGTCCGTGCCATATGGAACCAGCATCGGCGTGACCACTGCGCCCGGATTCGCATTGCCGATCGCCTTCTGGATCGCCGCGAACAACGGAGTATCGCTTCGCGAAGAACCCGCGTCCGCCGACGTCGACATAATCTCGACCGTCACCCGCGGATCGTTAATCCGCGCCTTGATCTCCGACAGAAACTCCGCTGAATTTACTCCTGGCAACAGCCGGCAATCGAACATCGCCTCCGACGTCGACGGAATCACGTTCGGCTTCAACGGCGTACCCACGCCCGCCGATAGCGTCGTCAACGAAATCGTATTCCTCTGAATCGCGTTGAGGAATTTGTTGTCCGCCAGCGGACCGCCCGCCGCCGCCTTCATCGCCTCCACCGTCGCGTTCGGTTTCACCGCAGCGCCGAATTCCAACGCCTTCTCGATCGCCCGAATCAGAATCATGTTTGCGTTGTCCGGAATCGGCTGCGAACCATGCCCCGCCGTCCCCTTCGCGCGCATTTTCAACCACAGGATCTGCTTCTCGCCCACCGCGATTCCGTACATCAGCTTTCCCGGAGCGATGGCATCCCGCGAACCCATGCCGCCTTCATCCAATACATATTCGGGATCGAATTCCGCGCCGTGATTCTCGAGCATCCACTTGATTCCGCGCGCGCCGCTGCTCTCCTCGTCCGACGTGCACACCATCACGATGTCGCGCGGCGGCACGATTCCCAGCCGCTTCATCGTCACCAGCGCCATCAACTGCATCACGCCGACGCCCTTCATATCCAGCGTTCCGCGGCCCCAGATGAATCCGTCTTTGATCAGCCCGCCAAAAGGATCGACGCTCCATGCCTTTCGATCCACCGGCACGACGTCGAAATGATTCAGCAGCAAGAGCGGCTTCTTCGACGAATCGCGTCCCTTCAACCGGACCATCAAATTCGTTTGCTGCGCCGGACCTGCCAGGTAGACTTTCGGCGACAACCCGGCACTTTCGAGCTCCTTCTTGAACAGCTCCGCCGCCGCCCGCGTGTCCGACGGCGGATTCGTCGTGTCGATCCGCACATAGGTCTGCAGAAATTCGAGCGCATGCTTTTCGAGCGCCGGCCAATCCGGTTCCGCCGCCAACGCGCATCCACTCAAGGCCAAAACCGCGACCAATAATTTCATTTCTTTTCCTGTTCCGGCAGGTGCGATAGCGTCACCGCGTAACCCGCCAGTCTGTATGCCTCGAGCAATGCGCCCGCTGCCGGTTCAAAAGCCGGCGGACCCGCTATGTTCCCATCCATCATGTCCACCAGCGACTCGAACCGGTGCCGCAACAATTCGCTCCGGAACACGCCGCCGATCCAACTCACCCGCGCCGGTTCATGATCGATGAACAATTGTTTGCGCACCGATTCCGCCAGCGCCGCCAACTCCAACGCCGCCGACTGCAGAATTTCTCGCGCTACCGCATCGCCCTCAATCGCCCCCCGATCCACCAGCTTCGCGAATCCAGCGATGCGTGGCCGGTCGAACGCCGGAGTGTAGAATCGGTGCAGCAAATCGTTCGCGTCTGTCGCGCCCGTTTCCGCCAGCAGCATTCCTCGCAGCGTCGTCTCTGGACCCCAGCCCTCTTCCATTCGCAGCGCCGCTTTCAACGCCCGCCGCGTAATGTCGAAGCCGCCGCCCTCGTCGCCGAACACGTAGCCCCAGCCACCCGCGCGCGCTGTGCGGCCTCCGGCATTTCTGCCGAACGCGATCGATCCCGTTCCGCCGATCACAATGATCCCCGGTTCGCCTTCCGTCGCGCCCGACAACGCGATCAGCGCGTCATGTGTAACCAGCCGGTGCTCCGTCTTCAAAATCTCATCCAGCAGCGGAGCCTTATCTTCCGCGCCGCCACTAAAGCCAAAACACGCGCCGACGAAATTCGCGGCTACGCCTTCGCCGATCTGCGCCAGCGCCTGCCCGACGCACCCGCCAATCGCGCCCAGAAATCTCGTCCGCGCCTCCGGACCGCTCACGTGATTGCAAGGTCCGCCGCGCCCGTTCCCGACGATGCGTCCGTTCTCGTCGCCAATCATCGCCACCGTACTCGACTGGCCGCCGTCCACACCAAGAAACAATCTCATGGTGTCGCGCCTTTCACCGGCGGCTCCATGATCTCGTACAGCCGCGCTTTGTTCGTCTCGCGCACGAATCGTACGCCCCACGCTTCCGGGTCTTCTTTGAAATCGTCGTAGCCGAAATCGTTATCCGCCAGTAGCAAATATCGAATTCCGCGCGTCCGCACTTCGCGTGTCGCCGCGCGCCTCTGCCAGTCCAGTGCCTTCACGACTTCGAGTTCAAATTTGTCCGTCAACCGCCGCCATTGCCCGTCCAGACCCATCCCGTCGATCGCAACCCGAGTATTCTGATCCGGCGAAATTTCGAGCCGCACCGCATCTACATCCACTTCGCGTCCGAAATCGACTTCGATGAACATTCCCGCCGCCGCCGCTTCCCAGGATCGCCAGCGCGTAGCCGGAGAATTGTCGAACGCCAATTGCACATCCCACGGATTCGGTTTGGCGTGCAGCCGCCACTCCGGCGCGCGCTTCAACTCCGCGCCCTGCGACAAGACGCGCAATTCCGTCACGCTCCACAGTTGTCCCGGCGTCAGATTCTCCAACTGCACCGCGCGCAACTTCCGTAATTTCTGCGGAGCGAATTTGTACGTCAGATGATGCAGCGGAGGATAGTCGCCAATAAATCCTGTGTACAGAAAATCGTTGATCACCGAATTCGGCGCGGCCTGAAACTGCACCAGGATCTTGCGCGACGTATAAGACTCCGCGACCCCGTTCATCGAGAGCACCGTAGACCCCGGCTCCGTGCTTTCGTCGAGCATCTTCGCGATCTGGCAAGCCCAGCACCGCTCCAGAAACTTGGCTTCCGGTTCGATGCGCAACGCCGATTTCCACGGAATCTTTTGCAACCGCCACGCATAATCGTTGGCGTACTTATACGTGATCTTCGGCCACGAGAGCACGCTGTGCGTCAATACCATGATCACCGCCGCGGCCCGCCATTCTGCCAATACCATCGACATCGCCAACGCGAAAAAAGGCGCCGCCGGTATCAGGAATCTCGTTCCGATATTGGTGAAATACGTAGCGCCGAACAGCAAGCCCGCCGCAACCAGATGCCGCCCTTCGCGCCGCCGTAGTGCCAGCAATCCGAGCGGAGTCAGCAGGAAAATCGGCCCCAGAAATCCGCTGATGTGTTCGCCCGTTACCGTCAAATACCACGGCACCATCTTCAGCGACTTCAAACCGTAGTTCGCCATGTTGACGCGGTAATCCTGCTCGAATTGCACATGCACGTATGGATTGGGAAACCATGTGTTGAAAAACGGCGCGAGCGGATTCTGCAGCCAAATCCAATTTTTCGCCGGCCACGGAGCCGCAATCAGAAACGCCGCCGCCGCCACTACCAGCACCGGCCGGATCCGCCTGGCGCGCCACGCGACCAGCACCAGAGCATACGGAATCGCCAAAAACGCGGTGTATTTCGCCGCAAATGCGAATCCCGCCGCCAGCCCAATTGCGACCAGCAAGCCGCGATGCGACTCCTCTAAGTACACTTGAACCAGATAGAACAGCGAGAACAAAATCGCAGCCACCGCCACATCGATGTACGCCGTCGTGCCGTCGATCCCCACAATCGGGCTGGCATAGACAAGAATCGCGGCGACGATCCCCACCAGCGGCTTCCCGATTCGCCGTCCGTAATTCAGGATCAAAAACGCCAGCGCCACCGTCAACAGAAAGTGCACCAGCGCCGCCGCCGAATGCTTGCCGAACGCGAACGCAAACGCGTACAGCATCTCCACGCCCGCGCTTAGACTCGCGTACATGTTCGACGTGATTCGCTCGAACCCGTGGTTCCGCAGATAGCGCGCGACCAGCCCCAGGTGATACGTCGTTCCGTCCGGACTCACCTCCGGAGCCATCGCGTTCGCCCAATACAGAACCGTGAAAAATGTAAACGGAATCCCGAACAGCGCGCGCTGCCACAGCGGCAACGGCGCAAATCGCGGACTGGCCGAGCGCTCAAAAACACCGCTCTTTGAAGCCCATCCCAATACCAGAATTCCTAAAATCAGGAATACCGCTTTGCGCGCTCCGCCCACGCACATCAGCGCAAAAACGACGGTGCTGAGGACGGCGCATCCCGGAACAATCGCCAGCAGAAAATCTTCCTGAGCATGCATGCGCACGCCGGACGCCCGCAAAATCAACCGCCCGATTGCCCATGCCACCGCCGCCGTGAACAAGGCTCCGAAAAGTATGTAAACGGCCTGCGGAATCATTGTTCGCCGCGGATTATTGCGAAAGCCCCAGGCGCGCGAGAATGAACCCAAGCGTCGACTGATCCTGCGGCGAAACGTACATTTTGTTGATCTCGATCGCCACCAGATTGTCCGCGCCGGCCTTCAACCACTCCGCAGGAACCGGCTTTTCGAAATGCTGCTGACCCGCCTTCTTAACTTCCACCGAATCCAGCTTCTGGTCATTTACGTAAAAGTCCAGCGTCACCGGACCCGTCTGCGCGAACGTGACATCCGGAATCGTGTAGTCGGCGACCAGCTTTTGGTTGTCGGTCGAGCGCAACACCACCCGCACCGTCGGACGCTTCTGCGTCCATCTCCAGACTCCGCCTTCCGCGCCGCCCTTCGCGATGTCTTTCACGACGAACGCCTCGGCATCCGGATCGCCCATCGCGATCACGCGCTGCGCCCGGTACGGCCGCGCACTCTCAATCGGCTCGCGCTGAATCGGAGGCGCATACGTCTCCGGCATCGTCACGCAGGAAACCAGTGGGAGGAAAACGAGACTAAGGGCGAATCGTCGCACGAAACTGCGAGTATACCAAGGCTTCAATCTAGCGCCGCGCTCCCAGCCACATCACGCCAAAGCAACTCGAGTTCAGCAGAAACGTAATTCCCGCAACGACCATCAGCCCCTTCACCACGTCCGGCCGTGCCTGGCTTTTGTAGTAAAAAAGCATTGGAATCATGTAGAAAGCCTGCGTCAATCCGATTGCAAAAGGCGTCATCATCGCGGCATATTCCCAGCCCACAAAGGGCTTGAAAATCGTGCCGACAAGGAACGCCAGCACCACGACGAAAATCTGCATGAAGTGCAGCAGGCTTCCGACAATCAGACCCTTAAGCATCGGAATCCAAGCTCACTTGAAATCCCATTTCGTATTGAAAACCAGCCCCAGGCAGCTCGCATTCAACAAAAACGTGATCGCGGCCGCGAGCAAAATGCCCTTCGCCCAAATCGGCTTCGGACCGCGCGAGAATTTCCGGTACGCCGGAATGATGTAAATCAACTGCGTCAGCCCAATCGCCATCGGCGAGAAAAAGCCAAACATCACCGTGTCCTGCATCGGCGGAGGCGTCATGACGTAGAAAATCCCAACCACTGCCATGATCGCCAACTGACATAAGTGCAGTGCAAATCCGATCAGCACCCCAGCGAACATTCGAGGCTCCTATTTTGCATCCCAACGATTCGAAGAACAAGCGGCAAAAGGTGGCATAGACCTCCGGTCTGTGTCCGAATATTTACCATCCGCGCTACCGGATCTCCACCAGATCCTCGCGGACCACCATCCGCTCCCGCTCCCTTCGCAGCGGTTCCAAAACGCGTTGCTCCAAATCATCCCGGTAAAACATGTTGTACGTATCGAACGGAATAATCCGCCCATCCGGATGCGCGATATGCACGCACGTTTTCTTGATCGAACGCACGTCAAAGGAATCCGCGTCGATAAACTGCATGATCAAAATTCGGAACACATTCTCATACCCGATCGAATCCGGTACGAACAGCTTCGGCAGGCAGCACAGCAATTCCTTCAATGAATTCGCGCCCGAGACCGGCGAGTGATTCGTTGAAAAGGCCTTGAAAATGTGCCCCCGAATCACCGGATCGTCTTCGTACACGATGGTGTTCCGCCCGCCATTGATCAACACCTGCGGATCCATCATGCCCGTCAACGGAGTTACTTTTCCGCCCAGCTTGAACGCATACGCCATCGCCAGCGAATCCGGATGGCACGGCACAGGTATCAAATCCTCCGGCTTGAATACCGACGTCTGCTCCAGAATCTTACGTCGCACTTCGGTCAACGTCAGCCGGTCCCGCGAAGCATCCCACTGCTCCAATCGACCCGCCGCCTGCACCGGTTGGAACGTCACGCCGCGAATGCAAGGCTGCGTAAGCGCCCAATCCACAATGCGCCCGCACTCGTGGTCGTTCAGGCCCTTCTTCACCGTCACGACCAGCGTCGTCGAGATGCCGTATTTATTTAACTGCTCAATCGCGCGCTCGCGAATCGAACGCAAATCCGCGCCCCGCAGTTCTTTCAACGCCTTCTCTTCGAATGAGTCGAATTGCAAATACAATTCGAAGCCCGGCATGTACTCCGCCAGCCGCCTCACGAACTCCGGCTCTTTCGCGATCCGGATCCCGTTCGTATTCACCATCAGGTGCTGAATCGGACGCCGCTTGCACGCTTCGAGTACCTCGAAAAACTGTGGATGCAGCGTCGGCTCGCCGCCTGAAATCTGCACCACGTCAGGCTTCCGTTCATTCAAGACAATCTGATCGAGCATGAACTCGATCTGCTCCATCGTACGGAATTCCGGGCGCTTCGGACCGCTATTCGCGTAACAAATCGGGCACTCCAGATTGCAGTGGTCGCAAATCTCGAGCAGCGTCAGGCACGAATGCTGCTCGTGATCCGGACACAATCCGCAATCGTACGGGCAGCCCCACTCGACGTTCGTATTCCACCGGTTCGGCATCTCCGGCGGCTTCAGAAACACTTCGCGCGAACGCCGGTAGTAATCCACATCGTCCGCCATCAGCACTTTTTCGGACCCATGCACCGGACACCGCTTCAGCATGAAGACGCGATCGTCCTGAAACACGATCTTTGCGTCCGCGCGCCGGAAGCATTTCGAACAAATCGAAATCGCCGCGTCATAAAACAAATAAGGTCGAACTTTATCAGCCATTCCGATCCATTCCTTCGATCCGCGCCCGCACCCGAGGCGCGACCGTCAGGTTGCGCTCACTAATCCGAACCGCGACCGTTAGGGAGCGGACTTGCCTCCCTAGACACTCCTACTTCGAACCTCGTCACGCCGCCCGCCTCCACCGCAATTTCACCAAGTATGGCAAATCGCGCGAATACCAAATCAGTGCCAACACGCACGACCACTGAATCGCCGTCATGCCCAGAAACACCGCCACGCCAGGCTTCCAAAATTCAATCACCAGCCGAAAAAATAGATACGCCACCAGAAACGCCCGGAATAAATCGCCCTCCCGGGCCGGCTTCAGTCGCGACAAAATCCAACCCAACGCCAGCACGAACACCACTTCATACAACTGCGTCGGATGCCGTCGCACTCCATCGCCGAAATCGACGCCCCATGGCATCGACGTAGCGACTCCGTACGTCTGATCCGGCAGCCCCGCGAAAAAACACCCCAAGCGCCCCACCGCGGTTCCCACGCAAATCGGAACCGCAAACAGGTCACCTGTGCGGCGCTTCACGCCGATCCACTTCTTGGTCAGTTCCACCGCGATCACGCCGCCCAGGATTCCGCCCACGATGGTCTTGCCCTGCATCATGTACAGCAGGTCATTCCAGTGCACGAGCGTTTCCTGCGGTGTCTCGAACCACGACAGGACTTTGCTTCCGAGCGCCGCGCCGACAATCGCCGCGACCACCACGCTCCATCGATTCGCCGTAGGCAGGAAATCGCCGGCGCGCTTTCGCTGGCGGTTGTAAACCCAAAATCCAATCGAATACGCGGCCGACTCGAACACCCAGTGCAGCCAAGGGTGCGAGAACAGCCAGGGAATCTGCTCTGAGGACAAACAGTCAGTATGACCGAAGCCATCCCGCGGGAACCAACGCAATCCGAGCCGCGACCAGAGTCACACACGCACGGGGACGTGCGTCGTGAAAGCCAGAAACCAGTGGAGGAGGGGGGTGGAGAAGGCAAAATAAGAGCTGCGAAGGTGCCGCGAGCAATGGCCGGGAACACACTGGCGCGT
>JBBQWZ010000070.1:0-11854 GCA_038210135.1 Bryobacterales bacterium
CTTCCGTCGCTGATCTAAAACGCAAGATCCTACGCTACATCCGCCTCTACCAGAAGACAGCCAAACCCTTTCAATGGAAATACTCCGATGTTCGTAAACGCATTCCCGCGTGGTAGCGATATCTCAGGGACAGCCCACTAGCGTGGAATCGCGAGCGCGAGTTGCACATGATCAAACGGGCTGAGGATCTATTAAGCGATCTCGCCGACCGACCTGCCGTCATAATCGTGGGCGCAAAACACGCTCAACCCATTGCCGATGAGCTGAAGAAACTCCAGCTCGACGTGCACCTTCGCTTTCACCCGGAAGCGCTACGTCATTCGGCTGCCGATTGCCAATCCTGACTACGCCACCTGCTTGGCGTATTCCTTCGTGATGTAGTCGCAAGTGCGGACGGTGATCGCCATCATTGTCAGGGTCGGATTCTGGCAGCCACTCGAAACCCAGACCGCGCCGTCGGTCACAAACACATTCGACGTATCGTGGACCTGGCCGAAGCGATTCACGACGCTGGTTCGTGCGTCGTTGCCCATGCGAGCGGTTCCGGTTTCGTGAATGCAGAAGCCGGGAATGGAATACTCGCCGGTCAAATGAACGTTCTGCGCGCCGGCGGCTTCGAGCATTTGCGCACCTTGCTCGCGTCCGTCCTGCCAGAGCTTCTTCTCGTTATCGCTCCACTCGCATTGGACCTTCAGAATCGGAATGCCCCACGCGTCCACGCGCTCCGGATCAATCTCAACGAAGTTCTCTTTGCGCGCGAGGCATTCGCCCCAGAGCGAAATATTGATGCCGTAATTGCCGGCGCGAACGGCCTCTTTATAGCTGGCTCCGAAACCCGGCGCGCCCGTCGAGAAGCCGGGCGAACTGCCGCCCTGATAGCCGTAGCCGCGAATGAAGCCGTTGGTCATCTTGTCTTTCACATTGCGGAAACGCGGAATGTAGATTCCGTTAGGCCGGCGCGGCGCACCGGCCCAAGGCTTGGTCTCGACCATCGGCATGGTGCCCGACGCTCCGCCCTGATAAATGTGATCCATCACGTAGCGGCCGATTGCATCGTTGGTGGTGCCCACGTTTGAGTTCATCAACAGGCGCGTAGATTCGAGCGTGGAAGCGCAGCAGACCACGATCTTGGCGCGGATCTCGCGCGGCTCGCGGGTAAGCCGATCGACGTACACGACGCCGGTCGCTTTGCCGTCCTTCTTCATGATCTGCGCGGTCACGGCATCCGTAAGCAGCGTCAGGCGGCCGGTTTTCGCGGCGTCCGCAATCGTGGTCCAGGGACTCGAAAAATAAGAATTGGTGATGCAACCCTGCTCGCAGGGTCCGCAGTAGTGGCAGGCGGCGCGGCCGTTGAGCGCTTTCGTGAGAATCGCGACGCGGCCAATGGTGACCGTGCGGTTCATCTTCTTCTTGACCTCATCGCGGAGGACGCCTTCGCCGCAGGTCATATCCATGGGCGGCTGAAATACGCTGTCGGGAAGCTGTGGGAGATTTTCCGCCTGCCCGCTGATGCCGACGTATCTCTCGACCAGTTCGTAATAGGGCACCAGTTCGTCGTAGGAGATGGGCCAGTCGTCGCCGTAGCCGTCGTGGGAAGCGGCTTTGAAGTCGAGATCCGACATGCGGTAGCTTTGGCGTCCCCAACTCAGCGAACGCCCACCAAGGGCGCGCTGGCGAATCCAATAGAAGGGTTTCTCCTGCACGTAGGGATTTTCAAGATCGTTGACGAACCAGTCGTGGTTGCCTTCGCGGCACGCGTAGCAAAGGCTCTGAATAGGGCGCTCGCGCTTCAGCAGCGGACTTTGGCCGAGGTACGGATACTGCCAGGGCTGCATGTGCTCAGTGAATTGTTTGGGGCTGGTCTTAGCGCCGGCCTCTAGCAGAGCCACCCGCATCCCGGCTTCGGTGAGGCGTTTCGCGGCCCAGCCGCCAGTGGCTCCCGAGCCGATTACGATCGCATCGAAGGTGTCGCGCGACGGAGCGATTTGCATAACCCACGAGTGTACCAACGCATTCTGACCGGCGCGGTTGGGATGCGCGACCGGCGCAGGCGTTAAGCTGAAGGCGAGGCGCACATGCCCGGCGAAGACAAATACAAAGACGAGATCGGGACCAAGGAACAGCGCAGCGTCATGATGATGGTGGGCAAGTACTCGAGCCTTGCCTTTCTACTTCCGGCGGCGGTTTTTGTCGGCTATGTGATCGGCTATTTCCTCGATCAATGGTTGGGGACCAGCTTCTTGAAGGTCACCTTTGTCATTCTCGGCGTGGCGGGCGGAATGATCGAGTTGATCCGGCAATTGCAGAAGGAGCGCTAGTCTGACAGCGGCGTTCCTTGAAGCGGCCATCGGCCGGATGCTGCGGGTGACGACAGTGCTCGGCGTCGTGGGATCAATAAGCGCAACGGTCCGCTGGGGCTGGCGCGCGGGCCTCGGATTCATGGTTGGATCGGCGCTTTCCTACGGCAACTTCCGCCTGTGGATCCGGATGGTTCGGGGCATGGGCGAAGCAGGTTCCTCGCCGCGCGGAGCGGTGTTTTTGGGACTTCGTTACCTGCTTGTCGGAGCAGCCGTGTATGTTATCATCAGTGTTTCCGAGGTTAGTCTTCCGGCGGTACTAGCGGGCTTGCTGATAACAGCGGCCGCTGTGGTCGCCGAGATTGTCTACGAACTGATCTTCCTGCGGTCGTAGCCTCGCGAACTACATTTTCTATGCACGAAGAATTATGGCTGACCCGCCTCTTTAACGACCACCTTGCGGGTGTAGCAAACTCCGTTCTTGAGACCGTCGGACAGCATGCGCACAATCCGGCGCGGCCCTGGGAAAACTGGATCGTCATGGAGATCCTGGTGCTGGCGTTCATCGTCGTGGTTCTGGCGGTGTTGCGGTCCGGGTTTTCCGTCGATAAGCCGGGACGTCTTCAGCATCTGTTCGAAGTGCTCTACGAATTTCTTCGCGACACCACGGCCGAAGCTGGCATTCATCACGGCAAGAAATTCATTCCATACTTCGGCACGCTATTCATTTTCATTTTGATCTCGAACCTGTTGGGAATCATTCCCGGGTTCGAATCGCCGACCATGTTCGCGTATGTGCCGGCCGGCCTCGCGATCATGACGTTTGGCTATTACAACTACATGGGTCTGCGGGAAAACGGCTTGAAGTATTTGGCGCATTTCCTGGGTCCGATTCTGGTCATGGCGCCGCTGATGCTGCCGATTGAGCTGGTCAGCCACCTCGCGCGACCGATGTCGCTTACGATTCGTCTGTACGCCAACATGTTCGCGGGCGAGCAGGTGACGATGGCGTTTATGCGGCTGGTGCCGCTTGGCATTCCGATGATTTTCATGGCGCTGCACGTTTTCGTGTCGCTGCTGCAGGCTTACATTTTTACGCTGATGTCGATGATCTACGTCAGTGGCGCGGTGGAGCACGAGCACTAGGCTCCCGCGTTCGAGCCCAAAGTTTTCTTACGGCTTTGTACTGTTTTGCGTGTGAGCGTCGGCTCCCCCAGGAGATCGAACGAACCACCTCCGCAAGGCAAATTAATTAAGGAGAACCATAGTGAAATTGAAACAAATCATGATGCTGCTCGTGGTGCTGTTCATCGCCGCGTCGCCGATTCTGGCGGCCGATGGTGGTGGCATTTCGGGCACGGTGAAGGACTGGAAAGTTGTCAGCGCCGGTATCGGCATGGCGATCGCTTCCGGCCTTTGCGGCTTGGCCCAGGGCAACGCCGTAAAAGGCGCGACCGAGGCCATGGCGCGCAATCCTGGCGCCTCGGCTGGAATCCGCTTCGCGCTGATTCTTGGCCTGGTCCTGATCGAATCGCTGGCGCTCTACACGCTGGTCATCATTTACAGCTTCTAGTTCTCTGACGTCGTGATTCGGATCGAAACCAACCCCGCCGTAACCGGCGTGGTTGGAACCCCGGGCGTCAGCCCGGGGACATTGATTGCTGGTCAGAGCACTGATTTTTCGGAGTTGTTTTTCGAGGGCGGGCGCATCCGAAAAGGGTGGCCCGCCTTTCGTGCGTTTGGAAGGCAGATTCGAAATGAAACTTTCCGGTTTGTTTGTCGCGATGGCGACTCCGTTCGACCATGCGGGTGAAATTTACAAAGTAAAGATGGAGCATAACGTCGACAAGTGGAATCAGACGTCGGTGGCGGGCTACGCGGTTTGCGCGGATGCCGGGGAAGGCGTCCTGCTGTCCGCCGACGAGAAGGCGACCGTGTGGGAGCTGGCGGCCAAGTGGGCTGCGCCGGAGAAAGTGTTAATCGCAGGCGCGAGCGCGGCATCCGTGCATGAGACGGTCGCGCTGATCGCGCGCGCCGCGGCGTTGGGATATAAAGCAGCGTTGGTTGAGAGTTCGCGCGTTGAAGGTGCGGCTGCCCGCTTGTATTTCGCGGCGGTCGCGGATCGCAGCATGCTGCCGGTGATCGCGCAGCCCCTGGTAATAGACGAGGTTCCTCTGCATCCGAACATCGCGGCGGTGCGCATTTCCGGCGCGACCGGATTGCGAGCTCCGGTGCTGGGCGCGGACGCTGGAGTTTTGCACGCGGATTTAGAAGCAGGCGCGGCGGGCGCAATTCTGTCGTTTGCGAATGCGGCTCCGTATGCGTGCATCACGATCTGGGAAGCATTCCGCACACGCGAGAAGGAAGCGGCGGAAGATTGGCAACAGCGGATTCAGCCCGCCGCGTCGATCGCGCGAAGCATCCCGGCGCTGAAGCATGCGATGGATCTGAACGGCTATTACGGCGGTCCGCCGAGGATGCCGCTGGTGACGCCGAAGCCGGATGAACGCGCGGCAATCGACCAGGCTTTCGACGGCATCAAGAGCTAGTCGTTCTTAACGGACGCGAACGAGAGCAACGAGCGCAAATCCTCCGCCGATAGGATTTCGTCGAAGTCGAGCAGGCGTTTCATACGGCCGGAGATCCGGACAGCTCCGTTGCGGAAGTCGTCGTTTCGCAGGCTCAGCAGGTCGCCAGCGTATTCCGCTGCGATTCCGAGCCAGCGTGGTCCTTCCTTGCTGTGCATTTGCAAGACGATAACCACTGGTTTCCTACCAGACGAACCGAGTGGAACGCCCAGTTTTTCGCGCAGGTCCACGACCGGCGACTCCCACCCGCTGACCAGTACAGAGCCGATGATCCAAGGCAGGGAACGCTCAGCGGATTTCACATCCGAGCGGGGAACCACCGCGCGGACGTCTTCAGCCAGCACCAGAAATTCCACCGCGCCGATGCGGACACAAAGATACCTCGATCGCGGATTCACGCAAGGGTCTTATCGACCGGCCTGCGCGTAGTAAGAATTATTTCAGCGCTTCGGCGACGGCGTCGGCTACCTGCAACGTTGTACTCGTGCCACCGAGATCGGGCGGACGCACGCTGCCAGCCGCTAGAACCGCGGCGACGGCGCGCTCGACGGACTTTGCGGCCTCGGTTTCTCCGAGGTGATCGAGCATCATCGAGCCGGACAGGATGGCGGCCAGCGGATTCACAATACCTTTGCCCGCGATATCAGGAGCAGAGCCATGGACGGGTTCGAACATTGACGGAAAGCGGCGCGTCGGATCCAGGTTGCCGCTCGCGGCCAGTCCGATGCTGCCCGTGAGGATGGCGGATACGTCGCTGAGGATGTCGCCAAACAGGTTCGATGCCACGACGACATCGAAGCTTTCAGGGCGGCGGATGAAGTTCATCGCAGCGGCATCGACGAGCAGCGATTCGGTTTCGATGGACGGGAATTCGCCGGCGACCTTCTGGAAGACGCGATCCCAGAGGACCATGCTAAAGCTCTGCGCGTTGGACTTCGTCACCGACGTGACTTTGCGCTTTCCGTCGCGCCGGACGGCGAGTTCGAAGGCGTAACGTACGATCCGCTCGATGCCGTGACGCGTGAAGACGGCGGTCTGCACGGCGAGTTCTTCCGGATGGTGCGCGTGGACGAAGCCACCCACGGGCGCATATTCGCCTTCGGTATTTTCCCGCACCACGATCATATCGATCGCAACATTCTTGCGAAGAGGCGAGGTGACGCCGGGATAAAGGACGGCCGGCCGGATATTCGCGAACTGGTCGAACTGGCGGCGAATCGGCAGCAGCAATCCGTGGAGCGTGATGTGGTCGGGAATGTCGGGATGGCCCACGGCGCCGAGCAGGATCGCGTCGGACGCAAGCAGCTGATCGATCGCGTCGACGGGCATCATGCGGCCATGATGCAGGTAGTAATCGGCGCCCCAGTCGTGATCGGTATAGGCGAGCTCGAAGCCGAATTCCTTCGCGGCGCGGTCGAGCACGCGGCGCGCGGCGGGAATCACTTCCTGGCCGACGCCGTCTCCGGCGATGACGGCAATCGAATAGCGCTTCATGTATCGAATTGTCGCGCGGAACGGGGGCTGCAATGTAAAACCCGGCCGATAGCGGCCGGGCTTTTCGAATCATTGCGCATGCAAGCGACGCGCAGTTTGGGCGCCCTGTTTCTTGCGCCGTCTGGTTACGCTACTTGTGTCCGGTAGCGGGCCAGGATTTCATTCATCTGGTCTTTCACCTTCAGCTTCTGTTTCTTCAAGTCGTGCTCGACGAGCTCGTCATCCGGCATGACGTGTTCCTTTTGCTCGATCGTCTGAATCTTCTCATCCAAGGAAGCGTGCTGTGCAGCCAGTGCCCGGAATTCTTCACTGGTTGCCATCAGATGCGCCTTCGAATCATCTTGCTGCGTGCTGTGCTCCATCAGGGTTCTCCTTACATGGGCTCGCCACGCCGAGTCGGTACTTTTGGGGGAATGGCTCGGTGGGTGAGGGTTTTATTCTCATAGTCGCCGACGGTCACCGAGGCCGACGGCACTATGACAGTATCATGAAAAAAACCTCATGACAATAGCATCTTCGGTTGGCCCTTCGTAGTACGCGCGGCGTCTTCCCGCCACTCGAAATCCAGCGCTTTCGTACAGCGCGCGCGCGGCGGAATTCGATTCGCGGACTTCCAGAAATACTTCGCCTTTGAGGGCGGTTGCGAAAAGCTTTTTGCCGATTCCTTGATGGCGCATTTTCGGATCCACGGCCATGTTGAGGATTTCTGTTTCGCCCGGCGCTGTCTCGCGGGTAACCAGAAATCCTGTTACGACACCATCCACTTCCCCAATGATGCAGGTGTGCTGAAGATAGTCGGACGGGTTCCATTGAGACGCTTCCGGGGCGGCCGCTTGGATGGCCGCGATCTGCAAAATATCGTGGAGGGTCGCAACTCGCATCTTCACATCAACCGGCATTCACGCTTCGACCTTGTGACCGGCTTTGCAGGTCCAGGTAAGGATCGCGACGCCGATCGTCGGAAGAAACGCGAAACTCACGCAGACTGTGTTGAAACCGAACCGGTCCACCATTTCACCGATGGCGAGCGACGCCACGGTTTGCATGAACCCGTATGCGGACGTCACAGCGGCGACACCCAAAGCCGCACGTTGCGCGCCGAAGAAATCGATCGGCATCGCGTACACGTTAGTGCTGATCCCCATCACGGAAAAGAAGCTGATGCTGATGGCGGCGGCGGCCCAAATCGAACTCGGCATCCAAGGAATGGCGCCGGTGACCAGTGCGAGGACGGCACCGAGCCAGCAAATAATCAGACGCGCATCGCGAACGGCAACGCCTTTTCCGATCAGGCGGAAAGCGAGTGTACCGCCCGCGAATGCGCCGATTGTGGCGAAAACAGGCGGAATCCAAGCGAATTCCTGGTTCGCTTGCGTCTGCGTGAGGCCGCGCGCTTCGACGAAATACAGCGTGGTCCAGTTGGTCCACAGGCTGTAGAGACTCATGATCAGCATGTTGCCGACGACGAGGCCCCACAATCGCACGTCACGCAGCAACTCCGTGATCGACACGGTGGAGCGTTGCAGGGAGTCGGGATTCTTGGGGGCATGCTTCGACACCCAAAGCCACAGCGGAATCCAAAGAAAGCCAAGAGCGCCCGAAACCACGAACGCGCTTCGCCAGCCATAACGCGGACCGAGGAAGGCAACGATTAAGGGCGCGCCGAGCAGGCCGAGACTGAGACCGAGCTGGCTGAACGCCGTGCCGAGGGCGAATTCCTTAGGGCGTAAATAGGTCGCGTTGGCTTTTCCGTTGCCGGGCTGCGCGGCTCCTTCCGCGACACCGAGAGCGGCCCGGCTGCCAAGCAATCCGACGAACGTGTTCGAGAGGCCGGTGGAAAGGCCGGCGAGCGACCAGGCTCCGACGGCGTAGGCCATTCCGCGAACCAGCCCGATGCGGTCGATCAGGTATCCGGCGAGCGGCGCGGAGAAGGCGTAGACGAGCGAGAACACGGAAATGATGACGCCGAATTCGCGGTTCGTGAGATGGAATTCAGTGCGAATCGTCGGACCAGCGGCGGCCAGCAATTGGCGGTCGAGATAGTTGAGCGCCGACGCGAAAACCATGACGCCGATGGCGAGCCAACGTAAGGACATCAGCGCAAGGATAGCGTGCGCTCGTACCGCGTGTCCGTTACGCCATGGATTCGAGAGTGGCTGTGAACTCTTCCCACTGCGTGAGGCGGGAGTTCAATTGCTCTCGCGCGGCGTCGAGCGCTTCGCTGACGCGCTTGGTCTCTTCGACGCTCTTGAAGTCTCCGAGCTGGCGTTCGTACTCGGCGACTTCCGCTTCCAGCCTGGCGACGTCCTGCTCGGCCTGCGCGGCCTGCGTCTCGATTTGCTTCAGCTTCATCGGGTTCACGCGCTTCTTTTGCTCGTCCAGCTTGGCTTCGACGACGGGTTCCGCGGCCGCGGCGACGGCTTTGGTTTGCGCGGCGGCCAACTCGGCGGGTCCTCCGGCCTTACGCCAGACGTATTCTTCGTAGTTGCCCGGGTAGTCCGTGACCTTGCCGTTTTCAACTTCGATGATGCGCGTCGCGAGCTTATCGAGGAAGTAGCGATCGTGCGAGACGAACACCACGGTGCCGTTGTATTCCTGTAATGCGGTCAACAGGACGTCCTTCGCGCGCATATCCAGGTGATTCGTCGGCTCATCCAGCAACAAAAAATTGGACGGCTGCAGCAGCATCCGCGCGAGCGCGTAGCGATTCCGCTCGCCGCCGGAAAGAACTCCGATGCGCTTGAAGACGTCGTCTTCTGAAAATAAGAAACAGCCAAGCACGGTTCGCAATTGCGTTTGCGACGCACGCGAGGCAACGGTCGCGATGTCGTCGAGCATTCGGGCGTTCGGGTCGAGTTCCTTGTATTGATCCTGCGCG
The DNA here is from genome assembly GCA_038210135.1 of Bryobacterales bacterium. Taxonomy (GTDB): domain Bacteria; phylum Acidobacteriota; class Terriglobia; order Bryobacterales; family Bryobacteraceae; genus JBBQWZ01. The sequence continues at coordinate 9,258 of JBBQWZ010000070.1, forward strand.
AAGTAATCCGGCTGGACGTTGTGTCCGAGCGTGTAGTCGCCGGTGCTAAGCGGTTCCGCGCCGGACAGCAGCTTGATCATGGTGGACTTGCCAGCGCCGTTGACGCCGACCAGCGCGATGCGGTCGCCGCGCTCGATCAGAAAATTCGCGTCACCAAAAACGAATTTATTACCGTAGCTCTTGGAGACGTTCTTGAACTCCACAACCACGCGCCCGCTGGGCTTCGGCTGGGGAAAGCTGAAGTGGATGGTCTGCTCGTCCGGCGGAACTTCGATCCGTTCGATTTTCTCCAGCTCCTTGATCCGGCTCTGGACCTGCTTCGCCTTGGTTGCCTGCGCGCGAAAGCGATTGATGAATGACTCAAGCTGCTCGATTCGATCGCGCTGATTCTTGTAAGCCGCTTCGAGCTGATCGCGGCGCTCAGTTTTCTGGGTGACGTACTTCTCGTAGTTGCCAGGATAGAAATACATCTTCTTGTTCCAGATTTCGACGATGCGCTTGACAGTAACGTCGAGGAAATAGCGATCGTGCGAAATCAGAATGACGGCGTTTGGATAATTAGCGAGATACTGCTCGAGCCAGTTGCGTGCTTCGAGATCGAGGTGGTTGGTCGGCTCGTCGAGCAGCAGCATGTTCGGCTTTTCGAGCAGCAGCTTCGCCAGCGCGATGCGCATCTGCCAGCCGCCGGAGAACTCTTCGGTGCGCTTGGTCCATTCGTCTTTGCGGAATCCCAAGCCATCGAGTACGGCGCCGACCTGCGCTTCGATCGCGTAACCGTCTCTGGTCGTGAACTCGCTGTCGAGCTGGTGATGACGGTCGGCGACGGCCGAGTATTCGGGGCCTTCGGGATCAAGCTCCGCCATCTGGTGCGTAAGCGCTTCCATCTCGCGCTCCATGTCGTGAAGGTTTTCAAATACCGACATGCATTCGGCGAAGACACTGCGACCGGAGAGCGACAAGCCGTCCTGCGGCAGGTAGCCGATGGTGATGCCCTTGGTGAACGAGATCGAGCCGTAGTCGAGCTGCTCGAAGCCGCCGATGACTTTGAGCAAAGTGGATTTGCCGGTGCCGTTCGCGCCGACCAGACCGGTGCGCTCCTTCGGCGTAATCAGCCAGTCGGCGTCTTCGAAGAGAATCTTCGGGCCAAATCGTTTTCCCGCGCCTGAGAGTTGAATCATTCTTGCTGAGTTACTGACGCCGGAAGGCGCGCCCGCTACGCGCTTCGGTTATCTTTCCGCTGTCCACGGCAAATTTGCCGTTGATCAAAACAAAATCAAAACCTTCGCTGTCCTGGTGCGGATTCTGGAAGGTCGCTTTCTGTGGGATTCCCTCTTCAATAGCCGGCGAGACTACGCCGTTGTTGGCTTCGATGACTCGATCCGCTGCAGCGCGATCGAGCTTGCCAGTGGCGGCGATGCGATCGCCTTCAACGGCGACATCCGCGCGAAATCTGGCGTTGCCTGTTTGATCGACGACGCGAACGTTGCGAATGAGCATGTCGTAGTCCGCCGCGCCTGCCAGCAGCGGCAGCAGCAAAACAAGAAATCTCATGATGGTTATCCGCGGAAGAATTTCAGCGAACGCGCCAGATACTCGCGCATCTCGCCGCGTTTGACGACGGCATCGAGGAAGCCGTGCTTCAGCAGAAATTCGCTGCGCTGGAAACCTTCAGGAAGCTTCTGCCGGATGGTCTGCTCGATCACGCGGGGGCCGGCAAAGCCGATCAGCGCGCCTGGTTCCCCGATATTCAAGTCACCGAGCATCGCGAAGCTCGCGGTGACGCCGCCAGTGGTCGGATCGGTGAGAACACTGATGTAGGGCACGCCGGCGTCGTCCAATTTCATCAGCGCGGACGAAATCTTCGCGAGTTGCATCAGGCTGACCGCGCCTTCCTGCATGCGGGCGCCGCCTGAAGCGGATACGATGATCAGCGGCGAATTCTCGGTGATGGCGCGCTCGATGGCGCGGGTGATTTTTTCACCCACGACAGCGCCCATGCTACCGCCGATGAACTTCAACTCGAGCGCGCAGATCTGGACGCGGCGGCCGAGTAGAGTTCCCCCGCCGCAGACAACAGCATCCGGAAGTTCGGTCGCTTCCTGCATGCCGGCGAGCCGGACTTTGTAGCTTTTCGAATCCACAAAGTCGAGTGGATCGGTTGAAACCAGACTGGCGTCAAACTCCTGGTAACGGCCTTCGTCGAAGAGAAATTCGAGCCGCGTGCGGGCGTCAATGCGAAAATGAAAATCGCATTTCGGGCAGACGTTCAGCGTCTCTTCGAGCGTTTTCCGCCAGATGATCTGTCCGCAGCCGTCACACTTGAGCCAAAGTCCTTCGGTAATCAGGTTCTTCGGATCGTCGGGATTCGGGCTGCTCAGTGCAGGCTTTTGCCGCGTGAACCAAGCCATAGAGAACTACCTTTGTAGCGTAACACGCGAGGGCCTTTGCGCCGCGTTCAACTCTTGTCTCACGCAAGATGAGCCTGAAGGTGGGGATGGATTCTCACGCAAGATGAGCCTGGAGAGGGGATGGATCGGGATGCTGGGGATTGGTCATCAGCATGGACGATACGGAAGCGGGGAGCCTGGAGCAGATTC
>JBBQWZ010000071.1:0-7312 GCA_038210135.1 Bryobacterales bacterium
AATCTGCTCCAGGCTCCCCGCTTCCGTATCGTCCATGCTGATGACCAATCCCCAGCATCCCGATCCATCCCCTCTCCAGGCTCATCTTGCGTGAGAATCCATCCCCACCTTCAGGCTCATCTTGCGTGAGACAAGAGTCTCACCCAAGCCGAAAGCCAGCGCTGAGTGCGCCAGTCGAGCAAATCTGAGCTGACCCAAGTCTTGCGGCAGTCGGCAACGAAGGTCCGCCGCCCGCCTTTTCGCGACGTGTTTACTTTCGGCGCCACTTTAGCCAGAACGGCGTTCTGGGAAGCGTGGGCCACGTGGCTCAGACACCCAATCAACTGCCTGTGCCATCATCGGCGCCATAGCACGAGCAAAGTTTACCCAGGCCGGATGATCCGGCGCCACTAATCCCTCCTCGGCCATGGCCCCCCCGGTTCGGACCGTCGCCGCCAGATCCCGAAAGGCATCCATCTGCGTCGGAGAAAGGAGGAATCCGACGGCCCCGCCCATGTAAGCCGGAGATTTTCGGTCGAGGAATACGTTCGTATCGGGCGTCAACTCATAGCGGTCCGCGCTCTTCGTCAGTAGACCAATCACCGCCAGATAGTCGCACAAGATTCTCATTCCTTTGGGGGACCCGGAAGAACGGCCCGCCAGTTGAGCGGCTGTGACTGCGCCTTCCGCAATGCCCGTGAAGACGTCCAGGTCCAGGGCAGCTTTCACAGCAGCGCTACGCTGAAAACCGTGAATCGCTTCGAAAATCAGCTCCAGCGAAGGCGCGCGCGTTTCTATGGGTTGGTTCATCAGTGTGGGTCCTTTTGCGAGTTAGATTCGGCGCGAGAGCGTCTGCCGAAACTGCGCTAGTCAGGCGAAAGCGACGCGCTCCCCTTTGCCCGCCATCAGAATTGTACCGAACCTGATTCGTGCCCGCAGCACCTCCCGAACATGAAAAGTTATCTTCGAGAGGGAGTCGCGCAGGCCGTCGGGCACATTCCCTCGGGAGCTACTTTTGCCGATAGCTTGCCGGTTATCGAGGACGTTTACAGCTTCTACGGCACTGGTCGACGAGTTCCCGCCTCCAGAGAATGGCAGTCAACTGCGCGATTTGAACTGGACTCCCGCTGGACAGACCGCTCAAATCTTGACCTCCGGGACGGCCAGGCGGTGTCGAAGCAGAGCCGCGATCCCGAGGGCAAGAGCAGCCAGTCCCATGGTGCCCGGTTCGGGTACCGTGAAGTCGAATTGGACAATCTTTCCGGTGCCCTCGCCCCCCGCTCCTTCCTTGCCGGATGAGGCAAAATAGGCCAAAAAGAGCGAACTGCCAGATACCAGTGCGGTGTCGAAATGGCCGGCACCAATCGACCCACTGTCGATAATTGGTGTATACACCGAGTACGCGAGCAGTCCGCCGAGCCCGACTGCGGCAAGCGTGAGCGACACAATTCCGAACGCCGCCGACACGAATCCCAACAACCGCTCCGTGCGCAGCCGCCGGTCGATCAGCGCCGTCTGCGTGTGGAATTCCGACAGCGGCACCGCGGGATCCACTTCCGCGATCGCCTTCCGCACCGCGCCAGCTAATCGCGTCGAGTCCATCGACGACCGGATCGCAAAGTGCACCGATCCCCGGCCGCTCGATCCATAGGGCCGGTACATCACCGGCAGCGGCTGCCTGCGCAGATCGTTGTACAGGCTGTCCCGCACCACCCCAACAATTTCGTATTGATTGTTCTTCTGCCCTCGTCCAAACCGCTGTCCCAAGGCGTTTTGCCCGGGGAAGAACTGCGTCGCGAATCGCTCGTCCACCACCACCGCTGCCGTATCCCGCATGTCGCGGAGTTCCAGCACGCGCCCCATCACCAGCGGAATGCGCATCGTGTCGAAGAATCCCTCGCTGACGCTGTTCAGATTGACCACCGTTTTGGGATCGATCTCTCCGGGTGTCCGCGTAGCCGTTCACTCGCCGAAGACTCTCGCGTCAAACAGGTTCCGGGCCGCTACGAATGAGGTGGCGCCTGCGAAAAGCGCGATAGCGCCGGCCACCAGACAGCCGGAGAATCGAATATTGCGCCTGTGATTCAAGGGACCGGTCCTTTCCGCATGATTGCCAGTCGCCCGTGTTCTGATTGCGAGATTATCACCCGGGCAGGGTGGCTTCGAATTGGCTGTATGCTGGTCGAGTCATGGGCGATGAGGAACGATGCGGCGAGGTCACACAACTTCTCTCGAATTGGAGCAAAGGCGACCTGACGGCACGGGAAGACGTTTTTCCGCTGGTGTACGCGGAACTCCGCCGGCTGGCCGCGTCGTACTTGCGGCGCGAGCGGAGCGATCACACCTTACAGGCGACGGCGTTGGTTCATGAAGCGTACCTGCGGATGGTGGATCATGACGGCGCAAATTTCCAGAACCGTCATCATTTCTTTGGCGCGGCCGCGCAGATGATGCGGCGAATTCTGGTGGATCATGCGCGCGGACGTCTGACCGCGAAGCGTGGAAGCGGTCAGGTAAAGGCCGCGCTCACCGAGGCGATCACGATGTCGCAGGAGCAGCCGGCGTTGCTGCTGGCGCTGGACGAGAGCCTAACCAGGCTCGCGGAACTCGATCCGCAACAGGGCCGCGTAGTTGGGTTGCGTGTGTTCGCGGGACTGACGGTCGAAGAAACCTCAACCGTCCTGCGCATTTCCCCGGCAACGGTGAAGCGCGAGTGGTCGCTGGCGAAAGCCTGGCTGTTGATGCAGATGCACAAGAAATAGCGGCGGCAACGTGGATCCGGAAAAGTGGAAGCGAATGAAGGACGTTTTTGGGTCCGCCCTGGAGCGGGATCCGAGTGAGCGTGCCACGTATTTGCAGGAAGCGTGCGGTGGGGATGATGAGTTTCGCGCGGAGATCCAGGCTCTTCTGACTTCCTACGACTCCGAGGCCACGCTGCCCGGCCCGCGAGAGGCGGATCCGGAAGCGACGGATCCATTCATCGGCACCAAAGTTGGCCCGTACCAAGTGATCCGGCGGATCGGCGAAGGCGGCATGGGCGTCGTCTATCTGGCGGTCCGGTCGGATGAGACGTTTCACAAACAAGTCGCGCTGAAAGTGGTGCAGGCTTCGGTGACGGGTGCCAAGGAAGTGCTGGAGCGGTTCCGCCATGAGCGGCGGATTCTCGCGACGCTGGATCATCCGAATATCGCAAAACTGCTGGACGGCGGCGCCACTCCGCAGGGCATGCCGTATTTCGCGATGGATTACGTCGAGGGGATCCGGATCGACGACTACTGCGAGCAGCGGGATCTGCCTGTCGCCGATCGGCTGGGATTGTTTCGCGATGTGTGTTCAGCGGTCCAATACGTTCACCAGAACCTGGTGGTGCATCGGGATCTGAAGCCGGGAAATATTTTAGTGACGGCGGCGGGCGTTCCGAAACTGCTCGATTTCGGCATCGCCAAGCTGCTGAATCCGGAACGGCGCAGCGACCTGACGCAGGCGGACAACCGTCCGATGACGCCGAGCTACGCGAGTCCGGAACAGGTTCGTGGAGACGCGGTGACGACGGCGAGCGACGTGTATTCGCTGGGCGTCATATTGTTCAGCCTGTTGACGGCGCGGCTTCCGTATCGTTTTAAGAACGAATCCGCCGCGGAGATTCAGCGGGCGGTGTGCGAAGAACAGCCGGAGAAGCCGAGCGCTGTGGTGGCGGCCCGGCCGATCCATTCGGATACGCTACGGCGGCAGTTGACGGGCGATCTCGACAACATCGTATTAAAGGCTCTCGAAAAGGATCCGCATCGGCGCTACGTTTCGGCGGAGCAATTGTCGGAGGATCTGCGGCGGCACACGGAGGGTTTGCCGGTTTCAGCGCGTCCGGACACATGGAGCTATCGGGCGGGCAAATTCGTTCGGCGCCACGCGGTGGGGGTAACCGCGGCGGTGTTGGTGGTGTCATCGCTGGCAGCCGGTTTGGCCGCGGCAATGTGGCAGGCGAACGTCGCGCGGCGGGAGCGAGCGAATGCGCAGCAACAATTCAACGACGTCCGCCGGCTGACCAATTCCTTCCTGTTCGAATTTCATGCGGCGATTCAGCATCTGCCGGGATCGACCCCGGCGCGGAAGCTGGTGGTGCAGAAGGCGCTCGAATATCTGAATCGGCTAGCGGCGCAAGCGCACGGGGATCGGGGCTTGGAGCGCGAACTGGCGGAAGCATACCTGAAGGTCGGCGATGTCCAAGGCAATCCGTATTGGGCAGGCGTGGGCGACAGCAAGGGCGCCGTTGAGAGCTACAGCCAGGCGTTGCGGATCAGCGAGGGGTTGGCGGGCGATCCGAAAGACGTTTCGGCAAGGGTGTATTTGGCGCGATCCCATCAATCGCTCGGCCAGGTGCTGCCGATCGTCGGGCGTCCAGGCGACGGGCTGACGCACCTGCGGAAGGCAGCGGAGACTTGGGAGGCGCTGTCGGCGACGGATCCGGCCTGGCGCACCGACTTGGCGAATACCTATCTCGCGCTAGGCGACCTCGAAGGGCATCCAGGGCTGCAAAACATGGGCGATGCGGGTATGGCACGAACGGAGTACCAGAAAGCCCGATCGCTGTTCGAGAGTCAGGTTACGCAGGATGCGGGGAATCAGGCACGGCGCGGACTGGCTGTTGTCCGGGTCCGCATGGCGGATCTCGAAATCGGCAAAGGAGATTTGAAGAAGGTTCTCGTCGAGTACCGGGCGGCGCTTGAGATCTTGGAGAGCCTTTCCGCGGAGGATGCGACGAATGCGGAGAGCAGCTTCCGGCTGGCGCTGGGGTATCGCAAGGTCGGCGTTGCACTCGAAGGACTAGGGGAGCGGAAAGCGGCACTTGAGAATTACGCCAAGGCAGCGGCGGTGAACGAGCGTCTGATGAAGGCGGATCCGGAAAACGTGCAGTCTGGGATGGGACTGGCGATTACGCTGCGGTATACGGGAGACCTGTTGGCGAAGGGTGGGGATCGCGCCGGAGCGCTGGCCAATTATCAGCGGGTGCTCGCGATCCTCGAAAGGCTCTCGGCGATTCAACCCGGAAATATTTTGGTCGAAGGGCGGCGAGCGGAAATGCTGCTGTACGTTTCCTCGATCGTAGGGCAGAACGGAAACCTGCCGGAGGCGCGGAGACTGACGGCCACTGCTTTGGGGATTACGAGCAAACTGGCGGAGCGGACCGAGGCGACTTCCGACGATTTGTTCGGGTACGCGGAGAATTTCCTGAGTTGCACGCCGCCGGATTTGCGGGAACCGAAGAGGGCGGTCGAGTACGCCAAGCGTGCGGCTGCAAAGCCGGGCGGCGGCGATAGCGCGGTATTGGACCTTCTGGCGCGGGCGTACGCGGCGACTGGGGATCTTGCGCGCGCGGTCGAAGAGGAGGAGAAAGCGATCGGGCAGACGGCGAATGACGATACCGCGCGCCGGGCGATGGAGGGCCGACTGGCCCAGTACCGCTCGGCGCGCGCTCGTCATTAGGGTTAGCGGCAGAGGTAATGGCGGACGTTGTTCTTCTCGGTCACGAACTGGCATCCGCGGTTGGCGCGGAGGTTCCAGTCGTCTACGGCGACGGAGCGGTTGTTGGAATTGACCCGCGAAGACTGGTGATTGCGCTCAAACGCCTGCTGCGCGGCGCGATTGGAATCTTGCAGGGTCTGCGGCGTAATTCCGGTAGGCAGCGACGGACCGTTGTAACCGGCTTTGCGCAGTCGCACCATGTAGTTGTAATACTGCTGGGCGGCGTTGCGGGCTGCCTGGTCGCCTCGTTGCTGCAACTGCATCTGCTGGCGGATGCCCCAGCTCATATCCATATTCTGAGCAGAGGCGGTGGCAGGCGCGAGGGCGGCGAGGGCGGCGAAGCCGACGGAGGCGATCAAGGTAAGTAGTTGGGATTTCATATTTTTCTTCTTTCTTCGAAGGCGTTCATCCGTCTTCACCAACTCCTAGCGAGAATCGCCGGGGAAGGAGCTCAAAATAATTTGGGGGAATGGTCCCCCCTTTGAAATCCCCTGGTTATCCGCAATCCGGTGGCAAAAGCGCTGAGCTCTTGAGCGATAGCTCTTCTGTGCAAATCCAAACGCGCTCGCATGCAACGCGAACCTGCGTTCAGGAATCATGCCTTCGGATAACGCAGCGGATACGACTTTTGCTTCCGGACATCAGGGTACATTTCCGCGCCCACGACGGCGAGGGCAACCTAATTTCGATGACGGTGAGAATGCGCACGTGCCGGCCGCTCGCGAGTGAATCGGTGACGAAGTCCAGCGCCAGTTCCTCGTTCTGACCTTCCCCCCAAATCCGTTCACCCGAGCATACGACAAAACATTCTCGTCGCGAAGCTGCTTCAACTCCTGCGCCTCCGCGACATCCAGTCCGCCGTATTTCTGCTTCCAGGCGTAGATCGTGTGCTTCGACACGTCCATCTCACGAGCCACTTCCTCCACCTTCCGTCCGCTTCCGCCTGCTTCACCGCCCCAATAATCTGCACTTCCGTGAAGCAGTCAAAATTGACTTCAATGACCCAGAGCCTTTTCCATGTCGGGCGCATAATGCATTTAACATCTTTCGATGGGAAAGTGTAATCGCCAAACTTCCGTGGTTTGCGTGCCGGTCCGCTTTCGGCGCGCCGCGTGAAATTGTTAACTACAGTCCTGGATTCCTTGGTGCGTGCCTACCTACGCTCCTGAGGCCAGAGTTCCGCTACGTCTGGTAACACGAGTTCGAACGTATCGGCTGGGAGCCACTTCTTTTCCGTAGTGTGCGGTGACGGGATCTTTCGAAAGCTGCTGGGGCGCGCGGGCGGAGGTCAGACCTACTGTGCCCATGACGATAGAATCTTTCTTCAGAAACAGACCGATCTGACCAAGATTCCAATGCAGATATTCGTTGGAAGCATGGCCGCAACGATCGCGTATCGGGGCAGATCTCAATTTCCTGGGTTGGACCAGATCAACCCCGTTATCCCGCAGGGTGTCGCGAGGGGCTGAGTCCGTAAGTGTCGCGTTTTCAGAATTTTAGATAGACCATACGAGAAGGTCGTTTCACGCGACCTACGTGACCGCCGTTACCGTTGCGAATGTGAAACGAGCCTAGCGTAGGGTTCACTTTAAGATGCTGAAAAGACAACGCTTACGTTGTAAGTCTGTTGCAAAAACGTTTCAAAACGTTTCATTTCGTGTCGCACTATCTTCTGGAATGTTCGCTGGAAATGCCCTGCGCTGGTGGGCGTCGTCGATTCGAGCCGGAGATGTCGTGCGTTGGCCGTATCTCGCCGTTCCCACAGCCCCGATCGACGAGCATGACATTGCCGCGGTCGCCGTCCGCGTGCTGT
>JBBQWZ010000072.1:0-5697 GCA_038210135.1 Bryobacterales bacterium
GCCCCCTGCCTGCTGCCGGTGGACGGATTTAATTCGATGCTGGGAGTGCCGCTCCGAAGCTCGGCCATGACATCGCGCGGAGCGATCTTCACTTTCTCCTGGTCGTAGCGCAGCAGCAGGTGCGGAATGTGATTTGCAACTGGAGGGACGACCACTTCGGACTGAAGCGTCGGAATACTTTTAAGCTGTGCTGAAATCCGGTCTGCGCGGCGCCGGAACTCCGCCTCCAAGCTCGCGTCGGACTGGCTCAGGAACCAATCCACGGCCGCCACCATGCCGACGATCTGTTCTTTTGCGACCTTCATTCCCCGGCCAACGCCATCATAGGGGTTGTTGTTCTTGGCGGCAGCCGCGATCAGGTCCTTTTGGCCCAACAAGAGACCGGCGTTTTGCGGTCCGCGAATTCCCTTACCGCCCGAAAACGTAACGAGATCGAATCCCATCTGCGTATAGTTCCAGAGATTCGAAATCGGCGGAACGTCGGCGGCGGCGTCATTGAACGTGGGTACTCGGTGCTTCTGAGCGACGCGGATCCAATCCTCGCGACTGATGTCGCCTTTCTCCGAAGCGTTATAGAAGTGGGCCATCACGGTCTTGTCGTTGAAAGCGGCCTCATACTCTGGCAGGGTTGCTACTTCGACGAACCGGACGCCGCAGCACAGAACCGCTTGATCGTATCCATAGCGGTGACCCTTCTGAATGATTACTTCGTTTTTCATATGCGGTACTTCGTTGGGAATGTCGCGAATTCCGCATTTGTTTGCGAGCATAACGCATGCGGCTGTGCCGAGGGTTAACGCCGAAGCGGCACCGGCCGAAACCAAAGCGGCCTCGCATTTCAATTTCTCGGCCAGGTATTCGCCCGCATTTTTCTGCAATTCGGCCAGGCGCACGGGATGCTTCGCAGCACGAGCCACGGCAGCTTGGACGGAGGGCGGCATGGTGGAAGCCGTCAGTGCTGTATACGTACCAGCGGCGTTGATGATTTTTGTGACGCGGAGCTTGTCATAGTAATCGTCGCCATCGGTGGAGGATGGACGGGTAGTAGCAGGCGCGCTTTGCAGGAACTGAAACTGACTGGCGAACCCTCCAGCCGCCACAATGTTCCTAAGCCTGGTAAAGAAATTTCTGCGGCCGTTCGTTGGAGTGAGCATCACGCTTCATTTATACCTCCAAAAACATCGCGTCGCGCGAGTGGGCGCTATCCTGATCGTCCGGCAGTTCTCAGAGGCTCGGAAGCAATGAACCGCAGCTGGATCGTTTCGTCCATGTATACTTTTGCTGATGGAACGTGTGACGAGGCGGTTATTCGTGGCAAGTCTGGCGGGAATCGCAAGTGCGGAACAAGGTTGGGCACAGGACGCGGTTGTAATTGAGCGCGATCTGCCGGACAAGCCGCACGGAGGAAAGATATTGGCGGCCGTTCAGCCGCATGCAGACGATATTCCGATCTTCGCCGGTGGACTTGTCGCTAAGCTGATTGGCGAAGGCTATACCGGATACCTGATTCGCACCACGATCGATGACGCCGCGGGTCCCGGAGTCGGCGCCGAGAGTGTAATTGCCAATTATCATGACAATCTGGAAGTGGCACGCGCGCTCGGCCTCAAAAAAGCCTACGATTTCAATTACCGCAATCACCAGATGGACGGCGTCGAGCGGCTGGAGTATCGCGCTCGCTTGATTTTCCTCATCCGTCTGCTCCAAATCGACACAGTGATTTGTTACGATCCATGGGGCTCGTATGAAGAAAATCCGGACCACTACTTCACGGCTCAAGGAGTGGAAGCGGCCTGCTGGATGGCCGGCGGAGACAAGGATTACCCAGAGCACTTCGACGCCGGACTGAAGCCACATTCGGTCACGACGAAGTACTATCACGCGCGTGGACCGCAACTGGTAAATCGCATCGTGGATATCAGCTCGGTAATCGACACTAAGGTCGCGGCGAACCTGGCTAATCGGGCCCAGGGTCCGGCCGGCGAGACCGGGGCAAGGCTGCGAGCCAGGCTGGCGGCCCAGGGGAAGCGACTGCCCATGCTCGGCGATGATGACGCCACCGCAAACCGCGAATACGTGAAACAGGTGGTGCTCAAAAAGGATCGGCAGCTCGGCGCCAAATATGGCTTGCAATACGCGGAGGCGTATCACTACATCGGACCTCCAGCCGATTCAGACGAATTGGAAGATCTGATTCGCCGGAATGCGGTCAACCGGTAGCAAATATCCAGTACGCTGCTGGTTCCCGCGCTTGATTCTTTTATTATGATCCCCGCCAAAAAGATTCACGCCGATACACCAGCATCCGCACGTCGCGGTGCATCTACAAAGTATCGATATCGCAAACGACACGGGTGGCAAGACCGAACTGGTCGATCGCGCTCTCACAAGGCTCGCAATGGTGTATATATGTTCTAAGTCTGTGAGCTCCGGAACATTTCAGCAATCTGACGTTTGGGGAGCCCAGACGCAGAAAACCTCTCCAGGCGCTCAGCCCGCTGGACCTCGGCTCCGGCGGGCATTCCGCCTCCCGGCCTCAGAGATTCGATTGTTAACCGAAGGGTTTCAGGTTCGACCCTCATTTACGGAGCCATTCAAACCACCATTTCGAGTGTGTAGATGAAAGTCAGCCGTCTAGCAACAATCTCGCGATCCATTCACGTCGAAAGTGCATTCCTCTGCTCTAACCGCTTTCTTCTACGCCGCCGCGATTCTTCGGTCCGCGCAAGCCGGGTCGCTCCTCCGGCAACGGTTCCACGCGGCGGCCCGGTGTGCTGCGTCCCTCTGCTAAGGATTTATCGAGAAGACCCGCCAGTCGCTTGACGATCTCCGGACGCTGCTCATACCGGTTATTTGTTTCCCCGAAATCCTGCACGATGTTGTACAACTGGCCGGGCGGAAGCGTTTCGTCCTTCGAGTGCGGCCCGTCTCCCACGCCGCGGACTTCCAACAGCTTCCATTCGCCCTGCCGGATCGCGAACGATCCCACGAGGAGTGGTGCACCACCGCTTCGCGGATGGGCTTGCCGCCCGTTTTGCTCAAAAGCGCCGGCAGGAGGTTATAGCTGTCTTCCCCGGCGTTGTAAGGCAGCTTCGCTCCTACGATCGCTGCGCAGGTGGACATCAGATCCGTCAAGCAGATCAATTCCGCGGTCCGGCTGCCCGCCTGAATTTGTCCTGGCCACCTGGCGAGGAACGGTATACGATGGCCGCCGTCCCAGATGTCGCGTTTGTGTCCCCGGAAATGGTAAGCGCTATAGTGCTGGTATTCCAGCTTGCGTTGCTCCATCTGTCTTTCCGGGCCGTTATCGCTGGTGAAGATGACGAGGGTGTTCCCGGTAACACCTGCCCTCTCGATGGCCCGCAGAATTTCGCCAACAGTCCAATCCACCTCCGCGACGAACGCGCCGTAATCGCCGGCGCCCGTGATGTTTTTGAACCGCTCGCGCGGAAGCACGGGAGTATGCGGCGCGGTGAGCGCGACATAGCCGAAAAAAGGTTTGCCGCTCTTCTCCTTCGCCCATCGATCGATAAATCCGGTCGTCTTCTCGGTGAGAGTTGCCAGCACCTCACGATGCTGAAATCCAGGGGCGATCGGCCCCGATCGCCAGTTTATGGGGAAAGTCTTGCTTTCCGTCATGCCGTCCGGCGCCGCGACCGCTCGATTGTTCTCGAGGTAGGTATAGGGAGGCATGTCGAGCGATGCCGAGATTCCGTAATAGTAATCGAAGCCCAACGTCGTTGGCCCGTGCGCGAAGGGTTTGGTAAAATCGACGTTCCTCATGTCGTTCTGCACGGGTTGGCCGTCTTTCGTCGCCCAGTCGAGCCCCAAATGCCACTTGCCGAAACCGGCGGTTGCGTAACCGTGCGACTTCAGCAGCTTGGGCACGGTCATTCGATCCGGGGCGATCAAGGGCGGCGAACCGCCTCCGAGCACGCCGTTTTTGAGCGCGCTGCGAAAGCAATAACGCCCGGTCATCACGCCGTACCGCGTGGGCGTGCATACCGCGGATGGCGCGTGCGCATCGGTGAAGGTCATACCTTCACTCGCCAGGCGATCCAGGTTGGGGGTCTGGATTTTCGACGATTCATTGAGGCAACTCAGATCCCCGTAGCCGAGATCATCCGCCATAATCCAGACGATGTTAGGCGCCGCGGAACGGTTCGCCGCTTTCGCAAGCGCCCCCGCTACCGTTGCACCAGCCGCGGCTTTCAGGAAATCTCGCCTGTTGCAGGTCATTCCAGGTATCTTCATCTCGCCCGCGCGCGAAGGCCCCACACCTCGGTCGGCGAACAGCATGACAGGCTCCAAGCTTTGGCCCAATCAAACCAGTTATTTATAACACAGTAGTACTAATAGGATGCCGAATAAGCAAGGCGGAACCGATCCTTTTATCTTCACTTCCTTTTTGGATCGTCCTGGGAGGTTTGTGGGGCTTATCGCTTTCTATTTTCGCCGGCGAACTCGGGCTGCAACCTGTACAATGTGCGCAGCCTCAACAGTGGGTCTCTGGCGAGCTTGTCCACCAACCAAGCTCCAACCGCCCGATCTCCAACGCGGGGCGTTACCTTTGCGTCATAATAGACGTCAAAGCCTAAGAATCTGATGAGCGTAGCTCCTGCACCCGCACTCCCGCAGCAGTCGCAGGCCCCCAGGCCTGAGATCGTTCGTCCAAGCTCGCAAAAGCCCTCCAACACGGGCCTTGTCATTGGCTTAGTGATCGCCCTTCTGATGCTGGGCGGCGCCGCCTGGATTTGGCAGCATCGAACCGCCACTCCCAGAGCTGTCTCGACTACTGTGGGTGTGCGCACCGCGAAGGCGTTGCCTGGCGGAACGATCCAGAAAACATTACGATTGACCGGTGTCACCGTTGCGGAAAATTTTGCGTCACTGGTCACTCCACAACTGCATGGCAGCCGCAGCGATCGTCAGCGCGATAATTCGGGTGGAAGCACCGCCACCACTCCGTCCAGTTCCACTGCGGCCACATCGAGCGGAACATCCGGGAGCACGTCCGGAGCTTCTGCGGCTTCTGGAGGTTCATCCAACGCGAACGGAACCACGGCCAGCGGCAATGGCTCCTCTGCTTTACATTCCGCCACCAGCCGTTTTGGCGGAACCCTGCGCGGCAGTAGTTCCGGACCGCGCGCTTCCGCCAGCGCGGCAACGCCCGCCTCTTCCAGCACCTTCGGCGCGAGCGGGGTTGGTTCCGCTTTAGATACGAATAACCCTTCCGGCGGCGGTGGTGGTGGAGGCGGAGGCGGCGGTCAGAACGATTTTATGCTCGTGCTGCAACACTCGGCAGCGGGGGGCGCGCATGTCCGCAAAGGAGATGTGATCGCGGAATTCGACCGTCAATACATGCTCCTCCGGCTGGATGACTATAAAGCCAGTGTGGTGCAAAGCGAGGCCGCACTGAGCAAACGAAAGGCTGAGCTCGAGATTACTGAGCACGCCCATCAGCAGTTGCTCGATTCCGCCAAAGGAGCCTTGGACAAAGCCCGGCTCGATTTGAAAACCGTGCCCGTACTTTCCGCCATCGACGCCGAGCGCGCCAAGCTGGCTTTCGATCAGGCCGACGCGAAGTACAAGCAGCTACTGGCCGAGGTGAAGTTCGTAAAGCTTTCTCAAGAGGCTGAGATCCGGAACGCGACCCTCGATATGGCCCAGGCCAAGCTTGAGTTGAAGCGAGCCGAG
>JBBQWZ010000073.1:0-5544 GCA_038210135.1 Bryobacterales bacterium
AAACAACTCACAAAACACGCCGCCCAACAAGGCTTCGCCCTCGTCCCCATCGAAATCCCCACCTAACCATGCCCCAAATCCCTCAATACCTTACAACCTGGTTTCTGGAGAGTGCTCCGAAGGAGCACGCCGGAAGCGGACACTCATTTTGTTTTTCGAAAGCTGCCTAGCTCTTTTCGACCGGCGCCAGCTTGACGCCCATCGTTTCGAGCAGCCCCCGAATCCCCGCTTCCGCGTTACGGTACGCCTGATCGAGAATACCCATTTCGAGTGCCGCCTTCTCGACCGATTCCCGCGCGGCCAGCCTCGCCTGCCGCTCCAAGTCGGGATTGAACGGCACCCACGGCGTCCACCACGTGATCCGCCGGTCCCACACTTTCGTTTCCTTGTCGTCGATCGCGACCTGGACGATCTTGGGTGCCGGCAATCGCACGCGGACCGATTTATCGGGTAAAATCGTTACGTTTTCCGCTGTGATCTTCGAAAGGTCGATCCCCGCCAGCACCTGCGCCTGCACGATGAGCAGCAATTTCTCCGAGCCCATCGGAACCTTCTGCTCCTCCAGGCCAATCACTTTTTGGATGGTGTACTTCACCGACACCAGTTCGTTTAGCTTTTGGATTTGCAGGACAATGGCCGCCGGATCCGATGTCCTTATGATCGTGCCGCTCGTGATGCCGCGCCACGCGAAAAACATCAGGATGGCGAGTAAGAAGCCGCCCGCCAATCCGGCCACGCCCCACAGAATTCTCGGTAGCGTCGCTCTCGAATACGTCTCAGGCACGCTTCATTCTAACTTGCGCGTGGAAAATGACGCGCCTACAAGCCCATTCGCTCGAGCTTGCGGTAGAGCGTTTTCCGCTCAATGCCCAGGATCTTGGCCGCCCGGCTCTTATTGCCACCTGTTGCCGCCATCACGCGGCGGATCTGCTCGGCTTCCGTATCCGCCAGCGACTCGCTTGCCGCGTCGCGCGGCTCCGTCAATTCGATCGCTTCCCGCACCGCCGCCTCATCAATGCGATGGCCCGGAGCGAGAATCGTGAGCCGCTCGATCAGATGCTGCAATTGCCGGACGTTGCCCGGCCAGCTATAGTCGGTCAACGCTCGCTGGCCGCTTTCCAGCAGCCTGGTGTCGAGCGCATATCGCTCGTTGTAATACTTCAGGAAGAAATGCGCGAGCAGCGGAACGTCGCCGGTCCGCTCGCACAAAGGCGGCAGCAGAATCCGGACCACGTTCAGGCGGAACCACAAATCCTCGCGGAATTTGCCCTCGTCCACCATCTTCTGCACGTCGCGATTCGTCGCCGCGATCACCCGCACGTCGATCTTCTTCGACTTCGACGACCCCAGCGGGCGAATTTCGCGCTCTTGCAGAAATCGCAGCAATTTCAACTGAAATCCATGCTCGATATCGCCGATTTCATCCAGAAATACCGTTCCGCCATTGGCCGCTTCAAACACACCGATACGATCTTTATCCGCGCCCGTGAAGGCGCCGCGCATCGCTCCGAATAGTTCACTTTCAAGCAGCGACGGAGCGATCGAACCGCAATCGACCGGAACGAACGGCGCATTCGCGCGCCGCGAGTACCGCTGAATCATGCGCGCGACCAGTTCCTTCCCGGTGCCGGTTTCGCCCTCGACCAACACCGTCGCGTCCGTCGGAGCCACCTTCGAAATCGTCTTATAGACCTCGACCATGCGCGCCGACGACGCGATCATTTCGGTCGGCGGCAAGTCGTCGATGTCCTCCGCTTCCGCCTCTTCCGCCGGCTTCAACGAGGCCTCCGCGCGCTTCAGCGTGTCGAGCAGCCGATCCAGTTCAAATGGTTTGGCGACGTAGTCGAACGCGCCATTCTGCGTCGCCTGCATCACCGTTTCCATGCTGCCCCGGCCGGTCATCAGGATCACCGCACAATCCGGATTGCTCTCGCGGGCCGCCCGCAAAACATCCAGACCAGTCTTCTCGTCAAGATAAATGTCCGACAACACGATGGGGAACGACTCGTTTTCGAGGCGCTGCAAAGCCTCGCGCGTGGAACCAACCGCCTCCACCTGATAGCCCTCGAATTCCAAAAAAGTGACAATTGTCGAGCGTACAGAATTGTCATCTTCGACGACTAATAATCGGGACATAAATGGTATTGCGAAATTAGATCTGGCGATTGGCGATCGACGGTGACGCGGCGGGTCCGTTCCGATCCGTAGACAATCGGGTAAGTACCATAGTAAAGCACGAACCAATTCCCGGCTCGCTCTGCACTTCGATTCTGCCCCCGTGGTTGTGAACAATCTGATCGACAATCGAAAGCCCGATGCCCGTACCGGCCTCGCCCGACGCCTCCGCTTTTTTCGTCCGGTAGAACTTGGTGAAAATCTGCCGCACCTCCTTCGCATCCATGCCGATGCCTTCGTCGCGGACTGACAAACGCAATTCGCCCTGCGGAATCCGGCTTTCGATCCATACATTCGTCTGCGCGGGAGAGTACTTGATGGCGTTCGTCAGCAGGTTGTAGAACGCATACTCCATCAATTCGCGGTCGCCGAGAAGCGTCGCCTCCGCCGGATTCGCGTAATGAATCACAATCTGTTTCCGGTCCGCCAGTGGTCGCGCACGGTCCACGCAGGTGCGGACCAGCACGCTGGCCTCGAACGGATCGTCCTTCAGCTCCATCTCGCCTTCGCTCAGCCGCTCCACGTCCAGGAACGTCTGGATCATCCGCGCCAGCCGCTTCGATTCGGAGTTGATCATCTCCGCCATCTGCTTCCGCTTGTCGTCGCCCATGTTGTAACGCGACATCAATTCGCTCGAACCCTGGATCGCCGTCAGAGGCGAACGCATTTCGTGCGCCACAAAGTGAATCGCTTCCTGATACCGGCTCTTGTCCGCCTCCGACTGGCGCAATTGGCGGCGCACCACGAAATATTGATAACTGGCCGCACCAATCACCGTCAGCCAAGCCGCCGAAACCGGCGCGAAATACGGCGCCACAATTCCGTTCTGGAATAACACCACCGGTAACGCATGGGCCGCCGCGAGCAGCACCGCCGCCAGAATCCAGGCTTGCCAGCCCGCGCGGAAGGCGAAGACCACTCCGACCAGTGCCGCGAATATTAAACCCATTCCGAGTTGCCATAAGTTCGACATCGGAACCAAAAATTGCCCGCCCAGCATCGTCTCGAATGCATGCGCGTGCACTTCGACGCCGGACAAATCTCCGAACGGACTCACGATTCGGTCGCGCGCGGCTGTCTGCGAAGTGACACCGACGAATACGACCTTGTCCTTCATTTTTTGAATCAGCGCCGGATTCGCCTGCAGCTCGCTCATCGTGATTCGCGGAATTCCCCGCGGCACATACCGGATCAACAGGGCCCGCCGTTGCGATCGCGCCGCCGGAATCGTCACGCTCCCGATCTCCAAATCCTCCGGCGATTCGATAATCGGAGCCCCCTGCCACAACCGGAACGCTTCGAGTGACAGCGCCCACCGCCGGACCTTGCCTCGCGTCATCTCGAGCGGCAACGTCCGGTTCACGCCGTCCTGCCGGACCTCGTCGGGGTGCACATGGCCGATCGCGGCCGCCTTATCTTGAAACCGCGGTAGCGGATCTTCCCAGCCGGACGGCTGCACGTCGCACGGCAGCACGACATTCTTTAATGCGCCGATCGCTCGTTCGAGCCTCGCGTCGCGCGCCTCGTCCTCGCTCTTGTCCGCCAGGATCACGTCCAGACCCACTACCTTCGCGCCCGCGCCGTTCAAAAGTTCGAGCGCCGACGTCGTGATCGCTCGCAAACCGCTGATGCCGCCGTGTTCGCGAAAAGTGGCGTCATCGATCCCCAGCACCACCGAATGCAATTGGCCCGGCGGCTTTTCAAATGCACGGAACAGCCAATCGTAAACGTAGTTATCGACCGCCGAACCCAGCCAGCCGGCCATTGTTCCCACGACGAAGCACGCGGCAATCACCGCGCCGTATCCAAGCAGGTGGCGTCCGCGAAGGGCGCCGCGTATTGGACCGCTACTTGCCAATCAGCTTCTCGATCTCCGCCGCCACACGCGGCAGCGCGGCCGTCATCAGCCGCGAGCCGTTTTCCGTGATCAGGATCATATCTTCAATCCGCACGCCGATTCCTTCTTCTGGAATATAGATTCCCGGCTCGATCGTCACCACCATGCCTGCCGCCAGCGGAGTCGTCGGTGTATCGGCCGGATCGTGGACTTCGAGCCCGACATGATGCCCCAGGCCATGCACGAAATATTTGCCCAGGCCTTCGCCCTTTTTGTCTTTGCCGTGCGCGTCCATGTAGTCTTTCGCGATCTTCTGCAAATCCCTCATCAGCACGCCCGGCTTGGCGGCGGCGATCGCCGCGTTCTGCGCACCAAGGACGACGTTGTAGATTTCCCGCTGACGCTCGTTGAACCTGCCGCTTACCGGAACGGTTCGCGTGATATCGGCGGCGTACGACGAACACTGTGCCGCGACGTCGATCACCGTGACCTCGCCCGCATCCATCTTCCGCCGGTTGGTGTTGTAATGCAGCACCGTCGAATTGGGACCGCTGCCGACAATCGGGGCATACGCCGCGCGCTCGC
Source organism: Bryobacterales bacterium (assembly GCA_038210135.1). GTDB lineage: Bacteria > Acidobacteriota > Terriglobia > Bryobacterales > Bryobacteraceae > JBBQWZ01. The sequence goes on from JBBQWZ010000073.1 coordinate 4,598, forward strand.
AGCCGAGATCGCTCCACACCTTCGCCATCGCCGCCTGAATCTCGTACTCAGCCATTCCCGCGCGCATCATTTTCCACGACTGGCGATGCGCGGCGATGGACGCATCGGCGGCCTTCTGAATCAATTCCAATTCGGCCGGGGATTTCTTCATGCGTAATTTCGCAACGATCGTTGCCGCATTCAGTTCCTGATGGAACGGCACGAACACCCGCAGCTTGTCGTATTCGCGCGGCGACAGCGGCTTGCTGTCCTCTCCCGTCAACAACAAATAGTATTTGCGATGCGCTTCAGTCGCGCGGAAGAAACGCGCCGCAAGCGTGTGATAAGGCGCAACGGCGTCGAACCCGGTCCGCGATTTCGCGTCCGAATCCTCTGGCGTCACGTGCTTGCCGTAAAACGTCTCCTGTCGCGGATTCTTCGGCTGCAGGAACAGGATCTCTTCGGTGGACGACAACAGCATGGCTGCGCCAGGCTCGGCGAAGCCAGTCAAATATTCGAAGTTCGATTCCTGGACGAATCCGCTGAGAGCTTCCTCCCGCTCCCCGAAAAGAACCACTACTCCGTCCAGCGTCTTCCGCAATTCCGCCCGCCGCGCCCGATACTCATCTTGCGAAATTCCCGTTACGGCGGCCAACGGCAACGCGCATAGCAGCGTGATCAGGAGTCTTCTCATGTTTCAAAGTATGGACGCCTCCGACCATCTTTATCAACCTCCGCCGCCACAAAGCGTTCGTCTCTCTCACACGATCGCCGCCCGTTTCCCAACAGAACCACGACCGTTAGGGAGTGGACCTCATGGACGCCAGCAGCATTTTCTCATCGAAGGATGAGCCTGAAGCGGGGCGTTGAGGGTGGGTGAGGCTGGAGTCTTTCTTTTTTGTTTGAGGAAAGAAGCAATCGTAGGCGCTGTGGGAATGTGGGAAACGCGGGAGCGTTTTCCAAGGGCG
>JBBQWZ010000074.1:0-5375 GCA_038210135.1 Bryobacterales bacterium
CGCCGCTTCCAGGCGTTGGGAAAACTCGGAGTTCAGCTCTTCCGCCGGCCGGGCGCCGCCCACAAACAAGTGCTGCGACAAAGTTGACTCGGCGAAGGCGCGCCCAAACGCGGTGTAGGATTTGGCGTAGGCAACGGCGTCGCCAGATTGATCAAACGATTCCCAGTATGGATTCGCCACTTCTCCGATCTCGACCTTTTGCACGGTAAAGACGCTGGCGAGCGGGCCGCCATTTTGCATCGGCTCGGTCGCCTCGCTTTCGGAGCGGCAATAGTAGCCCATCTTTCGCCATCGTTCGCCCGACCTCCCACATTAACCGGAGCAGGCCCTCCGCTGAAACCTCGCCCTCCTTCACCGTCGCGATCCCCTGCACCAGCATTCGTCCGCCGGATAAAATTTCGGCGCCGCGAGCGCGCAGAAACGCGACCCAATCCTCCGCCGCCATTCGCGCCAGTTGCTGTCTCGCCTCGCCCCGCGCCGCGCTGAAATACATTCCCGCCGGCATTTCCATTTCCGGTTGCCGTCGAAACCAGTGGGCGGCATTCGAGCACATCCCAAGGTGGACCGAGCCGGTCGGGGTCAGCTGCTCGAAAAAAGAGCCACCCACCGCGCTAACAAAAAGTGGCCCCGCAACCTCCCGCACGTAGGTCTCGTGCGCCGTCCGCAGAACCTGATTGAAGTCGTTCGTCACCTGATCGCAATGAACCGCAGAAATCGTCCGGCTCCGGTCACGCTCGCGTAAGGCCTGCGCCGCGAGCCCGACTGACCGCGCTGTCGTCGCGCCCGTGCCGCACCCATAATCCGCTATTGTGACCACCGATCCCACCGGCGTGAGGTCGAGGGAGTCGACCATTTCCCGGATACTTTTCACGCCCGCGTCGATCACGCGGCGCTGATACTCCGAGTGAACGTCGTAAAAGCCGCCCGCCTTCATCCCGGCGGTGACAGAAGGCTCAGGCATAAATATCTTTCCTATTTCGCCATCTGGTCGAGCCGGTCAACACCACCTGCTTCTCTGCCGAAACAATTGTCGTTAGTCGCAGCGGAGAATCGTCCTTCGCGCTCTCCCCTTTCACGGCAAAGACGGCGGGCTTCCCGCACCTCGTCTTTCGCGACATCGGTTTGCCGATAGTTCCCGACCTGAGGCCCCGCCTGGCTCGCGAGCAGCGGCGCGAGCACGGACAAACGGGAAATCCCGCGCGTCTTCATGCTCTACTTCGCCATCTGGTAGAGGTAATCGACGAATGACATCGTTGCGCCGTCGAACCCCTGCACCTTCGGATTACTCGACTCGATCACGTAATATTCGTCCGGCGCGTGCGCGCCCGTGCCGAAGCCGAGCCCGAAATGTCCCGCCGCCAAACTCAGCGGCGGATTCGTGAAAACGTAACCGGGATACGAACCCGCGTTCCACGGCCAGAGCAAGGCGTCGATTCCGGCCTGCTTGTAGGTCTCCACCTGCGCTTGGATGAAGGGCGCGTCCGCCGGCGTCGTTGTCGGATCGTAGCCGCCGCTCATGTTCACCTCGATGTCACCGAACCCGTGCTTCGCCAGATGCGCCCTGAGCGCCGCCAGCGCCGCATCCGCCTTCATTCCCGGCACCAGCCGCAGATCGAGTTTCGCCTCCGCCTTGTGCGGCAACACCGTTTTCCCACCGGGTCCGGTATAACCCGCGACCAAGCCTTCAATGTTCACCGTCGGCTGCGACTCCAAACGTTCCTGCGCCTGCTCGTAGGGCAGGTCGCCGATCCAATGCTGCACTCCGAGCACCTTTTTCCGCTCCGCTTCAACCTGCTTCGCCGACACATCCGCGATCATCTTCTTCTCTTCCGCCGTCAACGGCCGCGGCTTCGGATAATTCTCGATCGTGATCTCGTTTCCATCCTCCGAGACCAGCGTGTTCAGCGCGTGCACCAGCCGCCAGACCGGGCTGTCCACCATTGCCTTGAGCGACGAATGAATATCCTTCGCCGGCCCGCGGCCCCACTTCTCTCCGCTCGAGATCAACTGGCACTCGATCACACCTTTCGCTCCCAAGCCCACCGTCACGTTCCCCTGCGGATCCTGCGCCGCCGCCGGCATGAAAATTCCGATGCACTTCTTCAGCGCCGCTTCCACTTCCGGCTTGTGCACGATCTGACCGATGTGCGGCGAACCAATCTCCTCCTCGCCCTCCGCCACCAGCACCAGGTTCACCGGCATCTTCTCCCCCGCCCCCTTGATCGCATTCAACGCCGCCAGGAACGCCGCCTCCGGCCCCTTCTGGTTCACCGCCCCGCGACCCATGATCACCTTCCCGAAACCTTCCTTCTCCACCAACGCCGCATCGAGCGGCGGTGAAGACCACTCCTTCGGATCGAACTGCTTCACGTCATACATGAAATAAAGCCCCACCGTCTTGGCCGCGCCCGCATCGAGAGTCGCAAACACGCCCGGCTTCCCATCGGTATTGATCACCGTCGCCTGCTGAAACCCCGCCTCCTTCGCCATCTTCGCCATCAACTCCGCGCCCGCGGGAAAGTTAAGATCCTCCGCCGCGATCGACGGCAGTTTAATCCAATCCTGCAACCGCTTCACCGCCTGATCATGTCGCTTCGTGATTTCGGCTTTGATGTCGGCGAGATCATCGGCTCGGGCGAAACTCGGAGCCGTTGTGATGATGGCGAATACGGCAAGCGCGGTGGCGAAACGGGTCGTGCGATTCATGGAAATGTATCTGCAACTCTTCGGAACTTCGCGCAAGCAAAACGACATCGCGCTTGAGCTGCTCTCCATATCGTCTTAATATCGACGCATGACCACGCTGTCTCCGACGCAAGCCCGCACGAATTTATCTTCGCTTCTAAAGCGGGCGGCCAAAGGCGAGGACATCGGTATTCTTCACGGGGATCAAGTCATCGCGTTGCGGCCAGTCACCGTCCATTCAGATGATTACGCGCTCCGGGAGTATGACGTCACGGAGCAAGAACTCGATCGGTTCGTGAAGCGGACGGATAAACGAATCGCTCGCGAACGCAAAGCTGGGACGATGAAACGTTACAGCGGCAACCTCGAAGCCGACATTGCAGATTGAGCTTTCCCACGACTTCCGAAAGGAGGTCCGCAAGCTAACAAAGCCGCGGCGACATGAAGTTGCGCGCTCGATCGACGCCGTTCAGCGCTCGTTCGGAAAACCGCATTTACACGCAGGACTTGGCCTTCGCCGGCTACGAGCGAACTACTTCGAATGTCGCGTTGGCCTGCAGCTCCGCCTCGTTTTTCGCGCCGAGCCGGGAACACTTCGCTTCATCGGCATCGGTAATCACGATGACGTGCGGAAATTCATTAAAGGCGTCTAGTTCCCCCTCCGCATCGAGCGTCGCAAACACGCCCGGCTTCCCATCTGTCTGCACCACCGTCGCCTGCCGAAACCCCATCCTTCGCCAGCTTCGCCATCAACTCCGCACCCGCGGGAAAATTCAGATTCTCCGCCGCGATCGACGGCAGCTTGATCCAATCCTGCAACCGCTTCACCGCCTCATCATGTCGCTTCGTGATTTCCGCTTTGATGTTCGTGAGATCGTCGGCTCGGGTAAAACTCGGAGCCGTCAGGGTGATGGCGAAGGCCAGAACAGCGGTAGTGACGCGGGTGAGCTTATGCATAAAAAACGCATCGACCTTTGTGAAGCTCGGTCAACTCCAAAGCTGCGCGGTTCGACTCTCCAAAATTGAAAATGCGTCGCTCCGCGCGAATAATCTCGATCGCGTACTGCTCGGATCCGACAAAGCGCGTTTGGGTTCGAGTCGCGAAGTCTGTATTCTCTTTGAGCCTTACCATTTTTGCTTCCAGCTGCGTGAGCCCTAACAAGTCGTTCTATCCACCACCAGCTGGCGCGCCGGCACGCAAAGTCTACGTGATCAATCACAGCATCCTCCACACTGGAGTTGCAGTGCAACGATCGGATATTCCGCCTGGCGTTTGGCTTGCGAGCCACGACTACGACGGCTTCAGGTATCTCGAAGTCGGCTGGGGCGAAGATGATGGTTATCGCAAACCTCTTTCAGTTCGGACCGCCTTTCGCGCTCTCCGCGGCTCGATGAAGACGGTGCTGCTTTGCGATGGCTTCAACCAACCGGAGAACCGCGGGCGCGCCGTCGTCGAAGTGGATCTCTCGCAGCGCGGTTTCGATCGCCTTTGCCAGCACATCGCGCAGACCTATGCGCTCGATAAATTCGGTCGCCCCATCCTATTAGAGAAGGATTGGTACCGCGGGCGCGGGCGCTACTCCGGCTTCCACAATTGCAACACCTGGGTCGCCGCCGGCCTGCGCGCCGCGGGTTGCCCGATCAATCCTACGATTAGCATCACGCCCCGTCCCTTGCTCCTGCAGATCCGGCAATTCGGACGCGATTTTTCAAAAAACCAAGAAGGCGCCCGAAAGAAACATCAAAGCGTCAAGCCCTCTCGCTTCGGAGCAAGCGCGGAGGCAGTAACTCCGCCAATCTTCTTTGCCAGCTCCTTGCGACGTAGTAGTCGGTGTTTTCGTCGCGCTTTGTGGGTCGAAGTCGCTGGCTAGCTTGGCGGCTTCGCAGGTGGCGACCTTCTTCGGCGTGGCTTTGATGTAGTAGCTGATTTTGGTCGCCGGGTTTGCAGGCTCAGCCGCCGAGCGAGCTCGAAGCCGGCGGCGCGGTTGCGGGCGCCTCCGGCATTTCCTGCGATACTTCTCCAGGCAGTCCTGAAGGCTGTCGGCTTCATCAACATCTCAGCTCTCAGTTCGACGAGATAGTGTCTTGACGATCCGGAAAGTATCCGCTGCGCCGAGGGCGACCGTCGCGTATGTTAGCCCGCCTGCAGGCAGCTGATGATACCTTTAGTCGAAGAGATCGAGATGTATGCGCAGGACATCGTGGACACTGTCCGCGAGCCACTCTTGATGCTCGATACGACCTTGCGCGTGCGCAGTGCGAACCGCGCTTTCTATCAGACTTTCCAAGTCTCTCCGTCTGAGACTGAGAATCGCCTCATCTACGAGCTAGGCAATGGGCAATGGGATATCCCGGCGCTGCGGACACTTTTGGAAGATGTGATTCCCACAAGCTCCGTCTTCAATGATTTCGAGCTCGAGCACACCTTCCCGAGCATCGGTCGGCGGGTGATGCTGCTCAATGGTCGAAAGCTGCGCGCGGGGAGTCATGCCGAGTTGCTCGTCCTGGCGATGGAGGACGTGACGGAGCGGCGACGCTCGGAAGCAGATCTAAAGGCGATCGAGACTTACGCGCAGAACATCGTCGATACGGTGCGCGAGCCGCTCTTGATTCTCGATACAACCTTGCGGGTGCGGTCCGGTAATCGCGCCTTTTACCAAGCGTTTCAGGTCTCTGCTGAAGAGACCGAG
>JBBQWZ010000075.1:0-3609 GCA_038210135.1 Bryobacterales bacterium
TGGACGTTTACCGATCTGCCGAAAGGCGCGGGTTCTCCACGGTGGTCGCCCGATGGAAAAACGATCGCATTCAGCAGCTCGAGCAATCCCGAGGACCTGGCGAAGCAGGCGAAGAAAAAGGAGAAGGAAGAAGCGGATAAAAAATCTCCGCCCGCGGGTGCGACTCCGGCGGCGACAGCCAAGCCGGGCGCTTCGCCCGCGAAAGCGGCGGAGAAGGACGACGAGCGCGAGAGCGACGTGCTGGTGGTGACCCGTGCGGTTTACCGCGAGGACGATGACGGCAACGCCGATTTCAAGCGGCCCTCGCACATCTGGACAATCCCCGCGCCCAGGACCGCGGACGAAAAGGTGCAGGCGAAACAGCTAACGAGTGGGCGCTTCGACGAAGACGATTTCATCTGGTCGAATGACGGCGCGCAAATCTACTTCACTTCTCTGCACGTTGATGAGCCCTACTATCAATTGCCGCGCACGGAACTTTACTCTATTTCAGCGAGCGGCGGCGAGCCGGCGAAATTGAGCTCGATCGACATGGGCGTGAACCGCCTTGCGCTCAGTCCCGATGGCAAGCAACTGGCCTTCGTCGCATCGGCGAATCAGCCGGTGCACTCCTACACCGAACCTGATTTGTTCGTGATGGACCTGACGAAGGACGCGCAGCCGCGGAACCTGACCGAGAAGTTCGATTACGACGTCGGCCAGGGCGTGTTTGGCGATCAAGCGCCGCCGCGCGCCGGCGGCGGGAACCGCCCGGTCTGGAGCGCGGACGGGAAAAGCATTCTCGATCTTTTCGGACGCGAGGGCCGGACGAATCTCGGCCGGTTTGATGTCGCCACGGGTGCGATGACCGAAATCACGAAAGGCGATCAGGCTGTGATTGGCTTCCGCACGACCGCGGACGGCGCGAAAACGATTTGCTTGATTTCAACGCCGACGCGGATCGGTGATTTGTTTGCGATCGAGGAAAACGGCCAGCAGAAACAGCTCACCGATGTGAACCGCGATCTTTTCGCGCAGCTTAACATGACCGAACCGGAGGAAATCACGTTCCAAAGTTTCGACGGCAAAAAGATTCAGGGCTGGGTGCAGAAGCCGCCGGGCTTCGATCCGCACAAAAAGTATCCGTTGATCCTAAATATCCACGGCGGTCCGCACGCGGCCTACGGCTGGATCTTTGAGCACGAATTTCAGTGGATGGCCGCGAAAGGCTACGTCGTCCTCTACTTGAATCCGCGCGGGAGCACGACCTACGGCCAGGAGTTTGGGAACATCATTCAGTATCACTACCCGGGCGACGATTTTCAGGATCTGATGCGCGGCGTCGACGAAGTGATCAAGCGCGGTTACATCGACGACAAAAAAATGGGCGTGACCGGCGGAAGCGGCGGCGGCCTCCTCACGAACTGGGTCGTCACCCACACGCAACGTTTCGCCGCGGCTGCGGCGCAACGCGACATCGCGAGCTGGGAACATTGGTGGTACACCGCGGATTTCACTCTCTTCCAGCCGTCATGGTTCAAAGCCGCGCCCTTTGACGATCCGGAAGATTTCAAAGCGCGTTCGCCCATCACCTACATCAAGAACGTGAAGACGCCGATGATGTTCGTCCTCGGCGAAAGCGACACTCGCACTCCCCCCGGCGCGGGTGGTGAAGAAATGTTCCGCGCGCTGAAATTCATGAAGGTACCAGCGGTGATGGTGAAATTCCCGGGCGAATCGCATGAGCTTTCGCGCTCCGGCCAGCCGTGGCATCGAGTGGAGCGGCTGCAGCACATTGTCGGCTGGTTCGACAAATGGCTGATGGGCGCGTCGAAGCCGGAATACGACGTTTCGCCGGAGGTGGTGGTGAAGCCCAGCGCCTCCGCCGAGCCGAAGCGACCGTGAGTGGCGCTTAATCCGGCAAAGGCTTCGTCGTTCGATGGTCCGACGGTGGCGGAGTGCCGCTCCCGCCGCGCACATCATCATTTTCCTCCGGCGGGAGATCGCGCGCGAACATGTCGAATTCGATTTCCCGCTTTTTCGGAGACCGTTCTTTGAATGGTAGTGCCATCGACGCGGTTGGGTTGATTGATGAGGAATTTTAGCGCCACGGCCGCGTGGGCGGCAAGGTCATTTTATGTCCTCTTGGATGAGGAAGGCATCATCGACGAACACGACGGTAAGATCGGGGCCGAAAGCCCCGTGGCCAAGGCAGCGAATTCTGGTTCGAGTTGCCGGTTGCTTGATTGGTCGCTATTCGTAGCGCAACGACTTCACCGGATTGACGGCGGCGGCGCGACGCGGGGGAAAGTAACCAGCCAGGAGTGCGATTCCGGTGAGGCCGACTGGGACGAGGAGAAAGCTCAGCGGGTCGTGCACGGTGACGCCGTAGAGCAAACTCGCGAGAAATTTCGTCAGGAAGAGAGCGGCGATCAAGCCGGCAGCGACCCCGCTTGCGGCGAGCCAAAGTGTGCGACCGAGAATCAGCTGGAAGATATTCGCGCGGGTGGCGCCGAGCGCGAGGCGGATGCCGATTTCCTTGTAACGTTGCGTGACGAGGTACGCGATGACGCCGTAGATGCCGAGGCACGCAAGCGTAAGCGCGAAGCCGGCGAAAATGCCGATGAGCCAGGTGCGGAAGCGCGGTTGCGCGGTCGATTCGCGGATCAGCGCTTCCATGGTGTTGACCTTGACGACGCCTTGCGGATCGAGGGTGTGCAGCGCATTGCGTAATTCCGTGGCGATCGCGCCCGGACTTTCCGAGCGCACGACATAGTTCAAATCGCGCCCGACGAATTGCAGCACCGTGGCGGACACTTGCGGATACGGCACATAAATTTCCATGTCGGAGTCCACGTCGAGCCGGCTCGTTAGTGCGAATGATAGAGGACCGGCGAGACCCCGCGCGGCGCCTGGCGCACGCCCCGGTTCGAATCCGCTTCGAGGGCGGTATCGGAATCTGTCTCCCGCCAATAACCGCCGAGGTCCGAGCCGAGCGGCTCCTGCCAGACGAAGCGGCGGACCTTTTTCGACTTCGCTGTCCGCATTTTTACCATCCCGGTGCGGACGTTGTAATCGATCGTGAACGGATCGCCCGCGCGCGTCTGGATTTTGTCGGCGGCGAAGATCTTCACCGTGCTGTAATGGAGCGCGAAGCGGTAGGTCCCCGCGGGCAAGACTTGGGCGTAGCGGCCATCGGCGCCGGTGTGGAGAATCATCCCGCGCGCGCCGATGCCGACCGGCTGAATCTGCACCTCCGCGCCCTGGAAGGGTTTTCCATCCAGCCCGAGCACTTGTCCTCGGAGAATGCTGGTCGCTGCCGCCCCGGCCGAAGCGACTGCGAGCAGGCAGCTCGTTAGAACCGTCACGAAAATCTTGATCACCGATTCAATCCTTTCGCCTGCCCTTTGTCACGCTCGCAAAGGCCCCGCGGCTACACTGTTCGGTCAACTTGCTTTGGTTATTCATTAACGCTGGGGAGGCGACATTCGCCTCGCCCGCCATCGCGGGAGCGCTTCCTTCGCGTCTCGCGGGAATGGATGGCACTCGACGTGGAAGTGTTGACGGAGTTGGCGGTGGCGCATGATCTGCGGACGCCGCTGAATTTCATCAAGATGGGGGCGGACATTT
>JBBQWZ010000076.1:0-1988 GCA_038210135.1 Bryobacterales bacterium
CTTCGAAAATGACGGAAATCCAACCCGTTCCAGCGGAGTTGGATCGCCTGTTGAGGTTCGAGAATGCCGGACTCTCGTTGCCCATTGCCGTCCGACGCAGCTGGTGTTCGCGACTTGAGAAGATGAGGCGGGAACTTGAGCAGATCGCTTGCTCGGCTTCCTGGATCGACCATTGCTGGAACGAGGGCGGTACGTTCCCTCCGATTGCCGAAAACACGCCGATGCGAGCCTGCCAGTGCGAGCGATGCAAGCGAACCGGTAAACTCTGGCCGGCGCATTACACTTCCCCGCGGCCCCTGAAAATATCCGGCGGCTTCATCTCCTACGAATGCCACCTCGAATCGCTTAGCACCCGTCCAGAAACTATTTCGTGAATCAGCGCGTCTGATGTAGTATCGCGTTCACTCCAAGGAAGGAGTTTGGACATGGCCACGGAGCGGCCGATTCACGAGTGTGGTTGCGCGGGCTGTCGGGCGGGTGACGTCGCGGATCGAGAAGATCATCGGCAACTGAATCTGTTGCTCGGTCGCCTGGACGAACAGCAACGCCGTTGGGTGGCCGGCCGCGAGGCCAAGCGTCTGGGGCATGGCGGGGTGACGCTGCTGGCGGAGATCACGGGCCTGCATCCGGAAACAATTCGCCGCGGTCGTGATGAACTGGATGCGCAGTTGGTCGAGCGACCGACCGACCAGGTTCGACTCCCCGGGGGCGGTCGGCCGCGCGTCGAAAAAAAGACAAGACCCTGATTGCCGACCTGCTGCAATGTGTTGCTCCCGAAACCGCGGGCGATCCGTGTTCGGACGAAAAGTGGGTCCGGTCGCGGCTGCGCGGGTTGTCGGAGAAGTTGAACCACCGCGCCTGTCCGACGACGATCGGCCGTTTATTGCGCGACCGGAAGTACGGCCTGCGCAGCCACCGCAAGGTGCTGCACGCCGGAAAGTCGCATGCCCAACGCGATCAGCAGTTCAAGCACATCGCCGCGCAACGCGAGGAATTCCGCCGCGACAACGATCCGCGGATCAGCGTGGACACGAAGAAAAAGGAACTCGTGGGTCAATTCAAGAATGCCGGCCGGACATGGCGTAAGGCGGGTGAAAAGGTCAACGATCACGACTTCCCCTCCGATGCCAAATGCCGCGCGGCACCGTATGGCGTCTACGATCCGGAACGCAACGAGGGGCATGTGTGCGTGACCTCCTCCAGCGACACGCCCGACCTGGCCGTGGACGCCGTCGGCGATTGGTGGCGTCTGCACCAACCGCACTACCCGCAAGCCAAACGCCTCATGATCGAAGCCGATTCCGGCGGCAGCAACGCAGCGCGTTCCCGGCGTTACAAGAAGCGACTGCAAGACTTCGCGGACGAGAGCGGCCTTTCGATCACGGTCTGCCACTACCCGCCGGGAACCTCGAAATGGAATCCGATTGAACACCGGCTCTTCAGCCAGATCGCCGCCACCTGGGCCGGCCATGTGCTGAGCACGCTACTGATTCTGTTGGGCTTTATTCGCCGAACCACAACCACCACCGGACTGAAAGTCACCGCGACCCACCTGGACCGAACCTATCAGAAAGGCTTGAAGGTCACCAAGGCCGAGTTCCAAGCAATCCAACTGACCCGCCACGAGGTCTGCCCTCAGTGGAACTACACGATTCGCCCCCACCAGAAAAACACGGAGTAGTTTTTGGACGGGTTCTTAGCGAGGCGATCTCAAATCTTTCGATAGAGCGTAAGCGCTTTATAATCTGAGGAAAACCCTATTGATTTGAAGATCTCGGCATACGGACTTGTCGGCGCCGGTTCATCGTTGATCAATTCCACCTCGATCCGGCGGGCGGGTGAAAACTCCCGGGCGAGCTGCTCCTGCAAGAGGTGCAAATATCGTGGGAGCTGCGCGTCCTCGGGCGGCACGCGAACTTCTGCTTCGCGTCCGTTACGGCGCAAGATCAGGACGAGCCGGGTACCATGGTAAACCAGCGTGCTCGCGG
>JBBQWZ010000077.1:0-1619 GCA_038210135.1 Bryobacterales bacterium
CTCCAGCGCAGGGACAGACACCGGCCAGCGAAGATCCTGCGCGCGCGAAATACAAGACGAAGGCGGACGTGGTGGCGTACTTGAAAAAGGCCGCGGAAGATGGCGCCGCGGTGATCAAAGCGAAAGGCGACAAGGGGATGAACGACTTGGTTACCGATCCGGACAGTAAACAGAAGATGCATGTGTCGGACCTGGCGTATGGGTTGATTGAGCACTCCGGAGAACACTACGGGCAACTAGTGGTTTACTACCGGTTGAATAATCTGGTTCCTCCGGAATCGCGACCGAAGAAATAAGAGCAGGATGGTGCAAATAATGGGGGCGCGACGATGTTGTCGCGCCTTTTTTTACGGTGTAGCGGCGATGCCCGCAGTGCCTTTCTCGAGTAGGGCCGATAACTGCGCCGCGTCTGTGGCGGGATGCAAACAGGTGTGCCCGGCACAAACGATGGCTAACGCCTTGTCAGCCGGCAAGTGAGGAAGAGTTTCTTTCAGCGCGCCGGCAAGATGCGACAGATTTGTTCCGGGCATCACACGAAGCACGGCTTTGCCAAAACGGAAGCTGCGATGAGCGGCCAACTCCAGAGATTGCGCGACCCTATCGTCGGCCGCACCGGTCACAACAATCTGCAACGGATGATGGGTGAAGAGATTGGCGGCCAGTCCGTAGGTGGCGGCGAACAATCCGTACTGTGAGGCAACGCCTGAGAAAGCTTCGAGTGTTTTTTCGGCAAAGTCACGATAGCGCTCTTCACCGCTGAAGGCGAAGATGCGGAGCAGTGCGATGGCGGCAGCGGAATTGGCGCCGGGCGTGGGCGAATCCTGAAAGGGTTTTCGCCGTACATCGAGACCGCCCATCGGTGCGGCGTCGCTGGGGCGATCAAAGAAGCCGCCGGCTTCGGCGTCTCCATAACGAGCTATAGCGAGATCCAGAGTTTTTTTGGCGGCGTCGAAGTAGCGTGAATCCAGGGTGCTTTCGTAGGCATCCAGCAGAGCGAGCACTCCAAAGACCTGGTCGTCGAGCGAACCGTCGAGCGCCGGGCCGCCAATACGATGGCCGAAGCCGCGGGTTTCACTCCAGACTTCGTTGAGCATGCGGTCGAGAGATTTCAGAGCGAAGCGGCGGGAAGTTTCGGACACCAGGCCGTCGAGGACGCGAGCGGCGTCGAGGTAGGCGGAAACGAACATGGCGTTCCAGGCGACGTACATGGTTTTGTCCACGAAGGGAGTCGGGCGCGGAAGGCGCGCGGCAAGCATTTTCGGTTTTGCGGCTTCGATAGTCGAACTCAACGCGGATTCCTGCAACCCGAGTTGCGAGGCGATTTCAGCGGGTTCCCGCGCGATCCACAGAACATTTTTCGCCGGGTTGTGATGCATTTCACCCTGGGCCTCGACGTCGTAGTACAGCTCCATAACGCGCGCTTCTTCGGGGCTGAGTGCGGCGAGAAGTTCGTCGAGCGTCCAGGTAAAGTAATCGCCGTCGTCGTCTAGCGAATAGTCCGCGTCCTGGCTGGCGTAGAAACCGCCGTTTTCCTGATCGGAGAGGACTTGGTTGACCCAGGCAATAATTCCTTCCGCAGTCTGGCGGAGCAATGGATTCTGCGTGACCTGCCAGCCGTG